>JBCCHF010000028.1:0-86899 GCA_039028895.1 Bacteroidota bacterium | reverse complement strand
TGTAGGTACTGGAACGAGACTTTTTCACTCTTACCCCGCAAATTTAAATCAGGATGAACCATCGCGAGTGGCTTCATCCTTTTTTTTCCATAATGGAATTAACCAAAGTTAAAAAGAAACCCTTACAAATGCAAATGCTAAAAAGGACGTTACCAACACTGTGTTGTGAGATTGAGTATTATTCCGAATTATCGCGGAATAATTAATGTGTATGTGCAAGCAGGAAACACACAAAGTAACTCATTGTTAAACAGCATTTTACAACATAAATAAAACACTCTTAAACAAGAGTTAAAACAGGTTTAAAGACAAACTAAAATATTTTCTTTTCTATTGAAAATCGAAGTGTTTTTAAAAGGCAAGAGCAAGACGGTTAAAATATACTGCTATATTTTTACAGAATTAGCATTAACATAAGGATAAGCGCTTTTGGCTTCATTCATAAATAAACTAACTTTAGAGAAATGGACACAAATCAAACCGCACTAAGCAAAATTATTTTTAGTCGAAGCACATCCTTGTTCCTAGCGGGGTTTTGCTTGGCGTACGCCTTATTTACGATCAACATCAATGAGCCTATACCTGTAAGGGATTTAGTTGTTTCTGCGGGCTTTATCTTTTTCCTTGGAAGATATTTTTTTCTTGCTCTATAATGGGAAGTAAGACTATTTAGTGTAAACTTATATATAGTCGCCTAATTTTTTTTGAAAAGATATAATGAAGTAAAAATGGCACTAAACCAAAAACTTCATGATTAATGCAACTAAAAATAAAATTTGTGTCGCCAATATAAAGACTAACGAGAGCCTTAAATACTTTGTCATTTTCATCGTTTTCAGGTAAGTCGAGAATGTTATCTTCCATGCCACCCTAATTTTAGAGTAGAGTACGACTTAAGGGTCTTATTGTTCAGATATACTTGGTATTAGGCTTGCAACTTTGAAATTAACTCATTTACATCAATAGGCTTTGTAACATATGCATTCATACCTGCGGCAATACATGCCTCTAGTTGCTCAGGAGTAGCATTTGCCGTAAGTCCGATAATCGGCAATTGACGATCATCGCATCCGGCGAGTTGTCGGATCTTTCGAGTGGCTGTCAGTCCATCCATCACGGGCATGCGTACATCCATAAGGATAACGTCAAAACGTTTTAGTTGTACAACCTCTACTGCTTGTTTGCCGTCTTCCGCTTCCGTAATATTGATATTCTCATTATAAAGTTTTAGCAATTGGGTTGCTACAAACCTGTTGGTGGCAATGTCTTCAACAATAAGTATCTCCATGCCATCGGGAAGTACCTTTTGACCAGGGCTGACATCAATATCACCGTTGGGAATCGACAAGGGTTCATATGGAATGCCTATGGTAAAAACAGAACCTTCATTTAACCTGGAGTTGACAGTGATGGAGCCTTTCATGGTATCTACCAATTGTTTTACAATAGCTAACCCCAACCCAACGCCTTCAGAGAGATTGTTTTCAGGATTTACCTGCTCAAACCGATCAAATATCTTTTCTAGCGCCTCCGGCTCTATCCCAATTCCAGTATCTGAAACTTTCAAGATCATTCTGGGAAGTTCATCGGTTTGTTCTATTGTGCCGCTTATGGTGACAGATCCATGTTTCGTAAATTTTATGGCATTTGCAGAAAGGTTAACCAATATCTGGAACAACCTTACAGGGTCACCCATTACCTCATTTGGAAACTCAGGATCAATGTCCAATGAGAACGCCAAACCTTTTTCTGCTGCCTTAAGTGAGAGCAAATTATGAACCTGCTTGAACACTTCTCGTGGATAAAAAGCTGTATGCTGTAACTTAATTGTGCCTGATTCGATTTTTGCCTGATCAAGGATGTTGTCGACCATCCAAAGCAGGTTATCACAAGAAGACTTTATGCTTTCTGTATACTTAAGTTGTTGGTCATCCAGTCCGCTGTGCATCAATAGGTGGTTGAGCCCCATTATCGCATTCATTGGTGTGCGGAATTCATGGCTCATATGGGCCAGGAATCTGGATTTGTACTGATCGTTTTGTTCTGCCACTGCTTTTGCCTGTTGCAGGCTTTGAATGCGGACCAGGTTTCTGTATACCAGGAAGATGATGAGCAACAGAATACCAACGACGAAGGTATAAAACCAACTGGTTTGCCAAAAAGGTGGTGCAATAATTATAAGAAGGTTAAGCGGCTTCCTGCACTTTGCTCCGAAGTCGTTGGTAGCTTCAACGGTGAGATCGTATTTGCCGGGCGACAAATCATTAAAGGTTATTTCAGTACGACTACCCATCTCAACCCATTTATTACTTAAGCCATCCAACTTGTAGCGATACTGTAACCCTCCTTTTTTCATAAATTTCAAGGCTGCGTATTGGATGACCAGTAAAGTGTTTTTGTAACTCAGGTGCAGGGTATCTGTAAATTGTATGGCCTTATCCAATTCAACAGGACTATTGTCCACCAAAACATTTGATAAGACAACCTGGGTACTTAACGTATCAGCCAAAACCTGCCATGGTTTTATCTCTGTAATACCATTATAACTGCCAAAAAGGACCCGGCCATCAGGCGTCGTGTTCGCGGAGGAGGTAATATAACCGCCACCCAGGTATTGTATATCGTATTTTTTAAGATCACTTGTTTGTGCATCGAAATGCCAGATACCTGATCCACTGGGGAACCATGCGTCGCCTTCCCTGTCGACTGTCACGGAAGGAAGGAGTCCAATTTTTACCTCCGTTTCAGTCGTATAGTTGTAAAATCGATTTTCACGCTTATCATAAAAACTAAATGAAGGACCACTGAGGTAAATCCTGTCATTTGATGCATCGATCCTGTAAGCACTATTGCCAAACCAAGCCGTACTGTCATCAGAGTCGGATGGATAAGTCAGCAATTGGTCAAGAGAAGGAAGATAACTGCACAGTCTTCCATTACTTACAAACCAGATGATGCCTTGCTCGTCTTCTGTTATGGCGCCGATATTATTGGAGCCAAGAGCTTTGTCATATGTCCGGGGTCGAATCCAAAGGGTATCGCCAGAGACAGCATCCAACCTTAGCAAACCTTTATTCGTAGCAACCCAGAGCTTATTCGCATCATGTCGTTGGCTAAGCATTTGTTTGGGTGCTGCATCATTTAACATGCTTCTTGGTTTGACCATCCTGAAAGAAAACTTTCCGCCTGCATTATTCATTAACCCGTGGTCTTTTTTGGATAACCACAAAACCCCGCTGGCATCCTGGGCAAAACCCATGGCAGGAAAATGCTCATACTTTAGGTAGCCTTCGAAATCAACTATTCTTGGCACTGCATCAAGAGCAGATTTGTACCAAACCCCTTTCATGGTACTTGTCCAGATTTCCCCTTCCCTTGTTGTATGAATGATGAGCGTTGCATTTTTCAGATTACTTATGCCGGGTTCATTATAGTAGACTCTGAAGCTTTCAGCATTGGGATTAATGATGTTTATGCCATCAAACAAGCCCAGCCAGATGTTTTTCGCATTATCGATTAGCAACGAATAGACCACATCTCCGGAAATGCCTTCCGGGTTGTTGGCAGCATAGTTATAACTGGCTAAAAGCCTGCCACTGGCCATATGAATTCTATGAAGACCTATGCTTCCTCCGATATAGGCAGTACTATCTGTGTCCCAGACAAAGCTGTTGACACTTGGGGTAGAATCATCCAGGGGTATTGGCACTTTTTCGTATTGGCGGGTGTGGCGATCGTATGTAATAACGCCATGATTTGTTGCCAACCAAAGCCTGCCATGCCTTTGTGTAATTTGCCGAACCCTGCAATATTTATCTTCAAGAATAACCGGAATATGATCCAGCCCCGAAGAGTCAGCACTAATAGTAAATAACCCAAAGTTAGAGCCGGCAAATACATGTCCGTCGTGGGTGATTGATACAGAAGGCGCATGACGTGAAAAGCTAAATTCCGGATGGGTAAAATTTTTGAATTTTTCAGTCTTTATATCGAAACGGGAAATACCTTTTGCATGAGCAAGCCAAAGGTGTCTTCCACCAGTCAAGGCGATATCGTGAATCCGATGATTGACCAGGGCATCTTCTCTTCCCGGGTCGGCAGTATATCGGACAAAGGTCTCTTTGCGTTTGTCGAAAACATTGAAACCGCTTGTAGTGGCTACATAACAAATATCACCTTCGGCTTCAACAATTTTATAGATCCAGTTACCCGAAATGCTTGTACTGTCGTTTCGATTATGGCGGTAGTTGATAAATCGCTCCCCGTCAAATTTGCTCAAACCACCCATCGTACAGAACCACATATATCCGTCTCTGTCTTGCATCATGGTGAAAATATGGGTCTGCGGTAGTCCATCAGAAAGGCCCAGTTTTTCAAAATGCACTTTACGGGTCTGGCCTGCGCTTTCAAAAGCCCAGACCATGAAAAAGAGAATGCTGATATGTATTAACCTAGATTTCACCGAAGGTCATAAATATAGATTAGCGGATATAAAGACATCCAATGGTTATTCTAATTTCTGAATAACCATTGGATGATCCAAACGTCTTTGGCAACTGGCACCTTTTCATGCAAGGTCAAAGTCGCTATTTTAGATGCATTAGTAATATGAATCGTTATGAGCTTGCATAAATGCTTGTAATACTTCGTCTAAGCTGTAAAGGTTTGACCCGGAGTTAATCTGGACAGTTAACAGAACTTTCGTAAATGGAACATAGACCCAAAGTGCTCTTGTGCCCCTTCCGTCATCGCTAGTGTAACTTCCGTTGTGGGTATAATAGTCGGTTCCGTTGAATGCGCCTAAGAACATGCCATACTCTCTGTCCATAAGCGTTTCAGATTGCGCATACACGAATTGATCTTCCATCAGGTGGGAAAGGAAAGCAGCAAATTCATACGAATTCATATACCATCCTCCAGCTCCTGCCATCATCGTTTGGTCGTTAAACAGGTAGCCTGATAAAGATTGATCCATAAAGTTATAATGTCTAACCTTGTCGATGACGTCGGTATCCCATGGTGCAGGAGCTACGTCAGGGTCAACACCGGATGGGATCATGAGATTTTGGCGAACATCAAACAAGTAGGACTGTGCAATTTGCCATTCATAAGTATCTTCTCCGTGAGTGCCAAAAAGGTTTTCAAGATTAGCCCTGCTTTCTTCATTTATATTTGGGATCAAAATCCGCATCATAGAAAAGTTGACATTTGCGTAAACATAGTTTTTTGAGGCAAATGTGCTGTCTTCGACATACGACCGCATCATGCCATACCAATCATAGGTACCTCGAAATCCACTTTCGTGCCTGAGTAATTCATCAAATGTGATGTCTCTTACAGCTTCCGTGTCCCACCGTTCGGGGAGGTATTTGTAAATGGAGTCATGAACGCTTACATTATTTTTATTCAGCTCAAAGATCATTGCTGCAGCGGTTATCGTTTTACTACAGCTTTGCAGACTTTTACGATGATAGTTTTCATAGTCATATTCTGTTCCGTCAACAATAAGTGAGGCTTTCCCGAATGAGTTAGTATGTTCTTCCGATCCATTCTGGGCTATGGTATACTGAAAACCGACAAATCCAAAAGGGATTTCAGCCTCAAAATCCTCGATCAACTCGTCCAAATGGACAGTTTTTCCTGTTGTTGGATTAGGGTTTGGAGGTTGAGGCACTGTAGGTTTTTCACAAGAGGATACCCCGATTAACAAAAGGATAGGAAATGCAATTAATGAGGTTTTCAATAGTAGATGTTTCATGAGAATTTGAATTTTAAATTATTATTTTTGATGGTCTTAATACGATCGCTGAATGCGACGGTACAAAGATGAACCCGACCCCGCTCTATTCCCATTAACGTCTTTTTAAAAAGTATTAATAATTATTAATCGGACACCTTAAAGACATGGATTCGACGCCTGAAATGCCAACTTTCAAGTTATTGGTAGTGGATGATGATAAAGTTCTAAGCCCGATGGTTGCAGAATACCTGGAAAGTAAGGGCTATGAGGTATATCTATCCCACAATGGCCAGGATGCGCTCGACCTTTTTGTCAAACATGATATTGATTTTTGTGTTCTGGATGTTCGGATGCCCCATAAGGGCGGATTCGAACTGGCTACTGAACTCAGGCAATTATCTCCCCAGGTCCCCTTTTTGTTTCTGACTAGCGAATCACATCGTGATAAGCGGCTGGAAGGCTTGCGACTGGGAGCAGATGATTATATCCTTAAGCCCTTTAGCATGGAGGAGTTGCACCTGCGCATTCAGGCGATTTTAAGACGGACTTTCTCCAATGTGCAAACTCCCAAATCTTCTACTTTGCCCAATAGCCTTGGAAAGTTCAATTATTACGCGATATCCAGGGAAATAAAATTTGGAGAGGAAACGATTGTTTTAAGTGATATCGAAAACAGACTGCTTGGGCTTTTCCTTTCTTCCGCCGATGGCTTTGTGAGCAGAGAGGTTGCCTTGAAAAAGATATGGAACGATGATTATAACGCCCACACTATTAGTCTCAATGTCTACATAAGTAAATTGCGCAAGATATTATCACGAGACTCTGACGTCAAACTATTGAATGTTCATGGATCAGGTTACCAGCTTATAGTTCGGTCAACAACTGATTAATGCCATTGATAAGCGCTTCTGCATTTGCCTTGTATGAATACCAGTCGGAGTGGTCAGGAACCTGATCCAGTGAAGCGGCAAGGGTAACAAGGTGTTCTGCTCCGAGGTAAGACAACTGTCCTTTAAAACTATGAGTGAGATCTGCAATGTCATTTAACGACTCGCTTTGAATGGCTTCTGCCATTTTCATTATTTGTTTCGGAAACTCTTCTTTGCATTTCTCGACGAATTTTATCGCGAGTGCTTGGTTGCCGTTAAAGAGTTGAATGGTAGTTTGGGGTGGTGTCTTCATATATAGTCCTAATCCAATTCTTCAAGGATCTTTTTAAGTGTTCGTTTAGGGTCCGATCCTATCTTATTTTGCAAAGTCTTTTTTATGGCTTCTTTAAATTTTGATGGTTCAACTTCAATGCCATTGTCGTAGATATAGAAAATAGCTGAGAAGTCATTAAAATCCAGGGCTAATTCTTTAATCCGATCATTATAAGATTCGTCTAGTATTTTTTCAGTAAGCACTAAAAACTGTAAAAGATGATTCGCTTCCAAGCCATAAATAATAAGACTGTCCATTTTTATGATTTCTGATCGAAGGAAAGGCATATTTATTGAATTTTCCGGATTCCTGGAGTTATTCAAAGTATTGTAATAGATTTCAGTACAGATGTCACTGCCTAATATCTGGTCAAACGTTATTTGGGAAAATGATTGATTGTTTTGTATTGCATCTTCAAAGGCTGTAGAAGGACTCATGTGCCCTCTTTCTATCAGTGCAAGGTAAGCGTAACTTCTAATAATAGGACTCTCGTGTTTGATCAGATGCTCTAACTCATAAAGACTGGCTGTTGATTTTAGTTTTTGGAATCGCTTGTATTGTTTGCTTTTTGATCCCCCAAATCCGATATATTCACTTTCCATGATCCTGTCGTTTGCGATAGCATTTACGAGCCTGTCAGTATCAGTACATGACCAACATAATAATGCGCATAACACCAGGAGAATACTTTTCATATTAATCTTACTCAACGGTTCTCACAAATTTTCTTTATTAACTTGAGCAAGGGCCGACTTTCGATTTTGATCTGTCAAGTAGGATTGTCTTCTTTTTCATAGGGCGAAAATTCATCTCTTTCTTCCTCAGCGACAATGTCCACATATTCACATAGTCGCTTCCATGACGCTAAAGACCTGTCTTGAACATCGTTGTCGATATTCACTAAAGCCATATGATAAAGGTGCATTTTCCTCCGATGTTCTTCCCAACTCATGATTGATGTTTTTTTTAAAATATTTATAACCTTTTCTTTAAAATGCTAAACTCAGCAGGGTCCTATTCCTAAGACCCTCCTACGACATTTGATAAAAACCTTAGGTATTGATAATATCAATGTTAAACCTCCAGTTCAATTTTTTTCGGCAAATTGCTGTATTTCATGGATTTAAGAGAATATGATAATACTAGCTTAGGCAGCTAATGTATAACAACATCAATTTAGACTTACTCAAAAATCGCCAGAATTATTTTCAATCCATTTACACTAATTTACAGTCATTCTGACCTTGTATAATGTGCTTTATTTTACTTTTAGTAAAAAGAAGGTTATCGATGAATAAAGCATATTTAGCAATACCGATCCTGTTGTTATTCTTTACCCAATCCTGCCTGCGGCTCGACAATTCAAGCAATAAGACAAATACCACTGTTGCTTCAGGTATCAAGGAGCAAGGTCACTTGTGGACTTTCGACAACCCACCCCTCACCCATCTCGAAAAGACGTATGATTTTAAGCCTGAGCAGGAATGGTTGAATGCACTTCGTTTGGGTGCATTGCGTCTAGAAGTCGAAAACAAGGGGCCCATTTTTGGTTCAGCATCTTTTGTATCACCAAACGGACTGATTTTGACGAGTAATCGGAGTATTGTCAGTGCTGTTGCAAGGACGCTTGACTCAAAGGGATATGCAAGAGATGGAGAACCACTCAAAATCATCAAGACTGGATTTGCAGCCAAGTCGTTAGAGCAGGAAATCAGGTTGAGGGTAAGTCATGACGATTGGCTGACGGCCACCCAGTTGGTCAATATCGTGGACGTAACCGACGAAGTCAATCTGGGAGTTGAAGCGACTGATGATGAAGTTCTGGCTATGGAAAAGCGTGAGGCCAATAAGCAAATCACCCTGGAAGTTATCAGCAAAGCTAGCCCGGAATTGGAGTCTGAGATCGTAAGTCTCTACCAAGGCGCAGTTTACCATTTATATCAATACAAGGTGTACAAAGATATTCGCCTGGTGTGTATGCCACATTTGCAAATTGCCCAATTTGGCGGAGACCAGGATAATTTTAACTACCCACGTCACAGTCTTGATTTTGCATTCCTGCGCGCGTATGAAGAAGGCCAACCGGTGAATTCCTCAAATTATTTTTTCAAATGGAAAAAAGGCGGTGCCAGTGAAAACAAGCTGGTCTTTGTGACTGGAAATCCTGGCAAGACACATCGTTTTTTGACCAAAACCCAGTTGGAGCTCGAGATGGATATCAAATTGCTGATGGAGATTGACAGACTCACCAGTGAATTACGCATATTGAAGGACCCTGGGAGCAATACATACACCGGGGAGTTTGATCCTGAAAACCCTTCAAGACACTGGGCCTGGGTCAGAACAAGTATGCTTAATCTGGAAAACGATCTGAAGGTAGAAAATGGCAAGCTGGATGCACTTGAAGACAAGCAGTTGATGGCGAAAAAGACAGCGATCGAACAAACACTTCGACAATGTTTGATGGCCGACAAGCAGCTGACAGAAAAGTATAATGGTCTGTTTGATGAGATGACCAACCTTGTTGAGCAGCTCAAGGTACATGAGGTTCGTATGCAATTTCATAAGGGCGCAGGCCTGCTCGACTTAGTAATGGATATTGTCCGATTGAGTGATCCCGAAGCCACTGTAGAGCATCGCAAATACGCCAGAGACCATTTGGATGGTTGGACCGGACATTCGTATAATCTCAATTTCCATGGTGTGGCACATGTGTTAGATCACTTTGTGAGGGCGAGTCAGTGGTTGCCTGCTGATGATCCATACATGACGAAGGTGCTTGGAGACCTCAGTCCTAAGGGATTTGTGGAGATTTTGGAAGAGCGATCGTCGACCTGGCTTGGGCATTCTGGAAATCGTGATGCGCTAATTGAGTTGGGTTGGAAGGGCATTCTGGAAAGTAAGGATCCGCTGGTTATTGCTGCTCGCGAACTGGTTGTTTTGATGCGGGAGAATGAACAATTAGGAGGTTGGTTGGAAGCAAAGGAGGAAGCGCTTGGATTGAAAATGGCTCAGGCGATGTTTGCGTGTTATGGCGCTAATATTGGTCCTGACGGGACGGGTACGTTGCGGTTTTCAGATGGGGTGGTTAGCGGTTACGTTCAAGGTGATGCTGATATAACTCACTATACAACTTTTGGTGAGCTTTATGCACGAAACATTGATAATGTCAACAGGTATCCGTTTACTCTACCGGAGGTTTGGCTTGATCGCAAAAGTGAGATAGATATGTCTAAACCATTAAATTTCGTTTGCACCAATGATGTTGCTTCGAGCGGTAGCACAGGGAGCGTGATTGTTAATAAAGAACTTGAGGTAATTGGATTAGTGATAGATGGCAATGCAAATGCATTGTATAACCACTATCTTTTTGATGATGAGGTTGGCCGTTGTGTGTCTGTTCATGTTGAAGGCATTCTTGAGGCTTTGGAGAAAGTCTATGGGGCAGATCGGGTTGTCGAGGAATTGGATTTACGATGATCAGGAAATAGATTTAAGTCCTTGATTTGTGGCCCTTGTCTTTTTTCATTCTGAAGTATTGCTTGCCCGTGGTATTATGAAATTATACCGAACCCCGCTGTCGGATCAGCAGAAAGTAAAGTCACAATTACTTATGATTCGACATATTCGTATATTCCGTTGCCATCATTTTTACTTGATCAAGGAAATTTAATTTGAAAAGAAAAAAAATTGAAAGACTGCTTGCCAAGTCATTGACCTTTTCATTAATTATTCTGCTGACGATAATCATTACAGGAGAAGCCTTTCGAGATAATAACCAATTACCGGAGTTTCTTAACGATACCATACTCTTCATAGGGAAAGACTTTATGCCAAACCTTAGAGGGCCAGTGAAGCAAACACTAACCAGATCCTCCAGGTTTGAGCGGGTCAACGATTTGAATGTTGACGACCTTCCAAATGACACTTTTAGCAATGAATACCATTTGGAATGGGCTTATAACTCTCCAACCAATGATACCATTTTTGTCGAAAGAATGCGCATTCCGCAAGATTCTGTATTAGAGCGCTATTTTTTCTCTTACAACTTCCTCGAAGCAACCTCCAATAGGTTGATGAAACAAGCAAACGCTGATTTTAAAGAAGAGTCAGTATGGTTGACAAGGCCAAAGTCTTTCCGGTTTTTACCAAATGGGACATTCGTTTTTATCATTTCAGTCAATAACAAAGGGGGAGCACTCGTTTGTGCCGACGGGAGTGAATCCATCATTTGGGTTTCAAATGATTTTGACTTTCATCACAGTATCGAATTTGATTGGGAAGGCAATATCTGGACTTGTGGAACTTCAAAATCCACGGATAACGAAGACCGTCAATTTTCAATACCTTATGTTATTGCAAAGCTGGACCCGATGAATGGAAAGGTCTTGTTTTCAGAGAAAGTAGATGAGATCATGAACCAAACAGTGTTTAATGAATCGTTTAGGATCAGTAAAAGCTTAAATAAAGAACGGAATGTATTTCACCTTAATGATGTGCAACCAATCAATTCTGATAATTATTTTGGAAATAAGGGCGATGTTCTAATTTCTTTAAGAAATATAAACACTATTCTTTTATACGATCCTTTCAACAAAAAAGTAAAATGGCTGAATAACCAACTTGGTTCTATGCAACACGATGTTGATGTTGTAAATGATTCGTTAATTTCAGTGTTCTCAAATAACCTGTCTCTTTATGGTCCGATTGATTCAACGAATTCTATTACGCTCTATAATTTTCGCTCTGAAGCGGCCCGGTCTTATAAAAAAGAAAGCTTTGAAAAATTCAGGATAAATACGGGCTTTGAAGGGTTAGCTGAGATTCTTGATTATGAAAAGGATATATTTTTTGTGGAGGAAACAAAAAACGGGATCTTGTTCATTTTTGAGGGAGATAAAGCGAGGGCTTATTTTAAAAATGGAAGAGGAGATACCTATAAATATTTAAATTGGTCGAAAGTAGAATTGGTGGAGTAATTTTTCAGGGGGTATTATTATCCGCTTTTAAGCATATTTTATTTTGAAACTTCTAACACTATATTTGGGTCCGGGATTAGGCATTGGTGCATTAATTGTAACGATCCTAATTCTTTTTTTCATTCTATTTGCCTTCTCATACCTTTTATGGTATAAGCTCAAGCGATTTTTTAAGAAAAAATAATGAGCCTGTTTGTTTTCCTTTTATCAGGAATATTTTTCTCTGTTACATTGATACTTTTCAGGGGTACATTTTTTGGCTTAGCCAGAAACAGTCTTTCGTTATTAAATGCTTTGCTGGCTGAAATTGAGGAAGAAGACAAAATGAAGCAAGTTAAGGATACATTATTCGTAACCTTAAAATGGCTGGTCTTCTTTTTTGTGTATTTGTTGGCTGTTGCTTGTTGCGCTTTTATCCCTATACTGATTTATGACTATTTAGAATACCCCAATATTCTAAATGCCTCCAATTTCCCACCAATAATTCCTTTCGGAATAGGGTCGATAATTCCATTCATTCCCATAGGAAAATCAAAACAGAAATATACTGAGATGTCTCAATTATTTCATGAGATTATTTTAGACAACTATGCCCTTGGAATACGCCTGTTTAAATTTCAAACAAAGAAAGTTGCGGATCCAAACAAAACCTTTGTACTGGTAACCGGATTGGCGAGGTCAGGAACAACTGCATTAACCCACCTGTTATCTGATAGAGGACCTTTTGCTTCACTGAAATATGCGAATATGCCCTTTTTGCTTGCCCCGAAGCTTTGGTCCTATCTGCCATTTAGAAACAAAGAAAAAGCAAGTGAGCGACTCCATTCAGACCAGGTTAAAATAAGTTTGAACACTTCTGCTGCGCTTGAGGAATACTTTTTCAAGGTATTTCTCAATGATGGATACATAAAAGATAATTCATTACTCGAACACGGTATAGATCCTGAATCTTATCATCAATACATGAAATATCAGCAATCAATTGCCAAGACAAAAATATACCTGGCCAAAAATAATAATGCTCTGCTTCGGTTTGAATCGCTAAGAAAATACAACCAGTCATTTCATGCGATATTTATGTTTCGGGATCCGTTATCGCATGCTTCTTCACTTCTAAAACAACACAAACGGTTTATTCAACTTCAAAATGAAGATCCTTTTATTTTGAAGTATATGAACTGGCTTTGTCACCATGAATTCGGAAACGGGCATAAGTTCTTTTCATTTGAAACCAGTGACGTAGTCGGCAATGACCCATTAGAAATAAACTATTGGTTAGAACTTTGGATAAGCTATTACACCAAATTGTTGTCAGTTGATGGGTTTTATGTTTTAATGGAATACGCAGACTTTTTAAAGGACCCCCAAACGTTTATTAGAACTATTTCTGAAAGAATCAACATTGAAATCGATTGGTCGAATATCCCGCCATTTGATAAAAGGATAACGAAGGATCAAAAAGCATACGATCCAAATATTTTAGCGAAAGCGACAGAAATATATGAGCAACTGAAGGCGAGGAAGGTCTTTGTCAGTTAGTAAAACCCAAACTAACTCTAAGTCCTGTATATTTAGCATAGCAATTCTATTAGCCTCTGAAACCAGCATCGATATTCTCTGATATGAAATACTTCAAACCTCTCTTCATCTTTATCATTGGTTTTGCAATTCTGATATTGAGTCAATCGTTTTTTTAGTTATCTGCTTACAACCTCATTGCTCAATTGTTGTTGTTTGGGCTGGTTGTTTGCTGGCCAATCTGGAAGACAGGCAGGATGTCTTATGTTGACATTGGCTGGCCATGGGGACTGGTATGTATTGGGGTGCTGACTTTGATTTTTAGTGAGGGATATTTTTGGAGGGTAGTGATAGTAGGCGGTATTTACATATTTATTGGATTAAGAATGGGTATTGGAGCGCTACAATTATGGCGCAAAGGTTATATGAAAAAAGAGTTTCCAAGATATCAATATCAGCGCCGTCGTTGGCAACGAAAAGGAAAAACCAATGTCTCTTTGGCCATGCAAATTGATGCTTTGACACAGGGTTTGGCGAATGCTTCATTTTTAGCTTTTCCAGCTTTTATTATTGGCTCAAATCCAGATCCTGCTTTTTCGGTGTTTGAAATGATCGGCCTCCTCATTTGGGTTATGGCTTATGCTTTCGAAACTATCGCTGATGCACAAAAGCTAAAGTTTCTGCGCAAAATGTCTGTTTCAGGAGAGAAAAACAAGGTTTGTGATGTAGGTCTCTGGAAATATTCAAGACACCCTAATTATTTTGGAGAATGGATGGTTTGGAATGGTCTGGCCATTGCTGCTATTCCGTCTTGGCTGGCTCTTGAATCGGGCGAGTCTTTAGCAGTTTGGATATTATTAGGGTTGGGCCTTTTGTTTGTTTCTCGTATAATGTATCTCTCCCTGGTTTATTTGACTGGAGCGGTTCCTTCCGAATATTACTCCATGCAGAAAAGACCTGATTATGCAGTTTATAAAGAGCGTGTAAATATGTTTTTCCCCGGAAAGCCCCAATAGACCAATTTTATACTTCAGCTTCTTCCAATAGGTTACCTTGTCATCCCCATCTTTCCAAAAATCTCGAATTACCGCTTCATTTTTATAGCCTAATTTTTCGTAAAACTTTCGCGTTAATTTGAAATCATCGGTTCCGGAGGTATCAACAATTAAGATTCTGTGTCCATTTGTTTTTAAATGATTCTCGATAAAGGTCATCATCCTGCTGCCGATCCCTTTTGATTGAATGTCGCTTCTTACCCCAATTGCATAAAGATTATAAGTACCTTCAGTAAGTTGTTCAGGCGCACAAGAACCTAGAGAAATTGGTTTTCCGTTTTTTGTTTCTGTAAACCAAATTTCTTCTGTTTCCGGATTGTTCAGGTAGTCAGAGATCATGTCATCAAGCATTTCGGAAGGAAATAATTCGATGGTATCCAGAACCTGCTTTATATCTGAAATATCACCTTTGGTAATCATTCTGATTTTGGTCATATGTCTCTTTATAATGGTGACTTTAATCTTTATTCTTCCATAAACTTCTTGACTTCAGCATCGGCCTGTGCATAGATAGACTGCAGTTCCTTTTCAATTTCTTCAACTTCGTCGAGTTGATTTAATGCCTTGAGGGCAGTAACTTTTCCTTTAAGAGATTTTGATCTTTTGGGCATCCGCAACAGGGCTTTGTCAAACTGGGTTTTGGCTTCTTCGTAGCGCCCATTTTCCAGTAGCCACTCTCCATATTGCTCGAAGGAAGGTTTAGTAATAGCGGGTGGTCCGGTTGGGAAGTTGGTCAGGTTTTCAAGCTCAACAGCCTTTTTCATTTTGACTTCGAATAACTTCTGATTTTCTTGTAGGAGGGCTTTTAGTCCTTCAATTTGAGTAAGGTTCACCTGGGCAACTTTTACAGAATTCTCAGTTGGTGCATACCTTGTATTTCCCGCTGCACACATTGCAATTCCCGAGTCCTTAATGGTCAGTGAGTCCATAAAAATTGAAGTAGACAGCCAATCAATTTCATCATTAATGGTTTCGAGATCTTCGTTTTGAAAAGCAATTTGTGCTCTGAGAAGGCTACGTACAGATTTTGCAATAATGCCTATATCATCCACGTCAACATCTAATTCGAGCTGGGTTTGTTCATTCACTTTGCCGGTTTCTGCCAATTGTCGACTTTGCATACCAATCAGGTACCCTCTTGCGCGTTTTGTGGGATCTTTTGGACCGTATGTTAGTATTTCTTTTAAGACCTCTTCAGCCTTGCCGTATTTCCCCTGTTGTAAAAGTCCATAGTGCAACCAGGCCAAAGAATGATATCCCCTGGCACCATCATCTAGTTCCTTATCTACCATTCTTTTTACACTGGCATCGTATGATCTTTGATTGGAATTAACCACGCCCTCCCATTCTCCGATAGCCAGGTAGATATGTGAAGGCATATGCAAGGCATGCGCTGCATCAGCGGCTACTTTAGCATAAACATCCGCGGCGTCAAGGGCATCCTCCGCAGAAGTAGGGCCATCAAGTGCATGGATCTTATAGTGCAATGCACCAGGATGCAAGGGATTTACTTTAATAACTTTATCGGCAATGGAAGCCGCCAATCTTAGATCTGCGCTACCATCACCATATGCTTCTGTTGCCCAAACAAGCGACAAGGCGTAGAATGCTGCAATTTCCTGGTGGTTCGGAAATTTCTTGTGCATAGCCGCCAGGTGATCTTTGATCAGATTGTTCCTGGTTTTGAACTCCCCCTCCCCATACATGATCTCTACGATTTCCCACATAGCTTTTTCTATGGGGGAATCGATCGCTGCTAAACGCTCTTCCCTGGTTTCTCCCAATCGGGATATAACTGCCCTTCCATCTTCTGTATTCTGTAATCTCCATAACGCTTTATAATGGCACATTGCTTCGCCCCAATGTGTTAAGACTTCTGTGCTATCCAGAGCAGTGGCTTCCTCAAATGCCGACAAGGCATCATCATATTCGAAATTGTGTAAAAGCAATAGGCCTTCATCAAATTTTTCCTGGGTGCCAGGGCTAAGGGTGAAACCATGTTCTAACTTTCCAAGAACGACATCTGATGACTCAATTGAATTGGAAGATTCTGTAGGGTCTTTTGGTGACTCTTTTGGAGAACAACCCATAATAATAAAGGCTAGAAAAAGTGATAAGTACATTACTGGTTTCATTAGCAGAATATTTTTTGAATGCTAAGTCAATTATTAACTCTAGGTCTAATAAAGGTAATGTTATTCTGGCTTTTGAAGGCAAAGCAATTTTTCTAGAGCGTTCGTGTTACTGGGTAAACAAATTTTTTAACATCTCGAAAAGTGACCTTTGCTTTTTATGCGCAATCAGGTAATAATCTCTCGCTGGGTAATCCTCCGATTGCCAAATTAGTTTGAGGGATTTGTTGGCGATAAATGGTTTCGCGTTTTCCTTTAGCGTTACGCAAATGCCTTCAACTTTAGTCAATTCCTGGAGCATGAAATATTCATTCGGGACAACGTAATTTGTGAAGACTTTAGGTCTTTTTTTGTCAAAACAATGTAGCCAGAATAGTTTAATGAATGGATTGGTAGACATATGTGAAAACCAGGTCTGACTTTCCAGCCAATTCTGTATTTTCTTTAAATCCTTTTGCTTAATGTATTGGTCCATGTCATCCGTTTTTACATTTGGATGCCCAACAGCAAGTCATTTGAGGCCGAGATGAAAGCAGGGAAAAAAGCGGAGCCCGGTCAAGGATGGATTTACGATGGGTATAAAATGACTGTTTTTAGCAATTCGGAAGAGACGGTGGCTACCAAATATTACCTGGGTGGTGACGAATTGTTTTACTGGCCACAAAATGCAATAACAGCTGCAGGTGGCGACTATTCTCAAGGTGAACAGGACTGGGGACCACATGTCGTTGTGGACCGCGAACTGATAACGGGTCAAAATAATAAATCATCTACGGCAGTAGGAAAGGCTTTGGTCGAACTTTTAGCTAAATAACAAAAGTGACTCTCCAGCTTCTAGTAACTGGAGAGTCGTTTTTGTTTTATGACTTATAGTTTCATACTACATTAGCTTTAGGCTGATGATGTTTCAGTAGCTACCAGTATCAGCGAAAAAAGTATTAAAAATTTACTGGCAGACATGTTGTTTGAGTAATACAACTAGATGAAAAGGTAATTATTTCAAGTTGATTTTAAGTAGTCTTGAAATTTTTTGAATGCAATTTCGAATTCCTCCTTGTATTTTGGTTTTGTAATGCGATTATTGTCAAAAAAATGATGAAATGAAGGTAGGTAAAAGTCAGCTATAATGTTAGCTCCAAAGTGTGGGAATAGTTGTTTGCTTACCTTTATAACATTATTCACTGGCCTTTTGCTTGGACTAGCAGACAAAAGTAGCATAGGCTTGTTTTTCCAAATGTTCCATTGGGTTTCCGAAGGAATTCTGGATAACCAATCCCACAGATTTTTAAATGCACTTGTATGCAGGCCATTGTATTCTGCTAATGAAATGATTATAGCGTCACTTTGCTTTATCTTTTCAGCAAACCTCATTGCGTTTTGGTGAATGCCATTAGAAGTTTGTAAATCAACTGAATAAAGCGGTAACTCATAATCATTCATATCAATTAAATTAACCTCTGCATTTTCCAATTTGTTTGCTGCAAAAGCAGCAAACTTTTTATTGATTGAATGCTTACTGTTTGAGGCACCAAAAGCTAATATTCTTTTTGTCATATTATTACGAATTCTCTAAGATTTGTTCCAATTCGTTGTCAGAAAGCTTTAATGCAAAATTCTTTATTTTACCGTTGCTAATATAGGTGCCGTTTCGCGCAAATTTTGTATCAAAAGCAGCAGTATACAAATTATTGGCTCCGTACTCCGGAGATTTAAAAAATATGTTTCGAATTGGCTTTAGAAAAGATGGCATACCACTTCCTGCCGTCATTTTTGTTTTAATCGCCCCGGGGTTTACATTGACAAATCGCACCTTATTATATTGTTCACCCAATTTATTCATCATAAGCATAAGCGCCAGTTTGGAATCCATGTAAGATCCTGTCAACTTTTTGAATTTTTTAGGGCTTTTGAATTCAGGAACATTTACTCTTTTCTTCCTGTCCAGGCCTGCAGTAGCAGTATTTACAACAAAGGGCTTTTCTGAATAAACCATCAAAGGGAGAAGCCCTTTAGTTAATAAATATGGGCCTATAGCATTCACCTCCAGTTGCATCTCATTACCATAGTCTGATAAGTAAAGTTTGTCTAACAATACGCCTGCATTGTTGAAAATACCGTCTAATTGACCCCAGGCGGATTGGATCTGCTTGACCACAGTTTTAATATTATCTCTTTTACTTAGATCGGCTATGAAAATATCTACTTTATCGGTTGTTTGAAATAACCTTTCAGTTTCAATTTTTCTTTTATCGCTTCTAACGATAAGGCCAATCTGGTGGTTTTCGGATAATAGTTTTTTTGAGAGTTCCAGTCCCATTCCAGAGTGTCCTCCGGTGAGTATTATTTTTTTCATTTAAAAATTTTCAATTAAAATTCCCATTTTTCCAGTTTGACTATCTCTTATGGCCTCCATGATTTCAGTTTGTGTGTTCATTACAAATGGGCCATAGCTAACCACTGGTTCGTCAATTGGTTCTCCGGAGAGCAACAGAGCTCGGGTATCTTTTTTAGTTTTTATATCTATTATTTTTCCTTCTCGTTTAAACCAGATCATTTGCTCTGCGTTGACGTCTTGTCCGTTAACTTCTAGTTGACCATCCAGCAAATAGATTAGGCAATTGTAGTCTTCAGGAATCTTGATGGAGTAATGGTCACCTTCTTTATTCGTCAGACGAAGTAGTATTTGAGGGGTAAGTGTTTTGGCAGGGCCGGAGATGCCTTCAAATTGTCCTGCAACTATAGCGATCTTAGAATTGTTTTTATGAATAATAGGCGTTTCTTCTTTTGATATTGGCTGGTAATACGGTATATCCATTTTATTTAAAGGTGGAGAATTCACCCAAAACTGTACAATCTCACTTTCACCTCCTTGGAGCGCAAGTTTTTCCCCTGGTCGTTCGCTATGGGTAATACCTTTTCCAGCGTGCATCCATTGAGTTCCACCTTCTTCTACGACGTCACTGTGCTCAAGTGAATCGCGGTGGTGAATGCTACCTTTGAAAATAAATGTTACTGGAGAGAACCCTCTGTGAGGGTGTGGCCCAACACCTAGTTTTCTGTGGTCTGAGCCTGGCTCAATCTCTCCCACTCCATGTTGGATTAATAGAAATGGGTCAATCTGATTGACGCGCTCTATTGGCAGCGGTTGTTTCATCTCTATTCCTCCAAGGTTAATTGGCTTTGATGAAACAACACCGTTAATTTTCTTTAAGACACTCATTACTTTTTCTTTTCTGAACAAATTTCAGAAATGTATGAGTGCTATGCATTAAGAATTCTTAAGAATTTAATCGGTTGATTTTTTTAGTTGCTTTGATTTGGCTGCACTTAATGCTTCCGGAGTTACTCCCAGGTAGGAGGCAATCATTTTTTGTGGAACTCGTTGTGCAATATCCGGATAGGTTTGAATAAAATACTCATATCTTTCGATAGCACTTGAGCTGATCAACATCAAAATACGCTTCTGAAGAGAGGCCAACCTTTTAGTTAAAGCCTCAACGTTATCTTTTTCTCGATCAATTTCTTTTTTTAGCGGAATGACAATCGAATCTTCAACAGCATCAATAAATAAAACAGAAGGTGTCGTAGGGTTACAAGAGTCCGCAATAAACCAATTTTCGGGGGCAAACATGAATATATTCTCTTTACCATTTTTGTCAATTGAATAACTCCTCAACAAACCAGATTTCACATGATATATCTTGGTGTGCAGTTCTCCTTCTCTTTGAAGGATTTCGCCTTTTTTGATATGTGTTTTTTTTGAAATTGTTTCGGTTCGAATTTAAAGGTTAACTGGCACAAGATCCGATTTCAAATCAGCTCTTGATGTAGTATAAGGCACATCCTTTGCAGCTGTTAAGGTAAAGTTTATACTTTAATTTCATTAATCCTTGCCCAGGACAGTAAATTCTCAAATTTCAATATTACTTCTGAACCGTTTTTTGAATACCAATGGTAATGGAGAACTTATCTGTTCTGTCAGGAGCGTAAAGCGTAACAAAATAATCTTTTAGATCAGGGCGTTTCCACCCTACGGTTACCCCATTTTTATTGCTAAACGGAATGTAATCATACGTTTTAACCAACACATCCAATTTTGAAGATAGAAAATTGAGGGCTTCGGTTTTTTCCTGTTGATCCGTAAAAAATAATTCAAGGTCAAAGAAATAGGCACCCTTCAATCTTTCCATAATCAGCTGTGCTACATGGGGTTTCATATAATTCTTCGCTGTCATTCTTTTTCACAACTTTGCCACGGTGTGCTGAAAAGGTAACATCGGTCGACAATAGTTTATCGATCAAACTTTTCGTATACGCCCATTCACTTTTAAATTGGTTGGCGGTTAATGCTTTTGCTGAAAAGTCATCTGACTTTTCAGATTTGTCTGAGATGCCTCTTGGTGTATATTTCAAACCGGCTTGACGCACATTTTTCTTGATATAGATCCAAACCTTGGAGCTACTACTTCCAGCATCTCCACTTGATTCAATTTCCAGATAGTCCCAGTAAGGTTCCCATTCAGTTATGGTTTCTCCATTAACAGTAGTTTGGATCGGGACCTCGCGTAATAACTTGCGAAATATTCCAGTTCTGTTGGGTTTAAGCTCATAACCATTAGCCAGAGCAATATCGCCAAGGTTTTTCTCAAAAGCCTTTGCTGCGACCTTACCATATCGACCATCATCATACTTCATTTCAAAAGTAACTTTGTAATAATCATTGGCCCCATAACGATCGGCGGAACATTTTGCGCAATCTGGCAAATCAAGCCCGTCTTTACAGTCGAGGTCAAATCCTGATATTATTGAATTAAATGAACCTTTACTTTCCACTTTTTCTCCTGTCCCCTTTGTTAATGAGTTCAGGATTGCAGGGTTGTCGATAGCTTTTTTGATAAGTGGGGTAAACTTCTTAATATCCGCCATGATGTTTTTGATGTCGCATGAGTTTTGGGCGGCTGTAGTGTTTAGTAATCCCAGGACCAACGAAATGATTAATAAATGTTTCGTGTTTTAAAAAAGTATTTATCAATAAAAAGATTAAAAACCAAGACAACATCAGGCCTACCAGGCTACAACTAGTCGACTAACTTTCCTCCTTTCTGCTAAAACAAGGAAATAGCTTCCAGCCGATAAACCCGAGACGTCAATCGACTTGTTACGCGACAAACGACCAACTATTTCAACCTCTCCGGATTGATCAATAATTATGTAGTCTTCGCCTCCAGCCACAACTCCTTCAATCCAGATCGTACCAAAAGTAGGCATTGGAAAAACAATCAATTCGTCCTTCTGAATGTCCGCTACAGACACAAGACTACAAGCCACCTCAACCACTTCAGCAGTAGCGCAACCCTTTCCATTATCCGCGATAGAAGCTGTTCCGCCCTCATCGAGATAGCTGCAAAGATTTACCAAATGACAAAATTGTAACTCATCTCCTGATAAAAGCAATAAGTCAGAAATGCCCGAAGGGTCAATATTTTCAAGACCGGACAAAGAGGGCAGCGAAATATTATTTGACACCTGTAAAAATCCATTTATCGAAGTCAGTGCCGATAATCCGGACAAACTGATCAGCGAAGCATTATTAACAATGTCTACAAATCCGTCAATACTGTTGAGCTCAGAAAGACCATCAAGATTGGTTAAACTTACATTGAACGAAATTTGAAGATCGCCGCCGATAGATTCCAGATTTTCAAGGCCGCACAGGCTAGATAAGTGGGAGTTTATATCGATTACCAGGCTTCCGCCAATTTCAGATACAGCACTCAGTCCCAATAAATTGGAAATACCAGACCCGTCATCCATGATTTCTACATCACCATCAATTATAGAGCATCCGGGGAAGTTAGTAGTGAAATTATCAATGTCGGTTTGCGAACCAAATGAAATGCCATTGGTCAGGCAATTTTGGGAAAATAGACTCAAAGGGAAAAAGCAGATAAAAGCCATTCCCCAGGAAAAAATCAGGTCATATCGTAGGTCACTTGATAGCATACCGCAAAGACAAGGCAAAATTCAGGAGACCAAGGGTCTTGTCTTCAAGTCCAAAGACATAAGCCGGTTTCCAGTCAATTCCAAAATTGATCGGGTGTCGTGGTAAGGTAAACTCTACACCAATAATACCATCAAATCCAAATGTGGTAAGATTCTTTTTTACCCCAAGCGACATGCCACCACCAAAGTACCAGTTGGTTCCTTCAGTAAGGTACATATTGAATTCGTAAAGACCAGTGAGGTTGAAGCCACGGTTGAACTCAAGTCCAATAATGCCCTCACCAGCATGGTATTCTGTGAAAAAGTATTTTACAGTAGCCCCTACCGGATTACCACCTCTCAGGCCAATTGCGTATTGATAGTTCTGTTGTGCCATTCCGGTAACGGTCAAACAAATAAAAAATGAAAATAGCAGGGTCAGTTTTTTCATAATATCGAGAGATCTCAGGATTTTCTTTTCAGGCAAAAATGCAAAAAACATGACAATTGGTAACAGGGCCTTAACTCAACGGGCAGTTTGACTACCAAAATTGCCACCATGGTTTGCTTTGATCTTTTTTAACGACTTGCGTTACCGCAATATTATCAGGTTGATTAGACAATTCGACATCAGACTCCAAAACCTCAATTAAAATGACAGTAGTATTATCTTCACCGCCATTTTGGTTGGCCGCATTTATCAATGATTCACAAATTACCGATGGATGATCGGCTGTGCTTAACATGCTGGCAATGTTATCATCGCTAATCATGCCGTTCAATCCATCACTGCATAACAGTATTTTTGAGCCTGCCGAAACAGCTTCCACAATGACATCAGGTTTCGGCGCAACTTTTATATCGCCCAGGCTTTGTGTAATAATATGACTTTGGGGGTGTACTCTTGCCTGCTCAGCGGTGATTTCCCCTTTTAAAACCTGTTCCCAAACCAGGGAATGATCTGAACTTATCATTTTTAATCCTGATAGATTTTGAAAATAATAGGCCCGGCTGTCACCGCTCCATGCGACATAAAGCGTGCTGCCAATTAACCAGCCAATAATCGCTGTTGTACCCATCCCTTCCCTCTCAGGATTTTCGGTAACATGATTGACGATAGCCTGATGGGCTGCCTGGATCGCCTCTTTTAACAGATTTGCAATATCAAGATCAGAGGCAGGTAAGGTTGCCAGATCCGAAAAACACTTTTGTACCATATTGACGGCAATCTCCGATGCGACATCACCTGCCTGGGTACCTCCCATGCCATCAGCGACCATGAAAATGGCCCCCCAGTCACCAAGATCGATGACTTCTTCAGAAAGCCGATTCCATGTTCCACCTTTAAGGTCGGTAGCTATAACGAAGTTGTCTTCGTTGAGGCTCCTGATCCTTCCGGCATCGGTTTTTACAGCTATTTGTATTTTTGTCATAACTGTGATTTAGTTATTGCATATTGCCTACTGGTACGATCATACCAATACTTTCACGCCCTGCAGAAACAATACCTACAGCAGTATACTTGCCATCCGCAGTTTTAGTAAATACCGGCCCCCCGGAATTCCCGCCTTCAAATCCCCTTTGAGTCAATATGATCATACCCCTGGTGAGGCCGTCTTTGGCGACATCGGATACGCTAAACAAAGGCTCCAGGTTGCTTCCGCCCTGGTGGGCCAAAGCGTGCGAGTATCCGAGAACGTATAAACGCTGTCCTGTCTTCAGGTTATTCGAAAGATTTTTGTCGATGGTCAATGTAGAACCGGGTAAGTTGGTATTGAGGTAAGCCCAGTCATAATCCCATGCTGTAAATGAATTGAATTTGAATGGAATGCCTTCCACCTCTCCGGTCCACAATTCGTCGCGACCATCAACATAGACGAGGTTGTTGTAATTAAATGTAAAACTTGAACCGGTTGGCGAAACAGCGAGGTATTCTACGTCGAGAATCTCACCGCCATTATTTTCGACAAGGTTCATAGTAATCATGTAAGGATCATTGGCTGGATTTTCAACAGGGGTTTTCATAAAACGCCAAGGTTGCACACAGTGACGAGCGGTAATCACAGTGCCAGTGTTGGTTAGCCAGCAGGTGCAGGAGCCACCTCCGTTAACTTCTTTGACGGTACCATCGAGGTCACGGAAACGTGTTTTGGAAATTTCCATATAGTACACCTGGTTTTTGGGCAGCTCAGCAACAACATCCTTGAAATCAGGCGCTTTGCTGATGGCTTGTGGTGGCGGTCGGTTCTCCAATTCCTGGACTTTCGCTCTAGTGGCTGAGATAATCTTGGCAAGACGATCATTATCTTGCTCTAATGCTGCTAAATCACTTTCATATTGTTTGGTGAGCGTTTCCATCCGCTTTTTATTGGATTCTTCCTGCTCAATAATCAGTTGTTCTTGTTCTGCTGCGATGGCGGCAAGTTCTTTGGCCTTTTGCTCAAGGGTTTCGGTTTCGTCTTCGAGCTGTGTGATCTCGGCATCTTGTTGATAAATGAAATACCCGGCAGTGCCAGAAGCGGCCAGCAAGAGAAATGCCAGGGTAGCCACAGCAGCTTTATACGGCCTTAGTGACTGACTGGCAAACATTTGCAGTCTTTCGGTAAACTTGAAAGTAGAGGTCTTGGTAGCAGAGGTGTTAAACCGGATCTTTGGCCCTTCTGCCGAAAGTTGGATCTCGTCACCATTATTGAGAAACCATTCCTTTTTGATAGGACGACCATTGACCAGAGTCGGATTGGTTGCTGAGAGCTGGGTAATGACGAAGTCTTTGTCGCGGCGTTCGATCGCGGCATGTTTTCGACTTACAGTGGGCGTGTCTTCACCAAAACGAATAACACAATTAGCGGCTCTGCCAAGTTCGATATAAGGCACCACAATGGTCTGAAATCCCCCGGCCTTATGCTTCCCTGTCGGCGTAATGAATGTCAAGGTGTAACTTGGGACATTCGAGCCACCCAGCATTTTAAGTCCCTGGGTTACAGACTTGGTCATTGATCCTGCCATGATAGCTTTATTTGTTTTTAGGTTTATTGTTTTTTAGGGGCGATTTCTACTCTTCGGTTCATTGCTCTGCCTCTTGCCGATTCATTGGTGTCGATTGGTTTATCTTCTCCGTACCCTACAGCAGAAAGTTTACCGTCGCTGACGCCCTTTCGCACCAGGTACTTTTCAATAGCATCCGCTCGTTTCTGGGAGAGTATCTTATTGTATTTTGAACTTCCCATAGCATCAGTATGCACGCCAATTTCAACAATTGGGGCCTTGACTTCTTTTAGCCTTGTAGCAAGCGCATCCATTAATGGATAAGCTTCGGGTTTTATAACAGAACTGTTGATTTTGAACAATATTGAAGTAGAAATTCTGGGGTAATGTCCTTTTTGCTTAATCTTCCTTTGAATCTCTTCGAGAGAGGGTAACGTGAAGTCGTCATCTTCTTCTGTGTTATCCGTTGGCGGGTCTGGCTCAGTTTGATCTGGTTTTTCCTTCTCTTGTTCAACCAGGGCCAGAGAATCAGCAATTGCTTTTGCTCTGTCGAGTGAATCCTGGTAGGCAGTGGCTCGTGAAATAGAGTCAATAGTAAAAAGCGTTTGCTGTCGGTTATTCCATTGCCTTTCAAAGGCCTCAAAATCAAAATGCTGTTCATCAAACAAGCTTCCGGAATCTTTTTCGAAATCCACCCTTGACAATAAGAAAGCAAGTGCTTCCACTGAGGCCGCATCAGAAGTACTGTCAATCATATTCTGAAAGAAAGACTTTGTGAAATTTTCTTTTTGTAGGGCTTCCTCTTTTGCCAATCGTTTTGATTGACCAGAAGACCAAATATTATAACCAGCTGCAGTACCAAGTAGGAGCACTGCTCCGATTAAAGCAGGTATCAACCATGCCCGTTTCTTTTCTTCTTCTTTTTTAGCTGGTTTGGTGGCAACAGCGGTTTTCTGGATGTCTGCTTTTTCTTCTTTATCATCGTCAAGCTCAATGGCGCTCATTACCATCGTTTTCCTTGGCTTCTTAATCGGCTTATCGGCTTTTTCAACGGCGTCAGCATTCCCCGAAAGGGGCCAGATCCCGGTTTTTTTAAATGCATTTACAGTGTCTGCAACTTCCCTGGCAGTTGGCCTGTCCCCTGGTTTGGTAGACATACATTTTTGCAAAAGATCATTTAATCCCTTGCTATATTTTTCTGGAAGATCGGGGATGGTTGCTCCGCGTTCAAGTGCCGCCCCCATGTCTTCAAACGGGACATCACCTGTCAGGCATTCGTAAATGGTGACGCCAAATGAAAAAATGTCACCTGCTGGTGTAGGTTTGCTGATATACTTTTCAGGTGGCGCATAGGCCGGGGTGAATGCGCTGTAACTCTTTGCCTGGTCGGCGCGCATGCTGCGTGCTACTGATCTCCGGATACGGGTACTGATACCAAAATCAGCCAAAACATAATAACCAGGTTTGAGGATCATCACATTATCAGGTTTCATGTCCTGGTGTGTGATTCCGTTTTCGTGAAGATAGGTCAATCCGTCGGTCAGTTGAGCCATCACCTTGGCGATTTCCTCCTCTGAGAATTCATGATGGCGTACAATCTTGCTCATCAGGCTGCCAGCTTCACAAAACGGCATGATCAGATAGGGAGAACCATCGTTGATATCGAAATAAGAAGCGGTTAACAGGTGATTATGCCTTAATGGAAGGGTTAGGGCGTACTCTCTTCTGAATACCAAAACGCCATCTTCGTCGAGTCCTTTGTCCGGAGCAAATATCTTAATCGCAACAATGCTATTATCTGCCATGACATCTTCGGCCTTCCACACTTCAGCAAAACCACCTGTGCCAAGGTGTTTTACCAATTTGTATCGACCGGCAAATATGTCGTCTTTTCTATATTTCATTTTATCCTGTTTCCGTTAATGTCGATGTAAAATGCCATACCCTCCTTGCCAAAATCAGGAGATGAATCAAGGACAAGGAAGCCTAGTCTTGTGAAGGAGACTTTTGCTTTATCTCCTACAAAGTCGGCTGCTGACGCATATTGAGCAGGGACAATTTCATTGCCGAGTACGTCAAGAAATCCGAATTTATCCCCTTTCTTGAAACGCGCTCTTACAAATGGTTTTCCCGCAAAGGGATATAGATCATCATAGATAGGCTGGACAGCTACATTACCAACCGCATTGATAAATCCGTATTTACCATTCTTTTTGATGCGCCTCATTTTGACGAGACTGTTAGTGGCGACAAATTGATCTATGATCTCATAGTCCTTGATCTTAATGTCGACAACTTTATCCTTTGAGGTCCCTTCCCCAGGTTTGATGAGCAGGTTGGTAAATGGACTTTTATTATTGTCAAGCGAAAGTGTCTGGCTGATCTTAGCGGTATTAATAGAGTCTCTCAAAACTTTAGCGGCGATATTATCAGACATATAATATAGTGCACTGTCGCAATTCAATATAGCCAGGTTGAATTCATCGATGCTCCAAAATTGTCGACCTCTTGTGATAAAATGATTGGCAGCTCTGATAGCAACATTTCTTGAGCCCTGCATAGGCTCATACTCGTCTGGCTTCATGGCCAGTGCCTGTTCGTATTTCTGTTTAGCTTGCTTAAATTCTTTTTTGTTGAGATGGGTGGCGGCTTCAAGATTGAGTGTGCTGTACAATTCATTCTCTTCTGCCGTCTTTTTCATCTTATTGATCATAACGGGCAATCCGGTGGCCAGGGCGATCCCAAATATGCCTGCAAGAATCCATACTAGCTTAAGTTTCTTCTTCTTGGGTGTCGCCTGATGATTGCCCTGTGCCGTTATTTCTGGCTTGATCATGACCTCTGTTTTCCTGCGGCCACGACTTTTTTTCGGCGGTTGACCTTTTTGTGGAGAAATAGCCTGGTTAAGCATGTTAACAAGCATTGCAGCCGAAGGCCGATGGGCAGGATCTTGCGACATTGATGCCGTTAGCGCATTTGATAACTCCCTGCTCCAGTTGTCAGCCAATGGTGGAATGGCTGATCCGCGATTAAGCGCTTCGCCAGTATCTTCGAATGGCAGATCACCGGTGATGAGTTCGTATATGGTTACCCCAAGAGAGAAAATATCCCATTCAGAGGAGGGCTTTGAGGTATATCTTTCTGGCGGCGCATAGGCTGGGGTAAAAGATGATTGTTGCTCCTGCCCTGCTTTTTGTGTTCGAGCGGCAATCGTGCGGCGTACTTTCCCGCTGATACCAAAATCTGCGAGAACACACTTTCCGTCTTCATCTCTGAGGATATTATGCGGCTTTATATCTTGGTGGATAATTCCTTTTTTGTGTAAATAATCGAGCGCTTCGGCAAGCGGAATAAAGATGTCAAGAATCTCAGCTTCAGTATGCTTCTTTTCGTCAATGATAAGGTCCATCAGGTTGCCACCCGGGCAGTAAGGCATAATCAGATATGGCGATCCATTATGAACATCAAAGTGTTTTGCGGTCAGCAGATGGGTATGATTCAGACCAGCAGTATTGGAGTATTCTTTCCTGAAAAGACGGATGCCCTGTTCGTCAAGACCACGTTCAGGGGCATAAATTTTTATGGCAATTTCAACTTCGTCAGCCATCATGTCTTTGGCTTTCCACACCTCTGCAAAACCTCCTGATCCAAGATGGTTGATGAGTTGGTAGCGACCAGCGAATATGTCGTTATCTTTAAAAATTGGCATTGGGTATCAGTTGATGCTGTTTACTTTCACTTGTAATGTTGTGTCACCTATCGTTATAATATCTTCAGGGTTTAGGATACTGCCGATATGAGTGTCGATCTTTTTGTAATTGACGAAAGTACCATTGGTGCTTGGGTGCCAGGCCATTTTTCCCTTGCCAAGTTTGTCACACCATTGCCCGTCGCGGATGTACCACCTTTCTTCTGACCATTCTAGGGTGGCATGGAAGGTAGAAACATAGGTTGTGTGCAATTCAAGGATACCAACCTGGTTCAGTGTTGGATCGTCTTCGTCAAACCACCCGATTTTGAGAATTCTTTTTTGCCTTTCGGCAGAAAGCCGGTACAGATCATATAATTTATGAGGCTGATCACCATTCTTTACGACTAATGACCATCGGGCACTTTGTGGAATGGGCAATTCAAAGTTGGCCTCCGAGGTCGAATCTCCTAAAGCTTCAGCCATTTCGGTTGCCGACTGGAAACGATCATTGGGATCTGGCTCCATGCTTTTTTTCAAAACGTCTTTCCATGTGGAAGAAATTCCGGGTAGATGTTTGTCTATCGGAACCCAAATGCCGGCGCGTACTTTATCAGAAAATCCAGCAGGGTCTTTCATATAATCTTCAAATCCACCAAAAGGGAATTGTCCATTGGTAAGTACTTCATACAGCATCACTCCGGTGGCGAAAATATCTGTTACAGGACCTACTGACTTATAGGCTTTGGTGTGATCCTGTTGTTCGGGCGGCATATAGACGATGGTCCCCCAAATTTGTTGAACATGTCCCCGCCAATTGGGTTTGGTTACCCTGTTATTGACGAATCCTGATATACCAAAATCAGTCAGCTTGGGCTGGTCGTTGGCATCAAACAGGATATTTTCCGGTTTAATGTCACGATGAATAATTCCTGCTTTATGGAGGTCTTCCAGCCCTTGTAGAATCTTTGTAGCCACACCAGCGAGCCTGGAAGGGTTGGCATAGTGTGCGATTCGGCTTCTTAAACTTCCATTTGGGCAGTAGTCCATCAAGATGTAAGGATTGCCACTTAATTGACCAAAATGTGATGATCGGACAATGTGGCGTGATTCAATCTGTCCTGCCTTATATTCACGGATAAACCGATCAGCAATTTCTTTTTGTTCGCGCGGCATAACCTCCCATAGCTTTAAAACCTTCAGGGCGAGTGTTTGGCCATTGCCTTTTATGCGATATACAAGACCAAATCCACCTTCTCCTAATTCTGCATCGACAGTGTAATTGCCTGATTTAAGATTTAGGGCATCGCCTGGCCTTATGACCAGTCGTTCGGCAACAGCAGTATGGTCTTCAGTGTGGTGCATTTTTATTTTTCGGTTTTAAACCTGAATATTTTTTGACCAAGAATGATCATATCACCATCATTAATAGGCAATTCACCATTTACCTGGATGAACGTAGCGTTGTTGGAACTCATATCTGAGAGGTACCATTGCCCGTTTTTGTAAACGAACTTGGCATGAGCTTCACCTGAAATGGTCATATTGTCTTCGTCGAGATTTTGGCGATTGAGTATAACCTCTTTGCCAGAAAAGTCTGTAGTTTTTTGATCACGATCTGAAGCAATACTAAAAGACGGTTTTGATTCACCGATATTAAAATCTCCTAATGCTACAGTCTTTTTTGAATTAGATGATTGATTGATTGCTGCACCACAATTAGGGCAGAAAGATTCATTTTTCCTGACCGGATATGAGCATTTCGGACAGGCAATGGACTGGGGAGATTCTGCCGGACTATCAAGGAATGGTTGTGAGACGGGTGCTCCGACAATAGTTTTCTTGGGGTCATTGGCAATTGGTTTTTCTGCTGGCTGCTCCTCTTGTTGTTTTGGAGGTTGTTCCCCGGAAAGGGGATGTCCGCATTTTACGCATTCTGTTTTATCGGCGCTATTCATATAGCCGCATTGCTCACATCGTTTCATATCGTTTGATTCACTCGTATTTTTAAATGAAAGAGGTTGGGTCATACCCAATTTGGCTTTGGCTGCTGGCTGATTATCGCCAAGATGTGCCTCAATAAGCCTCGTAATTTGTTGTGAAAGTGCAGTCTGTACATTGAATGTATTTGAAGCCGAACGTGTAAAGGTTTCAGAGAAAAAATGATAGCCATTCACGGTGTTAATCAACTGTGCAGTAATTCGAAGTGAATTGCCAGACTTTCTGACACTACCTTCCAATACATTGGAAACATTAAGTTGGTTACCAATGTCTCTTACATCAATATTTTTACCTTTGAAAGCAAAAGAAGATGTCCGTGCACTCACTTGGAAAGCATCCACTTTGACCAAGGCATTGAGCGTTTCTTCAGTCAATCCATCACAGAAGTTTTCAACCCAGGCTTCGTCACTCATGTTGACAAAGGGCAGAACGGCAATAGTTGTTTTCTTTTGTGCGAGTTTACCTTTGAGTTCTGATCGCTCAGGCACTTTTATACCTGTATTGGTCACTGCATAAACCTGGACAGGTGTTTTCACATTTTTAAATTCGAAGAAACCCAGGCTTTTTGTGGTTACCTGTTTGTGATTGCTCAATTCCATGTTTAGTCGCTGCGACAGGAGGATATTTCCTGAAATACCCATACTCTCAATTCGTGCAGCCACATTAACGCCATCTCCGAAAATGCTTTCTCCGTCAATTACGATATCCCCTACATGAAGGCCAATGCGCAATGGTACTTTAGGTTCGTTCTGCAATTCCTTTTGAATGGCAATGGCGCATTCAACCGCTTCAACCGCACTATCGAAAAAACTCAGTGAACCGTCGCCATAATACTGGACGATTTCACCGTTAAACGCGGTATGGAATGTTTCTAAAGCACTACGATGGTGTGATCTTATTTCCGCTGTCGCGCGCTCATCTTCCTGCATCATGGCGGTGTACCCCATGATGTCGGTGAACATAATTGCTACCAGTCGGCGTTTGGTCATTTCAGTGGTTTGTTCAATAGGCCTCTAGTCGAGGACGCGGTTATTCAATGCCCTAGAATCTCATTGAGGGTGCTCTAAGTCCTCCAAATTTAACAGTTTGGGTTGATTTTACCGCGAATAAATACCCATAGCCGAATAAACCACTGCCAGACCACCACTTAAAATCACCTTTCCAACTCCTTCATTGTTTATTCGCATATCTTTTTTGTCCAAAACTATTTCAATTGTTACTGGAATAAAATGAGGCAAATGCCTTAAAAAGAGCTGCTTTTGAAAACAATTTGGGGTTTTTAATGTCTAAGAGGTGTAATTTTGAATAACCTTTTGGTTAAAAAACCCTAAACTTCGACTTATGGAATCCATTAAGTTTACCTTCCTTTATTCCCTTTTCCCAGCATTCTTTTTTATCAGTTTCGCAGTAAGTGCCCAGGGTGAACAACAGTCCTGGAGCAGCCAAACCAGTGACGATAAATTAAAATTGATCGGTCAGATAGTTGACCTTGAAACCAATGCTCCTCTTGAGTTTGCGACTTTCACATTATTCAACCTGGCAGACAGTTCTATTGTCACAGGTGCAATTTCGGATGCGAAAGGAAAGTTTGTTATTGATGCCAAACCAGGCTCTTATTTTGGTCAAGTCGAATTCATCTCTTTTCAAAAGTCAAATACCCCGGTCATCAATCTTAAGAAGGGGAAATCTATCCTGGATCTTGGAAAAATCGTATTGTCTCCTGATGTTGCCAACCTCGCTGAAATAGAGGTAAGAGCTGAAAAGAGCCAGGTCCAGATCGGACTCGATAAAAAAGTATTCAATGTAGGCCAGGATTTGGCCAACACTGGAGGTAATGCTGCAGATGTGTTAGATAATGTTCCTTCTGTTTCTGTAGACATTGATGGAAATGTCAGCCTCCGAGGCAGCGATAATGTGCGTATTCTGGTTGATGGTCGTCCATCCGGATTAATTGGTGTAGGAGATACGGATGGCTTACGCCAAATTCCAGCAAACCTTATTGATAAAATCGAAGTGATCACAAACCCATCAGCTCGTTATGAAGCGGAAGGAACGGCGGGTATCCTGAATATTATACTTCGCAAAGAGCGCAAGAGTGGACTTAATGGTTCATTTGATTTTACGACTGGTTGGCCGCATAATCACGGAGCAGCCATCAACTTGAACTACAGGGCAAAAGCTGTCAATATGTTCGTTAATTACGGTGTGAATTACCGTAAACGCCCGGGGAGTGGATCACTTTACCAGGAGTTTTATCGCAATGATACCACCTTCATCTATGAAGAGACGCGCGAGCATGAGCGCGGAGGTCTAAGTAATAATGTCCGTTTTGGCGCTGATTTTTACATCACCTCAAAGGACATCCTGACGGCAGCCCTTTCCTATAGAAACTCAGATGAGAATAACCGGACGGATATTCGATATGATGATTACCTGTTTAGCTATCCAGATAATCCAGTAGGTGTAAGTCTGAGAAGCGATGATGAATTTGAAGATGAAATCAATCTTGAGTATTCGCTGAATTACAAGAAAACTTTCCAGAAAAAGGGCCAGGAATTTACGGCTAGTATCCAATACCAGGAAAACACTGAGACAGAAGGCTCCGATTTACTTGAGCAGTTTTTCCTGTCTGAAGGCGTTCCATCTGGAATTGCCGACCTCCAGCAGCGATCCAATAATAAAGAGAGCAATAAAGAGTGGTTGATTGACGGCGGATATGTTCATCCGTTTGGCAAAAAAGGTGAATTTGAAATTGGCTTCAGAAGTTCATTCCGCGACATTACCAACAACTTCCTGGTTGAAGAGTGGGACGAACAACAATGGAAAGCTCTTGCTAACCTCAGCAATGACTTCGTGTATAATGAGGACATTCAGGCACTGTATATGAGTGTAGGAAATAAGCACAACAAGTTCTCTTACCAATTTGGGCTTAGGGGTGAATATTCAGATGTAAAAACGGAATTACTACAAACCAACGAAGTCAACGACAGAAGTTATTTCGACTTGTTTCCAAGTGTATTTTTCGGTTATGATCTGCCAAAGAAGAATGCCATTCAGGTTAGTTATAGCCGTCGAATCGTGCGACCGCGTTTCTGGTTTCTGAATCCATTTTTCACATTCAGTGATTCAAGGAATTTCTTCAGTGGAAATCCCGACCTCGATCCGGAATATACCCATTCGTTTGAAGTAAATCATATCAAATATTTTGAAAAAGGATCATTTAGTTCTTCCATTTATTACCGCCATTCAACAGGCGTAATCGAGCGGATTCGCAGAATTGATGATGAAGGATTGACCGTAACAAGGCCAGAAAACCTGGCGACAGAAGATTCCTATGGTCTTGAGTTGACCTTTTCATACAATCCCTACAAATGGTGGAGGGCAAACGGAGATCTTAATTTTTTCAGATCAGTAGTTGATGGAACAGAAGAATTAGGCGAAAGCTTTCAAAGTGATTTCTTCTCATGGCAAGGGAGGTTGACGTCTCGTTTCACCTTCTGGAAAAAAACAGACTTTCAGGTAAGGTTCAATTACCGCGCACCACGTGAGTCTACTCAGGGTGACCGACAAGCGGTATATAATCTTGACCTTGGGCTCAGCAAGGATATTTTCAAGGGCAAAGGCACAATTACGCTTTCTGCAAGTGATGTTTTCAATACGAGGAGATGGCGGTATGAGACCTTCGGTGAAACCTTCTATTCGAAAGGGGAATTTCAGTGGGCTGCAAGACAGTTTACAGCGACTCTTAATTATCGACTCAACCAGAAAAAGCAAAGATTCCGTGGCAATCGCGGAGGCGGTGGATTTGACGGAGGCGGTATGATGTTCTAGAAAAAGAAAAACACTTCGTGGAACTGGTCGATACCAAGAGCCAGGTAGTAAAACAAGGCACCAAGAATGCCATGATAAAGGCCTAATGGCCACAGATTTCGGTATTTGAGAAAAACGATGGTATAAAACAACGCCAAGACAGTCGTGCCTATGATTAACAGCCCTATCGGGTAATGCAAAATGCCAAACAAGACTGCCGTCATTACCACCAAAAGCCAACGTGGCATGTTGACATTTGGCAGATCGTCAAGATTGCCGGAGAAAAGACTCAGAATTAGGAATTGCTGGATGATGCCCCAAAATGGATAGAGCAACATCAAGGGCACCACGCTCCACGACCACAGGATTTTTCCGGTAACGGAACCATAAATGATAAAAGAAAGGATACCGATAAATGCGAAAACCGAGACGACAATAAAGCTTGACCTCAGGTTTTGCCTGGTAAACCCCCACTTGGCTAAAACACTTTTATCCTTACGAACGCGGAAAAAAATATAACCAACCCAAAAACCGATTGCCAGGAATATGAATGGAAGTTTCCAGTTGAGCCAATCCATGAAAATGAATTTGCTGCCACCGGTGATCAGGACACCAAGAATCTCGACCATACGATAATGTTGAGCGCTTTTTTCCATGATTTGCGGTTAATCATATAATCGGATGTTAACCCAAGGTCTCCCTCAAGTGACCCAGAGTAACCAATTTTTCATTAATCCGGTACCTTATCAGGGTTGAGCAAGTCATAGAATTGATCGAGCTTAGGCATAATGATTATGCGAGTACGGCGATTCGTAGCACGACCTTCAACTGTCTCGTTGCTTGCGATCGGCATATATTCACCGCGACCTGCGGCAACCAATTTGGCTGGCTCGATATTGTGTTTATCCTGCAATGCGCGAACAACTGAAGTGGCGCGCTTAACACTGAGATCCCAGTTGTCTTTGATGCCAGATGTTTTGATCGGCACATTGTCAGTGTGACCTTCAACCATTACCTCGACGTCAGGACGAGATTCTACTATTTTTGCAATTTTTGCAAGCACTTCGTTGGCCCTTGAGGTCAGGTTGGCTGAACCAGACTTATAAAGCATCTTATTAGATAAGTTGATCATCACAACTGTTTTGTCAACAGTAATCTGAACATCCTGGTCTTCGATTCCATCTGCGAGAGCACCTTTCAGGTTAACAGCGAGTGCGAGATTGATCGAGTCGGCTTTAGTCTTGGCATTCTGAAGGAGCTTAATGTACTTGTCTTTGCCCTCTAACTGAGAAAGCGTTTCCCTGATGTTTTCATTGGCTGATTGTGACAGGACGGTGAGGTCGCCTACCTGCTCCATGGTTTTACCCACTTGCGCTTTGAGGTCGTTGACCTGTTCTTCGCGAATTTCAATGGTGTTTTGTGCAGAGAGTAATTCTCCCTGAAGCCTGACATTGTCCTGTTGGGCAGAATTGAGTTTGTTTTGTAGTTCGATTAACGATTCTCCACACTGGCCAAGTTGTTCATTGGCGAGGTCGAGCTGCTTTTTCCAGTCAGCTTCCATCTCAGCTACTTTCTTGTTAGACATACAAGAGGTAAAGAACACCGCCATGGTGAAGAAGAATACGATTTTGGTGATTGTTTTCATATCCGGGTTTTTTGTGTTGAATTTTACGTTAGATAAAAGTAAAGAGGAAAGTAGGAATATATTGTATCAGAAAGTCAGAAAATTGTCGCTTTTAGTAAAAGTTAACATTTCTGTGCCATTCTAGTGTTTTGGAAACTTAAAAGAAGCGGATTTTCCATTAAAACCAATCTGCAATGTAATTGATCAGCTTACCAGGAATTTTGACCCAACTGAAATGCGTGACTTTAGGTACACCCATGTCTTCTTTGGAAAGGTGTTGATAGTCAATGGGTGCATCCGAGTGAAATTTACCTAGCAAATGCTTTACTGCTTTTGGCGGGGCATAGCTATCTCCATCGAGAGAAATCGCGAGTACAGGTATCTTTAACTCGGAAAGAGCCATTTCATAATCAAAATCACTCCCATTTGGATGATATCTTCCTGTGCGGGCCTGGTATGCCCAATCCTGCATCTGGGTACGTGGCTCAGTGCCGGCAAAACCAATTCTTTTACCTGGGAAGTAACCAATGATTTTAGGTAAAAAGCCAAAAACCTGGGTAAACAGGTAGGTGCCAGGCCCCATTAGTCCGCTCCATCCTTTGTAATAAACAGAACAACATGCGATAAGGATCAACCCCGCGCAATCATCATCTCCCCTGCTGGCGTACAGGCTAGCCATTTGACCACCTAAACTGTGACCCATAATATAATATTGCTGATCAGGGTAAAGGCTTTTGACTTTTGCAGTAACCGCCGGGTAGTCCAATTCCACGATTTCACGATAACCGAAATCGGTTTTTCTGGAGGCCCTTTCGCTTGACAAACCATGCCCCCTGATATCGGCTGTGATAACCTCGAAACCAGCATTGACCAGTTTTTCAGCAAACGGTTCATAATAAGATGCAGCAACGCCCATAGCTGGAAACAAAAGGATCACTTTTTTCGAATCGACCTTATCGTCTAAAGAGAAAACAGTAATGGCATTCGACGTGCCATCCGGATTTGAGATCGGGTATTGGACTTTTTTCATAATCCGCCAAAATACATCCTAAATTCCATCCAACAACAGTTTTCTCTATTTCTTTTCATCCATAACTTTTCTCTGTGTTCCTCTGCGAATACCTCCTTTGGTCTCTGGGGTGAAAAATGGATTAATTTTCTCATCGCAAAGTGGTGTTAAGGGTTTCATCGAGTTTTACAGAGGCATTAATTTTGTTTTGGTCTTCCCTTTTTAGTTTTATTTTGAAGCTAAAACCATAGACTTTGAACATCATCGGCATATCGGCATTTTTCCACGATAGTTCCTGCTGTCTTTTGCAGGATGGGCTACTCGTTGCAGCGGCTTCTGAAGAACGCTTTTCACGTATAAAACATGATGCCAGACTGCCCGTTTCAGCTTTTCGCTTTTGTCTTGATCAAGGTAAGATTTCTATTAACGATATTGACATTATTGCCTATTATGAAAATCCGTTTACGAAAGCTGATCGACAGCAATGGGCACTAGGTCAAGTTCAGTCAGGCCATATTCAATTGCCTGACCCCGACTTTCCGGAAAACGAAATCAGGGATAAATTGGGCTTTGATGGCGAGATCCTGTTTTTCGACCATCATAGTTCGCATGCGGCATCGGCATTTTTCTACAGCGGTTTTGAAGAATCAGCGATATACACAGCCGACAGTGTTGGCGAATGGACGACAACGACATTTGGTCGTGGCGTCGGTAGTCAGATCAAACGGGTTGACGAGATACTTTTCCCCCATTCGATTGGATTGCTATATTCGACGATAACAGCCTTTCTTGGCTTCGGGGTTAATAATGGTGAATACAGAGTAATGGGTCTTGCGCCATATGGCAAACCATTGTATTTGAAAAAGTTGTGGAATTTAATTCAATTAAAAGATCAAGGTGGATTCGAATTGGATCTACAATATTTTGATTTTATCGCAGGGTCAACAATGTACAGCGAAAAATTGGCCGATTTGGTAGGCTTTTTACCCAGAAAACCGGAATCCGAGATCACAAAAATACATTTCGACCTTGCCGCTTCTATCCAATGTTTGCTCGAAGAAGTCTTGTTATTTCAGATTGATTTTTTACATCAAAAAGTCCCTTCCGAAAACCTGTGTATGGCAGGAGGCGTGGCGCTAAATTGTGTCGCAAATTCCAAAATTCTGAACACGGGTAAATTCAAAAATCTATTTATCCAACCTGCCGCAGGAGATGCTGGAGGATGTGTAGGGGCTGCGACTTTGGCACATATTCAAATTACTAAAACCTGGTCTATTAAAAGGCAAAAACATATTAATTTAGGATCGTCATTTAATCAAAATCAGATTAAATTAATATTACAAGGAATTGGAATTAAATATCTGTTTTTTAACGATGAACAGGAATTATTAAATATTATATCAATTCAATTTTTATCGGAAAATAAAATTATTGGCTGGTTCCAGGGGCCTATGGAATTTGGGCCAAGAGCACTTGGCTCAAGAAGTATCCTGGCTAATCCTAGAGATCCTGAAATGCGTGACCGAATCAATAAAATGGTAAAGAAAAGGGAAGCATTCAGACCCTTTGCGCCGAGTGTTTTGGAAGAACACGCCAGCGACCACTTTAAACTTGATCACCCTTCCCCGTTTATGCTGGAAACTTGTCAGGTAATATCTCCTTTACAACTCCCTGCGATTACCCATGTCGACGGCTCTGCACGCCCGCAGACGGTAGGAGGGTACGCTAATCCGAAATTTAGAAAACTGCTGGAAACCTATTATGAGCTTACGGGTTGTCCAATACTGCTAAACACTTCTTTCAATGTAAGGGGTGAGCCGATAGTTTGCACACCCGTTGATGGCCTGATCTGCATGATAGAAGCTAATCTGGATGCTTTGGTGATAGGTGATTTCCTGATCGAGAAATCTTCGATTTCAGAAACACAACGTGCTTTGCTTTATACCTTAAAACCTAAAAGAAAAACAGGTAACTTAAAAGATAATCTTTACACTTTTGTTTGATTTTTTTAAACGCAGAGTATTATTAAATTGTATAGGCTAATCGTCTAAAAACAAATAACGAGCAAAATAAATCTCCATGACTCTTCGCCTCCACGTTTAAATACGCTAAAAAGTAATAAGTTATGTCAGAACAAAACCCCAACTCCTGGAAAGCCGAAGCTGAAGCATCCCTGATTCGTTATTGCGGCGAATTTTCTGATATACTAGTAGAGAACGCAAAGGGATCTTATATCTACACAAAAGACGGAAAAGCCATTCTCGACTTTACTTCCGGCCAGATGTGTTCGGTTTTTGGCCATAATCATCCAAAACTACTCGATGCGATTTCAGAAGCCTGCAATCATTCGCTGCACTTGCTGAGTACCATGCTCTCCCCTCCTGTCATCGAGCTTTGTAAACAACTATCCGATATGCTACCTGCAGGCCTGGACAAATGTATGCTGGTCAACACCGGCTCTGAATCAAATGAAGTAGCGCTTCGAATGGCGAAACTAACAACCGAGCGTTTTGAGGTGCTTGGTTTTATCGGCTCGTGGCACGGAATGACTGGTGGCTCGCAGTCGCACACCTATTCCACTACCCGGAAAGGCTATGGACCGGTTAATCCGGGTAGTTTAGCTTTGCCGGCGCCTTATGCCTATCGTTGTCCGATCAAACATTGCAGTAGCACTTGCGATAACACTTGTCTGGAAGTCGGCATCTCCATGGTCGACAAACAATCCGTCGGGGCGCTTGCAGCGATTATAGCAGAACCCGTATTGTCGGCTGCTGGTATCATTGATCTGCCAACCAATTATCTCCAACGTTTGAAAACCATTTGTGAAGAGCGTGGCATGTTGCTCATTTTTGATGAAGCGCAGACAGCTATGGGGCGCCTTGGGCATAATTTTGCCTTCGAGCGAGATGGGATCGTACCCGACTTTTTGACCTTGTCGAAAACGCTTGGCGGGGGATTGCCATTGGCAGCAACGATAACTTCGAAAGAGATTGAAGAAGATTGCCATTCGAAGGGTTTCATCTACATTACCTCACACGTTTCTGACCCAATGCCGGCAGAAGTAGGACTTGCCATGATCGATATTCTCTTCGAAGAAAAACTCGCTGAACGAGCTAAGGAAATGGGTGACTACCTTAAAGCACAACTCGAAACTTTACAGGAAAAATATGAGTGTATTGGTGATGTCAGAGGAAGAGGTTTGTTGTTAGGCGTCGAGATCGTTAGCGACCGCGAAAAGAAGACACCTGCACCGGAAATTGGTTTCAAAATATCAGAAAAATGCCTTGAATTGGGACTGAGTATGAACATTGTCAGGGTGCCTGGACTTGGTGGCGTATTCCGAATTGCGCCACCCTTAACTGTAACCAAAGAAGAGATCGATATTGGAGTTGCCATTATGGCCGAAGCACTCGAAAGCGTTTCATAAAATGAAAAAAGATGTATCGATATCGATAATTTGCAGCATAATAATGACAGGCTTGCTGCTGATTTCTGCCAGGACGATGACCATGGTGCTGGTATTTATTCCGATTGTGTTTATCGCTTTGTTTATCAGCCTCAATTATTCGGAAAAAAACTTACCGGACTCAGCGAAGGTCTTGCCCATTTATCTTATTGCGCTCGCTATCCAATTGCTGCACTTTGCTGAAGAGTATGTTACCGATTTCGATACGGTTGTTCCTGAATTATTTGGGCTTGTGTCAATGCCATTGGATGACCTCGTAATTTTCAATATGGTCGCTTACGCTCTCTTCATTCTTGGAGGGATTGTGCTTTATCGACGGATGAAAATGTTTATGATCGTGCCGTTGTTTTTTATAATTGCTGCGGTTTTCATGAATACCATTGCGCATATTGGCATGTCGATATGGCAAATGAATTATGTGCCTGGTTTGCTAACCGTCTTACTTTATATTCCGCTAATGCCGAGGTTTAAAAAACAAATTTTTCCCAACTAGAAATTTGTGAAAAACGAGTATCGTCCCATATCGATCTGGCAACCCGAAATTAAAAACGGACAACTGGTTTTCTGCCGACCTCCTGTATTGCCATTGGGCGATCATTATGCTGATCAACTTGAAATTAAGGCTCAAAAAGAACCAGGAACTATCCGTGTATGTTATTTCGGGGAATCTGCTGCAGCGGGTTATCTATATGCACCTGTCGTCACGCCTGCAAAACTTCTCCAGCACCAAATGAATGCCCTTACGGGGAATGGGCAATTCGAAATTATCGATTTATCGAGGACAAACGAACAACTGGAGACGATGTTGGATACCATTGAAGCATCACTTCAGTTGCGGCCCAACTATTTTGTGATGTTCACCGGCAATAACTGGAATTTGCTTGAAACCCCTGGTGTGTCTACTTTCGCTAAAAATAAAGCCGATAAACAGCAATTTGCTAAGCTGTTGAAAGAAAATGGCATTATTGGTCCCATCGAGTTTGCAGCTAGGGAAATAGTGGAAAAGGCAAGTAGCGTATTTGAAAAAATCGGTCGGCTTGCGAAAGCAAATGACGTTCAAGTCGTCTGTGTAGTACCAGAGGTCAATCTTGCTGACTGGGAAAATATTCAGCCTCCGGTTAATTTAGGACAACCCCAGATTTCTGAATGGTATACTTTAATGGAAAAAGCCTCTAATGCTTTATTCGGAGAAACGCATGATATCCCGGAAACCCACCTTCAGAAAATGACAGGAATAGATGATTTGTTGTGTCCGACAACATTCAGGCTATTTGGAAAATTGGCTATTGCAAACAATGATGAAGCAACGGCTGTAAAGATGTTGAGGTATGAAGTTTCAACAACAGCGTATTCTGCGATGGCTTTCCTGGCAGCACCCCAGGCAGATCTCAGAGTTCAGGAATTTTTAAGGAGAACTGCAGAAAGATTAAATTTCGACCTTGTCGATTTACCCGCCATGTTTGAAGTACACACAGGATGTAGAATACCAGGAAGAAAGCTGTTCCTTGATTATTGTCACCTCACCCTAGAAGGGATGAAAGTCGCCATGGCCGGAGTTGCCGAACACCTAATTACCCATTCCGGTAACGGAGGAAAAAATTGGTCCATAATCCTTGGTGAAGTCAGGCTACCTCCTATCTCAAAAGCACAAAAGGCGTTGACAAAGTTTGCAACCGCAATCCACAATGCACATCGGTTGTTATCGATAAAAGGCAAAAAGGAGATTTTGAGTTATTGGTGTCAGTTAGCGATTGAAGATGACCCGGGAATTAAGGCGGTAATGGAATCATATGTCAGGATCAGGCTAAGTGAGACGCCAGCCACAATGAATAAATTTCAACTCGAGAATTTTGAATCAGAGTATCGGCTTTTGACACAGCATGGACTCCAATACGATTATCTGGATGCTGATCTGGTCGAAGTGATTGAAGAATTGGTGGATAAGCCATTGATAACAGCTCCTTTACCGAAAAGGTATAACCGACATCCAGCGTATAGGCTTTGGGAACCGTTGTTTCAATTTTTTCCGAACCTGATGGAGAAGTCGGGGCAAAGAACAAGGGCTTATTTGAAATGTCCTTGGCCGGAAACTGTATTTTGCTTTTATGCTGATGGGAAGTCATCGGTGCGGATCACTCTGGTTTTGCGATTGCCTGCGTGTGATTCAGTGGGTCAGATGGAGGCAAGATTTCTAGTTAACGATGCGCTAATTAGTCAATTGGCAATTGGCAATAAATGGGCTAAGGTTGTGATTGAAGTTGTGCCTTCTTTTCAGAAAACGGGACTGAATAAGTTAACGGTTTGCTGGCCTTTACCTGGAGACATGTCTGAGAGCAAGTTGTCAGATATTTGCGGAAAGCTAGAGCGTGGGTTTGATGTAGATTTACATTTAGTTTTTGGGGAGGTTTTTGAGTTGCAGGTAGACTAGTATTTTCACGCAAAGAGCGCAAAGAATTCGCAACGGACGCCGAGTTTTTCTTTTGACTTTAGTGGTTTAAGACACAACGGACGCCGTTTTTGTCCATTTCGACGATGCATTGGTTACAGTGATTACAGGGTGATATTTTAGTTTTTCCGGATTGGATATTTAGGATGAAATCGGGGTCGTGGATGAGGGCGCGGCCGATGGCGATCATGTCGAAACCTGCTGACATGATGTCTTCGATGCCCTGTTTTGAGACGACGCCACCCAGATAGATAAGAGGCATTTTTACAGCGGCCCTGATCTGTTTGGCCTGTTGGAGAAAGAAGTTTTCGGTAAACGGGTATTTCTTGATAATGAATGGCCCGAATAGCGCTACGGCCAGTTTTTGGGTTAATTGGGGTTCAACACTCATCATGCCTTTTAGTGGTACTTCGCCGCGCAATAAGTAAAAGGGTGTTTTGCTGGTATAGCCACCACTCATGACGAGGGCATCTACGCCTGCTTTTTCGAGATTAATGGCTACCTGGACGGCTTCTTCGAGTACCAATCCGCCTTTGAAATCATCTGAGAGATTGATCTTGCAAATTATTGGGAAGCCTTCTCCTACTGTTTGTCTGACTTTAGCGATCACTTCGAGAGGAAAGCGGAGTCTGTTTTCGAGTGACCCCCCGTAATTGTCTTTTCGCTTGTTGATCTTTGGACTTAGGAACTGGCTGAGTAAATATCCATGCCCCATATGAATCTCCACAGCATCGAATCCGGCTTTTTGGGCGATGGACGCTGCGTTGGCAAAATCGTTACTGGTTTGTTCAAGATCTTTGAGGGTCATTGCTTTTGAAAATACGATACCGCTTAGGGCGCCATATTCGTTAAAGACTTTGCTTGGTGCGAGCGGTCGTTTACCGGGGACGGATGTGTTTTTGGTAAAGAAGCCACAATGGGTTAACTGGATAGACGCTTTACCGCCATTGTTGTGAACGGCTATCGTCAGTTTTTTCAAATCCGGAATTACGCCTTCATGCATATACATTTGGTCCTGGTGGGTGCGTCCTGTAGGGTTAACAGCGCCGTAGGCTACGGTGGTTAGTCCTATTTGTCCTTTGGCGACCCTGGCGTGAAAGTCGATTAGCTTTTGGGTGGGTCTGCCGTTGTCACACATGCCTTCATAGGTCGCTGTTTTGACGAAGCGATTTCTGAGCTGAAGTGCCCGAAGAGTAATAGGTGAATAAGCATTTGGCATTTTATACCGACGAATTTTTAAACGCGGTTGCGCTGAGGAATAAAATTAGACAAAGAAGATACAAGTTTTGTAGACTATTTAATTATGGATAGCGGTCTTCCATGATTTTACTAAATTGAAAAGCTCTAAAATACCTCATTTGTAGGATTGTCTGCTCTAGGCAAAACCCCTAACTTTGCCCTGAAAGTTGTTCAAAATGGGTATATTAGTTGGCATACTTATTGAAAAGATTGTCAGTGTTTTATATCACAACCATATTAATTTAATAACCTCAAATAACTTTGAAATTATGAGATATTCTATGCTCGCTGTTGTTTTATCAGCTATCATGTTTTTCAGTTTTGGTGTTAACTCACCGGGCGTTGTTTTTGAAATTGAGACTACCTATCATTCGGGAACTGAGCCAAGAGTTGAAAGTGCCGAGATGTCTGTTGAAGGAGAAATGCTAAAAATGGAAATACTCCCTGGTGAAGATAGCGACGGCAACACAGGTGTCAGAGATGAAGCCATATTTCGTGGAGATCGCAAAGAGATGATCTATGTTGACCATGAAAGGAAGTCTTACATGGTCATGGATAAAGAGGCCCTAAGAGCAATTTCCAGTCAAATTGGTAATGTCCAGTCAGAAATGGAGGATGTGCTTAAAAACCTACCTGAAGATGTAAAAAAACAAATGCAAGAAGCTATGGCAAAAGGTGGTAATATGCCTGGTGCCGGACCAATGGCTCCTCCGCCGATTCAGAGAGATTATAAAAAAACAGGACAAAGAGGAACAAAAGAGGGTTATCCTTGTGTTCGGTATGATGTTTTCAATCAGAGAGGCGCTAAAGTACAGGAGCTTTGGGTAACGGATTGGGATAATATCACCGGTGGAGGCGAGGCCAGAGATGCATTTGCCGGAATGGTCGAATTCCTTGAAGAGATGATAGATTCATTTTCCAAAATGGGACCTGGAGGTAACAATCCAATGGGTGACTTCGATAGTATTTACGAAGAGCTTAAAGAAATAGACGGATTTCCTGTTGTGACGAGGGAATTTGGAGAAGATGGCGACCTAGATAGTGAAAGTGTTTTGAGGTCTGCTCGTCACAGAACGCTTGATCCTGCTGACTTCGAGCCACCATCTGGCTACAAAAGACAAAGCATGGGAGGATTTTAAAAGACCTTCCGGAGATTATTTAGACGCTCTTGCTACCTGCAAGGGCGTTTTTTATTGAGGAGGAGTAACGACTTCGATATTTTTGACAAATACCTTGCCGGGATAGGGGCCGAAATGGATTATAGCCTCTAAAAATCGAACTTCCTTTTCTTCAAAATTTCCTGAAATGAGAGCACCCCCTTGTGGGATTTCACTTTGCACAGTTGGTGCTGTCATCACCGTTCCTGAAACGATCATCAGGATCTGTCGGTTAATATTTTGAGCGGTTAACTTTCGCCAGCCTTCTTTATCTCTGAAGTTAAGTGAAAGCTCGTGTTGGCCGGTATATCGTGAAACTTCTGCAACGGCTTTTTCGACTCCGGCTGCACTGACGCGATTTGCCAGCCCTGACTTCTTTTTGGCATAAAGCGGGTGGAGGCCATTTTCTTGTTCTTTTCCCCAAATCAGCTCCAGATCTTCTGGAAAAAGAGCCCTTATGCTATCTCGTGCAAGGAAGTTATTTATGAAAGCTGTGTCACCCTTCAGGCTTGCGCCAAAAATAGGAAGGTACGAAACACTTTGGTCGGGATTAAAGAACGCGACCAATACTGACCTGTCAGCAACAGGCATTTCAGGAAACATCTCTTTAGCTTTGGCAGTAATTGGCAATGTTAATCCAATGCTTTCGGGCCGTACGTATGATTCTGCGACAGAAAGCCTTCCTGAGGCTGTTGCCAAATTTCTGAAAAAATCAGGATCAGTAGCTAGTGGAATTTCAGCGATAACCTGATTTTGGGAAGTATATGTGGTTTTTAGAGAACGATGGCTAAAGACATAAAGCCTATTTTCCAATATTGATAAAGTCTTTTCGACAGCATCTGCCTGTTGATCTTCTCCTGAAATTTCCAGTGTCATTCTTATGCCGCCGTGTTTGTCGATTGATTTTTGGAAGCATGAACTGAATAACAAGATCAACCCAATTCCCGTAAGGAGATGTTTAGAAACTGACTTTGTCATTGAGCCGAAAATTATTCGTTTAGCAGTATCCGGTTAAAACAAAAACGCCCATCAGAAACTGACAGGCGTTTGGATTATTTTTTGTGACTTTCGTTCACTCTTAATTTTCGACCGTTAAATTCGTATGAGTCCAGGGCTTTGATGACGGTATCAAGATCTACATCTTCAGCCATCTCCACGAATCCAAACCCTCTGGGTCGTCCCGTCTCGCGGTCCGTAATCAGTTTTACTTCGTTTACAGTACCATATTCTTCAAACAATTCTCTGACTTCATCGTCGGTTGCTGAAAAGGGCAGGTTCCCTACATAAATTCTTTTTGGCATAATGGTGATTATTGATTGATCAATAAGATAGGTATTATTTCTTGATTATGAGAGATTTAAACTTAATTAGTATTATTTCCTCCATTTATTGGTAGCTGACAGGCCTGATCAGACCCCTCAATTTGGTAATTCAATGCCTATTTAACCAAGAATGGGACAACCTGGCTTTTATTCTCAGAATGGTCTATTTTCAGGAGAAATAATCCTTGCAAAAGACCATTGGTTGAAAGCCTTTGATCAGCATTGTCAAGCTTACCTTGCCTTATAATTCTGCCCATTTGGTCGAATATTGTAAACGAAGATGGAGCGAACTGGCTTTCCCATTGAATATGTAATAAACGTCCTGCACCAACAGGGTTAGGGAACACATTTATTGATGGTGTTTCGGGTTCAACCTGCTCGATTGAGGTTGTCATATCAGAAACGAGATATCTTACTTTTCGGAATGCTGCAAGCTCAGAAGACGGGTTGTTATTCTTTGCTTTGAAAACAAACATATACGGCTGATCGCGAACGTGTTCCTGATCGACAATCCACTCGAGGTGCCCTGTAGAGGTATTCCCGCTTGACGAAACAACGAATTCAGCATTCTGGTTAAAGGAAGAAAAAAGACCGCTTGTGGCCGTGAGATCTACTAACTGTCCTTCCACTTCAGATGCGGTTATCTCAAGTCTGACAGTGTCTCCGATTGAGACCATCATGGCTGTATTTTCATTGACGCCCGGAGTGTTAATAATGCAATCTGGCGGGAAATTTTCTGCTTCGTAGATATCAATTTGCATATCCCTGATGATTGAACTCATTAAGACTCCATTGCGATATGATTCGACGAGAATGGCTACTGTATAGGCTCCTTCAGCCTGTGGTGCTGACCAGTCAAACAAGCCAAATTCATGGTCGAGAAACACCTGGTTATTGGGCCCAGGCATTAATTCATCAACATACCAATAGGAGCTGATTTCTGTATTGATATCCTGTAAAGGGATAATTTCCTTAAAAGACAGACTATCGCCGTCAGAGTCAAAGGCATTCGGAATATGGGTAAAAGGTTCGCCCACGACCCCTTTGTCGATAGGAAATTCGAGCATTACCGGGCTGTTATCAGGTACAGCAGCATCCAGGTTAAAAGTGGTTTCAAGGTGAAAAGGGGTGTTAGCCGAGTTGAGAATGTTCATGATGCCACCATTACGGTTTGGATCTGTCATGGACACGGTATACTGTCCATTGGACTGATAAGTGTGGTCTGTCGAATAAATGCTCATTTTGTGGCTGGCACTTACAATCTCACCATCAGGAATGTCGTCCATGTCAATATCAGGCCCATTAATGCGTAAGGCCCATTTGCAGACACCATCGCCGAAGCATACGTGGAGACTGTCGCGATCAGCAGGGACGCTACTTAGTTTTGTAAAAGTGCTAACCCTGAATTCGACGATCAGGTTACCACTATGTGTGTAAGTGATTTCGCCAGCAATGTTATGCGTGGCATAAACGAATTGGCTGAAGCCAATAAAAGCGATCAGCAGTAAATGTTGGATTATCCTCATAAGTGTTTGTTTTAGTGGCAGTGTGCATTCACTAAAAAGAAGGGGATAACCGCTGTTTCGGTTGTATCAGTATGGCGAATCTAGATCAATTTTTCCAGTCCGCGCATCATGAGCTGCTCCATTGTGGAGTATTGTCCGTCTGATTGGAACAATTCTTCGAGGTAGCCTAATAGTTTGACTTTTCCTTCCTCGCCGGGATAAAATTGTTTTTTGAGCTCGACAATGGTTTGGATATTCTGGTAGTCAGACTGATCTTCAAACAATCGAAAGGCATTGCGATAGTGCTCATCGCCTATTTTCTCACCAATATATTTTAGTTCGTCCTCTGAAATGCTCATGTCGGCATTGGAGGCGCAGAGCAATGCAAAAGCGAGAAAGTCTTTTTCGGTCCAGGAAGCGGTTGAGTTTTCCATATGTCGTTATCAGGGGCGTTAAAAACCCCCAAGATAACGAGAAGGGATATGAAAAGAAAGGTTCCTGGTTACATTTTAAGATAAACGCCAAAAGAGTATGCCGGATTCGCGAAAATCAGTTTTCCTGAGAAGGCCTTGCCAAAGGATGCCGAAACTCCGAATTTGTCGGTAAAGTTATAGGCCAATTCCGGGGACCATGAGAAATGCTCACTATTATTGGCGAACAGACTGGTACCGTTGGCAGGATCTGCAGCTGAACCGTTTTCGAGAGACGAAATGCCTGAAAGTCTCAGTGTGGCCACAAATTTTTCCTTAAAGAAAATACCGCCTACCTCGAAGCCATATCGCAATTCGTCAGAAAAGCCATTAGTCCTGTTGTTGAATCCGAAATAAGCAGCCGAATAGAGATTAACTTTTTTGACTGAAAGTCCACCTCCGACATCAACTCTCAATAACTGATTGAACTCGCCATCTCCGGTTTGTAAAATACCGGATTCACCACCTGCAGATTTACCAATTGGTAATCCGAGCAAGAGCGTACTGCTTAGTTTGATACCCTTGTTTTTCAAAATGGCGTAAGTGATGCCGATATCGGTGTCTCCAATTGAGTTGACGGACTCACCGGGGGTGATAACCTCTCCGGTTGTTCCGGAAATCGTGTTATTGAAATAAGCGCGACTAAAAAACGGGAAATACAAGACGGCGGTTACCCTGTCGGTAATCCCATATTGTCCATAAAACGAAGTGTTGAAGACACCACTGGTTACATTGGGGTCTATCTGACCCGTATCAGTGAAATGGCCGTCTGAGATGACCCACCATTGTGATAATTTGTAAAATCCACCGCCCTTCTTTTGCGTCCATGGACTTTGTGCAATGGCAAGGCCAGGAAGGACCAATAAGCTAAATATGATGATTATATTTTTCATGATTTCATTTGTTTTATTCGATGTCTCCATCACCAACCTTTACGCTAAAAGGCTTACAGTAATACAAGAGATAATCGTATTGATTTAGTTCAATACCAGATATAATATAAGAATGAGCCCCTGAAAAAGTGGTAACTTCTCCGATCTCAAAAGCATTATTATTCGTGTTTGGGTTATTAGTCAAATACACATAAAGACCAGGCAGTGCAGATGAGGCTGCGTAGTTGCTGTCAAATTCGAGGATAAGGTCTCCATTATCTTCTCTTAAAGTAAAATCGCCTTGAAGGAGGTAGCTACTAGTTGTAACAATGGAACCACTGCGTTCAGTAACTGCCGGAGGTGTAGTTGTGGTATTGGAGATATTCAGTAACATCGAATCAGCAACCGTTTTGGTTGGTAATTCAACCCTTGCGATGATTTGGGTTTGCCCCAGTTCAATACCAGTTGCCGTTCCATCTTCAGCTATGCTTGCTTTGGACGGGTCACTAGAGCTCCATAAAATAGTCTGGTTTTCTTCGACGCCGATATTATTTAAGTATGATGCTGTAAATTGGAAGGTGTCACCTACCTGTAGCGAGTCTATCGGATTAGATATTCTTACTGTTTCTTCGACAGTGTCAAAAATGATGTCATCTCCTATGCAACCTGTCAGCAGCATTCCGGTAAGGAGTAAACAAATAAATTTCATACTTTCCATTTTTCAAATATTCAGATGAAGGTTTTGGTTAACGATCAGAGGCAAAATTATAGCTTAGACAGCGGCCAAAAATCACAAAACCATAACATTTGCATTGCATTCCTGTTTTAGAAAAAATGCCATTATGGTAGAAATACGACATTTGTGTAGCAAGGGTATGACCACTTTTTTACATCTTTATAAGTATGAAGCAGTTAATAACCATTTGGGCAGTAGCCTGTTTTAGCTTTTTCCTGACTAATGGCTTTTCTCAGGAAAACATTGTTTTAAGGTCGAATACACCATTGCCAAGCACCGGCACTGATGTTTGGGGGTATGTTGACCCCGAATCAGGAACCGAGTTTGCGCTGATTGGTACGTTTCAGAATAATGTGTATATCTACGATCTCAGTGATCCGGACAATCCACAACTGGCGGCAACAACCTCCGTTCCCGGATTTGACATCAAGACTTTTGGAAAGTATATGTATACCGTCACCGGATCCAATAATGGAGACGGAAGTATTGTCGACATTGAAGATCCTTATAATCCGGTCAATGTAGGAAACTTTCCGTCAGCCCATAATATCTGGATCGATGAAGCGAATGGTTATTTGTATGCAGAATGCACTGGTCTTAAGATCTACGATTTAAATATTGATCCTACCCAGCCGGTTGAAGTTTTTGATAATGGGGTTTTGAGTTGCCATGATGCTGTAGTTCTTGGCAATCGTTTGTTTAATTTTGCCGGTGGGTCCGGAACCTATATTTATGATATTACCGATCCGACACAACCAGCTTTCCTTGGTGGCATCGTTGACCCAACTATCCAATATCATCACTCAGGCTGGACAACTGAAGATGGTGATTACCTTTATATCTGCGATGAATTGATCGATGATCCGGGAGCTGATATCACAATTTGGGATATCCGTGATCTTGATAATCCTATTCGCGTGGGTGAGTTGAAAAGTCCTACGGCGATTGTGCATAATATCTATGTGATTGGCGATGTGGCTTTTGTGTCGTATTACGCTGATGGTCTTAAGTTATTTGATGTTAGTGATCCGGTTAATCCGGTGTTGATTGACGAGTTTGACACGGCTCCTGATTTGAGCGAGGAAGTTTTCGGTGGCGCATTTGGTGTTTATCCTTTTCTACCTTCTGGGTTAGTGCTCGTTTCTGACATGCAGGCTGGTCTGTTCGTCTTTGATCTTGAAGCCTCTACCTCTGTAGCTGAAATTCCACAATTGGGCAGTATTGACGCAAAGCCAAATCCATTTTCTGATTACCTGGAGATTGACTTATTGCTTGACCTTTCCGCTGAGGTGCAGGTGGCGTTGGTTGATCTATTAGGCCGGACTGTTGCTCTTCATGAAATTGGCTTGGTGGCTCAGGGCGAAACTACGGTCCGCTTTGAGACTGGCAGCCTTCCGGCCGGAACTTATTTCTACCAGGCAATAGTTGATGGCGCTGTTGCTAGTGGGAAAGTGATGTTGGTGAGATAGGATTTTAGACGAACGCAGAGTTGCGGAACACTTTTTCTGTTTGAGACCGCGGAGCGGTACTAGTGCCAGACTCATTTAGCTAATTCATGAGTTCAACTTTTTTTAGAGAATGGGATAGCTTTATCTTGAAAGCAGCCGTATCGAACAGCTCCAGAGTTTTTTGGAATTCTGTTTTTGACAATGCCAGCATAAAGTTTCTAACCGGAGTTCTCAATACCAGTTTTTCGCCATCGGGCAAGTTGGTGAACTTTGAGTCAAGGTCTGCGTTGATCTTTTCTATTGAATAGAATAGCTTTAAAAATGCATCCTCAGGCATAAAGCTTACAACTGTTCCAATCCGGAATTGTACTTCATTACAACAACTACATACCGCGACGTAGCCGAAATCATTCTGAAAAAGGATTCTTAGGTTTTTGTGATAATTTGATTTACACATAACGCAATTTTGTTTTTGAAAATGCCAGAAGAAAGGAGGTCTTGCATGTTCAATAGCAAATTAACGAATGCATATCCGGGACTACAATAACCCGAATTGGCTATTTTGAAGCGATATGTAACTAAATGTGGTTAGAAAAAGAGGAAATCAGGCTTCTTTGAGGTTGATGATGTTGTTGAGAACAGCATAAATAGTTAAGCCGGAGATCGTCTTAATGTCCAGTTTGCGCATGATGTTTTTGCGATGGGCGTTTACTGTGTGAGCGCTAATATGTAAAGTGTCGCCGATCTCTTTTGATGATTGACCGCTCACCAAATATTTTAAGATTTCCTTCTCTCTTTTGGTCAAAGCATCACGTTGGGTCACGACTTCCGAATCATCTATTGAAGATAGGAGTTCTTTTATTTTGGTGCGCATCTTCTCTGGTTCATCATTAATGTAGAATTGTGCATCATAGTCATTCAACATTTTTGGATGATAGAAACTGTAAACCAGGGCGATGGTAACCAGTGACTTTTCTTCACGAATAGACTTAATCAGTTTTTTATGCCTTTCAAAAACATCTGGACTTGCAATAAGCAGTTTGGGTGATGTTCTGACGACTGATTGCTGGAGGTCGGAAATATTATCGCATATTTCAAGGACAATCCGGTTATCATTCATTGTACCTAAAACCTGCATTAAACCTTCGCGAATAATGGCAGACTTTTCAATGATTAATATGGTTTGTCTTTTCTTCTTCAAAACCCAGATTAATTGAGCATTAGTTTTGAAAGGTTATTTTCAAGATTTTTAACCAAAGGAATAAGCACTTCGTCTTCAATCCTCCCGTGGCTGAAAAGGTCGGACTCCAATTCAAATAGTTGTTGCAAAACTTTTCGTCGGACTTTACCATCTTCGACTTGTGGAAGATGCCTGATAAGGATGTTTTTGAGATCTTTCAGTTCGTCTTCGATATCATCGTGATGTTCTCCGTAAATATTGATGCCGTAATTTTCTCCCTTTAAAACTACGTTTGGATTGGCTTTGTACTGCTGGTATACCATTTCGATGTATGGGAAGACTGTCTTGTTCTCATACTCAATATGCTCGGTTACCTCTTCGATATAATTATTATAGAAAGACTCGACCAATTCGGACTTGGAATCTCCTAATATGTGAACCAGTTTTTTGATATTATTCTGGATACTCGGAATCTTGTCAACAAGAAAGTAAGCATGAGAATTTTTAAGGTAAACCAGAATATCCGGAATGGCATTAAACTGATTTTCAACTTTCGGCATGTAGTTTTTATTGCAGAAAAGATTAAGGATCAGCAGGAAAGCGGTAACGTCGATATTATTTTCTTCTGCAACTTTACTGACAGATTTGTTCCCAAAACCAAGCTGGATGCCCAGGCGCTCCAGAACAACTAACACCTGGTAATTAGAATGGATTATTTCTGCAAGAATATCCGAGGATGATATGATCTCGTTTTGCATTGTTTTAATTTCTTTCGATAAAGATACGAGATAATTGGGAGGGCGTGAGAGTGCGATAGAATTCTTTTCAACGCAGAGGTGCAGAGAATCACTGACTTTCGCGGAGAGTTATCATTAAACGGCAAAAAATGTTTTAAAAACATTTTTTGCCGTTTAAATAATTTTGCGCCTTTGCGTGAACCAAGCCCCACCCTCTATCAACCCTGCTTACTAAAACTATAAGGCACCATAACCGACTCATCCTTCTCTTCGACCAAGGGCTCTAATACACATAAAACCGTACAAAAACCAATCACCTTTATCCCCGGTTCGGTAACTCCATCTTCAAAAGTGTAATTGACATTTCGAAATGTCCAGGTAAACAAGTCTTTGGAAATACCGAGTTCTTTTACTGCTTCAAGTAATTCAGGTTGCTCGTTTAGCCAGGCTTCTTTTTCTACTTCTGTTTTTAGTGATGGTCGAGATGTATTATCCGGATAAGTTACCGTCCAAACTATTGGCAGATGAAAGGTGTAATGATAAAGATCACCAGTGAATCGGGGTTGGGTCCTTTCGAGGGCACCTCTCCAGTCAACCTCTGTCTCTGCATATCTTGAAGCGAGCTGTCGGCTTAATTTAATATCTCCAGGTCGGTACCCGCGTTTATAAAAGGCGTAGTAGGCATTGGCATTAAATTTCCGGCTAACGGGCATACCATTTATCATTTTTGATTCATACAATACAAAGTAAGGCGAAGACTGCAGTGTTTTATTAACATGATTTCCTTTACCAAAAAATGCTTCTTTTAACACTTGTACTAAAGCTTCATTTTTACCTAAAGCACAGCCATGCATGAATATCGTTGTATTGGAGTCAGCAATTTCTTCAGTTAATGGAGGGAAGAGCCCGCCGTCCAATGCCGCCTGCACTGTCTGAACCGTTGCCCGGTTCCCTTCCGGTACGACGGGAATCTCTATCCCACTCCATTCATTGCTGTGTACAACAAGATTAACCAATCCCCAGGGAGTGCCTGGTATTGCTTTCTCTTCCAGGTAATTTCTTACTTCGAGTAAAGATCTGCAATGTGTTACCAATTTATCGGTCTTGGCTTCTGGTGACGTTTTGTAATAGTTCGTCGCCTCCCAGTAATAACGGTTTTCTGGTTTTTGATCATCACCAAGGATGAACGTTATGCTTTTTCTTTTAATATCTGCTTTTGGAGTTTCAAGGTTTACAGTTTCTGCTACCGCTTCATTAGTCATAAGGTATTCAGTCTCGATTGAGGGTAACCCTTTAAAACTCTCAATAAGGAGAAATACCGTAAGGCAAAATGCGATGCCGGTAATAACACCAGCTAATAACTTAATCTTGTCTGCCATGATTTGAGTGATTTCGGTTTATGCTGACCAAAGATTGTTTGGGAAATGCCCAACCTTCTTTGCGTCATGTGTTTTTCTTTACAAACAGGACCAACCATTTGGCCCTGTTTGTAAGGAAATATGATTATCTGATTTCAAATTGAATGGAGACTTCGTCCTTCCTCAACCAATCTTCTATTCTCCAGGTTCGTAGCATGGCTTCAAGACAAAGCCTTACATTTTTTTCCATGCCGTCTGCCATGATTTTGATTGCGCTAACTGTACCATCACTTGCGATCGTTAGATGAACGATCAGCTTTTTACCGTTGGGAGTCAGGTCATTAATCGAGCCTGAGCACCCGGTCAGTGATTGCCAGTTGTCATTGACGAATGTCTTGATTTTCGTTTCTGCTTCACCTGTGAGATTGGTGTCGGTTCTGATAAGTTTATATGCTGAAGTTGAAGTTATCTTTTTGCCAGAACTCCTGCGTACAACACTTTCGATCCTTGGACTGAAACCAACAGCGTAGCTCGACACCCCTGATGGAAGTGGTAATGGCTGATTGATTGCAACTGGCTGTTTCCCGTTGGAAACGACTTCATTGTCAATTGCAATAAATGAAGTGTACGCCGTCATTAGATTATAGTCCAGTCCGATCTTAGTAACTTCAGTTTTGGCATTACTATTATGATCAACTCTGTTAAAATCATCTAAAAGTTTGATGCGTTCTCGTGCCCACAAGTAGCGTAATGCCGCGTTTTGAGTGGACGGAACCGCTTCAGCCACTGCATAGTTTTTTCTGAATGCTTCTTTACCTGCAAAGCCTGTTACTGTGATATTTCCGGAAGGTGTACCTCGATATTTTCCAAAAACCAATACTGGACGTTCAGCCATTACATCGGGCACAGTGGTTGGTTCAATATCATAAGCTTCAAATCCTTCAAAAGTTACATTGATGCGCGTCAGTACAGGACTGTTGATGTATTTCCGAAATTTTTCGGCTTTACCGTCTGCCATTTTTTCATCAATGACCACCATCGCTTCTCCTCCGCCTACACGCGCCATACCTTCCAGTAAATGCCTGTTTACGGATTGGCCGATACCGAAGACAAATAGGTTAGATGCATTTAAATTATTTCTGATCAGGTCAAAGGCTTCTTTTTCTACGTTCACATATCCATCTGTTACGACTACGATCGAACGTGAAAGTGCTTCGGTGCTTCTTGGAAAATCCAATGCTTTTTGGAGCGCTGGTAATAATTCTGTTCCGCCACCACCACGGAGGTTTTCGAGGATGTTCAATGCTTTTTCTACATTTTCCTCGGTCGCACTAAGCGAATTTTCTGAAACCATTCCGGAGGTGCCGGCAAAAAATAACACGTTGAATTTGTCGTCAGGATTCAGGTTGGTGATCAGGTTGCGTAATAATTTTTTGGAAACCTCAAGAGGAAAACCACTCATTGAACCTGACACATCGACTACGAATATGTATTCCCTTACTGGAATATGATCAGCCAAAACCCGCTTAGGCGGCTGAACAGTCATCAGGAAAAAGTTTTCATTGGCATGCTCATATAACAATAGTCCGGAGTCCACCATTTTTCCGGCAAGGCTGTAATTCAACACATAATCACGATTACCTTTAGAAGAAGGTCCGGCAGCCAGATTTATTTCTGCTGTTTTCAGACTAGTGTGCTGCACCTTGACATTATGCGTCGGACTTGTAATATCCGCCAGGCGCATGCCTCCCTGGATGTTTACATTGATATCAAAATCGTAAGTTGGTTTCTGGCCTTCCTTAAGGAAAGGGGATTCTACCGGATCTTTATCCATGCCCGACTGGTAACGTGGACCGACAACCGTTGGGTAAACAAATGAATAGACGCCTTCTTCAGGAATCAACATTTCAGTATATCTCAAAACGACTTTCACCTCATCGCCCGGGAGGATATTAGCGACATTCATCTTGAAGACATTTGGCCTGTCCTGCTCCAGGAGAGATACTCTTTTACCTTCCGCTTTCGCGGAATTATAGGCTTGTTTTGCTTTGCCTTTCTCTCTGACCTCTGCTACAATAGTGCGATTGCCTATGGACATCTCCATACCGTAGACTGCAGCTTTTGTGGAGCCAGGAAATACGTAAACGGCTTCGAGGGTGTTTTGTCCGTCGTTGCTGTAGACCTGTGTAACGGTTACATCGGCGATCACACCAGCGATACTGACATCCGCTGAGGTTGATTTCAATGGCATTTTGTCGACATTGGGCGTTTCGCTATAAACCATGAAGTAGGGCGACATGGTTTTATCCTGAGCTTGCGCGAAGCTGAAAGTGACTGAAAAAAATGTCAATATTAAAACCGTGCAAATATTTTTCAATTTGGGACCATTCAGATTTTTCATAATGATAAGTTTTAGTTTTCTTTAATCAATGACGACTTGTTGTGCCGTATGACATACCAAAACTATGGGCATATAAGGTGTGTCCCATATGCATTTGAACAATCGATATATTCAACCTAGAATTCGTAGTAGGTGAGCGAGAATTTGCAAATATTTGAAAAAATAATCAAAAAAGTTATTAAGTGTAATTTATTTGGTGTAATTTTATTGTGTCAAACGATTTAGCAAAAGGATTTTGAAAACAATTGAACAAATAAAACTCTTTTTCCAGGATGAAAAATCCGACAAGATCTATGAAGTAGATTTATGTGAGGTGGGAGATGATCTTTATGTGGTCAATTTCAGGTATGGAAGAAGAGGTGCTAATCTCAGGGAAGGTACCAAAACAGTTTTTCCGGTACCATATGATGAGGCTAAAAGGGCTTATTTGAAACTTGTCAAAAGCAAAACAAAGAAAGGATATCGAGAAGAAGGACAGGCGGCCACTTCAGAACACGTAGACGATACACCAGTTTTAATTGCAGATGGGGCTGATTCCAGAAAGGATACAATTTTAAATTACCTTAAAGAAATTGCGTCAGGTAGCTATACTGGTTCTTGGAAAGTCTCCAGGATAATCTGGAAGGCTGGTGAATTAAATATAAAGGACGCAGCTGAATATATAAGACCATTTTTAAAGTCAGGGAACAACTACGAAAGCTATTCTGCAATTTGGGCCTTAGGCCGGGTAGATGATAATACTTCAATTGAAGGTTTATTACGCATTTATAAAAATACAAGTTGGTCTCATAAATATAATAGGATAGCAGCCGCTGTGCTTCTAAGGATTTGTAATAAGGAATCTGAAGCTTTTAATACGGTATCTCAAACCTTAAAACGAGAAATAGGCCCAGAATGGGCTTCAATAATCAATAATAAAGACGAATCGCTTACTTCATCAGCTATACTGGATTTTCTTTTTGGGAAATCAACAGAACAGGCTGATCTTTTATCGCGACTTTACCTGCTTTCCTTTTCGCAGGAATGGCTTAAACCTCATCTTCAATTTGCCTTGTCAAAAGTGCCCCTGAAGCCCGGTTTCTTTAAGTCTGTTCGCCATATTTACAAATTAGCTGAATTCTGGAATGATGGAGAAACTTACGGAAAACTAAGTGCCAGGATAGCTACAGCATCATTTAATTTTTCTTCAGGTTGGGGATATACTTATGTTGACGGTAAATACTTTAAAATACATGAGGAAATAGTCAAATCGGACTCCCGATTGGCCTTTTCTGATAAAACCCAAATGTACCTCATTAAGCGAGCCTACAGGACTGCCTTGGCGGGGATATTCTCCACGGGCACAAGCTATATCAGTCTGGCAAAATCCGTTTTATTAGGTATTAATGACAAGCAGGATAAGCAAACAAAAAGCATTATTACAAACGGTTCTTACAGAAGGGTTGAAGGGCGGTGGGAGTATATCGTGACCAGAACCTGTTATCCCAAATACTCAGGGTTTCCACTATACCTCTACATTTTATATGGTAATTCAACCCGATTCGAGCCTAATAATAGCAGGACCAAATGGCTTTACCTCGAAGGCGAGGAAGAAAAAAATGAACTTGAAATTCCAAGAGAAGAAGCCAAGCCGGAGCTTTGGGATAATCACCCTGAGCAGTTGATTGAGGTGCTGGCAGGATCAGAATGTGAAGAAGTTTCTAATTTTGCGATCAAAGTATTTAATGCTAACCCTGACTTTAAATCGTTGGTGACCCTTGAGGTATTATTACAACTTTTGAAAAAGGATTATAAACCATTATCGGACCTGGGTGTAAAATTAGCCGAAGAGCAATTTGATCCCAATAACCATAATGTGGAATTGACCACTACCCTGTTGTTATCTGGAAACGATACAGCTTTTACTTTGGGTAAATCTTGGGTCGATCAAAATCAGTCGATTTATATTCAGGATAGCAATTTCATCCAGTCATTATTGTTTAGCAGGCAGCTGCCTGTTATCGACTTATTGATCAAATTCAATGAAGATGGCGTTTTGGAAAATGCTAAAATAAACGGGGTTAACTTCGAAGTATTAAATGGCTTTTTTCATAAATCGACCGAAGAAGATCATGTCTTTATCAGGCAAATGGCGAACTTGCTGATTAACTCTCCACTTTCAAACGGCTTTGATCATTATTCCCCAGAATCATTGGGTAAGTTTTTGGATACCGATTCTACAATAAAATTATTTTTTGGTGGTGTCTTGATCAGGATAAATAAAGCCTCTACCTACGAATTGTCAAAGGATTTTCTCAATACTTTCCTTGATTCCGAAAACGCGGATGTCCGAAAAATTGGCGTCGATTTCTTAAGCGACTATCCTCATTCCTTTTTGTCTGAAAATAAAGAATTGATCATTAATCACTGTTTCTCGCCTTTCGCAGAAGTTAGGGAAGCTGTCGGGCCAGTAGTTGAAAAGTTGATTGGTAGTGACCTATCTTTCAGAACACACCTTTTGGATGCTTTAATAACAGCATTGAACGAAAAAGAAACTTTTGAAGGTATTCACGAAAGCCATATCAGTCTCCTCAATCAATACTTTGGAAAGGAACTCCTCAATTTGTCCAGGGAACAGGCTTTCCAATTAGTGCTTTCAAAATACGAATCAGCACAAATTCTTGGAGAACAAATATTCAGAGATACATTAAGGATGGAGGACTTGTCTGCAGAAGAAGTAGTAATGTTATCCAACTCAGACATTAAATTTATTCGGGATAAAGTAATTGAATATTGTTACCAGAATGATGCAAAGGTAAAGTATGATTTAGAAGGCCACACGGGTATATTCAATTCTGATTGGGAGGATATTCGAAGGGATTTTATGGAATTCTTATCCAAGCATACTACTGACCGGGATTGGACAATGGATACCCTGCTCTTTGTTTGCGATAATGTAAAACCAGATGTGCAGTCTTTTGCACGATCAATCGTTTCCAAAGTTTTCAAAACCGAATATGGCCTCGAACTCCTTGAAAAACTGGCCGAACATCCTTCAGGAAACATGTTGCTTTATGCCTCCAATTATCTTGATGGGTATGCTAAAGATAAACCGGAAGTCATCCTTAGGCTTGAGCATTATTTTAAGACCATTTTGATGAGTGTTAATCGCAATTCGGCACTTAAGCAAAGAGCATTCAGGTTTCTCGAAAATGAAAGTAAAAAAGATCCGTCTGTAGCAAAGATGACTGCAGGAATATTAAGCAATATACTAATGACAAATGCCAAAGGCGATAAGTCGAAAAGTATCGAAATATTATTAACAATTTCAGAAGTTTTTCCAGAAGTGATCACTCCTGTGAAAGTTTTAGATAATAGTAGTTCTCATGCAGTTTAATTACAAATACAGCGGAAGAAGTTCGATTAAGAACGGAGCGGGTAATACCGGGGTATCCTTAATGCCGGACACCTTGAGAGAACCTACTTTTTTTGTTGGAAGTTTGTCAGATAAAATCCCTTTTCGGGAAGCTATTTCTGCATTGCATGATATCGTTGTAGCCGATTTTAAGTTTAAACCTTCTGACAAAACCAACTATAAAGCTTGGCTTAAAGAACAAGAGGGCCTATGGTTGGCTGAAGCAATGAAAGGTTCAGATGGCCTTGAGCAAAAGATCAAACAAGTGCAATCAGAATTAGCTGGCTTGCAAAAAGAAAGGCATAAAATAACAGGACCTTTTTATACGGCCAGGTCAAAGTATTATAGTTACCTGAGAAAAAGGGATTATGCTGCATGGTATGTGCTTGACCCAGTAATCACAGTTCATCCTGACCAGGTATTTTTCGAATGTTTTAGTAAGGATGAATCTGTATATGGAAAATTATCCTGCGGTTATGACGTCTTTAAGCATATAAGCGACTTTAAATGTGGAACGACCAATATCGATTACTCGGAATTGCTTTATGATGAATTCCAGAAAATCAGATCGTACAAAACCACAGATTTTTCAATAGACCCTGGAGGGTTTGATGTCCAAACCGAAGGAGAAGCTGCTTACCGGGAAGTAAAAATTGATCTTCCGGATAGTTGGGTTCGTGGATTTCTCCAGGTAAGTTCTGCAATGACTTTTAACCAGGTGTCATTTGATTTACACCCGGTTGATTTTGGCAACTTCCTCTTTATTTTGAAAAGAAACAAAGAAAGAAGAGGACCAAGGTCGATCAGGTATGTCCTTGAGCCTGGCAAACCCGTTAAAGCAATTTTCGAACCCTGGAATTATGAAGTAATCTGTCGAAAATCGATTTACGAAGGCAGTAAAGCAAGAGAGATAAGGGTTTGGGGAAGGCGAAGGCTCGCCCTCATGGAAAGAGTCTTACCTGTTGCCAGAAAAATATCAGTAAGGTTGTTGGGCAATGGAATGCCTTCATTCTACATTGCTGATATCGGAGATATGAAATTCACGATGGGGCTATCAGGCTGGACGGCCAATGACTGGACGCAAGTCGGTAATTTCGATTTGCTGTCTCCAAAAGGGGACGTGCCACAAACAACGATGCAGCAGATTTACCTGAAGCTTCGTGAGGATTGGCTGAACACCCCCGAGAAATTAGCCAGTCAACTTGAGCTTGAAAATAAAGTTGTTTACTCGGCTCTCAGGAAATTTACACAGGCTGGAAAGGTAGTTTATGATCTTGCAAATAAGGTGTACAGGATAAGAGAGTTGAAACGAGGTGGAATAGACCTTGACACTTTAAGGTTTTCATCAGAAGTTGAGAAAAAGGGATTTGAACTGGCCCAATCCGGAAAAGCAGAGCAGATAAAAGTCAAAATCCGCAATGGGGTTAAAGTGTTGACGGGGCGTATAGACGGAGAACAAACAGAATTGTTAATTGATAAAGACGAAAGAATAATTGGCGGCAAGTGCTCTTGCAGCTATTATTTTCAGAATAAATTAATGAAAGGGCCGTGTGAACATATGGTGGCTCTCCAGATCCTGGCAAGACAGGATTAGGAAAATAAATTTTGGCAGAACTAGACAATTAATTTTGCCAGATTAACTTTGAAATAAAGAATGTGATTTTGCCATTTTGGGCAAATTCATTCAAAGGGTAGTGATGAGACAAAGATCTTGCAAATTGATTAGTGGATCGCTAATCTTGTTCTAAGACTATACACGCTTCACTGGTTCGTACTTAACTATGGGAAATTGCATACTAACGCCATTTCCTGTACGACTTCGGGGAAGTGAAATAGCGTTAGTATGCAATTTCCCTGGAGTTGTCCAAACCAGTCTCTAGATTGTTAGAAGAACGTCTCATTGCTGCCCGCTTTTTTGAGAATTATGTTATCCAAAGACCGAAAACAGGAGATATACAATAAAATTAAGGAGAAAGGCTCCAAGCATAAATTCGTCATTTCTGAAATGAAGCGACTAGGTTTCTGGGATGGAGATGACCTTGATATGCAGGCCGTAGATGCATTTTTCACAAAAGAGAACGAACTAAGAACAGAGCTAAATAAACTCCTTGCCGAAAAACGAAAACTAGACAACCCGGAAGCACTTTTAAGAGCAATTCACGAAAAACGTAAAAAAGCTTCCAAGATAAAACAGGCGGAAACCAAAGCCCGCCGCGAAAAGGAACGACAAGAAAAAGCCGACCGATGGAAACAACAAAAGGAAAAAGATATCCTTTTCCTGGGAAAGGGTTTTTCAAATTCGCTCCGCGACAAAAAATCGGATACAGAAAGATTAAAAGAAAATGGCCTTGAGGTTTTAAGTTCTGCTTATGGCATTTCTGAAGCCATGAGTATTTCTATCGCAGATCTGAAATTTTTGGCTTATGCCCGAAAAAACTCGAAAACGACAAACTATCATCGCTTTTATATTCCCAAACGCAGAGGTGGTAAACGGATGATATCTGCCCCACTTCCAAAATTGAAAAATGCCCAGCATTGGATATTACATAACATCCTCAATAAAGTTGAAGTCCACCCAGCAGCAAACGGATGTGTCATCGGGCGTTCAATTCTTTCAAATGCTGAAGTGCATCAACAAAAGGCAGTTGTCATCAATCAAGATCTAAAAGATTTTTTCCCAACGATAACCTACGAAAGGGTGAGAGGCATGTTTAGGTCTTTAGGGTATTCCGGACAGGTGTCAACGATCTTTGCACTTATTTGTACCGAGCCACATACCATCGATATCGAAGTTTATGGTGAGCGATTTTTCTCACAAAGGGGTAAACGCTTTTTACCGCAAGGTTCACCATGTAGTCCGGCAATTGCCAATATCATAACCAGGAAAATGGATAAAAGGCTTGATGGTCTTGCTCGCAAATATGGCTTCGACTATACGCGCTATGTCGATGATCTTACTTTTTCTGGCGGACCAGACCAGTTAACAGATATTACAAGCGTGCTAAAATTCTCACGTAGAATTGTTCGGGATGAAAACTTCGAATTACACCCCGAAAAACTAAAGGTCATGAAAAAGGGTGGTCAGCAATCAGTAACAGGGATTGTAGTTAATGAAAAATTGAATGTCAACAGTAAAACCTGGCGAAGATTCAAAGCTTTGATTTATCATATCGAAAAAGATGGCATCGAAGGGAAAACCTGGAATGGAGAAACAGACCTGCTTCCAATTATCCATGGTTATGCTAATTTTATCAACCAGGTTAATCCTGAACGTGGAGCCATGATCGTCCCCAGGGTAAAAGCGATTTTAGCAACCTATAATTACAAGCCCCAAAACCCTTATAGCCGTAAAAAGCGAATTGACAATCAAAAAGGCATTATTGATTCGGTCTTCAATACTTTAAAAGGCTTTTTCAAAAAGAAAGATTGATTAGGTTTTAACCTTCAATCAAACTTCCCTTGACGTCTTAATATCGTAAACAAGTAAAATCACTCTTTCCCGTTTATTCTGAATCGATAAACGCCTGCAGGCGCGGACCTTGGCATCATTTCTTCCCTTCCGGAATGTGATTTTGCAGAAATGTAATATTCGATCAGATCACCTGGTTCCTGAGAAGGAATAATGCCCAACCAATTCCCTTTTTCAGCCATAGCCCTTAATGGTTCTGACCCCCACTCTCCTCCAGCTTCTCGCCAATGGAGTAATAGACTTCCATCTACAAAGCCCTTATTGCTATAATCGATAACATTGGCCTGAACCGTATAGCCAGAACTGTGAGCTACGTTCTCAGGCAAGCGATCGACACTCATGTATAACATTTGCGGATCCCACATGGCGCGAGTGCGACAATGGAGTGCGTCGCCACTATTCCAGCCAATTTTGTAATAGTGCTTTTGGGCTTTTGGATCAAGAATGGGTTCTTTATCCAATTCAAAAAGGAAACCTTTTACGGTGTATCCGGGCAAAGCATCCTGCCATTGTTTTAGTGCTATTACATCTTGATTTATCCCGAAAAGGGGTACATAAACCGTGGTGTTGAGAATTAGTGAATTAGTGTAAGCCGCCAGCTCTCTACCGTGATAGATGTCAGTATCAAGCCTCAGGATTTTGTATGGTCGTCCATAAGCATTTTTCATTTTGGCTAGCTCATTATTGACGATATCCTCGTACACTTGAAACGAAGGATGGTCTTTGGGCGGCCGCAAAACAAATAACGTTTCCTCGTCAATGAGCTTTAGATAACAGTCGATATGCTGTATGCCGTTTTCTTCGAAATTTGAGATTAACCGATATTGGTCGACCCCTAAAAGCGCATCCGCACTATTGAAAAATGCCTCATCAGAAACCTTCATGAAACGGTTTTCATTGGTGATTACGCAGGTGGAAAAGACCGACCCCCGACCATCAGCAATGACGTTACCACCAGTAAAGACAAAAGGTAGTTCGACCACTTCTATGTTAAGAGCCTTCCCTATTTCATAAGGGGCCAAGTCGTCAGTTGTTGTGGGGATGATCTCAACCTCTCCTTTCTCATTTTCTTTAGTGAAAAGATGCCTGAGTTTGTCGTTGCAGTCCAGGCCTGATACCGGTGTGCTATTGACATACATGCCGTCGGCCATTCTCATGCCGTCTTTAACAGAATAAACTGCATGCGGTCCCCAGTCGCGGGTCCACCATGAGTCAACACCTTGTGGAGCGACTATAAACTCGATCTTTTCCATGCCTATCCCCCATTTTTTGAACCAGGTAGTGGCAGACTGCTTTTCTTCGAGGCTAGGTACTAGCGTGTAGACTCTCGTGTCTTTGGCAAGTTCAATTACCAACTTGTGTGGGATGGCCAATGGCCAGGTAATAAAGACCCCAGTGGCAGGCTCCCATTCGGCAGCCATCCTCGGGAAAGAAGACGTGAGTGTTGTTTCAGGATTACTGGGAGCAGGAGCTTGAATTTGAACGGTTTTACAACTTTGGCTGATGACTAGACAAAACAATAAACCAAAAAAAGAAAGGAACTTAAGCATGCAATAAGAATTTCCATCCAAAATAATGAAATGAGGCAGGTTTTTCAGGAATTTAACAAGTGACACTTTTGTGAATAACAAATAATTACCAAATCTTATATTTATAGGCACTTCAATTCATTTCAGTTGTCGGAGGTTATTTAAAAATGTTAGAGGTTGTTTGGCGTGAAGGATGAATTCCAAACAACCTCTTAAATTCAAGCTTATGCGTTATTTTATCCTCTTGACATTCTTATGTTTTTCTTCGCTTCAGGTACAGGCACAATGTCTTTGTGACCCCTTACCGCCCGATCAGGGTACCATCGTTACGGTAAACGATGTTCAAAGTCTCCAACAGGCGCTTAGTGCCGCTAGCCAGAATAACGGGAACTATACAATCCTGCTCGAAAGCGGTACGTATAGCCTGAGTTCTAACTTGCTTTACATCGGCACCCATATGAATAACCTGACGATCAGGGGCGTTTCAGGAAACCGTGATGATGTGATAATTGAAGGTCAGGGTATGAATGGTGGCGTGTCTCATATCTTCAATGTTGCCGCTGATAATTTTACTGTTGCGGATATGACGATAGGTTGGGTTGCTAATCATCCCATCCAGATTCACGCAGAGCACGATGCAGACAATAGCCTGGTGCGCAATGTCAGATTTGTTGATGCCAATGAGCAAATGCTTAAAGTATCTGGAAGTTCTTCCAGTACCTATTCAGATAATGGTCGTGTGGAATGTTGTTTGTTCGAGTTTCCTGCAGGACAGGGCAATCAATGGTATACTGGCGGCATTGATGCACACCGTGCCCGCAATTGGGAGGTGCGTTACAACACCTTTCGGAATATCAAAAGTCCTGACTCCGGATTATCAGAGCATGCAATCCATTTTTGGTCGCTTTCTGAAAATACACTTGTCGAAAATAACCTGATCATCAATTGCGATCGGGGTATTGGTTTTGGCCTTGGAAACAGCTCAACGCAAGGACATTATGGCGGTATCATAAGAAATAATATCATCCATACGACACGCGATGTCGGTATTGGTCTTGAGCGTTCGCGTAATACTAAAATCTACAATAACACCATCCATACATTGAGTTACTTTAACTCTATTGAGTATCGTTTTGATTCAACATATAATGCACATATCGTCAATAATCTTGTGAATGAAAATATCGTTTCTCGAAATGGTGGGATGGCTCTTGTAGAAAACAACCACACTTTTACAGGCACATCAATTTTTAATTTTGCTGCCGGACATGATTATCACCTTGCAACCTCAATTCCTGAAATAGTCAACCAGGGTATGGTACTTTCAGATGTTGGTATGGACTATGATTGTGAAACCAGAACAATGGGTGGGGCTCCTGACATTGGGGCTGATGAGTGGTTTGAGGAAGCAACATCAATTGATAATAACTTTGAGGATGAAAGTTTTTCCATCTATCCCAACCCATTCAATAATTACCTGACTGTTGAATCAATAGATCATGGTGAATTAAAGATCACAGATGTTTCCGGTAAGGAAATTTATACAGCTTTAGTTAATGATCATACAGAAATGGTTCACAATCTTGAGCCATTGCCGACCGGAGTATACATTGTAATATTTTCAACAGAACAAATTACAATTTTCAGGAAACTGGTCAAGCACTAGTTGACATTCTGGACACCATAGACTACATGGATGCTGCTCTCGTTTTCAGCTAGTTTTTGTGCTTTGTAATCTTGTAGCCAGTTATCCATATGCATGAGCTTATTGGTCTTTTCGATTTCACCGTGTTGTGGTACATAAGCTAATGCGTAATTCACTTCTTTAATGGCGTTACCGCAATACCTTCCCTCTTCTTTACAGTAGGTATAGAAGGTTTTGCTTAACAAATAACGCGGCTGAAACTCATACGGATAGATGGTTTTAGCATGAAAGAACTCTGTGATAGCCACTTTATAGTCCTTTTCATTAAATGCTTGCGTTCCGGAAACGATCTTGTCGTAATAGTTCTTTTCCAGTAGTGCTTTTTTGCGTTCAATCTTGGCAATTTTTGAATGCTTGTCGTTGGTTTGCTCAACAACTATTGGGATGGTTTTTATAATCGGCGCGTTCCGTTCAGTTAAAAAACCAATGGAAAGAGAGACTATCAATAATGCTGCCCCCACGACAACTTCATTGCGGTAACGCTTGGGTATCCAGCCTAGTAACTGTTCTTCAATTGAAGGTTTGCTATGTTGATTTTGGTGCATTGATTATTCGTTGTGGAGTGATTGTTATAAGATAAGGGTTAATGGAGGAAAAGTCAATTAAGCCAATTCAAAAATAGCCAGGTATCGGCAAGCAAACACTGGTATATGTTGTACTGTCAGAGTCACCAAAGAATATTTCTAAACCCCCAACCGTACCACAGTACGGAAAGTTATAATAAGGGTCCCAGGGCTTGTACTTTGGATAGGGCAAGGAAATATCAATAGATTGATAGGCAATAAATTCTTCAAAGGTTAGCGATTTTAAGTAAGTATCATGATAAGGAATGTTGATTTTTACAGTCCTTAATCCTTTATCATATTTTCTTTTGGGTGCTGTACGTAATTGGTAATAAATGTTTTGAATACCGTGTTCGGTAAGTATCTTTTCAATTTCAACCAACGTTTTAACCTGCACATCCTTATCGGCTTTTATTTGAACAGACATTAATGATTGAAATTGTGGTTGAATTTTAAGTTGTTCCATTTCAATGAATAAAGGAATTTCATTTATGAGCCCGAATTTGCCATTCATTTGTAGTCTTGGTTCGTCACCATATGTTCCCCTAAATTCTTCTTTTGGTTGCCCAATGTAAAGATTGCTAGTAAGGCTTTTTCTGATCAAATTCACAATCATTTCATCTGGAATCATTTGAACGAATGGAGGGTCAGTGTCAACAAGCGTGTTGTTTCTCCAATGGCTAGCATTATTACAGTGATCTTTTTTACACCTTATCCCAATAAATGCAGGGTCAAGTTCAGTTTCCTCATAAAGCAATAGCTTTCCATTGTGCATTTCCCATTCAAAAAAATAAGAAATCCCTTCGCCTACTATGTAGAGATGGTTTGTGCCAGTGTCTAGGCGACAATGAATTCCTCCTTCACCAGGAATATTGTTGAGAATAGCTTCTGTCCCTTTTATGTCTAGCGTTTGAGGAAATTGCTCATCTCTATCTATGTCTTGGTCTACTAAATGCCAATGTCCATCTGGTGTCGAAGGATAAAAGAAGTCACATCCTGATAAAACATGTACAATAGCCAGGAAGAGAAATGGGCCTTTCACATTGATAGTATTTTTATTAAAACGAGTTATTTGATGAAACTGTTATTCAAACGCAGAGCCGCAAAGTTTTTTTAATATTTCTTTGGGATTCCACGGTGAAAAATAATTCTAACACGCTTCCATCAACCTATCCCTAACCACCATCAACGCAAATCCAAGCAAGTTAAGACCTCTCCACTTTTCGGGGCGCGGTGCGTTTTCATTGTTTTTCGACATCCCAATCCCCCATATTCTGTCATAAGGACTGGCTTCAACGATAACGCGATCACCAGTGTTTATCAGAAATTCTCGAATGTCGTCGTGTTGTGAAAATTTATGCATATTGCCTTCCACAACGATCTCAAAGCGGTGCTTTTCCCAAATGACATGATCGAAGTTTCGGACCTTTCTGCCTAGTTTTTTAGCTTCTCCGGGAGATTCGCATTCAAGAATTAATTGAAGCATATCAAAATCATTGAACAAACGGGCCTTTCCTGCCATCATCCAATGTTCGGCGGATTTGTAGAGAATGTCTTCATGTTCGAATGGGTGATAGGTCCACCATTGACTAAAACAGCTGGCGGTTACAGAGCCATCAGCGGAAGGGCGGTGACCCCAGAAGAAAATATATTTTATCCGTTCACCGGAATTGGCCTGGTCAATAAGCCAATCGAGATCGTAATGCATGGTTGTGAAAATTTGGAGGAAGTGTGAGGAACTAAGTTCTAATCGTCGATTACTAATTAATAATCAGTTTTGATGAGTAATTGGTTCCTTCATGGGTGATTTTGATAAAATAAACTCCCGGTGTCCAGTGACTCGTGTCTATCGACTGGTTGATTTCTTGATGAGTATGCACCTCTTTTCCGCAAGAACTATAGACTGAAATCAATGCATCGTTTAAGTTTCCCGGAAGGTCAATGTGAAAGTGATTGGATCCAGGATTAGGATAGATATTAATTCCGCTAGAATTGAGTTCTTCAATACTTACCAGACAGCTATTCATTACCTCCGTTGTACTGTTACAACCAGCAGAATTGGCGTCAATAAAGGCTTCATCAGGTCTTTCAGTAACATAGTCGCAAATGGCCTCCACCCCACACCATGATAGTTGCGGGTTATTATCGACAAATAGCAGACTCCCGATAGAAATCGGCCGATCAAACCCGGAAAGACTTGACAAAATTGGATTATTGTTAATATTGACGCCCCAGATAATCGAATCAAGTTGTGGCATTGGACCGACCTCTGTTAATCCGTCGTTAAACGTCACAACCATTTCACCAATTAGCGAAAGGCTGTCAAGCCCGGCCATCGAAGCTATAGAGTGGTTATTGCGAACAATAAACACAAGACCAATAGTCTCCAGATTTTCGAGGCCGATGAAATTCTCGAGGACCGCATTATTTTCTACCTGTAGTGAAGTGTTAACGGTTACGAGATTATCGACACCTTCAAAATTGACCAAATGAGGATTATCCTGCACCACCATTCCAAAACCCGCGAAAGAAAGACTGGAGAATCCTTCCAGAGAAGTGATTAAGGCATTATTGCGAATAGTAATTGCCCTTTCAATTCTGGTAATATTATGGAGGCCATTAAGATTGGTTAGATTGGAGCAATTGACAATGCTCAGGTCACCGATTATTTCGGTTAAACCGGAAAACGCCAAAAGGCTGACGACCTGGTCAGCGCCATTTACCAAAATGTCTCCGTCCAGAACAGAACAATTTGGGAAGTTGACAGCAAAGCTGTCGACCTCCCCTTGTGTCTCAAAAACTAAATTGCCGACAGGGCATTGTGCATATGCTATTGACCCAAAAAGAAAGAATATTAGCCCTAGAAGGCTATGCCGACTCATATAATTCGTCTATCACTGACCCAGCACTAGTTTTGCCAAAGGATAGTGCAACCATGAGTAGGGAGAACGAATTGTTAGAAAGGTACCGAGCCGCCATGTCATATACTTTACCATCCCAGTCGATTTGATTCAAGGGCGTTCCCGACCCATTCTTATATAATTTCTTGACCTGGTTGGTAATGTCAGAATTTATTTCTTTGGATGCATATGGCTTAATGTATATGTCATACAATTCGTCTTCATCTCTGTTGTTATTGATGTCGGTCAGGAACTCGTATAGCTCATTGTCCTGGGCGGCGTTTGAGGCTGTTACAAGCATGTCGTCAAAGCCTTTTACGCCAAGCATATCTCTGACTGAACGGATTGACTTGATCGCTTTTTGGTATTTGGTGAAATGCTTAATCATGTCACCAATGTATTTTTCCTCGTACCATTCGGCTACCTCGTGCATGTCTTCTACTTTCTTTTTTGTCTTTTTAGAAGGCGTTGAGGCTTTATCAATTCGATCATTTACGTCTTCAATAGTTTCTTTAAGCTTTTTGGCCAGTTTCTGTATGCTTTTAAGATCTTCAATCCTGTTGCTGAGGTTATTGTCTCTTGTTTCATAGTCGTCAACTGCTTTTTTCAAACTGGTGATGCATTTGCCGACTCCTGTTTTACGAACAAACGCAGGTCGAATTTTTTTCCAATGTTTCTCCGTCAAATCATCAGGAAAATCAGGTTTGAAATCATAGAATTTTTTGAAAGTGCCAACTCCAAAGGCCATAGTTTAATTGTTTTAATGATGGTTTATGTTAATATGATTAAGTTAAAGGAGATTAACCACTTTTCAAAAATCATGCCTAGTGTTGTTTAATTTTTGATGCAACTTTTAGCTCATTTTTACAATTTGATGAAATTATGAAAGAGGAACACGACCAAATTCTTGATGCCCCAACACCAAAGAGCGATAAATTTGCGCAAGCATCATTCAGGTATTTTGTGATCAATATTATACTGCTTTTGGTTTCATCATTTGGTAATATCTTGGTTAACCGCCAGATACTAAAAGGAGAAGTCTTTGAAATTTCATTCGCATTAACCATTGTTGGCATGTTTGTCTGTAGTTGCCTTGGTGTAGCCAAAAGTGTCAGGAGTTTCAGGGAAAGGGAGCCAGGCAACGCCAAAAAGATTATCGGGTTGATTGGCAACTTATTTTTTCTTGTCTTGTTCCTTTCATTGATAGGTATGAACATAATGGACTTTAATCGCCAATTTGGTGCACAATAATGTTTCTGGGAAAAGAACTAAACGAATTACAGAACTTTGTCAGTGTTTCAAATAAATCGAACAACGCCGTTTCTACAAAAAACGTGGGTTGGCACATTGATCACACTCTAAAAGTCATTATCAAGATTTGTGAAGCGCTTCAGGCCTCTAACCCCGAAGATTATGAATGGCAATTTAACCCCGGAAGACTTTTCATACTATCAACAGGGGCAATTCCAAGAGGTCGGGGAGAGTCACCTAAGGCATTAGTAGCGAAAGGACCAGTTTTGGATAGCAATCTGAAAAGGCAACTTGATGCGGCAAGTGTTCAGATTGAAACCCTGAACAATCTTCATCCCAAAAGCTTTTTTACTCACCAGTACTTCGGTAAATTTGACCTAAACAACACTCGGAAATTCCTGAAAATTCACACAGAGCACCATCTGAAAATTATCAGGGATATTGTCAAAGCGAATTAAACTTCAAGGTTTTGAAAATTCTAAAGCGGTCACTTATACTTCTTTTTGTCTTAATTATTGGAGGTTACTTTTACCTGGCATTGAGCCTGGCTGACCGGATACTCGTCACAGGAAGTTCTCTAGAACTTACTAAAGCCAGGATCGCCAATGGTTGGGGCACCACATTCGACACTATGTTGGCGTTATTGCCAGAAGGAAGAGCGTTTGAAGTCACCTCCTTTGATGATACTATCTTAAAAGGAAAATATTTCCAAAAGGCCGATACAGCAAACTGTGCGGTCATCATGCTACATGGCTGGAGTGATACCTGGGCGGGTATGTTAAAATATGTTCCGGTACTGGAAGATTGTCACTGTGATTTGGTTTTCTATGATCATCGTGCTCATGGAGAAAGCGGGGGTGAATATCCTACTGGGGGAATTAATGAAAGCAAAGACCTTTTAGCCGTTACCGAATGGCTTCAATCCGAAAAAGAATTTACCCCAAATCAGATCGGCTGGTTCGGAGCCTCCTGGGGTGGAGCTGCTGTATTACAGGCAGGGGCCTCTGATAAAGATGTGGCGTTCATCATTGCCGATGCGCCATTTCAGGATTGGTATTCTGCCATATTTGAAAGAGCAACCAGGGAAATGGGTGTGATGGCTACGATCATGTCTTTCGGCGTCATGAAAACCGTCAACTGGAAAACTGGCATCAATTACAAAAATGCCTCGGCCCGCCAATCTGCCAAACTAATATCCGAACCCCTCCTCCTCATCCATTCCAAAACCGATAGTTTTACCGGGTCAGAACAGTCCGTCAATATTGCCAAAGGGGTTGTTGGTGATAATTGCACATTCCACCATCTCGATTGGGGAGGAGATCACACCGAAGATGTGTTAATCAATACGGATGCTTTTAAGGGGCTGATCAATGATTTTTTACAGACAGTAAATGAAGAATTTTTAAAGCAATGACCAATGCCATCATCACATTTGACGTCAAAAATCGGACTTGGAACCGCTGCCATTGGCCGGCCTCATTACATTAATATCAGACAAGAAACGCCTGATCAGTTTGACCTTCCTTCCTTTCGGAAAAAAGGGATTGAAGTTTTGGAAGAAGCTTACACCCAAGGCATTCGATATTTTGATACAGCTCCCGGATACGGCATCGCTGAAGAAATGTTGATAAATTGGGCAAATACAAAAAATGATGACAATATTGAGATCGCCACAAAGTGGGGATATACTTATACTGCTAATTTTGATCCCAATGCTAGTGTACATGAGGTAAAAGAACACAGCCTCATGAAACTTAATGAACAATGGGAGCAATCCCACAAGCTGCTTCCTAAATTAACGACCTACCAAATTCACTCTGCCACTTTCGATACTGGCGTGTTGGAGAATAATGGAGTTTTGAATCGATTGGGAGAATTAAAAGCTAAGTATGGTATTCATATTGGACTTTCTGCATCTGGCACTCAACAAGCAGCCATCCTCAAGGCAGCCAGTGAGGTGACTTATGATGACCAACCACTTTTCACGGCATTTCAGGTAACCTTCAATATGCTTGAACAATCAGTACTCGACAGTGCAAACAAGCTGAGAAATGAAGGCAAACGGATCATTATAAAAGAGGCATTGGGCAATGGAAGAGTTTTCTCAAACCAGCGGTTTCCTCATTATAATGTGTTGTACGAATTGCTTGAGCAACTGGCCAATAAATACAATGTCGGTATTGATGCCATAGCATTGCGCTACTGCCTCGACTATCTGGATCCTTACGTGGTTTTGAGTGGTGCCGTCAATCATGAACACATCATCCAAAACCTCAAAGCCAACAATTTTAAACTCTTGAAATCTGAAGTCGAAGAATTGAGCAGCTTCGGAAGAACGACTGAAGATTACTGGAGTGAACGCAAGCAACTTGCGTGGAACTAGCTATTCGCCAACTTGCTTCATCATACGTTCGATGATGTGAAAAACTGCAGGACAATGCATCGTATTTTCTGCATGCAATCTGAAATGCTGCGAAAATTCCAGTCCGTCGGTATGTGGGTATTCGCGGCAAGCGCGGGGGCGATATTCGTAAATCAGACAGGCATTGTCATCGAGTAAAAACGGGCAGGGAGTAGTATTCATGACCATGTCGCCGTCTTCGTCTTCTACCAGGTATTCCTGCTCAAATTTGGCAGGCTTCATGCCGAGGTGTCTGGCAATTCTTGAAATGTCAGCCCTATTTAACATCGGTGGAACTGTCGAACAACAATTTGCACAGTCGAGGCAATCTAACTCAGAGAAGACGCTCTCATGCAACTCATCAGCTTGTTCATTCAGCTTCTTACCCTTTTTTCGTCTCAGCTTACGCAAAAACTTTTTGTGAGAAGGAGCGATTGAAGTTTTTCTGTTTCGCCAGTCCTGTATCAGGTCGGTCATTACTCAGGTTTAGAAAGACTAAAGAAATTTTTTCACCACAAAGATCCGCTAGATAAAACGCCAATCTCTAACCCCCTTTGGCCTTCTCAAAATCTTCCTCAGTAACCGATACACCATTAATCTTGCTAGCGTCCCAGTCTTGTGCAATTTTCCATTTGCCTTCAATCTTCTTTAGCACGACATGGAACCGACCCAGGAAGAACTTGTCAACCTCACCATCTTTGTACATGGTTACTTTATAATACCCAACCTCATAAGCAGTATCACCTTTATTAAAGCGCTGGTCAAAACTGAAATCGATAGTTCGCTTTGATCGATCATCATTGCCGAACCATTTCAGTATACTTGACTTGTACTCATCACCGATTCGAATACCACTTTCGGTTACTCTAAGAATATCGTCAGTGTGAATGCTGTTGTATAGCTTCCCGTCGCTTGTTGCGTAAGCAGCTTTAAAGGTATCCCAAACCTGGGTGTCAATTTCACTGATTGCAAGACTATCAGCCTTGTCTTGGCCAATGCATGAAGATGAAATACTGATGCAGAAGACTAAAGTGAATAAGGCAATTTTTCTCATTTGAAAATATTTTAAATTAGAAAAGACCCTGGTCTCTTGACCCTTCCCAATCTACAGAAGCATTTTTGGGAATAAAAGATATTCCACAACCACAATACCCTTCGCAATCAAGGGATATAGAATTAGGGTCATTAGTGTTGTAGGTTTCGAATTTACAATCATCCGGCCAATCAGGGCACCAGCACAGATACAAACCCCATGGTACTTCGTGGCCGTCGAGCCCAACGATGTCAGGCCGATATTCAGCACCGGAAGCGACTACAGCAATGCGCTCATTTTCCTGGTCGAGAATCATCTTATAACCTTCCGTCGGCCTTACGACTCCGGCTTTGCTAATCTGGACAAGCTTGGTTTCCTGACCTGCTACTGTAGTTATGATTTTATGTTTCTTGATGACTTTATTCGCTTTTGCTTTCAGCTTAAAGCCTTGTATTACTTTGACTTCCTTATCAGGGGAAACTTCCGGGTCTGGACTATAGTTAAACGCAAAAAAGCCCAAAGCCAATAAAAGCAGGGACGATAGAAGAATAGAATTTTTCATTTTCAGGGGTTTGAAGAGTAATGAATAGAGTTACAGGTTTTAAGTTAATTGATTTTAGCGAGAAATCTGTAAACAGGCCAAAGCACATCGAATCATTTGGAGAGCGCTTTCTGAAACTCCTCACGATATTGGGCACTTAAAGTCAATTCCTTTCCGGCAAGGCCAATTGTGTTTCCTGAATAGAATTCTACTTTCCTGATATTCACAAGAAGTGAGCGGTGGACGCGTACAAAATAATCAGGTAAAACTTTCAGTGCTTCAGCGACTGTTTGACGGGATAGTAGTTTTTTTCCTTCGAGGTAGTAGACCATATAATTGCCGTCTTTTTCCAGGTAGTTAATCTCTTCAGCATTTACACGAAAGGTTTTAACGCCACTCCTGATGTCAATTTTCGAAGAAGTAGATTGGTTAGATGTGGTTGAGAAAGTTTGCCCAACCAACTTTGTAATCGATTTTGAAAAACGTTCGAGGCTAATCGGTTTTAAAAGGTAATCAACAGCATTGACCTCATAACTTTCAACGGCATATTCGGAATAAGCAGTGGTGAAGATCACTTTAGTCTCTGAAGGCAATAACTTTGAAAGACTGATCCCGTTGAGATGCGGCATATTGATATCGAGAAACACCAGGTCGACAGCGGTATGACCAAGAAACTCCATGGCTTTCAAGCCATTCCGGAAGGTGGCGATCAGTTGGATCATCCCGAAATGCTGAATATAGCTTTCCAACAGCTCAATGGCTTTGGGTTCATCGTCAACGATTATCGCCTTCATGCGTTTCGATTTTCAGGTTGACAATATAGTTTTCTCCTTTGATGATTTCGAGTTTATATTTCTCCGGATACAAAAGGTCAAGTCGCTTTTTTACGCCCTTTAATCCCATCCCGCCATCAGCATTCCCGGAAAGGGTGATAAGGGAGTTCGAACACAGAAACTGAATAACATTATCCTGATTAAGATCGAAATCGATTAGGATGAACGAGGATTGCTCAGGTCGAACACCGTGCTTGAAAGCATTTTCAACAAAAGGAATGAACAACCCGGGTTCAACTTTTTGGTTAATATAATCGCCCTTGATATTCACCTTCAGGTTAACTTCGTCTTCATTAAAACGGAGTAATTGTAGCTCGGTATAATCTTCAATAAAAGCTATTTCTTTTTCAACGGTCACTTTCTTTCCCGAAGTTTCATAAACCACATAACGCAACAAACCCGAAAGCTGGTCAATGGCCGAAGTTAATTTCGGATTGCCACTTTGATCCACCATGGCCAACAGGTTATTCATTGTGTTAAACAGAAAATGTGGTTGTAATTGTGATCGCAGGAGGTTCAACTCTGCTTGTTGTTTTTCATAAGCCAGGGTTTGTCGTTTGTTTTCTGATCGTTGCCACTCTACTGCGAAACCATAAGCAGACGAGATAGCAAAGAAAAAAACGAAAAGGCCAAGTTGCAAATAGTAAGGATAAGGATACCCAGTAAATATAATTTGCTTCGCCAGAAAAAGATAAATGCCGACAACGGCGAACAGTAAAGCGAAAGAACGCAACAAGACATAAGCCGCCGATAGGTGACTTGGCTTTCGGATGATCAGGATGTTGAGGTAGGCGATTAAAACAGCAAACCCCTGCCCTATTAAAAGGAACCGGATAAGATTTGGGTCACGGGTGATTCGGACGGTTCTTTGGCCATTAATGATTTCGATCTCTTGTGAGTTAATTGAAAATAGCGAAACAATTACCCAACTAATGAGCCCCCAAAACAAGACATGTGCGAGAGGTTCGAAAAGACGACTTTGCATACCGCAAAAAAACGAAATTGATGATTCACATGGTGGTTATTGTGATGAAACCATCGATTTATGTGATAAAACCATTGAATCTTTTCAAAAAAACAAGAATTACAGGTTTTATCCCAAAAGTAATTACACTGATAACATTCTAAATTTTGAAGGCTAATCTTCGCCTACCCTTGTAGGAAAAACAGCATTATGAAAAATCTCATTATAGCCTTGATTATTTCGACTCTGGTCTTTGCCTGTGGGACATCGAAAGCAGGAGAAGATATAAAGTCTGATCTGGACTGGGAAAAAATATCCACCAAAGTAGACCAACTGGTTAACGATTATATCGAACTCGGAATTTTCTCTGGAGTGGTTCTGATTGCAGAAAAGGGAGCGCCTGTTTATCGGAAAACATTTGGCCTGGCCAACCGTGAAACGAATACTCCTGTAACTTTTGAAACTACATTCAACCTTGGGAGTATGAACAAGAGTTTTACCAAGGTGGTCATCGCTAAGTTGATCGAAAACGGCAAGTTGTCGCTTGATGATAAGTTGGTTGACATTCTCGCAGGATATAATCAGCCAATGATTGACCAGGTGACGATTTCGCATCTTATTAACCACACTTCGGGATTCGGGGACTACGCTGGCCCGGATTATTTTTCACTTGACCTCGAACAAAGGACAATGGTTACCATTGCAGAATTTGCCAAAACCATGGACCTTGAATTCCCTCCGGGAGATGATCAAATGTATTCGAACACGGGGTATATTTTGCTTGGTATGATCATAGAAAAAATAAGTGGGAAATCTTACCTCCAAAACGTTAGAGAATATGTAATCGAGCCTTTAGGCCTGGCCAATACCTACATCGAAAACCTGGCGAATATCCCTAATCGTTCAGTTGGATATATGAAAACGCTCAATGGTTATATCGACAATTTGGACATCCTCTCAGAGCCTAAACCTGATGGCGGATTCTGGGGAACAGCTGACGATGTATTGACCTTTTACAGGGCGTTTTTCCACGGCGACCAATTGGTCAGCAAAGCTTTGCGCGAAAAGATGGAGTTCTTTGTGATGATAGCTCCTTATTACGAACAACCACAAATCGGGTTGCCTCTGGCTGGTGGAGCAAATGGGCTGAATACTGTTCACGTCGAAATGCTGTACGAACAGATTTCTATCGTCGTTTTGGCAAATATGGATGAACCGATTGCCGAAAATATCGGCATCGGCGCACTCAACATTATCAGAAACAGGGAGCCGGAAACTGCTCAATTGCCAGCCACCCTGAACGTATACAAAGTCTACGAAGAAAAGGGCATCGACTACCTGAAAGCCAACTTCGAGGAAGCCAGCAGCAATTTCCATCCTGCAGATCCAAAACATTGGATTTTGAATCACTTGGGATATAACCTTTTAAATGAAGACGAGCAGGATAAAGCCATCGAGCTATTCACCCTCAACACAGAACTTTTCCCCGAAGAAGCGAATGTCTGGGATAGTCTTGCAGAAGCCTGGTTAGAGCAAGGCGACAAGTCAAAAGCCATCGAGAATTACAAAAAGGCATTATCAGTCGATCCATCATTACCTTCGGCTAAAAAGATGTTGAAGCAACTAGGGGTAACGAATAAATAAGTTGCAGGCATTTTCAACGCGGAGGCGCTAAGACCCACTGAGAAGCGCAGAACATTTTTCTGATGAAAGTTTATCTGATAATAAAATTTCTCTGTGTAATTCTGTGCCTCTCTTCGCCTCCGCATTGAAAAATTCTTACGTGTACTCTAATAGTATTCCAAAGCACTCCTAGCATAAGCATTATCCTCAGGGTTAATCCTGATGGCCATTTCAATCACACTTCGAGCCATTGCTTTTGCTTGCTCTCTTCCTTTTTCTTTGGAAAAATCATAATACAGTTCCAGGGCAAGGTCGACCAGGGCGTGGTCTTTCCAGAAAGTTTGGTCCGGAAATTCTTTTTTTAACGCCTTCAGTTTTTCTTCTGCCTGATTCAACTTGCTTTGGTAGATGAGTTCGGAGGGGGTAACATCGTCTGACGTTGTCCTTTGGAGGCGACGAACTTGTCCATCGGGATAATAGACAAATAAGTTTGAGGATTTGTCAAACCAGAGTTCAAATCCGGGGATTTCGGTTTTAAAACTTCTTTTTTTTGATGGATATAGTGGAGAAGTGAACTTGCCAGTTATTGTCATTTCAAGACCGTAATCGCCTTTTTTGATATTCAGATTGGTTTCAGGGCTGAAGCTATATCTGCCAATATATCGGGAGGGGTTTTTTAGCTGTTTGATTTTTTGATCATCTTCATAGTTCTTTATTTTTTCAAATGCCTGATCAATGCCTGATGCATATTCATTAAATGTCAAATTTATCGGGAGCTCAGGAACTAGAGCTGACCGATGATCTTTGTGGAATGACTCTTCATGAAATATTTTAGATAACAAAACGGTTGTTCCTGAATTAGGCAATTTGAACTCATCATTATCTCCTGGTGAATGGAGATAATCACAAGGCGGCTCGCCAACAAATATGGCTTTTGTATTTCTTTCAAGTTGAGATGCGAAGTTGATGGCTGCAGAGAAGGTTTTGTATCCGGTAATTACAAATAATTTTCCTCTCTGGTTGATTTTACCATTGGTAGCGATTCCATGCCAAAAAGGAGCTGAAAACGCACTTGACCCTCCCCCATTGTCGCGGATGTCCACTATGAATTTGTCAATCTGATTCTGATCAATAAAGTTGAAAAGCCTTGCGGCAAAAGCCCAAACATTCTCGGCTTTCATGCTGGTTACCCGATTGTATTTGAAATAAAGGATTCCTTCTTCCTCTATATAATCAAACCAATAAGCTTCATCGGCATTGGTTTGATACAATGGCAATGCATCGATGTCGTCAAGAAAATCCAGGAATTGTGTCTTTTCTTCTACCTCAGGAGACATGTTGGTATACTCAACATGAAATCTGGCGCCATGCTCATCTTCCAGGAGTAACATCGCTTTATTTGGAGAAGCAGTGATGCCAAGGCCAAATAAGGCGCCCGGTAGATGAAGATAATTGGGTGAGAATTTTTTAAAACGACTTTCATTGGCATGAGGAACAATGCGTCTGAGTTTTTCACAAACTTCCTGTATGGTAACGCCGTTGATGGCTAAAATTTTTGAGCCTAAAGCCGGCTTAAGTGAAGCTGTCGTTCTAATAATATGAAGGTCATTTCCAAACCAGGCTGCAGTGAAAGGTAAATATCCCAATAGTCGGTAGCGATCACCAGAACTTATAGCTGTGTGCCCATCTCTGATAAAAGCAACCAATTGCATAAAAGCAATAACCTTTTCCTGTTTGCTTAGCGTTTTTTGTGAAAAATCATTACGAACGGATTCAAAGAGTTTCTCAAAATCCGACTCATTGCTTTGCCAAAACGGGCGGACATGTTCAGTTGATATCAGGCCCTTGAGATGATCAAGATCTTCCAGCCAGTTTGCGTCAGACATATTTTCCTGGGCGGATACTATTTTGGGCATATAACAAAGCAGTAAAAACAATAATAGTGCGAAAATGTGATGGATTCGAAGCATTTTTTTTGAATTCAAATTCACAGCAATTCTTGGTTCTTCAAAGTTTTATTTCCCGAGGTGCTCTATATCTTCCTGAAATACGTTCTTAGCCAAATGGATTCCTTTATTTTTGAATTGTGATAAACAAAAACAAGCTAATGGCGTGGTTGGTCAGATTCGCTGTTATGGCAAGCGCAGTGTATCTGGTGTTTGTATATGGTGGTCAATTTTTGACAATTGGACTTTCCAGCCCATACCCGGTGGAGTCTATTCTATTCAAAGCCGGCGATGATCCACAATGGAAAGCAGTTGATTTTGATGATTCAGCCTGGGATGAAAGAATCTCGGTAGATAGTAAAACATATTGGTGGCGTGCAAGGGTCGTTCTTGACTCAATTAAGCACAGAGATGGTCCTCTAGGGCTGGGTATCCGATCGTCATTCGGGGCCTACGAGGTGTATTGGGACGGTCATTTTATTGGTCAAAACGGGGTAGTGGGAAATGGCAAAAGCAATGAAAGACCCGGTGGCATTGATGGCATTTTCCTGATCCCTGAAATGTTGGGGTATGCGGGGGAACATCTTTTGGCGGTAAGGGTATCTCAACACCGACTTTTAGGGTCCAAAACGATGCCTTTCCTAAAAATCAGCGATTATGATGTACAGAGTCGTACTTTGATCATTATTGCGGCATTTATGCATGTACTGGCAGGGGTGTTTTTCGTGATCGCCCTTTACTATTTCTTTGTTTTTGCCAAAAGTTATCACAAGTGGTCCTTCCTCGTATTTGGAATGGTCAGCATAATACTATTTCTATGGATCCTCCTGGAGTATGTCAAATTTTATTATGCTTATCCCTATCATTTACACTATTTGCGTCTTGACGCCATCAGTCTTTTTGCCGGAGGAGTGGCTTTCTTATTACCCTTGTTTTTCATTATTCAATTTGAGCTAAAGAGGGGATGGATTATTCTTGGATTTTTTGGTGCTTTTATCGTCATTGTCTGGTATTTGGAATCAGATTATGACCGATTAACCTTTTACTGGGTAACAGTCAGTACGATTTTGTCTATGGTCATTGCAGGGTGGGCTTTAATCAGGGAGAGATCCTATGCAGGAGAAGCATTGATTGGATTGATCCCATTATTGATGGCCAGTGCTTTCTTTGAACCGTTCTATTACGATCGATTATTGTTTTTCAGTTTTACTGTTTTCATCATTGTTAACCTTTATATACTCTCGAAATTGATTGGTGATGAAAGACAGGCCTACGAATTGTCGCGTTACAGGACGGAACGCTTGAAGATCGAATTACTCAAAAAGAATATTCAGCCTCACTACCTGATGAATACCCTGACGGCGCTTATTTCCTGGGTTGAGGAATCACCGAAAACAGCTCAACAATTTATTGAAGCTTTGGCGGAAGAATTTGAGGCCTTGCGTTCAGTGTCTGAAAAGCAATTAATTCCAATAAATGAAGAAATCAGCTTGTGTAATGCCCATTTGGAAGTTATGAAATTCAGGAATGAGGTCAATTATCAATTAAGCACGAAGGACGTTGATCCCACTGAATTTATTCCACCGGCAATCTTTTTAACGCTCCTTGAAAATGGAATTACCCATAATAAGCATGTTAGCAGCAATGCTGTGTTCGAACTGGTTTTTGAAAGAAGACAACATAAAAAAATCTATACCTTTTATTCGCCCGGAGTTCAGGCTAAATCAGAAAAAATGAATAGTAAAGGCACTGGATTGAAATACGTTGAAGCCAGACTTAAAGAAAACTATGGAGATCGATGGACAATGGAAAGTTTTGCTAATGACAACATCTGGATAACAAAAATTATCATAAAACAATGAAGATCCTGATAGTAGAAGACGAGTTAAGAGTGGCCAAGCTACTGGAGAAAAACGTCCGGCTAATTTGGGAAGAGGTGTTAACAAATATTACGGTTATCAATAACCTCACTGAAGCAGAAATATTTATGTCTCAAAATGAAATTGATCTGCTGTTTCTCGATTTAAACCTGAATGGCAGAAACGGGTTTGATTTGCTAAATGACTTTGTATCCAGGCCCTTTTTCACCATTGTAGTTTCGGCCTATCGTGACCAAGCCATTAAAGCATTTGAATATGGCGTACTTGATTTTATTCCGAAACCGTTTAATCAGGAACGACTCAAAACAGCCTATTTAAGGTCTATTGGTCAGGCAAAGGAACCATCACCAGAGATAAAGAACTTAACAGTGAAAAAAAAAGGTAAATTACTCCTGGTGCCTGTAATTGAAATTTTATACATCAAATCTGATGGTCATTACGCTGAACTTCATCTGAGAAACGATAAGCTTGAAATCAGCGACAAACCACTAGACCGTCTTGAAGTGTTACTGCAGAATGATTTTATCAGAATTCATCGATCATATCTTGTAAGGGTAAATGCTATCAAAGAAGTATTACGGTTTCCCGGAAGTCGTTATGAAATCGCTCTGCATTCAGATTTAAATTTGCCGCTTTCGAGAACCAGATATAAATCGGTGATTAGTAAGGTGGCAATAAATTAAATCGTGATTAACAAAAAAAAAGAGGCACAGGCGCCCTAAGCCCATACCTCCGGAATTGTTACAAATAAAAATCGTTGTCAACTAGCAATCTGTATCGATGAGGTCCATACCCCAGCAGTGCCAGTTGTTATCGTCAAAGTGACCGGGGTGTTTAACCTGTCCTTCGCGAGTAGGCTCATTCCAGCGAATTTCGATGAAGTCATTGGCATTCCCGCCATACACATCGTATGCGCGGTTGAAGCCTGCACTTGGGTCGTCAACACGATACTCGATATAATCGCCATTGTCAACATGACCCGGAATGATATTCGTATAACGGATAGATTCGAAATTGCCATTCACATCTTTGGAATATGTGACCGAGAGATATGGCTCTGGATTATTTGGCTTGTGATTAAGTGTCCAGGTTGCGCCACTTCCATCGCCTGATACTACACCTGAGTACCAGATAACATCTGTAAATCCGCCGAGTTTCGAAGCTTTCATTTCCCAATGAATATCGCCACTCACATATTGACCGGAGAGGACGATGAAATAGACATCATTCCCTGTTTGCACATCATAGATCCATTGAAAAACACCATTGCCAGCGTAAATTGGCTGATGATTAAAAGACTCGAAAAAACCAAGTACTGGCAAGGCCATGTTAACAGTTACAGCGGTATTCCAAACGAAAACATTAACCGCTGAATGGAACCAGTTATGGTAAGAGTCCATGTCTTTGGTCAATGGGTCTTCCCTGACGATACCGTTGGTGTCGAGGTCTTCAAATGCGCGGAATGGCATGATCAGCATTTCCTGTTTTGGTAGTTCTGGAGCAACGCGTTGTTCTGGCTCGACGACTTCATCTTGCTGACATGACTGGAAGAATCCTGCTGTGATTGCGAGCATCATCAAAAAGGCATATTTTTTCATTGTTGTTAGATTTTAAGGTTTAGATTTTAGGCTTCATTGCCATTTTCGACCTTAATACCCCGCCTTTTGAAAATACCCTTACTTGGATTTATTTTTTTTACAAGTGATCAAGAATTTTCTACAGATGGTTGCCTTATCTGGGTGGCCCCCGGAATGCCCGGATATATTAATACAGTTTATATTTATTATGTTTACAAGGGTAGCTACGTCTTTCTTGAAAATAATTTAAGCATTCTGCATTATGTCCAATGGAAACCATCTTATTGATCTAACTCAATACAAAGACTCACTAAAGAATAAGTATAAGAGTGATTTAGGTAAAATAAACATTGAGGATGGTCCAATTAAGGTGTTGTATATAGGGAAGACAATTCAACAGCCAATGCTGGGGCCTTTTATTGAAGCTATAGGGGAAACAGGAGGTGTTCAGAAAAAAGATGTTGAGGTCTATACCATATATAATGTTGCGTCTAAAGGTTTTAATAATGGGCCCTTTGTGCAGTCAGAACCATTTACCACAGAAGAGTTAAAGCAGTTTCATCCTAAAGTTACCGCAGTAGAAGATCTGGGAAATTATAGTCTGGATGAATTTAATCTTAAAACAGAATTTACGATAATTTTTTGCTGCTTCGAGATGCAATATGCCATGAATTGGCGGTTTGCCCTGATAAAACTATTGAAAGTTTTAACGAAAGGCGGGATACTTTATTTTTCCGAATTAGGAGGGGACATAAGTATTTTGAATGGTCAGTTTGGCAACTTATCTAACGATGTAGATCAGGTTTTAGAAAATTTCCTTGTGTTCAAAACCCGAAGAAATGAAAAGTATTATTGGAGCCCGGAAATAAGCATTACTGATTATAAAGAAAAAGAGAAGTTTTTGTGGAAAATGTTTGATCAGGTAGAAGAAAAAACTTTTATAGCTGATAACAAAATTCCACTGACAACTGACAATATTCTAAATTACCATAGGGATAGTTTTACTTTCTTGTCACATGGTATGTCTCCGAGTGAGAGCGAAACACTTATCTCAGAATGTTTTGAAATCAAACAGGTTGAACTCAGTCATTCTTTTAAACTTTACTCTGCGATAGGTTTTAAGCTAATTCAAAACGAATCTCGATTTTCAACAAGGGATTCTAATTCTTTAGCAGAGAGTATCCAAACGGTCAATGATTATTCACTCGAAAGTATTGGTAAGAAGTT
>JBCCHF010000027.1:0-94256 GCA_039028895.1 Bacteroidota bacterium | reverse complement strand
TATAGCCACTCCTTTCTGCTTTTATTCCCAGATAATCAAAGAGCAATTTTGTTTTAAAGTTTTTACCTATCCGATATTGGGCTTCCGCCACAAGACCGGCACCAAAAACATATTGACGCGGATATTCGGTAAAAACCGCCCACTGACTGAAGGAATAGTAATAATTCTTCAAAGGATAGAGATAGCGGCCTACAGTATTGGCATAATCATCCGGGTTATCGAGGTCTCTGTACAATGGCTGGAAGGATCGGTAATCCTGATTATATTTTTCAGTGTAAAACCTTAATTCCGGGTTAAGCGTTAAGCGAAACCTATTTGAAGAAAAAGAATAATCGGCGCCAATAAGAACAGCCGAAGAAGAAAATCTGAATGAACCATCGATCCATCTCGAACCAGCCTGAAAATAGAGCTCTGTAAATTTAGCAGGTTGATAATTATAGGTGAGCGATAGGTGCGGAAACCATTCACGCCCCCTTCGGTTATTCGAATTTAAATCAAAGGAAAGACCCACGTGGTGTTTTGACAATTCCAGTCCTGCCCCGAACGACAATAACTCTTCCAAAGCGAGCCCTACCCCATTGGACACATCGCCAATGTGGTCCGCTTGTACATAATAGTTTTTGTATTTGATTTTCAGGCTTTCCCCCTGTACATCCAGGTTGTATACCTGCAGGCCGTTACCAACTTTAAAATCAATGAGATCACCGGCCAGAAATCTAATGGCAATAGGTTCTTTTTTCCTGTTTAGTGTATCAATGACCTGCCCGTATATCTGGGGAACCACTACGATATTATTCAGGTCATTGGCCCCATAAGAAGCACCTCTGTGTTCAACAAGCAAGTTAAGGTAGAAGTCGATACTACTTATGAAAGTGGTCTTAGTTCCAAAAATCGAATAGATCGCGCCGTGGGGATGTGGTTGGTCTGTAACTTCTCCAGTATAGTACCCGCCAAGGACGGTTCGTAGGTTGTCGATATAGGGGTCTATGAATACTTTTTGAGAAAAGGGGTTTTCGGAAGCAATGGCACCAAAGCCAATATTGAATCGCATTTTGAATTTGGTGGAATCGACATTGGTAAACTGGCCACTGGCCTCCAGGGAGAGAAGCAGGAAAACAAGAGGGATAATGTAAAATTTCATGGTCAAGATGTAAACGGTATCAAAACTTTGTTGGTTGCCTGAAAAAAAGATCATCATTCCAATAGAAAAACTAAAGCCTGACAATCAATATCTTATATCAAAAAATGATATCGCCTTTTTGATTTTCAACCAGTATTTTCTTAAAAATTAACGTACTCCTGTCACATTTCCAGTCCGACCAGGATATATATACCTGAACAGTTTTTATCAACCAAAATTTTCCCTGTTATGAATATCCAGAAGTTATTTTTTGTATTGGTCATGCTGACGTCTGTGGCAGTCTACACCTCTTGCGAAAAAGAAAATGTTGACGACACAACCGTCGTATTAGTATTTGATTGTCCCGAGTTACAGGCTGATATCGGAGATTTCTGTATTCCGGAAAACGGACAGGCAGGAACAGTCGATGCTGATTGTGAATGTGTAGAAGATGCCTTCGACTGTCCAACGCTCCAGGCAAATGTAGGTGATAGTTGTGACGATGGCGACCCCAACACTTCTGATGACGAAATAACCCAGGATTGTGAGTGTGAAGGTGTACCAGGTAATACTTTTGATTGCCCGGCGATCCAGGCTAATGTCGGGGATGCTTGCTTTGTAATGAACCAGCAGGGTACCGTAAACAGCGATTGTGACTGTATTATTGACGATTACGATTGCCCTGACCTGCAAGCCAACTTCCTAGATCCTTGTGACGATGGCGATCCCAACACAGACAATGATATCGTCACCCAGGCTTGCACATGTGAAGGCACTGCCACCCAATTTGATTGTCCTGGCTTGCAGGCAAACTATGGCGACGCTTGTGACGATGGTGACGCTAACACAACCAACGATGTCGTTACCCAATCCTGTACTTGCGAAGGCACCGTTCCCCAGTTTGATTGCCCAAATATCCAGGCAAATTATGGAGATGCATGTGACGATGGAAATCCAAATACCACTAACGATGCTATTACCCAGGCTTGTACATGTGAAGGCACAACTAGTCAGTTCGATTGCCCGGACCTACAGGCCAATTACGGCGACTTCTGTATCCCTCAATCCGGTGGATCAGGAACAGTAGATATGAATTGTAACTGTATTGCAGATCCATATGATTGCCCTGTTATTCAAGCCAATGTAGGGGATGCATGTGATGACGGTGACCCTAATACTAACAATGATGTCATTAATCAGGCTTGTGAATGTGAAGGCCAGCCAACAAGTCAGTACGACTGCCCGGACCTGCAAGCTAACATTGGCGATGATTGCTTTTTCGGCATGAATCAACAAGGCACCGTAAATGCAGATTGTGAATGCCAGTAATTAATGATCAAGAATTGAAGTAAAAACGTAAGCACCTTCCGGGCATTCAGAAATGGATGTCCGGAAAACTATTTAAAATGAAAATACAAATTGAGCTTATCCAGCGATGTATAGGTAATGACCGGGAAGCGCAAAAGGATCTTTACAACCTTTTGCTGCCTTACCTGGCTGCAGTTTGTAAAAGGTACCTGATTAATTTGTCTGATATCAACGACGTCTTGCAAGATACCTTTATCCAGATATTCAAGAATATCCATTCATTTGATGCATCAAAAGGGAATTTCAAAACCTGGTCCACAAGGATCGCAATCAACTGTTCAATAAAAGTGAATCACAAAGTAAAAAGAGTACCAATTACAGAGTTTATTAACGACTACCATGATAAAACCATTGAACCGGAAATCTTACATGACCTAAGTGCTGAAGACATATTGATATTCCTCAAGGAAATGCCAATTGAATATTTTGAAGTGTTTAACCTCAATTTAATTGACGGCTTTTCCCACAAGGAAATCAGCTTGAAATTAAAAATTAGTGAAAGCCTCTCCCGTAAGAGACTGAGTAGAGCAAGAAAATGGATAGCAGGAAATGTAGACCGACTGAATGCGATAAAAAATAGTTTTATGATACTTGTTTAACTCCCCAGTGAATCCAATGCCATGAGTAAATTTGAAGATATTTTCAAAAAGAAATTCGAGAGCTACACCTCAATGGAAGGCGTAGATCCGGATAAGATTTGGAATAGTGTAAACCTTGAATTAGATCAGAAAAACGAAAACAAGAAACTATGGGTCTTTTTACGAAAATTTAAATCCTTTGTCTTTTTATTGGTCGTCGGAGTTGCTGCCTATTTTATATTTAATGTCAATAATGCTTCCTTGAATGGTGCGCATGAAGTTTTGTCGGAAACAACTTCTCCTACTGAAAACATTAAATCTCCCGATAAAATCACACCAGTAACTGATCCCGAAACTGCGATTGAGAATACGCTAGCCAAAGAAAACATTAATAACGACTTACTTTTCCTTTCGGAATACGAGAAACAGCATGAAGAGGCTCTCAAAGATGAAGCTCGGCTCTCCGAAAACCCTATTTTGCCCCGACCTGGCAACCAGTTAACCCACGTCATAAACGACAGATTGCCCAGGCAAATATCCGATCCATCAAATGAAATAGGGATGGCGGAATCTTCTTTTAATGCGTTACCATTCGGTGAAATCTCAAATGCACCGGATGAGTTAGATGTTTCGTTGATGGATCAGCATGATTTCAAAGGAAGCGAAATTGTCGGCGCCCTGGAGGATATCCCGGGGGAAGTTCCTCAGGTTGTTCTCGATTCTGAAATAGTCGGAAGTAAAACCATTTTGGATACCAGATCAATCCCTTCTTTCCCACAAAGTCTTGACCTTTGGTACGACCTCGATGCAGAAAACATGTATAAAATTTCGATTCCTGTTCAAGAAACATCAGGCTCAAAAGCGACAATCTGGCCTAATGAAATAAGCTTTGGCATTGGTAGTAACTTAATGCTCCAGCGGTTCAAATTTAAATCTGAAAACCAGGCCGTGTTCGATCAATTAAAAGCTTCAACCAAAATAGATTTAGGATATTCCGGCTATCTCTCAGGTACCTGGACTTTGAATAATGGGTTGAGGTTTGGAACTGGCATTCATTATGACAATATCAAAAGTCGCTTCGATTATAGTGCACAACGGGATTCAATGGTTGAAGTCTCGGATGCAATTGTCGGTTTTCAGGATAATGGACAAGGCCAAATGATCCCGATACTAGGAGTTGTCGAACAGGAAGCGATTGTTACCCGAACAGTATTACACCACAATTCATATTCGATGATTTCACTTCCACTGTCTGTTGGTTATGGTCAGCGATTTGGAAGATGGCATCTTGGTGCTGACCTTGGCTTTAGCGTGCTGTTTTTTGTTAACCAGGAAGGCAGGAGTCTTAACCAGGCAGGAATGGTACAAAATTTTGGAGATCCATTAGACCGCCATATATTTCCAAATGTTCTTGGTGGAATTTTCATTAATCCACATGTCGGATATGCTGTGTTTAACAGAACCGAAATCCGGTTGAATATGGCCCTGAAACAATCTTTTGCTTTCCAGTCAGAATTTCATGGTTTTGGACACAGCTTTTCGGTGGCGAATTTGAACCTTGGACTGGTCTATAACCTAAAGAAGAAATAACTTCATTGTCAATTGCAGGCATGACAAAACCAAATAACAAACTGGATATCAGTCACTAAATAATTGCTTATAAGTGCTTGTGCTCCCGGCTATCATGTTTTTCCTTGGTTACTAATTTCATCTTGCAAACCGGGCATTTCCCCGCCTCCTCATTACCACTACCTGCACAATGCATCGGACAAATATATGCCGAGGTGTATTCTTTGGTATCCCCGTGACCAGTTTCATCCAGCTCAATGTCAGTTCTTTGGTTAGCATTGGAATGCCCGCATGATACAGCAAAAGAAGCAATTGTAATTATTAGCACAACGAAGAACAAAGACTTTATTGATTTCATCACTTTTTTTTGTAATCGAGTGCAAAAATAACAGAGGCAGCTGCAAAAAATATATATTTTGACAGGATTAACATGCTTTGAATAGAATTCCTTTAAATTAATGATCTGTATTTTGCAGTCCAATGAATGACAAGCATTAGAATACCATCGAAATGAAAAAAATAGTTATCCAGATTCCGGAAAAACAGACCACTACTTCCGGTTGGCTTCACATTCCGGCGAAAGCCAAAGCTTTACTGGTATTGGCACATGGTGCCGGTGCTGGCATGGATCATCCTTTTATGCAACAGTTAGCTACTGATCTTAGTGAGCAAGGCATTGGGACCCTTCGCTTTAATTTCATTTACATGGAATCGGGAAAACGCAGACCAGATAGTCCCAAGGTTGCACACGCCGCTATCAGAGCCGCTTTAGCTACTGCAAACAAGCAGGCTAATGGTTTACCGATCTACCTTGGCGGAAAATCTTTCGGTGGCAGAATGAATTCCCAACTGGCTGCCAGCGAATCACTGGACCATATCAAAGGACTCATATTTTTCGGATTTCCACTCCATGCTACTGGCAAACCAGGGACAGATCGTGCTGCTCATTTGAATGATGTGCAAATACCCATGCTCTTTTTGCAGGGAACCAGAGACACCTTGGCTTTACCAGAATTAATCGAACCGGTATGCAAAGGACTGGACCTCGCCACTCTCGAGATGTACGATGGCGCTGACCATTCATTTAAGATGTTAAAGCGCAGCGGAGTCACCCAGGAGGAGGTGATCAAAAAACTGGCCGCAAGAGTCGGTGAATGGCTTGATGCTTAATGACCGACAATATCCTCAAGTCGTTTTGGCAAATGCTGCCTGACCCAATCTTCAAAATTGCCAGTATAGCCTCTTCCCTTTTGCAGCATAGCTACACGCTCGTATAATTCAGCAACCTTCGTACTATCAGCGGCGGGAAGTGCTTCCAGTTTTTCAGCGATAGCTGCCACTTCTTCAGCGATGACAGATTCCTTGTTGCGATGCGCTTCTTCCATCAAACCTTGCTGGTCATAGAGATATCGATCGATTATGGCTTCCGAAATATCTTTCCCGTGATTTCGAGACTCCTTGATATTCCCTCTTCCGGTAACGGCATTTCCAAGTGCAAAAACATTATCATAGCCTTCTACCTGGCAGTATTTCTCGTCATCAATTACAAACATATTCCATTCCATTGGAATACCTGGAATGGGCTCGGGCAAACTGCCAATAGAGGAAATCACCAATGGGGAACGAACCTCCTTTTCCGAGCCTTCAATAGCTTTTACTTTGCCATCTTCTATCTTTGTTTCCTGAAAGACTAAACCTGCTAATCGATCATTTTCAACGATCTTTCCTACTGGGACGTGAAGGGGCGCCACTTTGAACAGAAATTTTGAAGCGGCAAAATTGAGAATCTTTTCCTGGACCTCATGGGCTTTCGCTAATTTCTCGGGAGTGCTTTTATCCATCGGCGACAAAGGCATGTCTTTGATGCGGCGGCGATAGTACAGTGTACAGCCTTTGATGCCTAGATCTTCGAACCTGATCTCTTTTTTCTCTAAATACTTTACGATGCCACGATCCAGTTCAAGGACATTCGTATTAATACCGCGTTCATGAAGCTTTTCCTTAACAGACAGCATCATCAATGCTTTCACAATATCAATTGACGCCAACCCTCCACCCACGACGATCGCATCGTCATGAATCTCGTATTGTTGCCCATCATAATCAGGTTCATGGTAGTGGTTGAACCAATAGATAAACGGGTTTTGATAATAGAGGCCTTTATTTATATATTCATCTACGCCTTCCACTGGTAGTGGTCTGTCTTTCCAGGCTCCTGTAGCCAGTAATACTGCGCTGAACCCCCAATTATTGGCCACATCTTCCAAAACAACATCCTCACCCAACTTTACATTTGGGACATAGGTAACATTAGGATGCATCATCTTTTCATTGATCCTGCCTTCTTCCTTGTCTCTCAACCTCACATGCCACTTGGGCAATCCATCCTCAATTTTTCCGTAAGGCAAAGCATTTTGTTCGAATACAATGACTTGAAATCCTCTTTCTGACAGTTGGGCTGCAGCTTCTGCTCCAGAAACGGCGCCTCCAAAAATGGCGATAACGTGATTGGACATAGCGAATATTTGGAGTTGATCATTTCGGATTGATTATTCTGGGGTTTTATGAAATTTCCCAGGTTTGTGGTCCGGCTATCAAAGCGTCAAGGTTTCCATCACCTTTGGTTACTCTTGCTTCATCAAGCTGGTTAAACATTCCATCTTCATACGTTGCTCTCTCTTTGGCATAAATTACCCCAAACGGTCTTGGCAATGCCCCTTCTTCTCTTGGGTCTTCAAAAAATCGTGTCAGCAACATGGCTTTAAACACATCTCTTTCGTCATGGATCCATAGGTCATCAGTGGTAAAGTCTCCGGTGTTCAGATCGACAACCATAGGTCTCAGGCCATCCATTTTAATACCTTTGTTCCCATTTTCACCAAAAACCAGTGGCTGATCATGCTCAAGGAACAGGCAGTTCATCGGTTTGGTCGCCTTATCTGTAAAGGCGAAGAAAGCACCATCATTGAAAATGTTACAATTTTGGTAGATCTCGACAAAAGAGGTGCCTTTATGTCCATGACTACGATGCAACATGGTTTTCAGATGTTTTGGGTCGCGATCCATTGACCTGGCAATAAAGGAAGCATCAGCACCGGCTACCAAAGCCAAAGGATTGATCGGGTGATCGATTGAGCCCATTGGAGTGGACTTTGTCTTTTTGTTGATTTCGGAAGTAGGTGAATATTGTCCTTTTGTCAAACCATAAATCTGGTTATTGAACAACAGAATATTGATATCGAAATTTCTTCGGCAGATATGGATCAGGTGGTTACCTCCTATCGAGAGGCCGTCGCCATCTCCAGTTATCATCCAGATATCAAGATCGGGATTGGCCAATTTCAAACCTGAAGCAATAGCAGGGGCACGACCATGAATCGAATGCATGCCATAAGTTTCCATGTAATAGGGAAACCTTGAAGAACATCCAATTCCCGAAATTACAGCGACTTCATCTTTATTAAGCCCTAATTCAGCCATTACTGACTGCACTTGTTTCAGTATCGAATAATCTCCACAACCGGGGCACCATCTCACATCCTGATCAGTGGCGAAGTCTTTCGCTCTTAGCTTTACTGTTCCGTTTCCATTATTCGTTGACATAATCTAAAATTTAACTTTTCGATTGCGATCTTCTGAAAATGAGATCGACCTTCAAAATTTAATGAAGGCTTTATGATTCAAGAACCTGATTTACGAAATCGACCAATTCCATTTGTGTAATCGGGATACCTTGAATCTTGTTATACTGGACCACTTCGGTCAAATAAGAATCTCTAATGAGTTTGCACAACTGACCATTATTGATTTCTGGAATAATGATTTTGTCATAAGCATTAAGCAAATCTCCAAGATTATTCGGAAACGGTACAATATGCCTCAAATGGGCATGTGCCACCTTTTTGCCCGCTTTGTTGAGTTCTCGAACTGTTGCTTTTATGACTCCATAAGTGGAGCCCCATCCAAGGATCAATACATTGGCATCTTCTGCTCCGGAATCAATTTGTTGCTCAGGAATAAAATTGGCGATCTTGTTTACTTTTGCTTGGCGCACCTTGGTCATATATTCATGGTTTGCCGGATCGTAGGATACATTACCTGTATTCGCTTCTTTTTCGAGGCCACCGATCCTGTGTGCTAGGCCTTCCATTCCTGGCAGGGCCCATTGTCTTACAAGGTTTTCATCTCTTTCATAAGGCAGAAATTGCTCACCGTCTTCTTTCGGTTTGGCAAAATTCACTATAATCTCAGGAATATCATCTGCTTTCGGGAATTTCCAGGGTTCTGCTCCATTCGCGATATACCCATCACTCAGGAATAAAACCGGCGTCATATGCTGTAATGCAATACGACAGGCTTCGATAGCTGTGAAAAAGCAATCTGAAGGAGAACTGGCGGCTACGACTGGTATAGGACATTCACCATTTCGGCCATAGACAGACTGCAAGAGGTCTGATTGCTCGGTCTTCGTAGGCAGTCCGGTTGACGGGCCACCTCGTTGGATATTACAAATGACCATTGGTAATTCGAGGATCATTGCAAGTCCGATTGCTTCCCCTTTCAATGCCAACCCAGGGCCCGAAGTACCTGTTACCGCGAGATTTCCCCCATAAGCAGCACCCAGGGCAGAACAAACCGCTGCGATCTCATCCTCAGCCTGGAAGGTTTTTACTCCATAATTTTTGTAGGAAGACAAACCGTGTAAAATATCAGATGCCGGTGTGATTGGATACGATCCATAAAAAAGTGGCAGTCCTGCTTTTCTGGAGGCCGTAATAAGGCCAATAACAAGTGCGTTATTGCCCATAATACTCCTGTAAGTGCCTTTTTCCAGCGGAGCTGGAGCTACATCATATTTTGTCGTAAATGTTTCAGTAGTTTCTCCATAGTGATAACCCGCTTTGAGGATAGTCAGGTTAGCATCATAGACATCTGGTTTTTTACTGAACTTCTCATTGAGAAAGTCAATTGCTACCTGCAGGTCACGACCATAGCGCCAAAACAAAAAACCGAGAACAAACATATTCTTACAGCGGTCTTTTTCCTTCATGCCCAATGGGCTTTCCTTGAGTCCTTCCCTGGTTAACTTGGTAATTGAAATTTTGTATACATCAAGCCCGGCAAGTGTATCATCTTCAAGCGGATTTGCCCCATCCTCATATTTAGCAAGTCGCAGGTTCTTGCCATCAAAGCCATCAACATTAACGATAACCGTTCCTCCTTTTTTAAGATGAAAGAGGTTAGTTTTGAGGGCTGCAGCGTTCATGGCTACCAGGACATCATATTTATCACCAGGTGTATAAATGTGTTTGCTTCCGAAATTGAGCTGGAAACCGGATACTCCCGCCAATGTGCCAGCCGGTGCTCTGATCTCGGCAGGAAAGTCTGGGAAAGTAGCTAAATCACTTCCCGTGAGTGCTGTACTACTGGTAAAAAGACTTCCGGTAAGTTGCATACCATCACCAGAATCTCCAGCAAATTTTATAGTGATCTCCTCGCGGATTTCAGTTGTCTTCTGCATAGTTCATTTTCTTACGAATTGCTTTTCAGTTAACTGCCAGATACTGCAAAGGCTCCCGAACATCTGTCTGGAGCCTTTTGACAAAATCTAGCCTATTTTAACGGCTGAGCAATAATATGATTTACTTACAAATGCAATTTGTCCTTTCGCTCCAACAATATATCTTCTGACTCTTCCCGGTCAGGGTCGGGAACACAACAATCTACCGGGCAGACTGCTGCACATTGTGGCTCTTCGTGGAAACCTTTGCATTCTGTACATTTATCCGGACTGATAAAGTAGAAATCATCAGCAATAGGTTCTAACATATCGTCGGCATCAACTTCGGTTCCGTCCAATAGCCCATAACTACCCGAAACAGTGGTTCCATCAGATATCGCCCACTCAATTCCACCTTCGTAAATGGCATTATTTGGGCATTCGGGTTCGCAAGCACCGCAGTTAATGCATTCGTCTGTGATCATAATAGCCATAGCAAAAAAATTAATTATGAATAATAAATAAGTGGATCGTCTGCTTTTGTGTAGCTTGACTTTCCGACTGTATTTGGTAAATAAAGATACTATTTTTCGGATAAGAATCCATCCCTGGGCCTACTTTTCCAGTACCTCGATTTCGACTCGGCGGTTTTTTCGACGGCCGTCTTGGGTAGTGTTGTCGCTAATAGGCTTTAGTTCTCCAAACCCTTGAACATCAATTCGTTTTCCAGAAACACCCTTAGCAATAAAATATAGCATAACGGCTTCTGCGCGACGGTTTGAAAGCGCAAGATTACTGTAAGCATTTCCTACTGAGTCTGTATGACCATTGACTTTTATTGTCACATCAGGATTTGCTAACAACCATTTAACAACCTCGTCAAGCTGAGGGTATGAACTGATTCGTAATGTTGAAGAACTAGTTTCAAAATAAACATTGTCCAGAACCAAAAGTTCTTTAGATTCAAGGGTTTTTATTGTTTCACTTTCAGGCTGCTTCGCTGAAGCCTCAGTTTCGGTAGCTGATGGTAAGTCGCGCACATCCTTTACTTTAACATCATCGATAAAAAAATACCCGTTCAAAGGTCTAATGCCGGTCGGTTTATCGAATTGGCCAATATATAAATGGGTATAGGCGCTGGATGCTTCAATGGTATCGGCAATTTTTATCCACTCTCCATACTTCAACTCTCTTTCATCACCAAGTGTGACCTGAGGTTGCTTTCGGAACCTTTTATTTGTTGCTTCATAAAGTTCATAGTCGAGTAATAGGCCAAACCCCTGGCTCATTTTTTGAGGAACACCTTTCGGTAAATATGACTTGACCATGGCTACCCAAAATTCTACGTAGTATTTTTGCCCGGCTGTCATTGGCCATGCCAGTTCTACAGCAACGTATTCGCCCCACCCTGTGTCGGGTACACTTATACCTGCCATATTTTCACCGGAATGAGCGCCAACTTCTTTCCCGTACAACCCTTTAAACTTGGTACTGAGCAGGTCAGTAGAAGCTTTATTAGGGGCAAACCAGTTTTTGACAGCATCTGTAAAATTGATACCGCTATCTGTATAGTAGGAAGGCACAAAATGGCAATACTCAAAACCAGGATTTGGAACCATGTTATCAAAGTCCCAGTCTTGGCAAAAGCTTGTCGTACTGATTCCTGTGCACAGGAATACATATAATAATTTCCGGATTACTTTACTCATATGCTGACCGCGTGTATATCCTGATTATCAGGAATATAAAATTAACGGTTTAGTGCAAGATTTAACGTAAATATCCGGATCCTGTTGTCCGATTTTTGTAAAAAAGATTTGCGCACCTCATGCTAACCTTCTCCTCCGGGAGAAGGAACTGGTTTTCGTGCCCCTCTATTTGGAGGAGTTAAGGGAAGGCCGTCATTAACAAATCTGCCGCTGTCGTTCCTCTACTTCAGGAGGGGTTAGGGGAGGTCTCATCTTTTCACCACTCTGGAAGTATAAACACCTTCCTCTGCAATAACTTGTACCACATAAACGCCTGTATCAACCTGGCTGATATCCCAGCCATTTTCGATAGTGCCATTGGTGGTACAGATCAATTGACCTTTGAGATCGAAAAGCTGGACCTCTTTGATATCAATACCATCATTTTCAAGGAAAAGTCTGTCTGAAACCGGATTCGGATAAAGTCTGAAAGGATTTCCATGAAGCTCTTCCACGCTTGTTGTCCCAACGGTCACCATTGTGGTAAATTCATCAGTACAACAATAATTCTGAGTAGTGAGCTTTACTTCATAAGTGCCAGGAATAGTATAGGTATGTGGCTCAGGGTTACGCTCGTTGGAAGTAGTTCCATCTCCAAATTCCCAAAACCAGGAGGTAGCATAGCGGGAATCGTTTTCCAGGGTAATGGTTGAACCATCCACAACAATATTTGCGATAGCTGGTGGTGTAAGCATCATTTGACCGCAAAGGCTTTCAATGCCTAAAAACACTCCTGAGTCAAATACACCATCTGCGGCATCAGCAACAACAATCTTAACATGATAAGTTTCAGTATCAACGGCTGAGAAAGTAGCCTGAAGTTCTGTAGTTAATCCATCGTAAGCAACATCGGGATCTACAGCCGTAAGATTATCAACATAATACTGGCTGTTAAGCCCAGAATTGACATTATTGATACTTACAGCGTCCGATGTTCCGGGCACCATAGCGATATTGGCGTTACCCGGAATATTAGGCCCTGAAATAAGAAATGCAAAACCATCATTAAAAGAAGCATTCACAAACTCAGGATATTCTTCTGAACCAAAAATATATTGAAAATCAAGATCACCACCTGTGGTTGTGATATCAAACTCAAGTACGGCTGCATCGTATGTTGCAATGCCTACAAGGGCTTCCAGATCTGTATCACCTGAAGTATTGTGATAGGTATTTGCAAAAGTACTGGCAGCATCGGCAACCATCGTAGCATCACCAGAAGTAATCAAAATCCCAGCATTGATACCCAAATTAGTGTTGGCACCCTCAAAATACGCTATGGATGCAGGCGACCCGTTAAAGGTAATATTCGAAGGTGTTACGCATGAATTATTGAAAAAATCCATAATCATCTGATCGGCAGTAAAACTGTTATCAATAAACAAGTTGGATTGGCCGAAACCAGTGGTAATAAAAAATAAACATGTCAAGGAAAGTGTAAAGATCTTCGCTTTCATAGAATTGATTTTGAGTATGAACGATTCAAAAAATGGCACCTAATGGTGGACCCATCTTTACCAATATGCCAAAAAATGCTAAAACAGGGGGATTTCCCGGGGGGGAATGGAAAGTATAATTATACGAAAATTATTGCAATTTTGAAAGCAAATCCTTGGCATTAGTGTATTTATCTGCCCCTTCCGGAATCGCTTCTAAAAAGGTTTTGCAACGAGGGATATCTTCCATTTTAAGATAGGTCAATGCCAAATAATACCTTGCGTCATTTTTAAAAGCAGAATTACTCGACACTACTTTTGCCAGTAATGCCAAGGCTCTGGAAAAATTCTCAACTTGCAGGTTACTAATTCCATTTAACATCGAAATTTCATAATCTTCCCGATTTGAGGACAGGTATTGGTCAAAGTAGGCAATGGCAGTAGTAAAGTCTCCGGCATTATAGGCTTGCTGCATATTAGTGAGGTCTAGGTCTCCAGTCGACCTGCTGGTAAGATCAGCTACTGGAAATTGGGCATATTGCTCATAAAGCGACATAGATGGCTGCCAGGGTTGCCAAATGAAAACAAGCAGCAAAACGGACGCTGCTACAGCCATAGCTGTCATAATAAAGCGGCGGCTAACGAGCCTTGGTCCTCCAGAGGTCTCGCTGTCGCTGTTTTGTTGCCCTTCCATGAAATACTCTCCCTCCAATGCACCGATTGTTTTCAAAAGGGCCTCCTTGCCGGAATGGGATTGCAGCTTTGCAGAAATGCCGGCTTTTACCTTGCGGAAAAGTTCGAGCTCCTTTGCTAATACTGCATCGGTCTTAAGCTGTTCCTCTAGATCGGAAAGCACCTGGCCTTCCAGTTCACCGTTGAGGTATTGTTCAAATATGTCGTAGTTGTCTTGCATGGTGATCAGTCTTTAGCTGTTTTCGGGCATTACACCCTCAGGTAACTTCCCGGTTCTCATTGGTGGAGTTATCCTTTTCAGATTAGTGTTTCATAAGCCGGATCGCTTTTGACCAGTTTCATCAGTCTTGCGACACACTCCGATTTTTTCTTTCGGGCATACCCGTAAGTGACTTCCATTTTGGAAGCGACCTCGTCCATCGAAATACCGCCCCATGACAGTTTCAGCAGTTGTTGACAGCGCTCTCCTAGTTCTCTGAATTTTGTCCAAAACAAGTTGTTTCGGTCATTTTCAGTTTGGGTCTGTTCTGCAAGTGTCAGTGCGTCCGGTTCACTGATAGATAATCGTTCTTCTTCAATTGTTACCCCGCCGCGTCCTCGTTTTTTCAATTCATTCAACCATTTACGCTTACAGATCAGAAACAAGAAGGCTTCAAATGGACAGTTCAAGACAAAGTTACCCCTGCACGCCTTTTCATAAATAATGATCAGACCTTCCTGAAAAATGTCTTTTGCATCTTTAGTTGTACCGTTATTTCGGGTGATCATACGGGTGATGTTATCCGAAAACCGATCATAGATCTCTTTCACCAAAACAGAGTCATTATTAACCAGTGCATGGACATACCTATTATCCGGATGGGGTGTCTTTTCAACCATTGTGTAATCTGAAATTTTTCCAACAGGTTAGTTGAGCCCTATAAATTTAAGATTTTGTTTGGAATTCATGTGCTGAGTCAAAAATCAAAACACTTGTGTAAAAATCTGTTTAGGAAGTTGCTAAATATCCGGTAACAATTTAAAAGAAGCAGGATATAATGGCAAATCTTATTGAAAACCCTTATCTTTTTTCTGAAGAACTATGTTGATATGAAGAACCGTTACCCCACCAAATCTCTTTGGATTGTAGCCCTATTCGCCCTGTTGGCGATTCCTTTTTCCAATGCCCAAACTATCCTTTACGAAGAAAACTTCACAACGCCGGTAACAGCTCCTGGGTGGACCTGGAGCCCAGACGGCACCGCTTCTAATGGTCAATTCTGGAACGACCGTCCAGCTATTTTTTCCGAATCTGGTGGAGGAGCTTTAATGGTTAACGCAGATTCTATCATTCAATCCGGACAGCCTTTCGTTGAGGCATTTTACGGATTCACTTATCATTTCCAAAACTTTAGCCCAACCTCTCGTTATTATCTGAAATTCAACCAATATTATCGAAATTCTCACTCCCAATCTCTTGTCGAGGCAAGTATAGGAGAATTTTTAACCCAACCGATTTTCAACAATAACGATATCCTGGAAAACGTAGAAACCTCGCATAAAGATGTTATCACACTTGACATTACAGAAAACATCCTTGGTGACAGCGTCTTCATCCAATTCCTCTTTTTCGGCGATTACTATTTCTGGATCATTGATGATATCCAAATCATTGAAGACAATAATTCATATCCACCCCAAACTGTATGGGGAAATGTTCCCGGTGAAGGTGATTTTAATGGCGGACTACATGACTGGACGACCATAGGCATCAGTGACCCCAACGCACTGTGGGTTTGGGAAAGTGATGGCAAAGCCGACCAGGGGGCTTTTGCAGGGCCCTTTGGCGACCAACCCATTTTATCGCCATCTTTAAGTAATGGAGCGATGGTTTTCGACTCCGATTTTTACGACAATGGCGGAGATGACCAAAACCTAGGCAACGGACCTGTCCCCGCACTCCAGATAAGTGAACTGATCTCACCAATAATCGACTTATCAGGCATGCCGGCCAGTAACATCCTGTTAACTTTTAACCAATATTTTCGACAACAAAACTCAGTCACTTCTGTGGCTTTCAGTTCTGATGGTGGCAACAACTGGAGTCCACCAATCATGATTAATCAAAATGTGCCGCCAGGAGATGCTACGCCTGCATACGAGCAACTTCGGATTCCACTTAGCGGAGCGATTCCTACTAATCAGTTCCGTATTAAGTTCACTATTGAAGCAGATTATTTTTTCTGGATTATTGATGATGTCAAACTGGGCGTAAATACATTATACCCTGAAACATTCCCTCCTTATATTGGAGATAGTCTGTTGACTTATGGTATCCCATACGATGTAGATTGTGATAAAGGACCATATGTGCCAAATCAGTTGGTCGTACAGTTCAGTCCTTCAGCCACCCCGATGTATAAAGACTCTATCCGAAATTCGTTTGGTGTTGCTCATGTAGACACTTGCATGTGCAGTGTTGTCGAGCTATGGCATTTTGGGCAGGATACGGCTGCGATGGGTGGCCTTTCTGGCTCCGGACCTTCGGTAGGTATCACCGAAAAGAAGGCTTCTGCCAAAAGTACAGCAGATGTCGACGGTGTCGACTTCAACCGATTTGTCTGGAATGAGCTCCAAGGCGCCCCGCCACCAGTATTCACTCAATTGCAAGCACCTCCACCAATCCCGGGTGGTCCTCATGATGTCTTGATAGCCATCCTTGACACAGGCCTTGACTTTGATCATCCCGACCTCGTTCCTCTTATCTACCGAAATTTCCAGGAAGATATCGACAGCTTAGATGAAGACGGCAGTTGCCTGATCGACGATGTGGTCGGTTATAACTTCGTCAAAGACAATAATAATGTGCAGGACGACCATAGCCATGGCACTCACCTTGCAGGAATAATTAAAAACAATCTCGAAGTCAATAATGCCTGTGGCAACTATAAACTGTTGCCGATCAAGACGCATAACGAAAATGGCGTTGCCGAGTTATTTGATATCGTCTGTGGCTTCTATTACGCATTACAGCAGGGCGCTGATGTAATCAACTGTAGTTGGGGCTGGTATGATAACGACAGTGACATTCTCAATAACTTTCTCGACTCTGCCCGAAACAACTATAATGCAATAGCCATTGCAGCAGCGGGGAATGACACCATAGACCTGCAGGAGCATCCCCAATTCCCAGCTTGTAACGCAGGTAATAATGTGATTTCCGTCGGAGCGATTGGCATGTCTATGAGCGGTGATACGCTTATCAGTCCGTTTTCTAATTTCTCGACAGACTGTATTGATATTGCTGCTCCTGGTGAAGACATCAACAGTACATTACCAGGCGGCACCATGGGACTAAAGTCCGGCACCTCAATGGCTGCCCCAGTGGTAGCCGCTATCGCAGCTGAAGTGTATTGCGCTGGTAATATCGACGATTATCTCGACATCAGGAATTGTATTATCGATGCTGCAGTCGAGGTCGAAGGCCTCAACACTTTTGTGGAAAACGGTAATTTCATCAACTTCAATCTTCCCTGTGTCATAACTTCGATTGAAGGGTTTCCTGATGAAGTGTTCACGCTTAAAGTCTTTCCCAATCCAACCTCTGGTGAGTTGCAATTAGCACCTGATTTTAATCTTGAAAATGCAACCATTGCTGTCAGAGACCTCCTGGGCAATACACTTTATGCAAAGCATGGTGTCTCAATTGGAGAAGGCCAAAGTCGGACTATAAGTCTGGCTGATTTTGTGCCAGGTATTTACCTGGTCTCCGTGCAGGTTGGTCAAGAGGTAAGGACGATTAAGGTGGTTAAGCATTGACCACCTCAACCCTAACCCTTCTCCTCAAGGAGAAGGGAACCTCCACATCAAGTATCCAGAATATCCCTCTTCCTAGAGGAGAGGGACATAGGGTGAGGTAGCCAAGATAATATCACATATACAAAACACCTCATCCCTAATCCTTCTCCTCAAGGAGAAGGGAACCTCCACATCAAGTGCCCAGAATGTCCCTCTCCTAGAGGAGAGAGACATAGGGTGAGCTAGCCAAGATGATATCACATATACAAAACACCTCATCCCTAATCCTTCTCCTCAAGGAGAAGGGAACCTCCACATCAAGTGTCCAGAATATCCCTCTCCTAGAGGAGAGGGACATAGGGTGAGCTAGCCAAGATAATATCACATATACAAAACACCTCATCCCTAATCCTTCTCCTCAAGAAGAAGGGAACCTTCACATCAAGTGTCCAAAATATCCCTCTCCTGCAAGAGAGGGATATAGAGTGAGGTAGCCATATTTATCCTAAATTGCACCCTATGGACACCAGATCAGCAATTTTGGTCATACTTTTCCCCCTTTTCCCTTTTCTGCTAAAAAGTCAATGTGTTTCAGGCATAGATGCTGAGGGGGCCATTGCATCGGGAGATTTAGCTTTAATGTCGACTGTCGCACAGCAACTCTCCACGTGTCCTGATTCTGTTATCACACTGGCGATGGTTTACCATAGTATTGGGGTTCAACACTTTCGGGAAGGCGATCTCCAACTTGCGATTCAGGCAACACATCAGAGCCTCGCCCTCCGCGAAAAAGCTTTGCCGGCAGGGGATTTTGAGATAGGTAGATCAAATAACAATCTGGGGGTTTTCTACCTCGCCGTAAATGAACATACGAAAGGCATTAAACATCTTCGACGGTCATCCTCAATTTATGACGCATTGGGTGAAAATCGGGCAGTTCAGGCATACCGGGTACTTGCTGGTGCTTATTTTGATAGGGGCGATTTCGATTTAGCGCTTAATTACCTAGGTATTGCCTTGCAAAAAGCAAGAGAAAAAAACATCGACAGCGAGATTGCCCGTTGCTTGCTTGATTATGGCAATATTCACCTCAATAAAGGAGAATTCCAGACTGCTATCGATTCTTTGAAATTAGCTGAATCGGCTTTTAATCTCCTTCCGGAAAAAAGCTATCGACTTCAGAATGATGAAGCTGGCTGCTATCTCAACATGGCTTTCGTATATGACGAATTAAAGGTCTATGAAGATGCTCTTAACTATTACTTGAAAGCAAAAACACTTTACGAAGAACTGGAACTGGAGTCTGAAGTGGCATCTACCTTAAACAATATGGCCGTCGTTTACAGTCGTCGTGGTGATCTGAATACTGCTGCCAACTTACTTGATGAGGCGCTAAAAATGGCTACTGATATGCCGTCATTACAAGCTATGTGCTATGACAACCTGGGCGACTTGTATCTTGATCGAGGTGAACAAGCCAAAGCCATTAAGGCTTATGCAGAAGCGATTTCAAGCCTACTGCCCCAATTTGATCAAGGAAAAGATCCTTTTGCGCAGAAAGATTTACTCAAAGACGTATCTAATAAAAGTGACTTGTTGACCTACCTTGTGGATATGGCCAACGCATTGAGTTACAAAACTCATACACCTGAAGACAGGCCCAAACTTGAACAAGCACTCAGTTACTTCAAATTAACTGATTTCCTGACAGACATCATGCGCTTCGAACAGGGATCGACCGAATCAAAGCTGTTTTGGCGAAAGCAAATTCGTCCTATGTACGCATCCGCTCTTGACATCTGCTACGCCCTGGGAGATCATAAGCAAGCCTTTTATTTCATGGAAAAGAGTAAGGCCATTTTGCTTCTTGACGCACTTCTGGGAATAAATGCAAGAACTGTTGTCCCAGATTCCATAGCTGATCAGGAGTTTGAGTTACAGGTTCGGCTACAAGTCGCCAGATCTGAACTTCAGGATGCCGAAGACTATGGTGAATCAGATCTTGAGCCTTACCGAAAAGCTGTGGCTGATGCACTGGAATCCAATGAATTATTCCTGGAACAAATAAGTGCAGATCATCCTCAATATTTTGAAATCAAGTATAGACCAGAAGTCGTTGAATTGGGCCAATTTTTTGAAGCTCAATCCGGAGATGAACAGTATCTGATCGAATACTTTTTTGGGTCAGAATATATCTATGGGTTATTAGCTGGCAAAGATTCTACTTTTTTCTTTCGTGAAAAAAGAACAGCCATTGATAATGAATTGAACGAATATCTTGATCTCTTTTCAGCGCGAAACAAAATTCAAAATGACCCTGCTGCTTATGCCGAAAAAGCATTTTCAGTTTATCAATTACTCTTTGGAAACGGGCTTCAACAGTTGCTTCCTGAAGGCGCCTCTCTAGTTATCATTCCAGATGGCAAGCTAAATTTCCTGCCTTTCGAATCATTAATCCATCAAAAAAGTGAAGGGACCTTACTCGGTACCTTCCCCTACCTTTTACATCGGTACGCCATTAGTTATGGCTATTCTGCTACGATCCTGACTGAACAGACCAATGAGCTAACACCAAGTCTGGTGAATCATGACGTTATAGGATTTGCTCCTTTTGCAGTCAAAGGCACCGACCTGCCTGTCCTTGTTAACAGCAAGTCTGAATTGGAAAATATCAAAGCCACTTATGATGGTGCTTTCTACTTTGACAACCAGGCGAGCGTAGAGGAATTTATTGCCCAGGCAGGACTATTTAGTGTCATACACCTTTCAACCCATGCTTCGGCAGAAACGGGACAACCTTTTATTTCATTTGGAGAATCAAAACTGGAACTCGCAGAACTTTATACCTTGCAGTTGCCAGCTGAACTCGTGGTATTGTCAGCATGTCAAACCGGGCTCGGAACTCTGGCTGAAGGAGAAGGCGTTATGAGTCTGGCAAGAGGATTTACTTTTGCAGGATCTAAACGACTTATTTCCAGTCTGTGGAGTGTCAATGATGCTTCTACTGCCTCTATTTTTAACTATTTCTACAGGCACATTGGAGAAAACAAAACTTCGACTGAAGCATTGCGGCAAGCAAAAATGGATTATCTCAAGACGGAAGGTTTATCCAATGCACTCAAATCTCCTTATTTCTGGGCAGGATTCAATATGGTAGGTCCGGGCGGACCAATTGAACTTAATGAAAAAAGCTCCGGACAAATCTATGTCTGGATGTTACTTGCTCTCGTATTATTAAGTATTTCTATTTTCACATGGTGGAAAAAGCGAAAAAGTTTATAGGGTTTTTTATCCATTTCTTAGCGTACCTTTGCGAACACACTTAGCAGCAACTCTGCGGTGAAAAAGCTAAAGTCATGGCTGCCAAATACAAATTCTACAATACTCGACATTTATTAACTGCTTTCGCATTATTCTTTTGCATAAACGCATTTAGCCAAAACGCACGTATCCTCTTGGATGAGACCTATGAAGATTGGCAAAACCTAAATCCAACACATTCAGACCCCTTGGATGATCAGCCAGGATCATTTATCGACTTCGGTAATTTTTGGGCATGGAATGACAGTGACCATCTCTTTCTCAGGATAGAACTGGGCGATGAGATCAACCTGCAGGACAATAACGCAATTACCGTTTTTATCGACACCGACAATAATGCTTCTACAGGATTTGCTATCAACGGAATCGGTGCAGACCTCGGCTACTCCTTTGGCAATAGAGAGGGTACTATTTTTAATGGCATTTCAGGTACTTCTGTCAACCACGCCGACATTGGGCTCGTTTCCTCCCCTACCGTAACCTCAACTGAGTTTGAGTTAGCGATCAGTACGAACATCCTGGTTAATGGACAACCGCTCTTTTCAAGTGATGACATTCGATTTGTTTGGCGAAATAATGCACTATTCGGTGATGTATTGCCCAATGAGAACGGCAGTGTGCTTTATAATTTCATTGAAAACGGATCTGAAGATTTACCACAATATTCCATTGAAAAGCTAGATGGAGACCATCTCAGAATCTTGTCTTACAATGTGCTATTTGATGGCTTTTTCGACCCGGGGAAAGTATCATCGTTTACCAGGATCTTGCAGGCAGTACAACCAGACATCATAGGGTTTCAGGAAATTTATGGCTATAGTAGCCAGCAGACGGCTAACCAGGTTGAGTCAATGCTACCATCCGGTCCCGGAGAAGTATGGTTCCATGGTAAAGCCGGTCCCGACGTAATCGTAGTGAGTCGATATCCCGTGACTAATGTCTACCCGATATCCGGGGTTAATCAAAATCAGGGGAACGGCGCATTTTTGCTCGACCTATCTTCAATTCATGACACCGACTTATTGCTACTCAATGCCCATACCCCTTGTTGCGACAATGATGACACCCGACAAGAAGAAATAGATGCAATGATGGCATTCGTTCGTGATGCCAAATCACCAGGTGGATTGCTCACACTTGAAGAAGGCACACCGATCGTCGTACTCGGCGACATGAACCTAGTAGGCCTAAAACAACAACAGACTACATTGTTGACAGGAGATATTGTCAATGAATCTCCTTACGGAAATGACTTTCAACCCGATTGGGATAATTCAGCTTTCGAAGATGCAAAACCTTACACCACTGGTCTGCCAATGAGCTTTACCTGGTACAGGGAAAACAGCGATTTTAGTCCCGGCAGACTTGATTATATCGTCTATAGCGGATCCGTCATGAGCCTGGAAAACAGTTACGTCCTTTTTACCCCAGGCTTACCAGCAGATTCTCTCGGAACTCATGGCCTTTTGGCATTTGATGCAACAACTGCTTCAGACCACTTACCAGTAGTCGCTGATTTCGAAATCGGATTAGCCACTTCTGTAGATGAGCTTACTACGCTGGCATTGGAAATTGAAATTTCTCCCAATCCTGTTTCAGAATTATCGAAGATCAGATTCACACTGGATCGACAGGAAACAGTGGCTTTGCAGGTAGTTGACATCCATGGAAGAGTTGTTCAGCAATTAATAGATCAACACTTGTCTTCCGGTCAACATGTTATCGCATTTGATCCAAAATATCTGGTTAATGGCGTATATTTTGTAAGACTGCAGGCAGGGAGTCAATTGGCAAGTCAGAAGGTGGTAATAGCAGATTAGCTTTTTTACCACAAAGTTATAAATAGGTAATTCCAGGTGTAACTTTGCGAACCCTTTAGCGCATCTTTGCGGAGAAAAATCTATTGATCCAACCCTTTCCCAAACTCAATAAAAAACTCCAATGCTCCAGGGTTTTTCATCGAATCTTTTTTCGCGGCTATTTCTACATCCACGCCCATAAGAATCTTTTTTACTGGCGCTTCAAGCTTTTTCCCAGAAATGGTGTAGGGCACTTCCTTGATCTCAATCACTTCATCCGGCACGTGGCGTGGTGAGCATTCGGTACGGAGGGTCTTTTTTACTTTTAACAACAAGTCATCGTTGAGAGTTTTTCCTTCTCCCAGTACGACAAACAGTGGCATATAATCGCGCCCACCTTCCAGATCGATATTCACGATCAGGCTGTCAGCAATTTCGTCAATTTTGTTAATTGCCCTGTATATTTCGGCAGTCCCAATTCGCACCCCTCCCCTGTTCAATGTTGCATCTGAGCGGCCGTAAATGATCAAAGTGCCACGATCTGTAACTTTGACCCAGTCGCCATGGCGCCATTGGCCTTCGTACATCTCAAAATAACTGGATGTGTAGCGCTTCATCTTTTCATCATTCCAAAAATAGATCGGCATGGAAGGCATGGGCTTGTTAATGACCATTTCACCAACTGCATTAATAATTGGTTGCCCATTTTCATCATAGGCGTGAAGGCTGGCACCCAGGCAACGACACTGGATCTCTCCAAGATAAACCGGTTCAAACGGACAACCACCAACCCAGGCTGTACAAACATCAGTTCCTCCGGCCATTGAGCATAACCAAAGGTCATTTTTGATATGTTCATAAACATAGGCAAATGCATCAGGTGGCAAAGGAGACCCCGTAGAACCAATTGAGCGCATAGCACTCAGATCAAAATCAGTGCCCGGTTTCATATCCTTTTTCATGCATGCCACAATGAAAGGAGCCGACGTACCGAAATGAGTGATCTTTGCTTTTTCTGCGAAATCCCAGAGTACATTCATATCCGGAAAACCCGGACTGCCGTCATAGAGAACGATAGTGGCGCCACCAAGTAGTGAGGCTTGAACGAAGTTCCACATCATCCATCCCGTTGTTGAAAACCAAAAGAATCGTTCTCCCGGTTTGACATCATTATGAAAGGCCACATATTTTAAATGCTCTAATAATACACCGCCGTGTGAATGGGTTATTGCCTTTGGTATTCCGGTTGTACCGGAAGAATACAATACCCAAATCGGGTGACCAAATGGAACTGACTCAAAAGTCAGTTCGCCGCCTTTTACAGCAATAGCATCATCCCAAAGAATACCTTTGGAAATCTGGTCAGTCGATGCATGCTCATCAAGATACGGCAAGTATACAACCCTTTCCAGCGTAGGCAGATTATCAATCAATTCGTTTACCACTTCCACTTTACTGAATACCTTGCCACCATACTGATAACCATCCACCGCAAACAAGACTTTAGGCTCGATCTGGCTGAAGCGGTCAATGACACTATTCGATCCGAAATCAGGCGAACAACTCGACCAAATCGCACCCAATGAGCACGCCGCAAGAAAAGCGATGCTAGCCTCGGGAATGTTTGGCAGATAAGCTACTACCCTATCACCCGACCTTACCCCAATTGATGCCAAGTAAGCTTTCATACTTGCCACTTTCGTGGTAAGCGATTCCCAACTCATTTCAGAAATTTCATGACGCTCAGACCTAAAGATAATGGCAGGATGATCAGCGGTCGCTTTGCGGAAAATATGTTCTGCGTAATTTAGCGTACTACCTTCAAACCATTGCATATCCGGCATCTGATCACCAGAAATTACCGTATTAAAAGGCGTGTAAGATTTTATCTCAAAATACTCCCAAAGGCTTTTCCAGAAATCAGCAGGATAATCGACCGACCATTGCCATGCCGCTTCATAGCTATCAAAACTAAAGCCGTGTCTGGTTTCAAGCCAGTTCAGGTAATGTTTAAGGTTGGAATTTTGTATAAATTCTTCAGACGGTTGCCAAAGGATTTCAGGAATTGAGGTAGTGCTCATATTGACCGATGGTTGATAAATCAAAGAATGCAGGAAGAATTTTTCCTACTCAAGTAAAGGCAGATAAAATACGCGAATGTCTAAATTGCTTGCCTACGACCCAAAGTTACCAAAAAGAGAATTTTTAATTACTTTACACAATGGAAATCCAACAATCCAAAGCAGTCTTTATAACCAATTGGTGAAATAATGTATAAGATCAATTCCCTCTCCGATGATTTGATAATCGTTGTTCCGGAAAACGGAACCATTCTTGAAGCAACATTATCAGCAAACATTAACCACATTCATGCCTGTGGTGGTAATGCGCGTTGCTCTACCTGCAGAGTCCATGTGAGAAAAGGTCTTGAAAACTGCCTGCCAAGAAATGAGGCTGAACAAGAGATGGCCGAGAAACTCAGATTTCCGGCAAGCATCCGGTTAGCTTGTCAGACGCAGATTAGTGGAAATGTTAGTATCCACCGGGCCATCTCAGACGATCTTGACATTGATATTATCTCCAAACAATTTGGCGATGATACCGGCACCCAACTCGGCAAAGAACAAAACCTTGCTATTCTGTTTACAGATATTGTTAACTACACCACATTCGCAGAATCATTGCCCGGGTATGATATCGTCCATGTTTTGAATCGTTATTTCCAAAAAATGAATGATATCATTTCGGCAAACAACGGCTTAATTTCTGATGTAGCCGGTGATGGTATTCTTGCCCTTTTCGGCATCGACAATCCTGAAAACCCAGTAAGAGATGCGGTAAAATCAGTACAAGAAATGCGCGTTGAAATAAAGAATTTCAATCAGTACTTACGCAGAATGTATGGCCATGAATTCGGCATAAGGGCCGGCATCCATTATGGAACGGCAATCGTCGGAAACTTTGAAACCGGCCATATGAAAAAGATCGCCGCTATAGGAGATGCTGTAAACCTTGCCAGCAGGATTGAAACGGCTAACAAAACCTTTGGTACAGAAATCCTTTTATCAAAATCCGCTTACGAATTGGTCAAATCTTCAATTGCCCTAAAAGCGAGTTATGAGACCGATCTTAAAGGAAAAACCGGGGTCTTCGAATTAGTGGAGCCTAACCTTTAGTCCATTTTAAAATTTTACATTTTGCGGTTATAAATCAAAAAATGCCCAAGGCCTCAAAGTAGCGGCCCAGGGCATTTTATTATGGCTAAGAAGTAATGTTCTAAAAACTTGCTATTGCTTCACTTTGATCAATTTTAGCGGCGTACTGGTTTCATCACCTGAATTCATTTGGATGAAATAAACACCACTTTCCAGGTTTTGTCCAAATTCTGCTCTGCCTGCCCCCTGGTGTACCTGGTAAGTACCAACTTGCTGCCCAATAGCATTAAAGATATTGAGCGTTACTGGTGCATTGCTGTTTTCCAGTTCATATTCCAGAATGAAGCGATCAGAAGTTGGATTCGGATAAACCTGCCAATCCAGTTGATCATCCAGGAGGTTATCTACTGAAACTGCTCCTTCTTCCACCCTGAAGTAATCTACCAGAGCTTCGGTATAATGGAAATTTGGTCCAGGCGTAAAATCTGAGGCTTCAAAAATGATACGCATGGTCGAGGTAGGCTGTAAGAAATCAGCAACTGCTAAATCATGAGCTACCCAATTGATATTAAAAATATTTGAAAAGGTAATCTCCCTGACCAATGCCTGTTCGACACCATTGTCTAGAAAGACTTTCAAAGTATCATCACCTGGAGGAGGAATTCCGGGGCCGCCAGGGGCCAAATTAACATACCATGTTTCAAACATGATTAGCGGATCACTGTATGAGCTCAAGTCAAATTCGGGAGAAGTCAGTATTGTTGCTCCACCTGTAACAGAGCCTGAAAAAATACTTTCATTATTTTCTGTGATATAGGCTTTGCGACCAACATCACCAAAAATATCTCCTTCCGGAATAACATTGATGCCCTGAGTCAAACCGATCGGGTCATCTCTCTCCCATTGACCACTCATAGCATCTCCACTCACTGTCCAGCCAAGGTCAAGGGCGAAACCGTCGGAGTAGCCTTCGTTTAAGGTCACGGTTACTGAATTATTCATTTCTGAAAAAGACTGTTCGGTCAGTTCAATTTCGTTATAGCCCCATTTACCGGCAATTACCGTATAATCACCTTCATAAAATGCGGGAATGGTGAAACCACCTGACAAATCAGTCGTTAGTTCGTATGTGAAAGCCTCTGACTCGACGACTACTTTACTATCAACCAATCCACTTCCTGTTCCTCCATCAATAACCTGCCCGCTGAACGCGAATGGTACTAATGGAACTAATTGGAAGTTTTCGGTAATGGATTGACCTTCTATGAAATCAAGAATTACCGTTTGTGGCTCATAAACAGGGTGATCAACAGTCACTTCATACAAACCAGATGGGTGAACACCGGTTTTATAATTTCCGGCAAGGTCAGTTTTGGTTTCAACAAGGTTAAGATCAATTGTGATTGTGGCGTCTATGATCGGATCACCGGTATTGGCATCAGTAACCAATCCATCGATATAGGAAGCCCTTTCGTAGTTTGGCTGGAAAATATATAAACCAGTATTGATATCTGATGCTAGGATAATACCTGATGGCAGAAAGGGATAAGCACCCCAGGCACCAAGGAAACCAGTGCCGGGTCCAGTGAAGGTATCATAATTACCCACCTCCACCATGATATCAGGCTCTGTCGCATCAACGATAATAACCCCATCGGTATAATAAGAAATCACAAGATAGTCACCCAACACATGCACGTTATGAGGAATTACACCTTGGCCCAGTGTGGCTTGAGGCCTGAATTCGTCCAGAAATTGAATATCATCAAGATCGGAAATATCGTATGCCGCAATCGGGGCATCAGCAAGTTCATCTGTGGTAAACAGCGTATTACCATCTTCTGAAAGCCAGGCATTGTGGCTAAAGAAAAAAGGTGTGTTTTGTGTGGCCAGCAACTGTGGGTTATTCAGATCTGAAACATCAGTTATTGAGAAAAATCCGTCGTTGATATCAGAACTATACATGGTGTCGCCTCTAACATATACGTCATGGGAATACCGCACATCACCTGCCCCCAGGTAAATGGGATTCCACGGATCAGTTGCCACATCAAAAAACAGCATCCCGCCGCCATTCAGGTTTGAACCAGCAAGGTACATGATGCCATTTTCGTCAATGTATAAGTTGTGAACAGTCTCCAGTTCATCCATTATACCATTCACATTCAACAGAGGTTTGAAGTATTTATAGGTCAGTGTATCAAACACCGCGTGATTGGTCATATCGATAATGAGTAGGCCATCATCACCGGCATCAGCTGTAACGTAGGCATATTCGTCCCAGGTTTTGATATCGCGCCAGATTGATGATGGACCACCAATTTGATCCCTGAGAAAAGGAGTACTAGGATCGTCGACATTAATAACTGCAGTTGATTCATTGAGCCCCATGATGGCATATTCCGTTCCATCAGGAGCAACATACCCCCAAACATCACTTGCATCTTCCGGGAAATCCAGATTTGAAAGTAGCGTCATATTGGTCTGAGCCAACGAAGTGGAAGCCAGCAATGTAAAGACAAAAAGAAGTACTTGTGATCGCATAAAATGAGTTGATTTTGTTTAGTTAATTCAAATATTTTTCAGTTACTGAATTGTAAAATATTCAGGTCCAATTCATTATGTAGGTGAGAGAAAAAAGAGGCTATTTGGGGGAAGTTGTTGCTCTTTTTATAACCCCAAATTACTTTTTCATATTTACATTGTTAACAATATTTCTATCAAAATGATTAGAAATTAGACAAACGGAGTACATAAAATTTAGTTACCGCAAAACGATTTGCCATGTCAAAATGTTACTACAGCATGATTATTTATGATGCCGTACGGATTAGGCCCTTCGAATTGAGGCAATTAGAAGCATCGGTTGGCGGCAAATTTAGTATTGCGGAAAGATTGCGTCTCGGCGGAATAGGTTCACCAATGGTGTATTATCTCAATGGTCTCTCAGAACTCGATGAGTTACAAACCGTTTCAAATGATGAGATCAGGGTCAATCTTGAGCTATTTAAAGCAGGTATTTTCTTGCGTGTTGCTGAAAGAACCAATCCTTATTTTATACCCATCCCTATTGGAGACATCGTTGCAGTTACCCTTTTTAAATCTAAAGAACAAACCCGGCTTAACCTGTTATTTGCAGAAGGCGAACAATTAAAGTTTTGGTCTCATCCGGCAGAGTTTGATGGCTGGGATCGCTTTTTACGGGGTAACTTTTTGGAAGCGAAACGGACCTTTTTGGAAGGATAGTCACAAAGACTGGTTTTTGTTGGATCGGTAGGTCAACTTCCGCCATACAAATTCCAATGGTCCTTGTTTAAACTTATTAAGCCATGCCCGGCTGAACAACCATTGCACAAACAATATTGCGAAAGCAAATAACGGCAAATGTATAAAAGGTACTTCTCGCATCAAGGCTAAGCCATAGCCAAAAAACAAGAGCACTGCTGTTACGTTTTGGAATATATAATTCGTCAAAGCCATGCGTCCTAGTAACGCAAGGTTACTAAACAAAGTCTGTAGTTTACCAGAGGACCACAAGTAAAGAAACAGCATGGCAATTCCCAGAGCTAAAGTAGTTGAACCTACGTTGTAAACTATTACTTGCAAAATCCCCATTCCACTTAATTCATACCCATTTCCTAGCCAAAACTTAGTTAATGCATAAACAAATGAACAAACTAAGCCAATCACGCCAAACCAGATTGCACTTTTAGGAATAGTAATGTCTCGGGTTCGAATTTTTGGCAACCAATGCCTGGCGAGCAAAACACCAATCAGGAATAACCCCAAAACATGAAAATAGCGTCCTGACAACAAGTAACTCATAGGTCGAGGAATCGCGTACAAGATATTTACACACATCACCTCTAAAGGCTGATCAGAAGTTCTCATCTCCAAAAGTGAAAGATCTTCTAGTCCCCAATGTGTTTGCAGATTCAACGAGATTTGACGCATTGATCCCCAGAAAGGGGCATCAGAAGTTAGATAAACTATACCATACATGACTAGCGGCAAAATCAATAAAACCAAAATCCAGCTCAGTAAAGATTTATTTGAGCAAGTCACGTAAAACGGCAGTAAGAGGCCAAGTATGCTATAAAGGGTGAGAATATCTCCGTTCCAAACGAAATACATATGCAGCAACCCAATACAACAAAGTACTATCATTCGTCTGTACCAAAAAGACGAAAAACTAGACCCCGAGGCCTGGAATCGTTCAGCTTGAAGGGCGAAACCAACGCCAAAAAGAATTGAGAAAATTGAGTAGAACTTACCTTCAACAAACCAGTCAATGAAAAACAACATGCCACGATCCCCTCCTGGCAATGCAATAATCTCTTCAGCGGTGTAGGTATTATAACCAATAAAGCTGTAAAGATTGGCGAATAATATTCCAAAGAGTGCAAAGCCACGTAAGGCATCAATTACCTGCAATCGCTCGAGAGACGTGGTTGGTTTCATGGTGTTCTTGAGCTTTTATTCAATCAAATCTGAAAGGTTTCAGGTTTTATGTCGTTGAACAGAAACCGGTATCTACACATTGGCAATATTTCTTATTGTATAAATGAAGCCCAACCAGTCCGATCGCAGGGATGTATATTGCATAGCCTGTTAAGGGTACAAGGCTTAATCTTTCATTGGCGATTACAACTAGTAGTAATGCCCAACTGATCCAAAATGCATACCTCATCCATTCTTTAGAAGTATTTTTTGCTGACCAGTAAACCGCAAAAAATGAAATGGCAATAAATAGGTAGTCTATGGCGACCCACCAGAAAGGAGAGTTGGCACCACAAGAAATTGCACAGGATGAAGAAACAAAAATAAAAGGCGTAGCAATACAATGAACAAGGCAAAGGCTACTTGCAAATGCGCCTATATTATCAGATTTATTAATGGTGGAATCGAGTGACATATGCTTGAAGTAAATGTAAATTTCGTGATTAAAATTGTCTTACTAAAGTGAGTTTTGAAATAAATTGTTGTTGTCTGAATATTTCTGACTCATTTTCAATTTGGATGTCATTAAAAACGATATATAAAAAAGACAGGGGCAAATACTCCCAGCTTGCTCTGACATTCCATCTGCCCTGCCCGTCAAAACTATTATATTGATAAAATGCTGAAAGTTGTAATCTTGGGTTCAGGGCCAACCTAGCCCCGACTGTGTAAAGGTTTGTCGTTAGGTCGTTTTGGTCTATCCCGACATCATTTATAATGTTCCGCTCATAATCGGCTGTAAGTGCAATGTGTGGAATAGGAGCCAATCTTCCGGAAATCCTTATTGCATTCCGTGTTCCGTTATAAAATTTTCCGAAATCATAATTAATACCTGCGGACCATTTCCTTGACATATCTGTATTAAACCGTAGTCTGAAACGGGTATAAAAATAACTGCCCTCCTCAATCTGAATCCCCAATGGTTTAAAATTAAAATTGATATTTTGCCAGGTAGGTGTAAGTGAAGCCTCTAGGAAACTATTGTCTTTAAACCACAAATAAACCGGGAAAATATACAAGGTAGCCAGTTGGAAACTTGATGGATCCGAGGCGTCATGATAATAATTGGCAAACACACCAGGGTCCCACCGTCTGATCCAGGAAATGGTCTTTGGTCTCCAAATGTAATACCCCCCAGAGTTGTGCCGAATGACATCTTTTTGCCTCACGAATCCGATAGCCGGATTATAGTCAGCATGAGTGTATTCTGTTCTCCAGAATAACCGATGTTTATTGGTGTAGCTGTTGACTGAAAGCCGCCCTGCAAAACCAGCATCTCCCGTACCCTCATCAAAAGAGCTGGTAAAAAGGTATTGTATGTCTAATGCACTTGACGGTCTTAATTGTCCATCAATGGAAACGGTAGTGTTGTTGTTGGCCGCCATATCCAGCAGGATTGCCTCCTCATCCAATCGATGGGTTACCATGATGCCGATATTATTCTCTCTGCCAAAATTCTTTAGATACCGCGCTACGCCAAAATTGGATGCCGGGGAATTATCGGTTGCTCCCTGCCTTACAAACAAGGCGGCAATCGCCTGCTTCTCGGTGCGTTGTGTATACCTGGCTCCTACATGCACAGGTGCTGGCTCCGCATTAAAACTCCCCTGAAGACCAATTCTTCTACTAAAAAATGGTCGGATTGATTGTTGATTACTCCCTGCCCATATACCAGAATTCTCAAGAAAAAACTGTCGCTGTTCAGGAAAAAAAATGTTAAACCTTTCCAGATTATTTACCGCCCTGTCAGCATCTGCCTGAGCAAAATCGGTATTGACCGTTAAATCTAACACCGAATGGGGATTAATGGCCCACTTTACATCTCCACCTATTTTGAAGTTATTGTCCGAATCAGGACCATCACCTTCATTTACACTATCGTATTGGTAAAGCGTATAAGGTTCTATTCGAATATTCGCTGACGGTGGTGGCACCTGAATGCCCGTAAGCTTTGCCGCATAGGTCATTCGATAAGGGGTAAAAGATTGTGGTATTGCAGGAAAAGTCGACACCTCAATATCTCGTCTGGCATACCTCACTATGGTAATGCCCCACTCCACAGGTGCACCGTCTTTTGGTTTATTGTAACGCAAAGTCTTAAATGGAATGGCAAGCTCCGCTGTGAACCCATCCTTTGTCCGTTCAGTTCTGGCCTGCCACAAGGTATTCCAGCCAATGTCAAACACATTGCCACCAAAATTTTGAAAATCACGTTGATTACCATGAGGTGTGGTTTGAAAAACCTGGGCATATTGCTTAAGATTCTGCGGATCAAGAGCTACACCGAAAATATCATTCACGCCCCAACTAAAGTCTCTCCTAAGATCTTGTACACGAATGCCTTTCAACCCTACACTATCTTCACAAAATGCACCGATATAAAGAAACTTTTCATCGTAAAGAAACTTCACCTGCGTTTCATAACGGATTTCACCGCCCTGCCGGGGCTCTCTTCTGAAAAAATCAGAGATTGGGGTTGCTAATTCCCAATCCGCTTCGTCCAGACTACCATCAATATTAATTTTGGAAGATGTGGCTTGAACAACTATCTCTACAGGATTTTCAGAAGGAGGAAAATTAGCATCGTCATACTGTGAAAACGATATTTGCGAAATCAATAAGAATATACCAACAATGAGGAATTGTCTTTTCATCAAAAACCCGGTTGATGAACAAAAAATGCGCAAACAACAGCGTTGCAAGATAGCTAAGTTTCAGTAAATGCAACAGTGTTGCATTGTTATTTTTTGCTTATTTTTGCATCGCGGTTAGATTAAAACCTTTCGTCCCATGATTCAAATTCAAAACACCTCCAAATCATTCAAAGGCGTCAAAGCCGTACAAAACCTCACTTTAAATGTTGAAGAAGGTGAAATTCTTGGCCTTCTGGGCGCTAATGGAGCCGGAAAATCTACAACCATTAATATGCTACTGGGATTTATCAGTCCCGACTCTGGAACGGTATCCATTAATCAAATGAATATCGCAGAAAAATCCAGCGAGGTAAGGAAACTCATTGGTTATATCCCCGAAAATGTAACCCTATACCCCTACTTATCAGGATTAGAGAATCTGGAATATTTTTGTCGCCTGGCCAACCTCAAATATTCGAAATCTGAATTACAAGATTTCCTCGACACTTGTGGACTTGAAAAAGAAGCGCATCACAAAAAAGTATCAGGCTACTCAAAAGGTATGCGTCAAAAGGTAGGTATAGCCATTGCCTACGCTAAAAAAGCCAAAGTGTATCTCCTCGACGAACCGGCGAGTGGCCTTGATCCTTTAGCCAGCAACGAGTTGTCTGCTTTGTTGAAAAAACTTGCGGCAGAAGGCGCTACCATCTTAATGGCTTCGCACGATATTTTCCGGGTTCGTGAGGTCTGTCACCGGATTGGTATCTTGAAAAAGGGTAGTCTGATCAAAGAGCTTAACAGTAAAGATGTTAGTGCTAATGAATTAGAGACGCTGTATTTGGAATACATGAAAGATTAAAGGACTATGTGGCAAATCATAAAAAATGAATGGCAACACCTTGGCAGAAACCGGACTTTAATCGGTGTCAGCCTGGGGTTTCTATTGGTTTTGATGCTATCTGTTTTTTTGGGCAACCAGCAAACCAATAAACAAGCTGAGCAATATGAACTCGCCAAGACGGAGATTCGCCAGCAGTGGGAAAATATTGATGCAATGAACCCGCATGGCGCTGCCCACTATGGCACTTATGTATTTAAACCAGCCAATTTGCTAAGTAGTCTCGATGAAGGCGTCAACAGTGTAACAGGCAATGTGTTGCGCGTGGAAGGTCATGTACAGAATGAGATTGTGCATTCTGAGGTTTCCCAAATGCAATCTGTCTCAAAATTTGGTAAACTTAAAAGTTCTTTGCTTTTGCAGTATATCCTGCCGCTATTACTTATGTTTTTGGCCTTTCATAGTGTGAGCAGTGAAAAACAAAGTGGCCGACTAAAATTACTTGTTCTCCAGGGTGCGAAACCATCAAATATAGTATGGGCCAAGACATTGTCAGTTTGGTTATACGGCATGGCCCTTTTATCATTGACTGTCTTGGTCTATGCGTTATTCAACCTGGGTAACATCAATGCTGATCTCCTTAGCAGAACCTTCTTTTTCTATTTATCTTATGCTTTGTACTACTTTATCATTTGCGGGCTTACGGTTATGTTTTCTGCTCGTTGGCAAAACCCGACTGTAGCCCTTACCTCTATGCTGGGTATCTGGATTCTTTGGACCATCTTTTTGCCCAATATTCTAATGAGCTCGGTTGAAAAACTGCATGAGTTACCCAGCCGAAAAGCATTTACAGCAGCCATGCAGGAAGATCGTTCCAAAGGCATCGATGGACATAATCCAAGAGATGAAAGAGGTGAAGCCTTAAAAATTAAAACTCTGGAGGAATACGGAGTTGACAGTCTTACTCAACTCCCGATCAACTTTGATGGCATCAGAATGCAAGCTGATGAGGAATATGGCAACCAGGTTTGGGACAAGCATTTTGGCAATTTGCGCGAAGTTTTGACCAAACAAAAACAGACTTACCAGATGGCAGGCGTCTTTAATCCATTTGTTTCTCTCCAAAATGCCAGCATGGGTTTCTCTGCAAGTGACAACCTGCATCACCAGGAGTTTTTAGTTCAGGTAGAAAATTACAGAAGAGGCTTTATCAAAGCACTCAATGATGAGCATGCTTTCGGCGGTTCCAAAACCGGAGAATGGGGATGGAAAGCCGACAACGAATTTTTTAAGTCAGTTCCCGATTATCAATACCGACCTACAGCCCTGGCTTCGGTATTATCCAATTATATCCCCGACCTCGTCCTTTTATTTGGCTGGGTGATTTTTGTTAGTCTACTACTGATTTTTGGAACGAAAAATATGCAGATCGTATGAGAGGCTTGAGCATATTTCTCTTTGAATGGAAGCATTTTATCCGCAGTCCTTTTAAAGTAGTGGCATTAGTTTTATTTGTAGTAGCAGGATTATATGGGCTCCACAATGGGGCAAGTCTTTACCATGAGCAAATTTCAGAGATTGGAAAGATCAATGAAACTATTGCTGAAGAAAGACAAAAATATCTCGACTACTACGACGAAGGAAAGAAGGGGCCGGAAGAAAGGCCGTGGATTGACATTACCTCTCCCTACTGGGCGATGTGGTATAATAACAACTATCACTTCAAAACCCCTTCAGCCGCCCAGGTTTACAACATCGGTCAAGCCGAACAATATGGATTCTATAAACGGGTTACTTTCTGGGCAAGTCCTTACGACCCTGACATGACTAAGGAACTAGCTAATCCTGAGCGGTTACAAACCGGCACCCTTGACTTTACCTTCACCCTACTTTTTCTGCTACCTTTATTATTATTAATTTTGCTATACAACCTTAAAAGTCTGGAGACAGAACAGGGGTTTATGCCGCTAATCGAGGTACAAACTACTTCCAGCAATATTTGGCTGTTAAGTCGTGCCGCTTTTTATGTCGTATTGACGTTTGGATTGATTACCGGTTTACTAACTTATGGGGCTACGCTGACGGGTGTATTTTCCCATTCTGGAACTGCTTTCGCTCAAATGCTGACGAATAGTATTATTTATCTCATATTTTGGTCAGCAATTTATTTTTTCATTTTGAGAAGTGGTTTAAGCATTATGAGTAATACCCTCAAAATGGTAGGGGTCTGGATAGTGTTTGCATTCATCATTCCGGCTATTGTTCATCAAGTAATCAGTATTGATAAACCCGCCAATTTGATGATGGATTTCATTGATGCCAAACGAGATAAAAGACAGGACTTGTTTGACCAGCCAGACAGTCTTTTCCAGGCGCAGTTGGATGTTTTGTTCCCTGAAATTGTCGATAGCCCTGTTGCGAGTGACGAAAAGAAACGAAATCAGGCAATGAATCGTTCTGCCGCTGGTTTAGTTAATGAAATGATGAAGGAAAGTATTGCTCCAATAGAGGCTGACAATAATTCAAAGAACAAGATGATCAAGGCAAGTTACCTGTTCAATCCGGTTACTTTTTTCCAAAATCGTTTTAATACTATTTGTCAGACACATTACGATGATTACCAAAATTATCGCACAGAAATTCAAACACTGATTGATAAGCAAATTCGTACTATGGTGCTTGATATGTGGAATGATGTGAAGGTTGATAAGCCAAAGTTTAATGAATATCATGAAATGCTAAAAACTGAATAATTTGAAGAAACCAGTAACCATCCTCACTGGATTTTTAGGTGCCGGTAAAACCACCTTCCTTAATCACCTGCTTCAGGAAAATGAAGGCACACGGTATGCTATCATTGAAAACGAATTTGGCGAACAGGGCATTGACAATGAACTGGTGATGCGGCCTGATGAGACCATTGTTGAACTAAACAATGGCTGTCTCTGCTGTACGCTCAATGATAATTTATATGATATACTCAATGATCTTTTCGAGAAAAGGGCTGAATTTGATGAAGTAATTATTGAAGCTACAGGAGTTGCTGATCCTACAGGTTTGGCCCAACCATTTGTGGCGCACCCTTTAATAAAAAAACATTTTCCGCTTACCTCAATAATTTGCATGATTGATGCTGAACTGGTAGAAGATCAGCTTGTCGAAACAGAGGAAGCGCTAAGTCAAATTTCATTCAGTGATATCTTACTCATTAATAAAATTGATTTAGTGAGCGAGGATTATATTTCAATTTTAGAAAAAAAGCTGCAGCAATTGAATCCTTTGGCAAAAATATTCAAAGGCCATAAAAACGAGTTCCCGGAGATTGAATACCATTCCATCAACGAAAAGTTGGAGGAACTTTTATTAAAATCAAATACTGACCATGGGCATGATCACCATCACCATCACGAACATGATCATAAACGCGAACATGGCTCCAGTGAACTGAATTTTCCTGTCCAGAAACCACACACGCATCACCACCATCATCACACTGAAGACATCCATAGTCATACCTTTACATTTAATGTACCTTTTGATTTCCAGGTATTGTACCAACAACTATTTGTTTACCTTACTTTTCAGGCAGTTGGATTGTATAGAATCAAAGGTTTGGTATGGTTGGAAAACAAGGAACATCAATGTATCCTCCAGTCTGTGGGAAGAAGGTTGGACTTTCAGGAAAAACGCGTATGGGATCCTGCCGAAACAAAACAAAGCATCCTAGTGTTTATTGGCAAAAACCTGAAGAGACAAGGACTGGAAAAACTACTCAATAAGTGTATTTCAGCTAACTACTCGAAGACTAATATGATCGCCAAATAATATGGTTCAAACTAAGAATTTATCATATCAATATCCGGGGTCTGCGCCGATTATCTTCCCTGATTTCAATGTGGAAGCAGGCCATCCATTATTGATCTGCGGAGAATCAGGTTGTGGCAAAACCACATTATTACATTTACTGGCCGGACTAAGGCGCCCAACAAACGGGCAGGTTTTAATTAATGGTGATAGCATTTCCGACTTACCACCCAGTAAGATGGACCGCTTCAGAGGACAACATATTGGCATCGTCTATCAACAGTCTTATTTCATAGAGTCCCTGTCAATTTTGGACAATTTGTTGACCTCGCCTTATTCTGGCAGTAAAGATAAAGCCCGGACAACAGCCAGTCGACTGAACATTGGTGATTTCTTATCGCGATATCCGAATCAGCTTAGCATGGGCCAACAACAACGAGCCACCATAGCAAGAGCTGTTATGAACGAACCAAAGCTCATTCTAGCTGATGAACCAACAAGCGCACTGGATAACAAGAACTGCGCTCAGGTCATCAACCTTTTACTAGAAGAAGCAGTGGCCAATCATGCTGCGCTCATCATTGTGACTCATGATGATCGTCTAAGATCAGAAGTACAGAATAGTATTGAATTAAATACCATTTCCAAAATGTAGAATCAAGAGATGCTCGGGAAAATAGCTTGGAAAAATATTATCTACAAACCCCTGAATACTGCGCTCTGCGTAAGTCTTTTACTCTTCGGGGTAGGTATCATTTCATTATTGTTATTGATCCAACACCAATTAGAGCAAAAGTTTGAACGGGATCTACAGAATATTGACCTTGTCATCGGCGCCAAAGGCAGTCCCCTACAACTCGTGCTCTCAGCTATTTACCACCTTGATGCGCCTACTGGAAACATTAAGCTTGCAGAAGCCAAAGAAATAATGGAAAAACCAATGGTGGCAGAGGCAATTCCTCTCGCTTATGGAGATTCCTACCTAGGCCATCGGATTTTGGGCACGACGCCTGAGTATATAAATAAATACAACGGGCAATTGGCCCAGGGAGCATTATTCTCTAAATCAATGGAGGTGACTTTGGGTGCTGATATTGCCGTAAAGTCAGGGTTAAGCCTAGGCGACACATTTCTAGGGACTCATGGCGAAGTGGAACAAGGGCATGTCCATGATAATCATCCTTACACGGTAGTTGGTATATTAAAGAAAACAAATTCAGTTCTGGATCGCCTGGTGTTAACCAATATTGAAAGTGTCTGGGAGGTCCACTCACATGAAGAAGGTCATGACCACCCTCCTATCGATACAGTTCATGCTCTTGAATTAGATTTCGATCATGACCATGAGCATCACGACCATGACCATGATCATGATCATGCAGATCATGTCATAACTGCCGATAGCATGGAAATTACAGCGGTTTTATTAAAGTATAAAACCAAAATGGCTGTACTGAATATGCCCCGTTTAATTAATGAGCAGACCAACATGCAAGCAGTTTTGCCTGCACTGGAAATCAATCGATTATTTTATATGCTGGGAATAGGGGCTACAACTTTAAAACTGATTGCCGGAGGCATAATGTTAATGGCTGGCTTCAGTGTGTTTTTTGTTTTATACAGCCGACTCCGAGATCGAAAACACGAGTTGGCGCTGATGAGATCTGTCGGGTACCGCCCCGGGCATCTATTTAGTCTGTTGTTGCTAGAAGGATTAATATTGGCCGGAATTGGCTACATTTTTGGTTGGCTATTAAGTAGGGTTGGCATTCATTTTATTAACCAGCAAGCAGAAAGTGATTTCAACCTTCAATTTGGCGCCGAATGGGTACCTGGGGAAGAATGGTTGCTACTCCTTACCTTTACGGTTGGAATTGTTTCAGCCCTGTTGCCTGCCTGGCAAGCAATGAGGATGGATGTATCAGAAATCTTATCAGAAAGTTGAATCAAAAATGAAGAAATTATTTTTAGCCTTTTTAACCTCGTTGGTCGTAGCCTTTTTTTTCACCAAGGATATATTATTTGAGCATTTTGGTATTACCCAGGAAACAAACTCAGAGATCATAACCCCTGAAGAGCCTGAAGAAGAAACGAAAACTCTTGAAACCTTTCCCAATGGAGACTACTTTGTAGATGAGACTATCTTCCGCTGGGATGAAACGGTAATCGATTGGGTTAAAGTTGAAGACACGACAGCAGGAATGGAGGAAATGATCAAATACCCTGTTGCTATCAAGGCGAAAGAAGAGCCAATTGAATTAGATTGGAATTTACTTATGAATATAGAATACAGGCTTCGATATTTCGCTCAAATAGACATGGAAATGTATGCTCCTGTATTTGGAAACGAAATAGAAGAACTTGATGGCAAGGAAGTCGTTATTGAAGGCTTCGTCATCCCTATTGATCATGAAGGTGAACTTCTATCCTTGTCTCATTATCCTTTTGCTTCCTGTTTTTTCTGTGGAAAAGCAAGCCCTGCGTCTGTAATCAGCATGTACCTGAAGAATCAGCGTAAACGGTACAAAATGGATGACTTCATAAAATTCAGAGGCACATTACATCTAAACTACGACGACCCAGATGAATTCTATTACATCCTTCGAGATGCTCGGGAGGAAAAGTAAAGCTTAAAATTTTTCAATAATCAACTCATGATCCAGACTAAACATCCATTCGCCAACGCCGCAATCGGCAGTGATAGCAACGTATTGGAGGACATACATATAAAGTCAAAGAACATTGCTGTCCTTCAACGTGATATTGTTGCTTTACGTGCGGATTTAAATCAGGCAATGAAACAGCCTATTGAATTTAAAGCCAGCGGTACAGAGGAAGATATTCTCACATTGTTGAGCGATTATTTTGATAAGGTTATCCCAGAATGCAAAGCCTTGTTGAATGACATTTCAGAGCTTCTGAAACTCTTCAACAAAACCACCCAGGCTTCATCCTTTCGCTTGTTACTGGCTACCATTGACACGAATATGTGTCGCAAATTCCACACTGACATTAATGATCTGCGGTTGCTATGCACATATGTGGGCCCGGGTACATTATGGCTTCCAGATGAAGCCATCGATAACGATGCCCTAAAAGCAGGAAAAAAGAACCAGGAATTCATCAAAGACGAAACAAAGATACAGCAGGCCGGCACAGGTGATGCAGTTATCCTGAAAGGTGCCCTGTATCCAGAAGCAAACCCAATCCTGCACAGAAGCCCGCCGATCGTAGAGAATGGAGAAGTAAGACTCTTGTTGAGAATTGACACCAACGAATTCCTGAAATTTTTGAAACAAGATTAAAAGCTATAAATAGTAAAACCACCAATATGTCAATGTATAAGAAACTGCCAGTAACTGTCCTTAGCGGATTTTTAGGAGCAGGTAAGACCACTTTACTCAATCATATATTGCACAATAAAGAAGGCATGAAAGTCGCCGTTATTGTCAATGATATGAGTGAAGTCAACGTGGATGCGGAATTGGTAAAAAATGAAAATACGCTTTCACGTACAGAAGAGAAGTTAGTGGAAATGAGTAACGGCTGTATTTGTTGCACACTTCGCGAAGATTTAATGATAGAGGTAGAGCGCTTGGCCAAAGAAAATCGATTTGACTACCTGCTCATCGAAAGTACTGGAATAAGCGAACCGGTTCCTGTGGCACAAACCTTTTCTTTTATTGATGAAACAAATGGCATTGACCTTTCAAGGTTCAGCTATATTGACACGATGGTTACTGTGGTAGATGCCTTTAATTTCTTTAAAGATTTTGTTAGCCCTGAAACATTAATGGACAGGGAACTTACAGATATTGAGGGTGACTCGCGCACTATAGTTACTTTGTTGACTGATCAGGTCGAATTTGCCACCGTAATTCTATTAAACAAAACTGATCTCGTTCCAAATGATCAACTACAGCTACTAAAAGCTACCATCCAAAAGCTTAACCCTGGAGCGCATATAATTGAATCTACTTTTAGCAAAATCCACCCAAGTAAAATTCTGAATACTGGATTGTTTGATTTTGAAGAAGCTGAACAAAGTGCCGGATGGATTGCCGAACTCAACAAAGATGAGCACACACCGGAGACAGAAGAATACGGCATTGGCTCATTTGTTTATCGTTCAAAGAAACCTTTTGATCCGGAAAGATTCTGGTTTTTTGTTCAACGTAAGTTCCCCAATAATATAATCCGTAGTAAAGGTCTGTTTTGGTTGGCTTCAAGGCCTGAGCAGGCATTGTTTTGGAGCCAGGCTGGAGGATCATTGAATGCGGAAAGTGCAGGTGTTTGGTGGAGCAGTATGTCATATGAAAAACGCATGTCATATGGCACTTTCGTTCAAAATCAAGATTATATTGAATCCAAATGGGATGAAAAATTCGGTGACCGGAAAAATGAAATCGTTTTCATTGGGCAAGATATGGACGAAGAGCTCGTTACAGCGCTACTAGACGCTTGCTTGTCTACAGATGAAGAATTGGCAACAAAGAAGTGGAAGAAAGGATATAATGACGAATGGCCGGTTCAACGAGTTTACCCGCTAAATTAAGAAAAGGGGTTAATGAAACATTAAAGAAATTTAAACAGAGATGAATAACAAAAAAAAATATAGTCGGAAAGAATTCATTTCCTTTCTGGGTAAAGCGAGTTTAAGTGCAACCCTAATACCTCCGTTTTTAATCAGGTGTGGCTCCACTACTACCCCATCAGAAACCATAAACCATTCACAGGAAGCACTTAACAAACTCTCTCAATTCATTCTTGAAGGTTTACAGCCATCCAATGTTGATGATTTGTCACTCGCCAAAGGACTCGAATATCACACCATCATCAAATGGAAGGACAAGATTAGCGACAATGACACTTTCGGATATAATAATGATTTCACCTGCTTTATTCCACTCGATGAAAATAACCCAAAAGATGGTTTACTCTGGGTAAATCATGAATACGTCAATCCGCTTTTCGTTTCTGACTTTAACTATAGGGATTACAAAAACCCCCACTTGCATAGGACAAAAGAACAGGTCGACAAAGAAATGTACGATGTAGGCGGTACTATTGTTCGAATTAGACAGGAGGAAGGAAAGTGGAGAATAGTCGAAAACGACCCTTACAACAGGCGCATTACAGCAAAAACGCCAATCGAACTAAATTGGGACTCACCTATTAAAGGCAAAACTACCGTAATTGGTACACATAGTAATTGCTCTGGTGGTATTACGCCATGGAACACCTTTCTCTCATGCGAGGAAAACTACGATAGTTTCTATGGAGAAACGCTATACGATGAATATAATCGGCCAACCAGAAGGCCCAGCAATTATGGATGGGAAAACTTTTATGACTATCCACCTGAGCATTATGGCTGGGTGGTTGAGATCGATCCAAAAACCGGAAAATGTTATAAACACGTAGCCCTCGGAAGATTTGCTCATGAATGCTGCACACTTTATGAATTGGAAGACAAACGTGTTGTGGCTTATACCGGAGACGATAAAGCTGGGGAACATTTGTACAAATTTGTTTCTTCCAAACCTGGGTCATTAAAAGAAGGGACGCTCTATGTCGCTGACACTTTAAATGGAAAATGGCTGGCATTGGACTGGGAAACCCAACCGAAGCTTCAGAAAAGATTTAAAGATCAGACAGAAGTCCTGATCAGGGCCAGGGAAGCTTCAAAACTTTTGGGCGCCACAGGATTAAATCGTCCTGAGGATATTGAAATTGACCCAATTACTGGTAATATTTTCGTTTCGCTGACTAATAACAAGGCTAAAAAGGATTATCACGGTTCTATTCTTAAAATTGAAGAGGACAATGGTGCCTTCGACTCCCTCACCTTCAAAGCTTCTACTTACATGGCTGGTGGTGAGGAAAACGGTTTCTCATGCCCTGACAACCTGGCATTCGACATGTCAGGAAACCTTTGGATTACCTCTGATATCTCCGGAAGTGTTATGAATCAACCTAAAGGGCCATATATGCCCTTTAAAAATAATGCATTATTCGTAGTCCCGAGACATGGAGCAGATGCTGGAAAAGTAATCCAAGTCGCTACAGCCCCCAGAGATGCCGAATTTACAGGCCCATGGTTTTCCCCGGATGGAAAAACATTGTTTTTAGCGGTTCAGCATCCTGGTGATCAAACCACAGATTTGAAAAATCCGACCAGTTTATGGCCTTTTGACGAGGATAATATTCCAAAATCAGCCGTTGTTGCGATTACTGGGGAAGTCATTGAGAAAATGAATACACTGCATAAGATTTAATCTGGCAGATTGATTCCAACTATTAGTTGCTACCTCTGACAAGGCTACACCACAGAAAAACCAACAGTTCCAAGCCTGGCAACTGTGGCACTTACTGTCTGTCCTTTTTCGAGATAAACTGCTGGTGTTGCAGCTCCAGCCATGATCAATGCACCTTCGTTGATCTCCTCTTCGTATTTAACAGCAAGCCTGGTGGCTGCGATAAATGATTCCCACGGGTTACCTAAAATAGCTGAGGATGAACCTTCATGAACGATTTTACCATCAATTTCGAGGGTTATTTTGAGATCATCGATTGGCAAACCAGCCGGTTTCCAGCCACCGACAACCAATCCTGATGAAGAACAATTATCAGCTATCACGTCTTCAAGTGAAAACTTGAAATTCATATAACGTGAATCGATGATTTCGATAGCTGTGGCTACCGCTTCTACATATTCTGGTGCCTCTTCCAATGACAATTGGCGATCTATTTTTTTCTTTACCAGAAAACAAATCTCCGGTTCTGCCCGGGGGTGAATAAACTTACTGAAGTCCATGTTTCCACCTTCTTCTATCAGCATACCATCGGTTAATCGGCCCCAAATCATATCGTGAACACCCATTTGTTCCATTTTGGCTTTACTGGTAAATCCCATCTTCAATCCAATGAGGCGTTCGCCTCTCGTATATCGCTCCTCCATTGAGGCAGCCTGGATGGCATAGGCGTCTTCTTCTGAAATTTTATGAGACAAGCTAAGCTGTTCAACAGATTGAGCATTGAATGCTGCTTGATCCAGGATTTGGGCTAATTCTTTTGTATTCATGGTTGTTTTATTCTGGGTTGATTGATAAATTTTGAATAAACAACCCAGGATGAAAAATAATTAATCAGTAAAAGTTACGGATACTTCTCCAAGACCCTCAATAGTAGCGCTTACATGATCTCCGGCATCTACAGGAACCATTGGACCTAATGCTCCGGTGAGAAGAATGTCGCCAGCTTTTAGCGGGTCGCCCAGGGTGGTCATTTTCCTGGCCAACCAGATCGCTGCGTTAATCGGAGAACCAATACAATCTGATCCCTTGCCTTCAGAAACAACCTCCCCGTTTTTTTGCATGGCCATTTTACAATTGATCAGGTCAAAATTGGAAAGGTGTACAGGCTTATGGCCCAATACAAAATGACTTGCAGAAGCATTATCTGCAATGGTGTCGGTAATCCTGATATCCCAGTTTTTAATTCGGCTGCCTACAATTTCAATTGACGCTAAAGCAAAATCTATCGCGGACAACATTTCCGCGGCTGTGATTGAGGGGTCAATAAGATCCTTTCCCAGGATGAAGGCTATTTCAGTTTCCACCCTGGGCTGCATAATCTCTGCAATGGAAATCTCGCTGCCATTTAACACTTCATTGGTATCAAATAACAATCCAAAATCAGGTGCAGAAATCCCAAATTGGGCCTGTACTGATTTCGATGTTAGCCCTATTTTTTTCCCAACAACTCTTTCTCCAGCTTTAATTCGCAGATCGTTATTGATCTGTTGCACCTTGTAGGCTAATTCCTCATCATATTCATCAATCAAGTCTCTGACCGGGCTACAAACCACCCGGGTCTCTGCAGCTTTGCGTAGTCTTTTGGCCGCCGCTTCTATATTTGGATTATTAGTCATCTTGAATCTAAATTTAAGCTTAAATCTATATCGCTAATTTTAGTTTGAGTTTATCGCAAGATCAAAAACAGGATCTGAGCAATAATGATCTTAGAGATCAATGCAATCGGAAACATCATCGTAAACCCGAATTCAGGTAATTTGTTTTTTGTTCTGGCTACACCAAAATCCAGGATAGCAGGTTGATTCGCCACCATTCCCATTAAAATGGAAAAAGGCATTTTCAGAAATTTGTACCCGGCAAATAATATCATGAACGCCGTCAACAAGCTGATCAGGGCACTGGCAGCGAAAATCCACAAACCATCCAAAGACATGCTGTGAAAAAAAGCACTACCTGAGCGAACACCGATAGCTGCCAGCAAAAGTATCAAACCCAATTGCTGTAATGTCACATTCGCACTGTAAGGCATTGTCCATACAATCGGGCCAGTGCGCCTTAGCGCACCAAGGAACAAACCAACAACTAATGGTCCTCCAGCGTACCCAAGTTGAAAAGTGATATCAGGACCAAGGGATATTTTGATCGTCCCAAGCATCAATCCCAATCCGATACCAAGACCAAAAGAAAATAGATTAATCTTACTCGATGCCTGGTAGGAATCGCCAAAATATGCCGACAACTCCTTGAGATCACGACGCCTCGCAACAAATCGAATTCTGTCACCAAGTTCCAATACAGTGTCTCCATTAGCCAGCATATCGACATCGCCACGCCTGATCCTGGTTATCACGGCATTGTATTTTTCATTGATACGCAAAGAGGCAATGGTCTTTCCCACCAGCTTGGGATTCGAAACGAAAATACGCCTAACATCAAATAGCTTGCGATCATACGAAAGTTCAGTATCACTATACTTCCCGATATGATCAGTCACCCGGTCAACTTCCTCCTTCCCTCCGACTACCATTACGAAATCACCTTCTTTAAAGGTCGTATCCCAATTGGTTAACCCCATCTTACCACCTTTGAAAACCCTTCCGAAGACGACATTCCAGTCATATTGTTTAAAGAGATCGCGAATCGGGATATCGCAGATGTCCGGATTTGTAATCTCTATACTCAGGCTGGTTAAATCATCATCAACAGGATAATCCTTGCGCAAGCGATGTTTTTCTTCCGCATAATTGATTTTCAACCATTTCTCAAGAACAACAATCGCAATCATTCCGCCAAGGACACCCATAGGATAGGAAAACGAATATCCTACGACAATATCCTGGATCATTGTGGCCGATTCTGCTTCTCCGGCTGTGTTATTGATTAAATCAATGACCCCGGCAAGCGCTGCAGTATTGGTGGTACTTCCGGCATAAATTCCGGCTATCGAGGCAGCAGAAAAACCTAATAAGAAATAAAGTCCTACTGCGATTAAACCCGAAAACAATAAGATAGAGGCGATGAAGGTAATATCCCTGAAACCATTTCTCCTATAGGAAGCAAAAAATGCAGGACCAGAACTTAATCCAATGGAATAAACAAACAACGAAAGGCCTAAAACCAGGATTATCTCAGGCACCTGTAGCCTTGGGTCTATCGCTCCGAAAAACAGACCTGTAAACAAGATTGCAGCGACTCCGAGTCGACTGCCTTTGATCTTAATCGTGCCGATGAAATAGCCGATAGAGGCTACAACGAAAAGTAACAACAATGGATTATCGACAAGAATCGGGATCATAAAAGGTTCAGGTTTGTCAGCCGCAAAGATAGGGCGAAGTTTCGGTAAGGTAAAGGAAAAATCGCAATGTCAATCGACCAAAACAGAATCTCTCACAAACTGGTGGAGCGCCCTGTATCCATGGGCATTAAAGTGGGTATCATCACGCCACCAGGTAATTGAATTTTGATTTTCTAACAAGTCACTTGAATAGGCATCAAGGAAAGGAGCAAAATCGTAAAAAGGGATGTTATTTTCATTACAAATGTCCTTAACAACCTTGCTGAATCCAGATGGTTGGTAAGGAGTGCTGCCTGGTACTCGTTTTTCAAAAAGCCACCTGTATATCTCAAACTTAACCGGGAGGGAAATTATCTTCAGCTCAACCCCTTTTGATTCACAGAACTTAGCAGCAGTTATAAAAACATCTTCATACGATTTGTAGTCACCCAAAGACCGGATAGAATCAGCAGATGTCAGCGCCGATTCGATGTAGGTTTGGTGGAATAAAACCGGATGACCTCCTGGTAAGTTCGCCACATGAATATCAGGATTACCTGTAGTTTCCAGTGTTTTGCGGAAGCGAAGTTGGGCCCGTATTTTGCGATAAGCAGAACGTTTGAACCAGGCCTCTATCCTAACTTTGGTTCGATTAAAGACATTTTTTTCAAGGTGCTGATCCAGATTGCCATTCGTCAAGGCGCTGACCAGCTTTTCTCTTGCAGGATCTCTATGTGGAAATGGTAAATCATTGCCCGTAAAAAGCAACCAGATAATAACAGGATCTTCAGTCAATTCGATCCTATCAAGATGAATCGCAAGGTTTAATAGTCCCTGATAAGGGTACCCCGGAAAGGATAGATTATAGACCTGCTCACCTGAGGAAGCTTCCAGAAATGAGGAAAGAATGGAGTCCTGATGTGAGCCCACACCAAGTCCAAACGAGTCGCCCAGAAGGATATATTTTGATGGTTTATCAGCCTGATGGGGCATATTTCGAAAACCTAGTTCATCCGTTTCGACTTTGACATGGCGCATTTCCTGGTATTCAAATTTTCCACTCATGGCGATCATATCACCATAAGTATTGCCCTCCCAAGATTTATTTTTCATGTAGTGGATTAATCGGTCAGGCATTTCGAGATTAGGCGCAAGGAATCGCTCAACGGGCCGATAGTAAAATGAATCGGCTAATGCATACCTGAGTACCAGGTCTCCAATAACTAAAAAGATGGTCGTTGATGCCAGGATAAGCAAGAGGTTGGGCAGCCATTTTCTGGCAAACTCACCAGCAAACACAGCTATTGCAGCACTAAAGAAAAATCCTAACGCAGCAGGAACGACTAAAGATCGAAAACCAATCTTGCCAACAAATAACATGTAAATGATCAAGAAACAAGAGAGGGCTAATAGGTAGCCAAATCCAAATCTTATTATGTTACCTTTCTTTTCGATTTTGGTTATGTCTGGTTTCCTGACAAAGGTAAATGCTTAAACGGTTAAGCACTTGAGAAAGGGAAATATCTTTAAAATCTATAAGACAAAAATGCCCCTCCTGGTATAGGTGCAATCGTAAGACTATTGCCTTCGGGTTTCTTTGATTTTTTCTTATGAAAATGAGGCACAAGGAATCCCGTCGCTGCACCTATGGTGAAGCCTGCCAATACATCGGTGGGGAAATGTTTCCCTGCATTCATTCTAAGCCATGCATTAGTCATTGGTATGGCAACAGCAGCCGTCCAAATATAGGGACGGGCGGGAGAGTCGGGAAAATAATCGCTGAATACCTTAGCCATAAAAAAGCAACTCGCAGCAGTTTCTGATACATGACCTGAGAAGAATGAAAATCGATTATTGGTGTTTAGCCTGGTGGTCAAGTCTAGATCCGTGTTATAGGTTAATGGCCTGAATCGTTTTGTGGTGACCTTGGCGAATAAGGTTAACCCGGCGGTAATAGCCATCGTTTCACCATATAAAACAGCAATAGTCCCAAAATCTCGCCTTGTGGAAGGCGTTGTCAAATACAAAACAGGTAAAGCATAAGCGGTGTAAAGCACATAATCAGAAACTACCTGGGAGGTTTGAGACCGCCGATTGATCACCCATCTGTCAAATGCATTTACTGACCCTTGGTCAAGAGCGGCAAGGGTTTCAGGAGGAATCTCGTTAACCGACTTGGAGATGGCTAGGCTTGTTCCCCAGATCAAGGCACTCGCACTGGAGATACCCAGTTCCTTTTTCCAGTTAAGCTGGTAAGGACTTTGTGCATTTACACAAAAGGAGACAGCACAGAGTACAAGAATGACTGGAACATATACTTTTCCCATAATTTGCGGGGATCATTTGGTTATTCTGATAAAGATGAGGAAAAGGATTCAATTTTCATTACACTGCAATTTGGCGTTAATTGCTTGTTGGGCTTATACCATCGCCAAAGCATGGTGCCTTTGTCATGACCAGCGGTAGTTAGATAATTGGGGTGGTTAACTGGATGTTTGGCGACCACCACCGTTACGCTGCCATCGGAATTGTATTTGGCGGTATGCTTGTTAATATGAATTTTAAAATAGCGATAATCAAGTGATTCCATCCAATAGTTATTGACCTGGAAATTCCAGTAATCACATTCAGGAATTGGTGTTTCGATCACCAGGCATTCATCTTCTGCAAGTTGGTAATAGCTGTGGTAGTAGACCAGGTTTTTATCGGCGCCAGCTCCTTTTTGCTTGTTATGGGGAAGGAGCGGGAGTTGATTCGGGTGTTTTGAAAAATCATTAGCCCACCTCGAAAACCAGATTGGGGTTCCTGTAACAAATAGGCTGACTCTTGACAAATAGTTATCTATTTGTTCGGCCGTCAACGGTGCAGGATAATCAGTACCGGTCAGGCATTCTAGCTTCAATTCTGCTGGCGTTTCGTTGTCCCGGTCCATAAACGTTTGGCGGACCATCAGGAGTGTAGTTTCGGGTTCCACTTTAAGCCAATTTTGGCCTTTCTTCTTTGGGCTAAGTATGATTTCGAAGGTCCCATCTTCATTCATTGTCAGATCGTGGGTTTCAATTTCGCTGCAGGTTTCGATACCTTCTGCAGAACCGTAGTTGCCATTCATCACGTGAAAACTGAGATAGTAGATCGAATTGCGTTTTCCGGTTATTCTGTATTCATAGTCACCGCTGATCTGCGCATTCTGGTAATAGTTGTCTGGATTATCAGCCCCGATCTTTGCTGTCTCGTGAACCATACGCTTCAGGGTTGGGAACTGTGGGTCGTTATGTTCGACGAATGCATCCAATCCGGTTCTGAGCAGGCGCGCCAGGTACCGATATCCTTCAGCTTGGCTAAACGGGTCGGTGGGGGCATTACCATAGACGAGCGCGGCGCCTGCGGTCTTGAGGCTATCGCAGAATTCATCCCATGCCTTACCGGAAATAATTCTCTGTTCGTGTACGTCTTGCTCTGTTTTTCCATTGATTTTCAACCAGGTAAGTCGTATCTTACGATAAGCTCCTACCAATCCAAACAGCATTTTTTTCATTTTATAAGTTTTTCCAGTCTACAGGTTAGGTTTTTCCTGGCAAAGGTACTAATGAGTGAATTTTAAAAAAAAAATTCAAAAAAAACTAAAATCATAAATCATGAAAAAGACGCTTTTTTTAATTATCGCCATAATCTCATTTGGCTTTATCAATAGCATTGTAGCACAGGAAGTAGAAGTACCTTTACACCAACCAATTCATCCCATAAAAGGTGATACTCATGTCCTTGGATTTACTTACGAGAAGCAGAAAAAATACAGCTCTTCAATTCAGGTTTACGAGAACACTACGGTCTTAGTAGGATACCTTGAACAAGAAATTGTTGAAGTCAAAGTACAAGAAAGCAGAACTGCACTTAAAGTTTCTCCAGTCAATACCGAACGTTCAAGTGGCTTAATCGCTAGGTATTTGGTAACAGGCCATTCAAAAGGTAAATTCTATCTAAACTTTGCTGATGCTAATGGCTTCTCCACTGCTGGGCCCCAAAAAAACCGCAGAGTGGAAATGACAATTGAATTTGATTAATCAATAACCAGGAAAAATGAAAACTAAACTCTCTTTTTTATTCGGATGCCTTTGTTTACTATTCGTAAATCTTGCCTCCGCACAAAGTTCAACTACACATTATGTCGAATTAGTTGTTGTCAACGACCCTGCCATGATAGTAGAAGTAGAAGAACTGGATTTGGAAATGACCATCCACAATGAACGCGGGCAAGTCAAAAGCCTTCATGTAAAAATAGACAATGAGCCTGTTGCTTTCAATCCATTAGCTACAGCCGGCACTCATGACATTGCCTCCGGCGGTGAATTTGAAAGCAGAGATGGAAAAATGAAAATCTCCATTTTTGAAGCGACGGCTGCTGAACGCAGAAAAACTGGAGTTACTAACGATCAGACCGTTATATTCAGACTAGTAATAGAATAAACTGTGCGATAAAGCACTGCTTTTTTCAGGCATAATAAAGGTCGCTATTGACTTAGCGGCCTTTATTCATTCCGACAATGAACTGATAAACAATTACTTATCAAAAAAAATTTAAAAAAAGCAAAAAACTGGTTAGGATTTTTTGAGAAGGGGTACTAAGTAGTGTATTTCAAATTAATTCAACTAAAATCAAATATCATGAAATTCAGAATCATCAATTTAGTCGCTTTTTTTATTATCAGTTTTATGACCACCATCAATGCCCAACATGATCCTCAATACACGCAGTACACTTTCAATCCTCATTCTGCTGCTAAGGATACCACTGATTACAATAATAACTCCAGCCCTCATTCATTTAGCAATACCCTTTTTGTAGCGGCCAGGGAGACAGGATCCGAAACGGTTGAGGTAACTCCTTTGGACGCACTAATTATTATCAATTTCAGAGATGGACAAATTGTCTCTCTTGAGGGTAAGCAAAGTGGAAAGCCGCTACAGTTCAAAGAAGTAGAAAGAAAATCTCGCGGCACTCACCACGCTTTTGTCAAATTTGAAACCAATGGCGGTGCATTAACCGCAACTCTGACTACCACATCCGAACCATCAAACCGTCAGCAAAACCGCAGAGTACAGTTGTCAATACTTAAAAACTAAGCGATATCACACCTGTAATCCCCAAAAAACAGGATGCAAGGCTACCAAAATTTTGGTAGCCCTTTTTATTTAAAGCATGCATGATCCAACTTAAAATCCAACAAAGCAAGCTTACCATTGCTCCACCTCTTAAAAAGTATTAATTTTACAGTTCTGCTTTAATCACAAAAAACCCCCAGCGTGAAAGATTTCCTGACCAAACACCGCGGTTTAGTCATTTTCCTTTTTGCTGTGCCTTTCAGCTTTATTTATCAAAAGATCCAGGATTTCCAGAATTGGTTTTACCGGAACTTCCGCAATACCAATAAACTACATGATACTGCAGTTCTTGAGATTCAGAAAGCAGTGCAGGCAGCAGCAGCTTCAGGCAAAAAAATGTGTACAGCCCGCAAGCCCTGGAAAACCATGTCTATCCGAACAGCCACTTTCAAAAATGATATGGCGCAAATTCCAATTGACCTTCGAAACATCCTTGACCTTGACGAAAAGGAAGGTTACGTAAGAGTTGAACCTATGGCCACCATGGGCGACATCACACATTTCCTCGTCCCAAAAGGCTATGCTTTAGCGGTCCAGGTAGAGATGGATGACCTAACGGTTGGTGGATTATGTATGGGCGTCGGTATCGAAACCTCATCGCACCGCTATGGTTTTCTTTTTGAAACTGTCAGAGCCTTCGAAGTGGTCACTGCTGATGGCCAATTGGTCAGGGCCACCCGAGAAGAGAATGCAGAGCTTTTCCACGCACTCCCCTGGTCACATGGTACCATTGGATTCCTGGTTGCTGTAGAATTAAAAGTTATTCCAGTCAAAAAGTATATGCGACTAACTTACCTACCCTTCCACAGTCAGGATGAATTTTGTGAGAATTTTAAAACCCTTTCAGAGTCTGAAAATCCTCGGTCATTCCTGGAGGCTCTTGTTTTCTCGCCTAACACAGGCGTCATCATGTGTGGAGAATTTGATGATGGTAAAAGCAATAACAACATTAGCATCAACCCTATAAATCGTTGGCATAAGCAATGGTTTTACAAGCATGTTGAGTCGTTTCTCCATTCCGGTAAGGGAGAAGAATTAATTCCGCTTAGACATTATTTCCACAGACATACACCCTCCATATTCTTCCAGTTGAAAGACCTGATTCCTTTCGGAAATAAACCCTGGTACCGCTGGTTGTTCGCATGGTTGGGTGCGCCGAAAATTTCGTTAATGAAATACACGATGACCAAAGAATTAAGGCATCGCGCATTTCTGAACAGAGCCACACAAGACGTCATTGTTCCTGTGTCCAGAATGGGAGAGGTGCTCGATTTCATCCATCCGAATTATGAAATCTATCCTTTATGGGTCTGTCCGGTCAAACTTCTTGATCACGGCCAGCATGAAGGCTTCCTCTGGAACCCGGATAACCTGTTGGACAATAATAACTACGAAATGTATGTCGACATAGGCATTTATGGTATTCCTCCTGGCGCCCAACGCAAAACCTGGGACGCTATACCAACTTCCAGAAATCTCGAACATCTTGTCGCCAAGATGAAGGGTTATCATATGTTGTACGCAGACATCTTCATGACCCGTAAGGAGTTTGAAGACATGTTCAATCATAAACTTTACAGGAAAATGAGGGCCAAGTACAAAGCCGAAACCGCTTTCCCGGAAGTCTACGACAAAATCGTGCCCGAGAAATGGTTGTTCGATATTAACAGCTATCTTGCTGAGACTGAAGCGTCGAAGAAAGTGGCAGTAGGCAGTAGGCAGTAGGCAGTAGGCAATAGGCAATAGGCAATAGGCAATAGGCAATCTGCTTAAAAATGTTAGGAAAAATAGATATTTGGTATCTTGAAAGAAAAACCCAGATGTTGGATGACAACAGGTGATCAGCAAACAGCCGACTGCATCCAGCCAACTGAATAATTAAACTAAACAGGCAAAAAGTGCTAGGAAAAATAATCAAGACCATCGATATACCGAATGCAGAACCCGTTTCAGGAATGGATGCAGCTTTCCTTTATGGAGAAACGCCTACCAGTCCAATGCATGTCGGAAGTGTTGCTATCATTGACGGAGCCATCAAATTCAAGAATTTTCGGCAGACGATTGTGGAGCGTATTCATCTGATTCCAAAACTGCGGAAAAGGTTGATCAATGTTCCGCTTGGTATCGATTATCCATATTGGGTGGATGATCCGAATTTCGATGTAGATCTGCATCTGAATTATGTTGCCCTTCCGGGGAATGGCGGCTGGAAGGAGCTTAGAGCGATGGCCAGCCAGATCTTTAGTGAAGTACTGGATCGCTCCAAACCACTGTGGGAGTTCACATTCGTGGAAGGATTGAACAATCTTACGACAGTTCCTAAAGGCTCAGTGGCTGTAATTTCAAAAATCCATCACGTCGCAATCGATGGCATGGCTGGTGCGAGTATCCTGAGTTTACTTTTCGACTTGACCCCAGAACCAAGGCCGATAAAACCTCCACCTCCTTTCAACCCGGCACCTTTACCGAATGAACTATCGTTGATGGTGAAAAGTGGGTTAAGTTTTGCAAAAAACCCACTTAAGTTTCCTAAACTCTTAGCAGAAGCAGCAGCAGCGACAGTGAAAACGGGCATCGTAACCCGGGTAAAGAAAATGGATTTACCTACGACGCCTTTTTCCGCGCCTCCGTCACCCTTGAATGGTATCATTTCGCTGCACCGTAAATGGAATATGACAATTCTTTCGCTCGACAGGGTCAAGGCACTAAAAAATATCATGGAAACCACTTTGAATGACATGATACTCGCCATCTGTGCCGGAGCGTTGAGAAGATACCTCAATGAGAAGGGCAAATTGCCCCCAAAGCCTTTGGTGGCGATGGTGCCCATTTCGACAAGAAAAGCCAGCGACCCCAACTCCATGGATGGCAACCAGCTTTCTGCAATGCTTGTTCAATTGGCTACCAATATCGATGATCCGATTGAACGCATAGAACGCATCCACGATAACACGATCAAAGGTAAAACCTACCAGGGTGCGCTCGGCGCAAAAACGCTTTCCAATATGGCTGAAGCTGTTCCTTTTGGTATTGCCAACCAGGCCGCCAGGTTGTATTCGCGTTACCATATTGCAGAAAGGCATAACCCGGTTTTTAACCTGACGATCACTAACGTCCCAGGGCCACAGTTCCCGTTATACCTCAATGGGCATAAACTGATCTACGTTGGTGGTACAGCACCTATTATCGATGGTATGGGTCTGATCATCACAATTTTTAGTTATAACGGTCAGATCATGATCAGTCCGACCTCTTGTATCAAAACAATGCCTGACCTCGATGACTTCACCCGCTATATTCGCGAAGAAGCCAACCATCTTGAAGAACTGATTCTGGCAAGGCAAAAAGGAGCACCAGCAAAGCCCAAAGAAGAAGAAAAGCCAGCTGAACAACCAGCCTCTAATGGTGAACTGAAATCTGATCCTGTCCCTTCGGAGCAACCAGAAACACCATTAACCGAAACCGACAAGTTTTTCCAGTTTGCATCTCAATACCTTCAAGATAATGCCTCAAAGATCAAACCCGGCAATGGCCTTTTCCAGTTTGAACTCAAAACCTCTGGAGGCCCTGTTCTTTATGGTATGGATATTAATACCAGTCCGGGAGTAATTACTAAAGGCATCGTTGATAGCCCAGATGCTACCCTTTCCCTAAAGGAAGAACACTTTTTAAGGATTGCTAATGGTAAGCTTGGCCTTACGACAGCTTTCATGCAAGGTCGACTCAGTATCAAAGGCGATCAGGGGAAAGCCATGAAGTTGGCCAAAATACTGGGGTATATGATGAAGGCGAAGGCTTAGAGCTGCCCCAATTCCCTCAAATACAATTCTCGTACCTCCCTGATCTTCTCATTGAGGTTGCCCTTGTTCCAGTCGTCCGTTGGAATTGGTTTTAATACTGACACTTCCACAGCAGCAGGTGTGAAAACTGTTTTCCCCTTGGGAAGTGCGTCATGCGCATTTGTAATTACGATGGGTACGACTGGCACCCCTGCCTGCATCGCCAAATGGAAAGCCCCTTTCTTGAATGGCCCTAATTCGTAACCTTTACTCCTGGTGCCTTCAGGTGCGATGACTACAGAAATACCATTTTGCATAGCTTCTACTGCCGGCTTCATGGCGTCGATGGCTTTGTCGCGATTGCCCCGATCAATGAATATTACGCCTGCCGCCATCATGAATGGGCCGATAGGTGTGTATTTCAAACTCTTTTTGGCGATGGCTCTTACATCTTTCCTGACCAGTTTTGCGCCAATAAACATATCAGCACCAGACTGGTGGTTGAAAATGAAAACGGCAGGCCTGTGTGACCAAAGATTTTCCTCACCTTTCACAACAAGTTTAATACCCGCCATAGCAGTTCCAATATCGCCAAACGCTGCAACCATGGCATTGATGCCATCGCTCCATGATCCACGTGAAGCGCCTTTGGTTACGCCTTTTAAAACAGCAGGGATCATGCTACCTGCAGCTAAACCCGTTCTTACGACATTGGTTACGGTCGGACGAGCTTCATCATTGAGTTTATTGATTGGCCAGTCATTTTCGAATGCAATGCTGGATAGTTTTACATCAGGATTTAAAGGCCGTGGATTACCTACAATTTCCAGTAATGGAAGATCCGCTACGCTATCGGTGTAAAAATAGCTTTTGGATAAATCGAGATTAAGTTGGTCGGCTAATAATCTACCAGCTTTAGCCTTGCCCTCTCCCCAGCAAGCAGGATCGATGATCTTGCCTGTAAATATTCCATTTTCGACTTCAAGTCGGGTACACATAATGTGTTCAATGCCCAGCTCATGAGCAACAGGATTTACTTGGTAAGGTGTGGCAGCTGAAACGATAGCCACCGTGTGGCCTTTCTCGAAATGCGCTGCCACAAGAGCTCTGGCCTCAGGATAAATATGATCTGCAAGGTATTCGCGATATACTTCTTCTCCAACATCGATGAAGACTTGTTCCTTTACTCCCTTAACGCCATTGGCCCCTATTGCCACGATATTCGAAAAATTTGTATTTCCAGTGGCATAGACCAGTCCGGCAGCAAACTGAGCAACCAGTTCTTTTCTGGTCAATTTGCCTTTCATGATGAGTGTCTGCACAAATTGCTTGGCGGAAAAACCATCAATCAATGTGCGATCTAGGTCAAAAAATGCCCCAATATGGGCACCTGATTCACCTTCAAAAATTTCTTTGGTTACTACGTCCGTTTTAGAACCAGGCACGATACGTTGCTCAAGCGGAATTAAGGCAGTTGATGCAGTTGGACTATCAAGCGTATACTCCTGTAACAACCTGATGCGTTCTGTACAATCCTGGATATGATCCTGGAATTTTTTTATGCCGTCTTCTTTCCGGTCACCGTAGGCCGGAATGATATTCAGATTCCTGACCAGACGAATACCATTTAGTAAGAAAGGCTTTGAAACAGACTCCAGCCGATGTATCTGCCCCTGCCAGTGCAATTCTTCACCAAGTGCCAGGCAGGCTTCCAGGAATGCTTTTTCATCGAAATGATCCACCGGATCCATATTCTGGAGCGCACGACCAACGATCTTATACGCTTCCAGGTAGGTGTATAATACCACAGGAGCGATCAAAAGGCTTTGATGCTTCAGTAATTTGGATAATCCTGTTTTTGGCCCATTTAACTTCTTCCCCCAATCCTGATCCAGGATCGCAAAATCAGCTTCGATCTTGTCAGAAAAACTCGATTTTTTGGAGTAGAAAAATTCGAACTTAAACAGGTTACGCAAAGACATGATCTCTTCCCAGAATGCCAGTTCCCGCTGAGCCGATTTGACGTCGATCACCTTCAACAACGCCATTTCGATAAAGGCCCGTTGATAAAGATGATGTACAGCCATATTAGCGTAATACGTCGCTTCAAGGTAGTTCTCAGCTACAATTGCATATTTCGAATTAAGCCCTTCCCCTACTTTTCTGACAAGACCTGCTTTCAAAAGGAGATTAAGCCCTTTCTGGACAGATTCTCCTACAGCAATGCCCCTGTCTACTAACGCATCGGGTTTATGGCTTTCTATGAGATGCATCAGGTCAGCCACGTTGTTATCAAGCACCGCTTTGGGTAAAGAATATTTACTTAATAATGCATTACATATTAAAGATGTCGTTGTTACTGGAGTTATCCGGTTAATCGAATGGACGAGCTCAAAGGCCAGTAACGGGATGCTACTCTGACCATCACCCAAATTATTTTGCTTAATTGGGATGTTAACAGTGCCTTCATCTGAAATATCTACGGGGTCTCCAAATCGTAATGAAATACGGCCCAGTTTATCATTCATTTTCCTGAAGTAATTGATAAACCACAACAGGCTTTCAGGTTTTTTATTTTTACCCCTGCCTTCCTTCGTCATTTCCTTTACATCCGGAATTAAATCATAGACTAGTGAAACAGGCACATATTTCACCTTGTGCGAAGTATCCTGCTCCCCTTCCATAATGTATTTCAGGATACCCATTTTTGGCCAGACCAGCTTACCAGTTCTTGAACGGGTGCCTTCAATGGCCCACATGAAACTGGCTTTCTGGTCGAGTAGCGTAGCAATATAGTGACGTAATGTAGCTTTGTAAACGTGGTTATCTTTAAACGATCTTCTGATAAAGATCAGTCCGGCCTTTTTACCAAGTTGTTTAACCCCCATGAACCCCATGTTTATTCCAGCAAACATAAGCGGGAGCGGGAGTCCATGGCGTCCCAAAACAATACTTAAAACTACGGTGTCTATGTATGTCTTGTGCGTTACTACAAAGGCAACAGGGTGACGCCGCATCAGCCGTGTGATTTTTTTGATCTCTTCCGGATTTACATCAATGGATTTATCATATCCCCTGGAAAGCAGGAACCTGAAACTTTCCACTCCTGCAAGACCAACCAGTGGCTGATGCTCGGTATATAACTCTTTCAGGTATTTTTCTGCGTCTTTTCTTACCTTTTCGAAACTAAGACCGTACTCATTCGCTAATTCACCGAGTTTGTTCTGAAACCGATGATTATCAAGAATTGCTTGCATTGCTGTTTTCGACATGTTACAAAGATAATAAAGGGGGATAAGAATAGCAGACTGAGAGGTGTTGTTTGACCAGTATCAATACCGGAATTCAATTTTCTCACAATTTTGTTGTCCGCCAAATGCAATATTCCTACCCGTCAATAAGTCCTTGTAAAAAAGGAAGTTGGCCTATGACAAATCAGGATACTACACAAATTTGGGATTCCTACGCAAAAAAACTTTCCGTCTATATCTTCAAGATCGTCAATGACCGGGAGAAAGCAAACGACATCTCTCAGGAAGTGTTCCTCAAATTATATCAAAACCGACATCATCTGGAAAATCCGGAAACCGTACCTGCCTGGTTATTCAAGACAGCACATAATTTAGCAATCGACCATTTCAGGGAACAAAAAAAGACCAAACAATTTCCCGAAATCGTGCATAAACTGGGTCCAGAGCCACAAACATTCAGAAACAAAGACCTTGCGGCCTGCATCAACCCATTTATTGAAAAATTGCCAGAAAAATACAGAGAAGCCATGATCCTCACCGAAGTGGAAGGATTGTCGCAGAAAGCTTTGGCAAAAAAACTAAATATCTCATATTCAGGAGCGAAATCAAGGGTGCAACGAGGTCGGCAGCTCTTGAAAAACCTGATCATTGAATGTTGTATTGTAGAACATGACTCTTACGGCAATATTATTGCCTATCGCCCCAGATGTTCCTGTAAATAAGGTCATTACACAATCTCAAATCCTGTTTTGCGTCTTTTTTACAACTTTCCGTCTTTAGATGTGAATATTGAATTTTCAAATTATTGACATTTAAAAGACGTGATATGAAAACCCTGTTTCAAATCTTCTCTATTACCTTTTTCTTTCTCATTGCCGGGCAAGGAATGGCCCAATCGACAACCTGTTGCACAACGTCAAAAGATGCTGAAAAAAAAGTCTGCTGTACTAAAGACAGCAAGCAAGCAACAACTTCAGGATGTACTCCTTCGGCCTGCCGAGGCGCCCAAACGAAATTCGGAGAAGCCAAAGTGATCTCTGCGCTAAGAGAGGATCTGATCAACCTAAAGGCCATTATGGAAACCTATGAAACCATCAACTTCGATGAGCGGACTTATTCAGTACATGGCATCGTTGGAGAGACTGATGATGAGAGCATTTCAATCATAGCAGATGAAGTGAGAATTATTGAAGGCAGCTTCTCTTCATTGATGCAACAAAGATTTGAGCCTTTTGAACTTCCGCAAAACAAAGCACGCCAGGTCGCCTATCTGAAAAAGCGGATCTCATCTTTGACCTCCATGCTTAAGGCCTGATATGAAATTTAGAAATTTTGTAATCCTTAGTCTTGCCCTGAGCTTTGCGGTGCTGGCTTTTACTGGTGTACTGTCATTTTTTACTGATTATTCGCGCACCGTAGCTACTGTCCACACTTTCTTTGGCCTTACTTTTTTGCTTGGTGCTCTATTTCATTTGAGTAATAACCTATGGGCCTTGCTCAGTTATCTTCCTTTCGGGAAAGGACTAAAACGGCCCGAGTTGTGGATTGTTGCCGTAATTATTAGCGGTTTATTGGGAGGCACCTATTTTCAAAAATCACCTTTTACAGGAATGATGGATTTGGGGGCCAGGTATAAAGCCAAAACTGTCAAAGAAATCGACAACAAAAGATATGCTATAATCGAAATGACAAATCATGCAGGGGTTGATATACAATTTGACCTGCTGCACGGTGAACATTTCTGGCATCCGCAAATTGCCATCTGGATGGAAGATTCATCAGGACATTTTGTACAAACGTTATTCGTAACCAAGGCTACAGCCAAGGGATTATTTTTTGGCGGGCGGACAAAAGACAACTTCAAATCTTTTGATGAGGAAAAGGATTGGAGTGGTGGTGATTATCGCAGGGTAGATGCGTTGCCGATCTGGTCACATAAAAAAGGGCCTGCTTACACGGATGGGTATTTTGCGCCACCGTCTAATGAGCCGTTACCGGATGCCATAACGGGAGCCACTCAAATTGGCAACTTCATTCTTGAAACCTCCGTGCCTGAATTGTCGCGTTTCACCCTGAAACTGGAAATCAATGTAGCATTCGATGATAACGAATACTATTCGGAGTATGATTTTCCAGAGGATGATGAGTATCATAGTGGGACGGGATTGACCGGGCAACCTTCTCTGATATATTCAGTCGACATCAATTTGAACGATCGATTGGATTACTATCTCATGCAACTTGTAGGCCATGGCCACCATTCCGGTAAAACCGGGAAAATTTATCCTGATCTTTCAAAAATCACCACTGCTCGGGATATTGTTGAACGCATTGTCATTGGGGTAACCCCAAAAGATCTGCAGGTATTAAATTGACTTTCCATATTGTCCTAGCAGGGTCTCTCGAAGAGGACCCTGCGTAATAATGTTAAACGCAGGGCGCCTTTCAGGAGCTACCGTTTGGACACATCTTTTTTTGGCAAATTGACTTTTTCACAGGCGTAGTTTGGCCAAACCATTGACCGCAGAGCAGTCTAACTATGTTAGCTAAATGGCCATAAATCTTGTTTCCGACCTCAGAGAGGTCGAATTATTCCATTTTAGGTGAATGTGCGACCTCTCTGAGGTCGGGAAAATTGAAAACCGGAAAACTAGCAAACATAATTTGACCTGTACAAGGTCACAAAAAGACATCTTAACCAAAGATAATTTAAAAATAATTCGATGTGTCCACACGGTAGCCCTTTCAGAAGACCCCACTAAAACATGAGATAATTCCACCTCAAAAAAATTAAAATGCTTAATTTTCGCGAAAACTGAATTCGTGAGAAGAATAGCCATTCTATTCGGGGGAAAATCGCCAGAACATGAGATTTCCGTTCGCTCGGCAAGGAACATCAATGGGGCCATAGACAAGCGTAAATTCGAGGTCATGCTAATCGGCGTTGATCGTGGAGGATGTTGGCGATTGATTGAAAATTACGGCGACTGGAAGTTCGTACCTGAAGAAGGGGCGGAACTGGCTCTTGTTCCCGGAAAGGAAAAAGGAAAAATAATCAATACCACTTCAGGAGAAGCTTTACCGGATCCCGAAGCTATTTTCCTGATTATCCATGGTCCTAATGGAGAGGACGGCACCATCCAAGGGCTGTTGCGAATTATGGATTTGCCTTTTATAGGTCCAGACGTATTGGGTTCCTCAGTTGCTATGGACAAAGCTTACGCCAAAACCCTGCTTAGCGATGCGGACATCAACGTGGCTAATGGCATGGTAGTCAATGTAACAGACAAGGAATCATTGAATTACGACAGCATCACAATACAGCTGGGATCACCTATATTTATCAAACCCGCCAACATGGGTTCTTCAGTTGGAGTGCACAAAGTCAACTCTGCTGCAGAATTCGGCCCAGCCATTGAAGATGCCTTCAAATACGACCACAAAATCCTGATCGAAGAAATGATCCACGGCCGTGAACTGGAATGTGCCGTATTGGGCAATGAATTCCCGAAAGTGTCCAAAGCTGGAGAGATATTGGTGGTTTCGGAAGAAGAATATTCGTTCGATGCCAAATACACCAGTGCAACAGCGGCCAAGGTGATCGTACCTGCAGAAGTCAGCGAAACTGCCATGGAAGCCCTGAGAAAAACGGCCATTAAAGCCTATAAAGCACTCAACTGTGAAGTTCTCTCACGAGTAGATATGTTTTTGACCGAATCAGGAAAAGTATATGTCAACGAGATCAATACGCTTCCAGGTTTCACAAGTATCAGCATGTACCCAAAATTGTGGGAAGAAGCTGGCTTGTCCTACACTGATTTGATCACCCAATTGATCCAACATGCCATTGAAAGGTTTAAACGTCAACAAAAACTAAAAACTGATTGGTAAGGCTAAGCAAACTGACCAATAATTTGAATTGCACATGCCCGTCCGCCAAATTGTCTCATTTCGGCATCTGATCAAATGAAATGATCAAACAATCAAGATATCTTGCTTTTACCTTCTTCATTTTTGCCGGAATACTGTTGCTGTCCATTCCCGGACTTGGTAAAAAGGGACAGATAAAAGCAGCATTCTCCCTTCAAGGCTTTGAAGAAAATCCGGTACAAAAGGAGCTGGTCATAAAAAGCATGATCAATTCAAAGGAAGCGAAATTGATCAACCTGCATAAGAGATCATCAGAGTTGCGTTATAGCATCAAGCCCGAAGTTGACCGTATAAAACCAATACTTGAAAATCTATGGCGTCACGACATTCCCCTTTATATTCGACTTGAAGTCAATGTTGCTCTTGAAAACATGGTTGATTTCACAGTTTATGATTGCGAATTGGGGATGCCGATTTACTTCCAGTCTATCCCCTACTCTGAGGAGGAAGATCTTAAGTTCAGAAAAGAACTGCTTTATCATATCAGGAATGTAACCATCCTACGTTCTCAGGGTATTCAATCCTTTGTGTTTTTTGATCACCCTGCACTTGAGGTTGAGTATTTTGAACACGTTTATTTCCAGCGTGCCTGTTATTATATGGCTGAACAAATTTTGTCGCATTCAAACAGTTGTGCCGTTCTACCAAATAGATTCAGAAATCAGGTCCTTGAACACCCGGCTCTCCGGGAAGGATTTGACATTCCTGTAAAGGCTATCTCCTTTTCTTTTCTGAAGATCTCGGATAATGCAGTTTTCAATTTTATGCATATCAAAAAACTGGCAGGAGATGAAGGTGTGCCTGAAAAAACCGAACACCTGGTTTCTGAGAAACACTTCAGGGAATTCTTTTTTTATGAAATGCCGGAGCTTTTTAATGCGACAAATAATGTAACCATTGACTGGCTCAGTGACTGGTTGGCGGAAAATGTCGATGCTTACGCCAAAGTCGGAGCATACGACATTTCGACCAATATCAGGGAGTGTCTTGCATTCATATCCCCAAACGAACCACTTGACCGTCGTTTATTGATCAAGGAATATGGTAAATGGTTCCATCAATATTTCCCTTCAGTTATTGAAAGAGGGAATTGGCAAAAACATGACCCTGAAATCCTTCCTGAAGTGTATCGGCGGGTTGGTGGATATATCCGGCAGGTGAACCTCGCTCAGTCCATTTTAGATCAGGAATCACTTAGCCTTGAAGAACAGGCTAAAGTCGCTTGGAAGGTACCTGCCAAAGCTCTTATGCATCGTATCTCCTACTATATTTTTGATGGCAAACGCCATGGAGAAAACCTCCTTTATTGGGCTGAAGAAAAGGAGGAAGCCTTCCTTTTAAATTATTACCCTCAACCATGGGTGAACCAGATTACCAATAACTGGCTGCACAACCTCATGAGAGCGGCCATTCTGCGCGTTGACAGGCCTTACAGAACATCAGCCGACCTGGATTTTCTTTATAAAGTCATTACAGAAGTAGTGCCCGACCATTGGGAGACTTACGCTAATCTTAGTTATTGGTTTAAACGTGCCTGGAAGGACGAAGGTATATTGAAAAACACCTACACCATTGAAGAATATGAGCAGTTTCTGGCCAATTTGATCCATTCAGGCAATGAAGTAGCAGCATTGTACGGGGGCTATGGCATTATTATGATGAAATGGGATAATGGTCAAAACAACAATTTATCAAGTCAGGATTTACTAGATCTGAAATCAGACATAGATACTTTGATGATGACTTACCGACAAACCCCATACCTCGAAGGTATTCGTTATTCCCGTAAAGGGGAAAAGATGTACAGGTCACTAGAATATGCGATAAAGGATATCAACCAACGGTTAGCGTTACCAATCAAAAATTAGGTTAATCTCCAGTATATAATTCTCCGAAATCTGTAATAATTCTTTCAATCTCGTCAATGGCATAATTAGCGAGTATGTTCTGTCTTTCTTTTACTGCAGCATCTTTAGGGTTGCACTCTCCAATTACTAGGATGTTTTCATCATTAATATAATTTGCAGGTCCGGTGTAGTTAAAACTACCTGCGATGATGATATTATCGTCTATCACCATGAGTTTATGGTGTAATTTGCCAAGTCCTCCCTGGGGTTTCACGGTGTACAATTCAATATTCTCTTCTGCATGAATCGGGTGGGTCGCTGCCCATTCCTGGTTGGCTTGACGCCCATCCATAACACCTTTGATTTTTATACCTGAGCGGGAAAGCACGCGCATGGTATCATCTATTCCGCTGGATTGCGCAAAGGTGAAGATGGCAAAATGGATAGATTTCTTGGCCTTCATCATTTGCTTCATGATCTCCATTTCAGGACCATGCTCGGGGGCAAATAATGGCTTTACCGGTACTCTGGATACCTTGTATTTTTTGGGTGCCTTAAAATCGGGGAGGCTTTGCTGGCCAAATCGGCCTTTGAGCATTTCATTGAATTCTGCGATATACTGTTTAAGGATATAGCGGTTATTGACAATAATCAGGTGGTTAAGATTTTTTTTAATACCAGTAGAGGTAAAATTCGTTGATCCAGTTAAGAGGCTTTTGCCATCCCTTATGATAAACTTTTGGTGGAAAATGCCTGGATTAAAATCAGCATATACTTGTGCTCCTGCCCGATACATTATGCTGAGAATGTTACGATTTTCTTCATACCGCCCACCAGGTTGATAAACATCGTCAGGAGGATTAGGTGCGATCAGATAGTCCTTTTCAAGAATCAAGCGAACTCTTACACCTCGCTGCAATGCATCGACAAATGCTCCGGCAATTTCAAGATCATCCAGTTCCTGGACAGCAACATCAAGGCTTTTATCTGCATCGCCAATGAAATTAAGTATGGTATCTTTAAGACTGTCGGGGCCACCCAAAATATCAGGGCCGGTGTAAAACTCTATACTTCCTATATCTGCTGGCATATGATTCTGTTTATGGTATGGTCTAATTTAACCATTCCTTATTACTTAGTGATTTTTGAGTGGCAAAGGTCAACTTTTATCAAATTTCCTGAATATCAAATAATGTCTCTTTCGGCCTTAACCCATTGGCTTCATTTAGCCAATGAAAGCAGAAAATATGTAACTTTAGTAGTGAAATTATGACCAGGGAGATCATAAATATCAATGACTTTACCATTCTCGTTGAAGAAGCATCTTCAGAGATGGTGATCACCGATGCCTGTTCATTCGACGAACCACTTATTGCAGTTGCCTTTTACGGCACTGGCAATGTCAACCTTTCGGTCAAATACGGTAATACTCAAAAAGAATATCAACATACCAAGGGATTGGTGCTCTCGTTTTATGCTGATAAGGAAGTCGAATTTATACACACCGTTTCCCCTGAAAATCCGCTTCAGAGTGTGGTTATTGCCACTTCCACTAAAAACCTCGATAAGCTTCCCAACCAGGAAGGTGAACTTTTCTCCGAACTCTTAAATCATCTCGTTCATCCTAATGATCATTATGTCGAGGGACCAAGGTTTTTTATGACACCCCAAATGCTGGCCATCATTGATAGTATTTTTGACATTCAGTATCAGGGTAAAACCAAAATGATGTTTTTCAGGAGCCAGATAACAACGTTGTTATCTCATTTTTTCGGTCAACTGTCCAATATGAAAGACAGCAAAATAGCTGATGGTGAACGCCAAAAGTTGATAGAGGCAAAAGAGATATTGTCGGGCAACCTCGACAACCCGCCTTCTCTTTCAGAACTTTCCAAAAAAATCGGATTGAACACTTTTAAGCTGAAGAAGAACTTTAAGGCCTTATTTGGCGTCCCGGTTTTCAAATACCTACAAAACGAACGCCTGACCAAAGCCCATGAACTACTAACTAAGGCCGAGCTAAGTGTAAGAGAAGTGGCATGGGATGTTGGTTATGACAGCCTCAGCTCTTTTTCTAATGCTTTCGCAAAAAAATTCGGATATCGGCCGAGTGAGGTTAAAAAATAACTGAACTACACAAATAATCCTTTTCGAACAAATCTTACTCCTTTTCAAACCAACCAAACGGCAAAAAGGCCTGCAACTTTGTGGTATCAATAATCCAACAAAAGTTATTCACGTTAAAAAGTTGCAAAATGAAAGATCAGAAAATTCTTATCCTTGGCGGAACCGGAAAAACAGGCCGTAGAGTTGTCGAACAACTAACCAAACTCAACATTCCTACAGTCATTGGTTCAAGATCAGCTACCCCATCCTTCGATTGGGACAAACCCGAACTTTGGCCGAATGTGCTCGAAGGGGTGACGACTGCATATATCACTTATCAACCTGACCTGGCAGTTCCCGGAGCATCAGATGCCATCACTGAATTTACTCAAAAGGCATTGGAAGCTGGTGTAAAGAAAGTTGTCCTTCTTTCCGGAAAGGGCGAAAAAGAAGCTGAATTCTGTGAAGAAATTGTCAAAAACAGCGGACTTGACTATACCATCGTCAGGGCAAGTTGGTTTAACCAAAACTTTAATGAAGGCTTCTTCATTGATCCTATCCTTGCTGGTGTTGTGGCGCTTCCTAAAAGTGAAGTCGGTATTCCTTTTGTCGATGTTGATGACATCGCAGAAGTGGTCGTAAAAGCACTTACTGAATCTGACCATAATGGAAAAACCTACCAGCTAACAGGTCCAAGACAGCTGACCTTCCGCGAAGCAGTTACTGAAATATCCGAGGCGTCAGGTCGAGATATCAAATTTATTCCGGTAACGATGGAAGCGTATAAAGACATGTTACATAAACACGAAGTTCCGGAGACGTACATCTGGCTCATCACCTACTTGTTTGAAGAAGTCTTGACTGAGGAGAATTCAGAAATAACATCAGACATTCAATTGGTACTAAACAGAAAAGCGACTGACTTTTCTACTTATGCAAAGAGAGTCGCTGCTACTCAGGTCTGGAATTCCGTTTTTTCTCCAATCTCATAGAAGGTATCAAACAAAATCATGATTTCTGTTCCAGCAGGGTCTCTCGAAGAGGACCCTGCGTTACTAAAAAAATCGCGGGGTCCCTTTCAGGAGGCCCCGCGATTACATAAGTTGAGTTTTTTCTACCTTTTATCCGAATCTAACTATATTATCCTAGCGCCATCAGCGATCGAAACTTTATAAGGTGTCAAATCGAAGCCAAATTTTTGGCGATAAAGTTTTGATATTTGTTCAATAAACTGATCTGTAAAACTACTTTCAACAAGGTTGATCGTGCATCCACCGAATCCACCACCCATCATTCGACTACCGAGCACTTCTTTCCTGGCGAGGGTGACCTGGACGAGATAATCCATTTCCTCGCAACTCACTTCGTAATGGTTTTGCAGGCTAAAGTGTGATTGGTACATCAGGTCGCCAAGCGTAACCAGGTCATTTTCTGCTAAAACCTTGACCGCTTCAAGCACTCTTTGGTTTTCTTTTACAACATGGAAACACCGACCAAAAATATTCCCAGAAAGCTTGTTCCTGGTGGCGTGTAGCATATCCATCGTTACATCTCTGAGCGTTTCGACTTTGGGGAATTTTTTCCGGATGATCTTAACCCCTTCTTCGCACTCCTCGCGACGATTATTATATGCTGAATCAGTCAGGTTATGCAAAATATTGGAATTGAGCAGTAGCAATTCATAATCACCAAGTTCAATCGGGCAATACTTGAATTCAAGAGATCTGCAATCCAGAAGCATGGCGTTTCCTTTTTTCCCCATCATACTTGCAAACTGATCCATAATGCCACATTTCATACCCACGAAATCATTTTCTGCCTTTTGGCAAGCTTTGATCAATTGCCATTCATTTTTCTCAAGGTGAAACAACCCGTTAAGTCCCGTAGCCAAACTACACTCAAGAGCAGCAGAAGAGCTCATTCCACTGCCAATAGGGATGTCACCCTCAAACGCTCCCTCAAATCCGGTAAAATAGGCGCCTGCATTTTGTAGTTCCAAAACCACCCCCATTACATAGTTTTGCCAACCTGGTGCAATAGCATCAAATCTCTCGAGGTCAAACGACCAGGTTTCATTTACATCTTTGGCGGTGATATTTACTTTCCCCGGCGAGTTGTTTTTCACCAACCTGAAGGTGATGCCTTTATCAATGGCTGCAGGCAAAACAAAGCCTTCATTATAATCGGTATGTTCACCAATTATATTGATGCGTCCGGGAGCCTTTACAGTTATTTTCGTAATCGACATGACTTACTTCCTAATTATGACATTGGAATCATTCAAAAATAGAAATGAGCAACGAGAATAAAAACAATCCACACGAAAAGGCTTGAAATAGACTAAATTTAAATTAGAGTATTGTGGTGTCAAGGTTTTCTTAATATTGATACATATTGCTGTTTTTCCATTAATTTAATTGACCATTCAAGCTATGCCTCTTCTTCTAAATAAAAAATCAATACAATGGCAATCTTTAATCTCAACATCAACGGCAAAACCACAGAGGTTGACGTGGCTCCTGACACCCCATTACTTTGGGTTTTACGTGACCATTTAAATCTTAAAGGCACCAAATTTGGATGTGGCATTGCTCAATGCGGAGCATGCACGATTCATATTGATGACATTGCAATGCGATCTTGCGTCCTCCCTGTTTCGCAAATCGATAATCAGAAAATAACGACGATAGAAGGGCTTTCTGAACATGGTACGCATCCCGTTCAAAAAGCATGGATCGAGCATGATGTGGCTCAATGCGGTTATTGTCAAACCGGACAGATCATGTCAGCTGCTGCTCTATTGAAAGACAATTCCAATCCTAGTGATGATGAAATTGCTGTAGCAATGGATGGCAATATTTGCCGCTGCGGCACATACACACGTATCAAAGATGCTGTAAAAACAGCTGCGAAAAATAGTTAGCGGATAACAGACTAACTATTTTAATCGAATTCATCATTCCAAAAAAAAGAATCATGACACTAATAAAAACATCATATAATCGAAGGTCTTTTCTGAAAGTATCCGGAGCAGTCGGAGGGGGCCTATTACTGGGATTTAATTTTCTTGCAGGGTGTACCCCAAAAGAAATAGAGGAAAAGATTGCAGAACTGGAAATGCCTGAAAATTGGTACGGCATGAACGGTTTTATCAAAATTGGTGAAAATGGCGTCGTTACCATCATGTCACCAAACCCTGAGATCGGACAAAACGTCAAAACATCAATGCCAATGCTCGTAGCCGAAGAGCTCGATGTCAATTGGCAAAAAGTAGTGGTTGAGCAGGCCGGACTTGACACGGAGAATTTTTCCCGCCAGTTGGCAGGTGGCAGTCACTCGATCAGGTTGGGCTGGAAAAGCTTGCGTACAGCAGGTGCCACTGCCAGAAGGATGCTATTGGAAGCAGCTGCTACAAAACTCGAGGTGCCTGTGGAGGAATTAACGACAAACGCAGGAGTCATTACCCATGAAGCTTCTGAACAATCGCTGGGATATGGAGAGGTTGCTGCAGATGCAGTTGGTCTCGAAGTTCCGGAAGAAATCGAATTGAAAGACCCGAAAGATTTCAAGATCATCGGCCAATCAATACTCAATGTAGACGGTCGCGATATCGTCAAGGGAACGCCCCTATTTGGGATGGATTATGAAGAAGAAGGCATGCTGATTGCCATGATCGTACATCCACCATCATTCGGCATGAAAGTCAAGACCTACAACAAAGATGAAGTAAAAGCCCTTGACGGGATTGTCGATGTTTTGGAATTGGATACTGACTATTTTGATGAGATGCCTTTTGCAAGGAATGCATTCCTGAAAAATTCGATGGTCGCCGTGGTTGGTAATACGACTTGGGAGGTCATGAAAGCGCGTAGAGCTCTAAAGGTTGAATGGGAACGCACCTCCAAAGCCGAAAACAGCTCAGATCATGAAGCCAAACTGACCGCACTTCTTGAAAAATCCACTGAACCTGCAAGAAAAGATGGTGACCCTGAAGCAGCATTCAAAAATGCCACAAAGGTTATTGAAAGAACCTATTCAGCACCATTCCTGCCACATAATACGATGGCGCCAATGAACTTCTTCGCCCATGTAACAGATACAGAAGCCAAACTCGTTGGACCGATTCAGACGCCACAAATGACAGCCAGCATTCTTGCCAATGTATTGGAATTGCCCGAAGAGAATATCTCGATAATGATGACCAGGATGGGTGGTGGTTTTGGACGCCGTCTTTACGGTAATTTTGCTTTTGAGGCAGCTTTGATCTCAAAGATGACCCAAAAACCAATCAAGGTGATCTATTCTCGCGAAGATGATATTGGAAATGGTACTTATCGACCAGCCTACAAAGTAAAATACAAGGCAGCGATTGACGAAAACAACAACCTCACTGCACTTACCGTCAAAGGTGCCGGAGCACACGGTGGTCCTGTTTGGGCGGATCGTTTCCCCGCTGGTACAGTGGAAAATTATAGCGCAGAAGATAGTTCCATGGAAACTAATATTTCGACCGGAGCATGGCGTGCACCTAAGTCAAATTTCATTGCAGGCGCTGAGCAATCATTCCTCGATGAAGTTGCTGAGGCACTCGGCAAGGATCCTATCGACTTCCGTATAGAGTTATTCGAAAAAGCCAAAAACAACCCTGTCGGGGAAGAAAACGATTACGACCCTGAACGTTATGCTGGTGTATTGAAACTCGTCAAAGAGAAATCCGGCTGGGGACAGGAAATGGAAGGTGTTCACAGAGGTGTTGCCGCTTATTATTGTCATAGAACCTATGTTGCCCAGGTGGTCGATATGGTTAAAAAAGACGACAAACTGGTCATTCAAAAGGTTTGGTGCGCGGTTGACTGTGGTATAGTCGTCAATCCAACCGGAGCGAAAAACCAGATTGAAGGAGGTACGGTCGATGGTATCGGAACGGCCATGTATGGCGGTCTTACATTTAAAGATGGGGTGCCCGAGCAAACCAACTTCGGCGCTTATCAAATGATCAGACACACTGATGCACCGTTGGAGATTGAAACCTTCTTTGTAGACAATGGCATTGACCCAACAGGACTTGGTGAGCCAGGTCTGCCACCAATTATGGGGGCTTTGGCCAATGCATTATACAAAGCTACAGGCACGCGTTATTACGACCAGCCATTCTCGAAACAAAGCGATGTACTTGGTTAGAACTCAGGATCCTCTTTGAGAGACCCCACTTTAACAAGTTATATTTTATGGTTTGTGATAATAAATTGTCATTCCTAAAGTAGTATTAATAAAAATGGCCGGACCAATGAAAATTGATCCGGCCATTTTGTTTTTTGGAACGCAGGGTCCTATCCCAAAATCATTGGCAGGTCCGTCAACCGTTTTCCTGTTATCCGGCGGACTGCATTTCCTATAGCTGCGCCAATCGGGCCAAGTGGCGGCTCGCCAACTGGTAGTGGCACATCCGCACCCTGAATTAAATGTACTTCAATCTCTTTTGGCGTATTGCGCATAAGCGCCATATCGTAAGGTCCGTAGATCGTTGGTGTTAACTGACCGTCTTTGATCGTCATCTTTTCGTGCATAGAGCCTGAGATACCCATGATAATGGATCCTTCACATTGCGCGATTACCTGGTCAGGGTTTACTGCTATTCCACAATCGAATGCACAAACGACCTTATGAACTTTTATCTCATTGTTTTCAACGGTTACCTCAACCACCTGTGCACAGGGTGCACCTGCATCTATGGAAGCAGCAAAACCCATGGCCCGGTTACCTTCAGCTTTATCAGAATAATTGGCCTTTTCAGCTGCAAGCTCAATAACTTTTTTGGTTCTTGCGCCATAACTGTCGTCATCCAACATGGCCAATCTGAAATCAACCGGATTTTTACCAGCTGTCAAGGCCATTTCGTCAATGAAGGATTCAATAGCGAACGTATTGGCCAGTAAGCCCAGGCTCCTCCACCAGCTTGTCGCAAAAGGCAGAGTTGTATGCCACTGAATGGCTCTATGGTTGGCCACCTTTCGGTACATGATATTACCTCCTCTCATTGCGCCGAAGTCGGTACCCAACACCGTACTCATAATCGGTGGCATGATCACAGAATTGATCGCCACATCCCCACTGGCATAATGATGTTCTAACGACTCCAGATTGCCTTGTTCATCCAACTTTCCGCGCATAATGTGATGGGTAGGTGGTCTGAAGGTATCGTGTTGGAATTCCTCTTTCCTGGTAAAGAAATATTTGACTGGCTTACCTACTTCAATCGACATTTCTGCGGCCTGAACGGCATGAGACGTATTGAGACGACGACCAAAACCACCACCAAGGTAAGTACAAATAACATTCACATCTTCAAGCTTTAACCCGAGTGCTTTTGCCACTTGTTTTTGAGTTACCCCAATAACCTGGGTAGAAATAATGATAGTTGCTTTGCCATCTTTAACATGAGCTACTGCGCCATTTGGCTCGATTTGGGCATGAGCGCCAAGCGGGCTTGAAAATTCCATAGAAATAACATTCTCATCTTCTACAACCAAGGCTTCTCCTTGTTTCTGGGTGATCATTTTGTCACCTTTACCCACAGTTAGCATTTCGCGAATCTCTTCTTCGGTCCAAATTCTAGGGACATCCCAGTCTACTCTGATCTTTCTTTTTGCAGCTAATGCTTCTGGATAACTATTAGCGATCACGCCTACCCAATTGTCTTTTTTTACAATTTTAATGACACCTGGCATTTTTTCAGCTTCACTGGTGTCAGCACTTTTCATGGTGGCGCCTATGTGTTCAGGTCTGATGACTGCAGCATGCAGCATGTCTTCCATCTCAGCATCCATTCCGAAAATGGGATCGCCCATGACTTTCGCTTCGAGGTCGATTCGAGGAATTGGTTTGCCGATGAACTTATAGTCTTTCATCGGACGCAGTTCTGGGGTTTTTGGTACTTCCCACTCTTCAACCTTGCTCGCTACTTCTGCGTAAGTCACTGTCTTATCACCTGCAGTGACGACACCGTCTGCTGTTGTCAGCGCACTGATATCCACGCCAAGTTGACCAGCGGCTTTGATCTTGATCATTTCTCGCATCGTAGCAGCCATTTCCCGAAGAGGTATCCAAAGAGAAGCCACAGACAGGCTTCCACCTGTGCTCATACCATCTACAATTCCCCTGCTGGTTTCGGCAGCTTTCACTATGATCTGACTGATATCCATATCCAGTTCGTCAGCAACGATCTGGGCAAAGCCCGTAAAAGTACCTTGTCCCATTTCCACTTTGGAGGAGTGGAGTACCAGGTTGTTTTCTGAAGTTATTTCAAACCAGAGATTGGGTTCTGTTCCTTTACCTGAGTATGGCGGCACCATGGTTTCGGCCATTTCCAAAATACCGCGACGCATCGGATTTCTGAATATATAGGTACCCAAAGCCAAAACGCCAATTGTGCCTAATCCGCCCCGAACCAAAAACTTCCGGCGCGATATTCTTTTTGATTTTTTATCTGTTTTCGACATGTGATGTTCTGTTTTGTGGGTTAGGAAGTGGTGTTATTGATCTCAGCTGCCCTATGAATCGCTTTCCGCATCCGGTAGTAAGTGGCGCAGCGGCAAATATTCACAATATTATTATCGATGTCTTCATCAGTCGGATTTGGAATTTTATTCAACAGAGCAGCAGTAGCCATCATGAATCCGGGTTGGCAGTAGCCGCATTGTGGGACAATTTCCTCGATCCACGCTTGCTGGACAGGATGCATATTTTCACCACTGGAGAGCCCTTCGATCGTAGTTACTTCTTTCCCTGCAGCGTATTTCACCGCGTATGAACATGATCTTACTGCTTCGCCATTCACATGCAAAGTACAGGCGCCACAAGCCGCTTTTCCGCAGCCGAATTTGGTGCCCTTTAGATCAAGGATATCACGAACTACCCATAGTAATGGCGTTTGGCCGTCAACATCTACCGATTGAGGTGCTCCATTTATATTGAATGATATTTTCATTTTATCTGGTTTTTTGAATTAAGAGACTAGTTTTCAGGTATTATGGCGCCATTGGCAGCCCACTCTTTTACGGCAAGAATGTATTCATCTTTCGGAACCGGTGGCTTCTCACGAGGATTACCAGCAGCATCAACGCCAGGATCCCATGCCCAAAGCACCAATTCATGCTCAGTCAGGTGTTTTACAGTTTCTTCGAGGGTACGACCACCGTTGATTTCAGGATCGAGCATTGACCTGGCAATTTCCACCCTTGTCAGGCCTTCCCACGCCATTTCGATTGGAGCAAGACTCCATTCCGGGGCACCGGGAACACCAGAAAAATTGTTATTCTCATGCTGATGGCAGGATTCGCATCTAAGTGCTGCCAGGCCATGATTATCGGCACCACGCATGACATTAAAATTGTGGTAATGACTATCTTCTCCTTGTCTTGGCCGGTCTCCTGCCGGATGGCAATTGACACATCTTTTATGCGTCAATACGGCCATCATTTTATCAAAAGGCGTATCTCCTTCAAAGGTTTCAGAAGTCAAGGCTGAGGTCTTTTCGACACTTGATTCTGAGGCGTTGGTCACTGCCATGGTAACCGCTACAATACCAATGGCAATCAAGAAGAACTTCAGATTTTTCATTTTGAGTTGAGTTTGGTGTATCAAATATTTTTTTGGAAGACTATTTCAATTTTGAATAATTGTTTTTCCTGAATTCAGTTAATGTTACCCCAAATTCTTTTTTAAATACCCGGCTAAAATGGGCAAGGCTTTCAAAACCTAATTCCATATAAAACTCGACAGGTTTACGATTCGTATTGAGCAGCATTTCCTTGGCTTTTATCAGTCGGCGTTTCCTGATCCATCGATGTGGAGAATCATTGAAAATAGCCTTAAAATCCCTGGAAAATGTAGACAAGCTCCTTCCGGAAAGCTGCGCCAATTTACTCAATGGTACATTGTACATATAATTGCTTTCTACAAGTTGTTGCAGATCCAGTTTTTCATCAGGCCGTTCTGTCAGGAAAATATTATGGCATTCAGGGTGATAGTTGAGAACACCCATCATAGCTTCCATTGTTTTCAGCTCAACCAGGCTAGTGTCTAACGTTTGTTCTTGTTGGATATAGTTAAAAATGCTATCAAACAAACCCGAAAGAATAGGATTAGGGGGCAGGATATAGGTACTTTGAACTTCAATATTTCTATCCGTATCATTGGTAGAAAATTGTTGCCTCACCTTTTTCACAAATTCCTGATGAAAAACGAAGGCGAAAACATTAGCTTCTCCCTCCTCGGCAGTCCAGGTTTTGTGCATAAATCCTGTGGAGAAGCGATTGATGAGCAGAAAATTTCCCGCAGGAACCTTCTTAATCGTTTTATCCGCCTCCAGCACTATTGTCCCCTTTTTCGCGTATAACAAAACGATGGCAGGATAGTAGTAGGGATGTTTTTCAACCGCCTGACCTTCGATAGAAACCATTATTTCCAGGTCTCCACAATTGATAAACTTGATCTGGTTTGCTGATTTTCGCATAACTTCCTGATAAAGTTATCTAAATATCAGTTTCCATGTTTGCCTTTTTTGGTCAAACAACTTGTCTAAAACGGTCAATAATGAAAAATCTGCGTCTTATTGGAAAGGTTTTGAGCAAAGAAATTACTCTCTGAAATCCTCGAAGTTACCAGGTCGTTTTTGCATACCCGATAGGACTGCCTCCATTTGGTTCTTTTTGAACATGATGGCTTCCTGTTCTTCTGACTCCAGTATGAGGCCATCTTCCTGATTGAGGTAGGGTGCTGCATTGAGTAACTTTTTAGCACGCACTACTGCAGACGGGCTTTTGCTCGCTATTTCTTGTGCCAGTTTCATGGCGTCTTCAAACGGATTTTCCGAAAGGTGCGTAGCAAAACCATATTCTACAGCCTCCTTACCAGAAAAAACACGACTGGTAAAAGTCAATTCACGAATAATGTCGTCCCTAACGGAGTGTCGCATGAGTTGGGTGCCTGCCATATCCGGAACTAACCCCCACTTTACTTCCATAACCGATAACTTGGTGTCAGGCGTAATGTATTTGATGTCTGCACCCAGCATGATCTGTAGTCCGCCACCAAAAGAGATACCATGTACTGCGGCGATAACCGGAACAGGACATTCTCTCCAGATCCAACCTACTTTCTGATAGATATTGGCAATGCCATGTGTTCTTTTCAGTAATGGCGGCATTTCTTCATTCCCGCCCTGCATGATGTTGAGGTCGAGACCGGCACAGAATGCTCGCCCCTCCCCTTTTAAAATTACTACTCTGACAGAAGCATCTGCGGCAACTTTTTCGCCTGCTGCCACGATGGCTTTGAGCTGAGCTATATCCAATGCATTCATCTTGTCGGGCCTGTTGAGTGTAACAACAGCGATATGGTCGTTTATTTCGACTTTTACTCTTTCCATGATATACGTATCCGGTATTGAACAGACTATTTCCTGAATTCGGTTTCAATATATTTTGACACGGCTACGATCTCCGTTTCTGACATTTTTCCTTTAAAAGGTGTCATGAGGCCTTTTCCAAAATAGACTTGTGCTATGCTTTCCTCCAGGGGTATTGTTGATTTTGTCAGGTCTTTTGAACCGTTGATGACGAGATTACCTGTAAACCCATGGCAGGCGGCACATTGCATACGGAAAACTTTTTTAGCATCAACTGCTGCAATATCTTTGTCGGATACGCCAGCAATAATTTCCTTGGCTTTGGCTATTTGCTCAGGTGGCACAGTCGGTTCCTGTGGTGCAGGTGGTTTCTCTTCAGCTTTAGGGGTTTCCTTTGGCTCCTCTTTGGGTTCTTTTTTGACTTCTTCCTTTATTGGCTCAGCCTTGGTCGGTTCTTTTTTCACCAATTCCTTTTCTGGTGTTTTATTGGTTGTTTTTTCAGGAGCGTCACTTGAACATCCGATATAAATGACCAATGCGAGGAAGACTAGAGCGAATTGTACTTTTTTCATTTTAGGGAGCGTTTTGAGGTGATAATATTAAGACACCTTTTTATTTTTTTGCAGAAAACGGGAGTTTAATTGTTTTCAAAGTTTCTCCATTCGGAGTATGAAATATCTGAAACGTGTTTTTTGTTTTATGATATTGTGAATCTTCGAGTTCTTCGACTTCAAGAATAGGGGCTATACAAACATCTTTACCAGAAAATAGTGCCATCCAATCATCCCTGGTTTTGGTTTTGAATAACGTTTCAATCTCCCCTTTCGGGAAAACCGAGACCAGAAGTTCCATTTCATGTTTTCGCTTCCATTCCGGTTTTTCGACTTCATCACAGATGTTATTCCAGAACTTTATCTCCATCGCTGCTACAGACAACCATTTTCCGTCTGCACATTCGTAAGCAGCATAATTGACGGTTGTTTTTCCGTTGACGATATTGAATTTGCGATAATCCAAATTACTTTGATGCAATGCATAAGGAATGGCCAGGAATGGGTTAACGGCATCTGCCATTGAGACATCGAGATAGCATCCTTCTCCCGTTTTGGCTTTGTTGATCAATCCGGCCTGAATGGCCATAACAGCCATATAGGCCCCTCCGATATCAGCAAATTGGGTATCGGGAACGATGGGTTTACCTTGTTCGTCTTTTAACAAGCTCATTATTCCGGCGTAAGCCAGGTAATTAAAATCGTGGCCGGCCTCATTTGAAAATTCGTTGGACTGGCCATAGCCTGTTAGAGAAACATAGACGATTCCCGGATTCAGTTTTTTCATGGCTTCGTAACCAAAACCCCAGGCATCCATAGCACCTGGCCTGAATTGTTCAATAAGCACCTCGACATCTTTGATAAGTTCCAACAGTTCAGCTTTACCCTCTTCAGTGGCATAATCAACAATCTTTGACCTCTTGTTATGATTTAAATGATGGAAAAGGACGCTGGCGCCATCAATCGGCGTACCGGACAGCCTAGCATAATCCATCCGCTTGGGGCTTTCGATCTTGACGACTTCGGCGCCCATTTGAACAAGCAGATGCGTAGCCACCGGCCCGGGCAGCAGCCTGGTAAAATCAATGACTTTAACCCCTTTCAACAAGTCCATTTCCTGTTTTTTTGGATAAGAGTATTGGCTTAAACGAATTCGTACCCGTGATTTTTCAATGGCAATGACCTGATCCGTTGACCTGTAGCAGCAAAAAGGGCATTAGCAAGTGCAGGTGCAGCAGGCGGTGTAGAAGGTTCTCCAACGCCACCCGGATACTCATCCACATCCATGATATGGACCTCTACCGTAGGTGCTACATTCATCCTGACCATTTCGTATTGCGGGAAGTTGAATTGTTCGACTTCGCCATCTTTGAAGGTAATTTCCCCGTAAAGGGCAGCAGATAGTCCGAAGATAATGCCACTTACCATTTGTGCTTCAACCGTGTCGGGATTAACCACGCGACCACAGTCGATCACACAATAAAACTTATCGATGCTAAATTGGTTATCTCCGACTTTCGTAACCTCAGCCACCTGAGCAACGATAGAGCGGAAGGACTTCAGCAAGGCAATTCCATGAAAACGATTTTCAGGAAGCGGTTTCCCCCAATTGCTCATTTCAGCCACCTTATCCAAAACAGCGGAGAAACGCGGATGCTTGGTAATCAGCGACTTGCGATACTCGTAAGGATCTTTACCCACAGCGTTTGCACATTCATCGATAAAACATTCTGTAAAGAAGCCGTTGTGTGAATTACCAACACTACGCCAGTTACCAACCTGAATGGGTAATTCCATTTGGCCAAAGCCCATGTAGGCATTTTTCATATTATAAGGCAGGTGAATCGCCCCTTCAGGAGTCGATGCATCTTTAGCAGGAGAATCTGCGAATGCCGGTTTGATCCGCATAATGGAACTATAACCAACTGACTGCAAGGCCAATTTGTTTTCCCAGGCTTCAATGCTACCATCTTCATTTAGCTTGGCTCTGAATTTCGCCTTTGCATATGGTCGGTACATCTCGTGCCTGATGTCTTCTTCTCTTGTGTAAACCAACTGGATGGGCGTGCCTTCCATTTGACTGGCTACATAGGCGGCATTGACCACCATGTCAATTTCGGCTCTACGGCCAAATCCGCCGCCGAGATATAAGTTATTGACGGTAATCCCTGCTTTTTTAACGCCTGCCCCTGCATTTACACCATCGAGCACAATTGAAGATCCCTGGTGCCCCACCCATGCCTCAGCTTTATCGCCTTTGACCAATACGGTACAATTGATAGGCTCCATGCAAGCATGTGCGAGATAAGGGACATCGTAAGTAGCTTCAATAACCCCTTCTGCATTATCGAGAACTGCCTGCGCGTCGCCTTCATTCATCGGTGCCGCAATCATTTCACCATCAACTACTTCTGTTGCATGCTCTTCCACTTTTTCTGATGATAACGTTTTGTCGCCCGTTTCGTCGAGCTGCATTGCGAGGATGGCGTTTTTAGCGCGCCATGTATTGTCGGCAACAGCGACCACCCCCATTCCTTTTGGGAGTAAAACTACTTTCCTCACGCCAGGCATGGCTTCGATCTCTGCCTGGTTCGTTACGCCGTTAATCACCCCATCGTGATATGTGGCATGCCGAATAGCCCCGTATAAAACGCCTTCCGGACGAGCATCAAGGCCAAAAACGGCTTTACCATTTACCTTGTTGGGTATATCGAGTCGCTGAACCGGTTTGCCCAAAAGCTTCCAGTCTTTTTTTTCTTTAAACTTCGGGATGCCTGATAACTTAATGCCTGAAGCGGCTTCCGCCAATTCACCATAAGTGAAGCGTTCATTGGTCTTTCTATTGATAACCTGTGCATCCTTCGCATAGCATTCAGACTTGTCGACTCCCCATTTTTCGGCAGCAGCCTGTATCAACATCTCTCTGGCTGTGGCACCGGCTGATCTCATATAATCGTAACCATCAGGAATGGTCGTACTTCCACCTGTCGCCACTAAAGGTAAGAAGTGTGATATTTTTTCCATGAACTTAAGGCTGCCATGGATGTCTTTTGGATTCTCATTAAGCAATAATGTATTGGCGTAAGCCGGCTCTGGCTGGGGCTCAATGATATCGATATCTGACATGCGTACTTCCAGTTCTTCAGCTATCAACATGGGTACTGAGGTATGTACTCCCTGCCCCATTTCAGCTCTTGGAACAGCAATTGTAATCCGGTTATCCGGGGAAATTCGAATCCAGGCATTGAGTGAATGGCCATCTCCGAATCCTTTTCCAGAATAATTATAGGCGTTCTTTGAGAGGTACCAATTACCACCTACACCTACTATCAATCCTACGCCTAGCAATCCTCCCGTTCCGATAAATGCACGACGGGTCCATTTTTTTGCCTTACTTGGTTTATTATCTGACATGATGCTTTGTTTTGAGTTGAGAAATTAGCCCGGGAGTTCTGTCTTCTCCTGGCGATTTTTAGCGGCAGTGTGAATCGCTTCACGAATTCTTTGATAGGTGCCGCATCTGCAAATATTGGTCATCGTTGCATCGATGTCTTCGTCTGTTGGATTTGGATTTTCATTGAGGAGCGCCTCGGCTGCCATTATCATTCCTGACTGACAGTAACCACATTGCGGAACCTGGTGCTCGATCCATGCTTTCTGGATGTCGGACAGTTGTCCTTCTTCGGCAATGCCTTCTATTGTGGTGATTTCCTGTCCTTCAAATGCACTTGCTGGCAGCATGCAGGTTTTGACAGGAATGCCATCGGCATGGACTGTGCATGCGCCGCAAGATGCTACGCCACAGCCATATTTTGTGCCGGTCATATTTAGTTCGTCACGTAATACCCAGAGTAAAGGCATGTTTTCCTCTACGTCTACGGTGTGTAACTTTCCGTTTATTTTTAGTTCCATGGCTAGAATTTAGTAGGATTATAGGGATATACCACGATTTTTAAGTTCTTAAAAATATATCGAAATGAGAAATCCGGGTGTTTAAACCGCAAAACTCAAAATGTAAAAGTAGTTGAAAGTTAGATTAACTTATTGCTTTTTGAATTCGTGGATGGATTTGTTGGCTTCCGCCAATGCTCTTAGGCTGGCTGGTACTCCCCATCTAGGGCCATAGTTCTTGTGAAATTCGTCACAGTCATTTACGAATTGGCGGATACCTACAAAGTCGATGTAGGAAAGAGCACCTCCGGTATAGATTGGAAAACCCCACCCGAGAACTGATCCGATATCGCCGTCAATGACGGAGTTCAGAACCCCTTCATCGAGGCATCTGAAACTTTCGAGGGCCTGACGATGCATGATGCGTTTAGCTATGGTTTCTTTATCTAGTGTATCGATTTTATGGGCAAATATTTCTGAGAGGCCTGGCCATAATTTTTTCTTACCCCCTTGCGGATAGTCGTAGAACCCTTTGCCTGCTTTTTTGCCCTTCCGACCGTGATTTTCTACAAGGCTTTTGACTATTCCGTACGACCTCATGGTTTCCGCAGGCTTATCAGTTGAAGGATCTGACTCAATGACGTGTAACGTTAAAGTAAGTGATACTTCATCGTGCACTGCCAATGGGCCTACAGGCATACCTTTTTGCCTGGTGATGTTTTCTATCATTGCTGGTGGAACGCCCTCCTCAAGGAGAAAAAGTCCCTCATTGACGAAAGTACCGAAGCACCTTGAAGTGAAGAAGCCCCGGCTATCGTTGACAACTATCGGTACTTTCCCGATTGCGACGGTATAGTCAATAGCTGCTGCGATGGCTTTGTTTTCGGTTTTTTCACCAACGATAATTTCCACCAAAGGCATTTTGTCTACTGGTGAAAAGAAGTGAATACCAATGAAGTTTTCAGGCCGAGCTGACGATTTTGCCAAAAGGGTAATGGGTATGGTAGAAGTATTTGAGGCATAAATTTTTTCTGGATTGAGTACCGCTTCTGTCTCCTTAGTTACTTTGTCTTTGAGATTAGGGTCTTCAAAAACGGCTTCGATCACCAGATCGCATCCAGTCATGGTGGCAGGGTCATCCGTTGGATGGATTTTGGCTAATAGGGCTTCCTTTTTTTCTTGCGTAGAGCGGCCTTTGGCAATCGCCTTGTCGAGCAACATTGCTGAATAGGCTTTTCCCTTTTCTGCATTTTCGATGGTTACATCTTTTAGGACGACTTCCATGCCTCTTTTTGCAGAAACGTAGGCAATGCCTGCCCCCATCATACCTGCACCTAGGATGCCCAATTTGCGAATCTCGTACTTTGGTTCGTCTTTGGGTCTGGCTTTTCCTTTTTTGGCATTTTGCATGCCAAGAAACCCGGTTCTGATCATGTTTTTGGCTTCTTTGCTGCCAACTACTTTTGTAAAAAACCTGGCCTCTACTTCCAAGGCTCTGTCAATCGGGAGTTGCAAGCCATCATGAATCACCTGTAGGATATAATTTTGAGCCGGGTAGTTGCCATGAGCCATTTTATTGACATTGCCAACAGCACCCATTAAGGTCTGGACACCATTTGGCGACCAAAACCCACCGCCTGGCATTCTGTATTTTTTATTATCCCAGGGTTGGATCGGGTTTGGGTTATTGTGAATCCATGATTTTGCTTCAGCCAATAATTCTTCCTTGTTTGAAGCGATATCATCCACCAAGCCATCTTTCAATGCTTGGAGCGGGCGCACTTCTCTACCTTGTAACAGATACATTAATGCATTCTGAATACCAAGAAGGTACGGTGCTTTGACGGTTCCTCCCCCACCTGGCAACAAGCCAACTTTAGATTCCGGGAAACCTAGTTTAATTTTTGGATTGTCCAAAACGATACGATGATGACAGACCAGACAAAGCTCCAGTCCACCGCCCATTGCAGTGCCATTGATAGCTGCTACAAATGGTTTCCCACCTGTCTCAATTTCGCGGAATGCTTTGTGAAAACCGATCAGGTCTTTGAATTGCTTTTCGGGATCATCGCCGAGGGTCTTTAATTCACGTAAGTCAGCACCGGGCATAAACATGCTCCTTCCCGAGGTGACGATGACACCTTTGATACTTTCGTCTTTGATTGCCTGTTTGGCAAACTCGTTGAAGGCGCTAACAAAGCCGAAGCTGAACAGGTTGGTTGGATTGTTGATTTGGTCGATGATGACTGTTGCGACTCCGTCGGCATCAATTTCTACTTTGAAGAGGTTGTTGGTTGTGTTTTGCATTTCTGGTTAGGTTTCTTCTTTTTTCCTTCTACTTTTTCCCTGATGAAAAAGTAGCAAAAAATCGAGGCTGTAATGAAATACCCTAAAAATCACTTCATTTCGCTGAAAGGAAATAACTCGCTGTGCTCAGACAGATTTCCTTTCTTTACGCTTCATTGCGTGATTTTCTTTACGGGATTTCATGAAGGCCGGTGTTTGACTGTGGTGGATTAGTTACTTCTTAAACTCTTTCGATTATGGTGGCTATGCCCATGCCGCCGCCTATGCAGAGGGTGACCAGGCCAGTATTGAGGTCTTGTCTTTCGAGTTCGTCCATTAGGGTGCCGGTTAGCATGCAGCCAGTGGCGCCTAGTGGGTGACCGAGGGCAATTGCGCCTCCGTTGACATTGACTTTAGTGTGATCGACGCCAATGTCGCTCATGGCTTTTAGTACTACGGCTGCGAAAGCTTCATTAATCTCATAGAGGTCGATATCCGAAGGTTTCATGCCTGCTTGCTTGAGGGCTTTGAGCGAAGCTGGGCCAATGCCTGTCAGCATAATCGTGGGGTCGGTGCCGTGGATCGCGGCGGCTTTGATCTTGAATCTTGGCTTTAGTCCGAGTGCTTCACCGGCTTGTTTGCTGCCTACTAATGCTATAGCAGCTCCATCGACAATTGCGGAAGAGTTTCCGGCGTGATGGACGTGCTCAATCTCTTCGACCTCTGGGTATCTGCCTATTGCGACAGCATCGAAGCCTGCCATTGCGCCCATCATGGCAAAAGAGGGTTTCAGTGAGGCTAGTCCTTCCATGGAAGTTGATGGTCGGATATTTTCATCGGTGCCCAGCACAACGAATCCGTTAATGTCCTTTACAGGAATTCTGGATTTGAAGCGACCTTCATTTTCTGCAAGGGAAGCCCGTTTTTGAGAATTGAGGGCAAAGGTGTCGACATCTTTTCTTGAAAAACCGTATTTGGAAGCGATCAGATCAGCTGAGATGCCCTGAGGAACGATATTTCCAGGGATGGCAATTGAGGGATCCATAAACATGCCGCCTCCATCGGCGCCCATCTTAACTCTTGACATACTTTCTACACCTCCTGCTGCAATCAGGTCGCGAAAACCAGCTTTGATGTAAGCCGCTGCCTGGTTGATTGACTCCAATCCTGAGCCGCAGAAACGATTGAGTGTAACCCCGCAGAGATGATCACCGTATCGTGAATGTTGGGCCGCGTTTTTGGCGATGTTTGCTGCCTGGTCCATTACCTGACCGACACAACCAAGGATCACATCTTCGACTTGTGTAGTGTCGAGATCGTGTTTTTCTCTTAGCGCTATCAAGGTCTGGGTAGCGAGTTCTGTCGGTGTGACTCCGATAAGGGCACCTTTTTTATTGCCTTTTCCGCGAACGGTTCTTATGGCATCGAAAATGTATGCTTCCATTTAGGTTGTATTTTAATTGTGCACAATGTACAGGGTTGTGCTTAATTACAAAAAGGAATGCGGGATTGTTCAAATAAAAAGGAGCCGCAAATATCTCGCGGCTCCCTAAACAGCTAACCTTTTGAAAGAAAGGTCAAAAATTTACTACAACCAACTTAAGCATAACAATAACCGTTTTGGACGGCAAAAACAGCCAAACCCACCTGGCTTTTAACTGCCAGTTTTTCCATAAGATTTTTTCGGTGGGAAATTACGGTATGTGTACTAATGTTAAGTTTACTGGCTATTTCCTTAATTGTATACTCCATTGCGGTAAGCTTAAGCACTTCTTCTTGACGCTCACTAAGGCCTTTTTCCTTTTTATTGTAATGATTAGCCAGAACAGAAAGGATGTCTCGACAATAATATGACTTCCCATTTAGTGTTGCTTCGAGGCCGCGCTTCAAATCAACTGGATCTGCGCTCTTAAGGATAAAACTTGTAGCGCCTAAGCCTATACTTTTTAGTACATGTTTCGACTCGTTCTGAAGAGTTACTATTAGGATTGGAATGAACGGTGAATATTCTCTGATCTGTTTTAAAATGTTAAAACCTTCTGAAACGGGCATATCAAGATCCAGAATAACAAGGTCAAAGTTTTCATTTTGAATCATTGATAGACAATGGTCTCGTTGTGAAGTCCATTTACACAGATAATTCTTTTGATTATTCAGATAGAAACTCAGGCATTGAGCAAATAAAGGGTGATTGTCAATAATTAAAATCTTTTTTCTAATCATTTAAGTTACATTGTTTTATTGAGGTCCAGGGTTGAAAATTTCTTTTGTATCAAATCTTGCTTTTCTTATTAAGAAGATAGATTTATTAATCATTTACAACAACCTAATTTGAGCGGATACCCCCTAAGCTGATGTAACTCGTTACTTTGAGTTAGTGGATAAAATTGGGCAAATTTGTTGGTGTGATTTCATAATCTCTTATCAGGTAGGTCAGTCTGATTTTCCTACAATGAAATTGTAACTTAGTCCAATACTAAAAATTGGTAATGCCACATCACCGGTAGCAAGCCCGGAGTTCTTATGAACCGGTAATGCATATCCGAATTGGAGTGGAAACCCTATTTTCCAGATCCTTGGCTTGATCTCTAATGCGGGTTCAATAAAGAAATATCTTCTATCGAAGCCATTAAACTTTATAAAACTAGTGCGAATCAAGGCACTGAACGTGGCGAAATTTGTTGGGTAACTTAAATTGGTCATTCCAAATACTTTGTGGTAACGAACTCTTCCCTCATCTATGTCGCCATCATGTTGAGACCGCCCAAAGCCATATCCTCCTCCAACATTTAGGATTGCTTCTGATAAATAGACTATATATCCTCCTCCCAATTCACCATAAAGAGATTCATTTCCTCCCAGGATAAAAAGATTTTGCATTCCCGGGAATTTCACTTTAGGGAAATTTTCATTATGCTGAATCGTCAGAAATAAAACAACCTTGTTAGATGGAGAGGCAATCAGTTGGTAGTTTAACCCCTCATAGCCCAAGCGTACACTGGTTTCAATCTCGATTTTTTCAGTTGGAATTGCTGAAACTATTGCGGCAGGTCTATAAAATTCAATAGGAAAAATGTCTTGTGAGGCAGTAATAATCGGGCTGGAAATTAAACAGAGTATTAATAAAGCAATGCTCTGACCGTTACATTTTGGAATTGCATTTATTAATCTTTGGGAAATCCTATTTATGTATTCTAATTTCTTCAAGTAGATATACATTAAATCTGTAGCAATTCAATTATTTGAAATTTCAGCATCATTTAAAATCAGATTGTTTTAGTGGGAATACAGGGTCGACTATTCGTATCATTTAACACTTTTTGCTAACACGAAAAGATAGTCAGCTTTGCATTTGACTGCAACTGAAATTGAGTGAATGCCACCTATTTTTACGTAACTCACTACTCTGAATTATTATTTATATTTATACAAGTTGTATTTTCAAGAATCTAATCCCTAAAATTAGTGGTGGACCATCCCTATCATTAGGGACATTAGATATGTTTTACGAGCCTCCATCCAAAAACAAGGGATTAAGTGATTTTTCAAAAGAAAAGATTGCTCCGAATGAACCTCTCTAAGATCATGACTTATGCCATTACAGGAATGATCGCCTTAAGTCTCCCTTTCATCTCTTTTGCACAAAAACCCGGATTTATTCATTTGACTGATAGCGAAGGCCTCCTCAGTATGACCGTTTACGATATGTTGCAAGATGAAGAAGGCTTTTTATGGATAGGTACAGAAAATGGATTAAGCAAATATGACGGAGAGAATTTCACCCACTTTAATTCTCCATCTTTTAAAGACAGTGAAGTTTTACAACTTTATCTTTCACAAGACAGTACGATTTGGTTTTGGAATTTTTCGGGTCAACTTTTTTATTTGGACAAAAGTGAATCGGTAATTGAGTTTAATCCTGGAGGGTACCTTGACACCATTAAAGTAAGGCAGTTCCGGGTTGATAAGGGTGGAAAATATTGGATCGGAGCCAGTACGCATGGCATTCTTAACTTTGACCCAAGCTCCAATTCGTGGGGAACCTTGAATCCTGAATTAGAATCCCATCCCTTAATACGTCCCTATTTTTCGAAAATTATCGAACCTAATTATTATAGTCCTTTTCCCTTAAGCACTTCAATGCTTGAAGTCATTGATGACAAAATCGTTTTTGGTTTTAGTCTTGGACACCTATTTTATTACGAAAACAATAGGTTAAAAGAAATCAATCAAAATATTTCTTTTTTAAATCAGTTCACTTCGAAAGTACCATTATTTACAAAATCCAAATCTGGAAACTTAATCGTAAATTATGATTTAGAGGTATTAGAATTTAACTTGTCTGATTCCTCATTGGCATTTAACCAAAAATCCCTTCAAATTCCGGAAGGGGTAAATATAAATGTTATTGAACAGGACCATTCTGGCAATTTTTGGGTTTGTACCAGAAGAGGAGTCTTTGTCTTTGATCATAAATTTTCACCACTTTCACTAAGATCTGGTAATCACCTATTCAAAGAATATTTTATTAACGGGATGTTTCAAGACCGGGAAGGCAACAGGTGGATTTACACGACAGGATTAGGCATTTTTATGTTACCAAATCTTGGAACCACCGTCTGGAATACACAAAACGGTGGTCTGCCTTCAGATAAAGTCAAAGCATTACTAAAAACAGAGGATGAACGAATATTTGTAGGCACGTCTTCTAATGAAGTTATGGTTTTCACCCAAGACCTATCCTCAAAATCCATAGTTCTTAAAGATGGAAATGAAGTCAACACTTTCATCGAAGGGCCGGATAATAACATTTTAATTGTTTCAGATTTTGGTATTTGTTCAAGCCTAAACCCACAGAACCAAATAAGGGCAAATATAAAATTCGTTTCACCGAAGGACGACTCCAGTTTTTATTTTTCCTTTTATACAAGTGTCATAAAGAGTTCTTTTCAAAAGACTTTTAATTTATTTGACCTTCAAAAAAGAGGCGCCAAGTACAAAAACATTCATGAATTTCACAGATTTGTTTATGGTGAGTATGATAGACAAATCTTACTTTCCGGTACTAGTACAACAATGGTGGATCAGGTTGATTCCAACCAATTGTGGTTAGGGAATAATTGGGGACTTTTTTGCTTTGCGAACGATTCACTAGAAAAGTTTCATTCCCCTCAGTTTGACTTTAAATATTCGGTAAGTGCATTAGCACAGACTGCTGACTCAACAATCTGGGTCGGCACTTCTTCAAATGGATTGTTCGGTATCAAGGATAATCAGGTACAATTTCATATAACAGAACAAAACGGGCTACCTTCGAATGCCGTTAAAGCCTTGCATGCTGATGATTTCGGTCAGTTATGGGCCGGAACTAATCGAGGGATTACCAATGTTGGGTTAGATGGCGTGGCAAAGAATGTAATTGATATTTATGATGGACTTCCTTCAAATGAGATTTACACCTTGTTAAGGGTTTCGGAAGATTTACTTTTCGCAGGTACTAACAAAGGTTTGGTGGGGTTAGATATTAACAATGCATCATATGCCAATACCAGCACTCCTGAAGTTTATTTTACCAAGGTTTCCATCAACTTAAACGAAACTGCTATTGCCAATCATTATTCCCTACCCTACCATAAAAATAATATCAGCATCAGTTTTCAAGGCATTGGGTTTAAGAGATTGGGAAATTTCAAATATCAATATAGGTTAAAAAATATCCAGGAAGACTGGATAATTAGTGATCAAAAAACTGTTCGTTATCCCGCACTTACTCCAGGGAAATATGAATTTGAGGTATGGGCTTTAAACGAAAACGGGCAGACGGGCAATTCTCCATCGACAATAAGCTTCTTTATCAGAAAACCCTGGTGGGGCACCTGGATAGCCAGGATTGGATTTACAGTTTTCACTCTTAGCATAGTAATGGCTATCATTAAAAACAGGACAGATCGGATACGTCTCAAAGAACAAATGATCAGGCAACATGACCAATTGAGATCACAAGCATTACAGGCCCAGATGAATCCGCATTTTGTATTCAATGCCCTCAATTCAATCCTGCATTTTATTACCCAAGGAAATATCAAAACCTCAGCCGAATACCTCGGATTGTTCGCTAAAGTTATCAGAGACGTATTTGAACATTCCAAATTGGAAGAAGTCATGCTGGAGGACGAAATTGAGCTGTTAAACGTGTACCTGGAACTTGAAAAATTACGCTTCCAGGATAAGGTTAATATCAAAGTCAATGTCGACGAAAGTCTGCTTAATGCCAATATTTTAATCCCGCCATTGGTGGTGCAGCCAACAGTGGAAAACGCCTTCAGACACGGACTGATGCACAAAAAGCAAGGTGGGAAACTGGAGATCTCTGTTGCACAATATAATAGCGCCATTCACTTTATTATTTCAGATAATGGTGTTGGCAGGGAAAAAGCAAAAGAACTAAATGAATGGCGGCCGGAAAGCTATAACTCTTCCGGCATAAAAACTACTGAAGAGCGGCTTAGGCTGCTGTGGCGATCCTCAAAACATGACAACAAAATTGATAAACCTGTACTCATTAAAGATTTAAAAAACGAAGCTGGTGAACCCGCAGGAACCAGAGTCGAATTGTTTATTCCAATAATACACTGAGTTAAGTGAAGAAAATACTACGATGCGTCATCATTGATGATGAAAAAAATAGCGTTGCCTCCCTACAGGAACTAATTGTACAGTTTTGCGATCAGACAGAAGTCGTTGGCACAGCTAATGATGTCCAGGAAGGGGTTAAAGTCATACGCAAGTATAATCCAGACATTGTTTTTCTGGATATAGAGATGCCTATGGAAAATGGGTTCAGGCTACTCGATTATTTTGATTCTCCAACGTTTGAGGTGATTTTCACTACAGCCTATGACCAATATGCCATTCAGGCATTTAAAGTCTCAGCATTAGATTATCTTCTAAAGCCGATTTATTTAAAGGATTTGAAAAACAGTCTCGACAAAGCCAGGCAAAAGAGAGATCAATCTGACTCTTATTTTGCCCTTCAGGAGCGATATTTTACCTTAAAAGAAAACCTGGTAAATCCATGGAGCAGGATTGCTTTGCCTTCAACGGAAGGCTATGAATTTGTGGCTACCAAGGATATTATCTTTTGTCAGTCTGACAGTAATTACTCTCATGTCTACTTGGTCAATGGAAAAAAGATCATGCTTTCAAAAACCTTAAAGAAAGTTCATGAATCCCTCGATCCTCAGATATTTTTAAGGGTTCATAATTCCTTTGTTGTCAATAAGTCTCACATTGCAAAATTTACAAAGACAAAAACTCCAGTTATAACAATGTCAGATGGTACCAACATTAATATTTCTGCAAGTTATAAGGAACGGTTTTATAGGATTGTGGAAAATTTGAAATGAGAGAAAAGGGAAAAAACAAAAAAGCACACAGTTCAAATAAACATGTGTGCTTGATAATCAATTTCGGGGCGGCAGGATTCGAACCTGCGACCCCCTGCTCCCAAAGCACCCTTTTAAGGCTTTTTTCACTTTGATGAAGTTTGAAAAACAAACATATCACATTGAAAAACAGCACCTTAGGAAACATGTGACTAAAATGACTTTTTGCCAGTTTGACGTAGGTGTTTTAACTATGTTTTAACTGAAATAAATGAGATTGTTCTTAGAGATATTCAATCATTCGATCAATTCTTAACAAAAGAACATTTCTCCATTTATTTATAATGGCCATTACTTGATCCTACAGACACATCTAAAAAATAACTTCGAAGGAGACCTAACCTTGTTCAACAACAATACACCCAAAATAAGCTTGCTTGAACTGGATGTTATTCTTAATAATAATCTTCGCGAACTTAACACGCAGGAACTTTTCCCAGGCCTCAGGCTTCCCATGAGATTAGTCTTGAGTTTCAAAAACCAATTCAACCCTGATTTCAATTTTAAAGATTTAAAAGAATTAAATGATTCAGATATCGATTTGTGGGAAGGGAAGAGTGATTTATCTCCTGAAAGATTTATTGAAATTATAAATGACAATCTTGTTTGGGCTGAGTTTCACAAGATGTATCTGTTTTCAAAGAGAAAGTATTCGTTTTAAGTGCTAGGCCATTTTTGAATTTTTCAAAGAGTAACTATTTGACATTGAGAATAATCACTTCAAATTATTTTAATTCTAAAATCTTTTCCATCAAAAAACCTTTACCTACAATTGATGTAGTATCATTCAACTTTTGTATCAAAAATCCCTTTGTAACTCTTTTGTCAATTCCATATTTGAAATAGTAGCGGATTACGAACTGGCAAAAAGCATTGTATATTTTTTCTTTGGATGGGTTTATGTGGTTATTTTTCCTATCATATTCCAGTTTTTTGCGGAACCGTTCAGACTCCTGGTTGAATTTTATTTTATCACTTTTTAGTAAATAGATCTTTAACATTAGAAATTTCCTGTCAATATCAATATCAATATTATCTAGGTCAGCTTTTACAATATTTTTTCTCTCCTCAATGGTTTCAATACCCGTAGAATCTTTTTCAAGCAAAAGTCTTTCAGCATCGTCAAGATCATTTTGGTAAAACGCAATAGCAGCTTTACAAAAACCGTCAAGACTCCTCCATGATAGTGGATTTAATTTCAAAAGATTTGCTTTCAAAAAATCATGAGCCTTATCAAAGTATCCCGCGTGGCAACATAATGTAACATAGTTTTTGAATTTCAAAACAGGAATATAACCAATACTAAAAAAACCACCTTTTATCATCTGGTCATAAAGAGAAAGGAGTTTTGATCTCAGAGATTTTTTTCGATTAATCTGCTTTTCCCTGACGTAGTGAAATGTAAGATAATTAGCTAAAACCGAACTTATCTGATTCAATAACACTTTATCACTTTCGTCCTTTACGATATATCCATTAACAAATTCTCTTAACTTATTAAATCGATCAGTATTGTTCAAGTTTTCAAACAAAAGATAAGCATTCATATAGGCTTCTGAATGATCAATAATTTCAGTATCCAGGTCTTTTAAAAAAAAATCAGTATAGGAATGAAAAAAAGTCAATGCCTTACTTGAAACAGTAATACCTTCCTCCAGATTCCGTATTTTACTTTCTAGTGCCCAATGCGACATGGATGTTCTATAATGATTATCGATTATGACGTGGAGTTTTTGTAATATTTCTTCCTTGTCTTGTTTATTTGAAGAACGTTTTTGATTTATATTAATTACCTCATAATACTTCTCCAGCACAGCCATCTTATGCCATAAAAAATCTGAAGAAAAGGTTCTTTGTTTTTCAAAATCTTTCAATACTTTATTTAGTGAATCTTCATATAGATTTAACAGATCCATATCATAAGTTTGGCCTTTAAACTTATCAGCCAAAGCTTTTAGATATAGTCGCTTTTTTAGCAATTGATCATTGTTCAATTCTCTAAAAATTAGGAATTCATTGACCATGCTTCGAATTTCACTGTACCTAGAGCTTATATCCCTGCCGTCTAGTTTTACTTTCTTTTTGCGTTTATAACTTTGCGTGATTTTTGCCACTATTTCTCTTTGCGACGGTAATACTGGATTTTTAATAATAAAATCACATAACAAGTCG
>JBCCHF010000026.1:0-95081 GCA_039028895.1 Bacteroidota bacterium | reverse complement strand
AGAGGAAATTATGCTCTTGAAACGCATGACTCCCAATAGCTAAAAAAAAAGAAGCTATGATTCTAGACTAATCTCATTTTGATTTCTAAGGTACTTATCCACCAGATCTAAGCCGATGTAAAAACTATTAACAAATCTTATCTCTTGAGAATAGTCTAGAATCATAGCTTCTTTTTTTTTAGCTATTGGGAGTCATGCGTTTCAAGAGCATAATTTCCTCTTTTAATTAATACTTAGACTCGTAATGAATCCCCTGTGGAGATGTTTACGGATTTAGCAAAAGGACTTTAACTACCAATAATCCAAACACACTTCTTCCAGGTGCAATCTATGTTCACATCCTCGAACAGGGAGTTGGAACCCTTAGCATTAACAATACCTAACTACAAGTAAACAATGCATATGCAGACTGTGACCCCAACAACAATACCGTTCGACTAGATGAAGTGGTTATTGGGGTAGGAACGTACAAAATATTCGGAGTAAATGCTTATTTCGAAGTAGAATGGGATTACCCTGCCAGGAAAATGAAAAGCCTCTAGGAAAGTTCTTAGGGGCTTTTTTATATTAGTATTTAAACTCCCACGTGCAATGAAATACAACCTATTTATTTGGATATTATTATCAACTTTTTCATGCAACTATATCCTTCCTCAAGAGGAAGAAAATGACTTGATGTACTTTCTCTCAAACTCGTGGGAATTGATTTCTTCGGGAAATTATGAGCATAATTTGGTGCCCATAGTGTCGTTACAAGACTCCACCAGCTACTCTCTTATTAAGTTAACCTTACATAATACTATTGCTCAAGACTCAACATTTCGTTATTACGTATTGAGTTATTTTGAGGAGGGCAAAATAATAAATGATACATCATCTCAACTTGTCGGATCATTTACTGAAAGAGAAGTGCAATATCAAAGGGAATCAGTAATAGCTTATGATAGAAATACCCTTAAGGAGAATTTGCATAGGCACTTAGACCCCGTTGCTGCTGGTAAAATTTACCTTAAAATTCCTCTATCAACATCAGATTTTTTCGAAATGGAAATTGACGAGAGATTAGTAATAGATCGTATTGAAGTTTTCAAAAAAAACCGCTTTAGTAATAAAATAATCATCAAGCATGAATCTTTCATTCTTAACGAAAAAATTTCATCTATGTACCATTTATATCAGAAATTGAAATAAGAGGATGTTCAATAATTTCAAGACTTATTACTTTTACCACAATACTTCTATTTTGAATAGAACGAAGTGCTTATAACTGTTTAAGGCGATAGCATTAGTTTGCTATCGCCTTTTTTTATTGATAGTGTCAGGGTTAGTAATGGAAGCTTAAAAAAGCCCAAATATTGATATTGCATTAAATGCAATTCTGCAATAAACTTATTTGATCTGTTTGCCTAAAACTCCTAGTTTTTAGGAGGACTTTTTCTGATTTTGATCCTTTGCTCTTTGTTAAATCTATCGTAAAGGTATTTTCAATTTGATCACACCAGATTCTTACTGCCGCTTTGAGCAAGAGTAGTTGGCTTTTCTGTTGCCAATTATTTAGGTAAACAGAGATCGATAGATTGAAAATTGAATTAGCTGCAGTACCGTCCGATCAAGTTGTTTGATATCCCTTAAACTGACTATTCGGTTGTTGATTCTGGAATGGTTTCTGAGTTGGTTCTACGCCTGCCTAAGTACATCACTATCCAAGTGGCAAAAAGAGAGGCTAATACGCCTATTGGAAATGATAGAATTACCCCTCTTTGAAAAGATTTCTTATTCTCTATTACTGCGTTTGCTGTTATTAAACTTTCAATAGCCATAAGCTCATCTTCAGACAGGTTCTTGAGGTCATTTGCCTGTTTGATACTCTTATCCGCTTCTTCTTTTTGTTCGGCCAACTCAAGCCTTAATTTATTAATAGACTCTTGTTGAATGATTGCTTCTTCCTTTATTTCTTTTACATACTTCAAGGATTTATCTAGTTCACTTTTTATTTCCGAAATTGATAAACCGTCAATATTTTCCAGTGCATTATTAATACCCTCAATTTCAATGGTCAGTTTATCAATTTTATTGTCGGCATAATCCTCCACAGAAATTTTGTTTAGATCAAAACCTACAACAGGCACAAGTGATACAGCTCCCACAATTGAAACAAGCATGGTCAATTTAGTAATATTGTTTCTAGCCTGGTACGGCGTGGGACGGCCATGGTTTCTTTTATAATAATCATTGGCTAAAAATAGGAATAGTGGCAAAGTCACAAAGAGTGCTCCAAATGCCATAATAAAAGTCAATCCAAAATTTAACCAGACTTCCATGAATAAGTAATTTTTATGAAAAACATATATTAATCCAATGCATACGCCAACATCCTCCAAAGATCAACTTCTAAATTAAAACATATCTCAAAGAACCGTTCCTGGCTAAGTGGTTGTGTACCGTTCTCTATACGGCAGTAAGAAGAATGATCAATCCTAAGGTGTTCGGATATTTCCTTTAATGTAAACTTGTTTTTTTGTTTTTTTGGATCTCTGTAATTCTGGCCAGAGTTGATTGACCTCCTTGAGCAATCACTTTTTCGATTACATTTAAAGTAGATGGAACACTAAAAACAGTAAAAATTAATACGACAAAAAGTGCAGCCGAGTTGGTTTTCTTTACAATTTTATACTCAGCAATACCGTCTTTATTTTTTTGTTTAACTAACCCTTTTACTTTTTTTACTAGCTCTCCTTCAGCAATGTTTCTCTTAGCTCTAGATTTCTTTTTTTTCCCAAATATAATTTTTGTTTAAAATCAATATTTTTTGATTGCTCTTATTGGTCCATTAAATATTCAATTGGTGTAAAGAAATTATGCAGCTTTCGGCCTTGTTTAGTCATGAGTCAATAATTGTTGAGTTTGAAGTATACTCTTTTCTTTTGTAGGATGAGAAAATTTACTTTCGAAAATCGAATTTGAGGTAAACTACAGCCTGTGTTTTCTTAAGAATTTAGTATTTATTCGACTTTATTTCATACACTACAATAAATGTAAAATCTAAAATAGCTGAATTATTAGTATACATAAAAATTGGTTCTTATGACATATAAGGAACCGGGCTAAACGCCCTCAAACACGAAACTGCTCTAACATGCTCGGTTGGCTCGAAAGTAATGGTAAGTTTTGTGGGCGAGAAAAAAACAGAAATTATTAATCAAAGCTGAATGTTGTAAATTTGACAAATGACGAAAAACAAACAAAACATAACAAGAAGTGGAATATTTTCTTTCTTTTCGGGTGCGGGGTTTCTTGACCTCGGATTTGAGAAAACCTTGGGTTTTGAAACAGTATTCGTTAATGAGTATCATGAGCCTTTCATGGAGATTTACAAATCATCAAGGAAAGGATTAAGGATGAAAGAGCCACCATTTGGATATAGCACTGAAGATATTTGCTCTTTTCTTGACAACAAAAAGTCAAAATTATTAACCGAAAATTTGATCGATGCCAAAAGTCAATTTGATTTAGTGGGATTTATTGGAGGTCCTCCATGTCCAGACTTTTCAATAGGAGGAAAAAACAAAGGAGTTAAAGGTGAAAATGGCAAACTCTCTGCTACTTTTATAGAGTTAATAATAAGCAATCAGCCTGATTTCTTCCTTTTCGAGAATGTAAAAGGTCTCTATCGGACAAAAAAACACCGAGCATTTTTCGACCAGATGAAATTGAAATTGATTGAAGGCGGATATTACTTAACTGAGAAATTGATAAATGCGATAGAATTCGGAGCACCACAAGATAGAGAAAGAATTATATTGATTGGTTTTAAAAAAAATACTTTGACAGATTTTGGCATGAAGTTAAATGACATTCCTTATCTAAAGTCTTTCAATTGGAATGCTAAAACTTTGTATAAAGCTCAAGATATTTTTTCAAAAAAATGGCCTACTCAAGAAGCATTTATTGAAGATTCTATAAAACCATTTCCAAAAGGTCTTAACAAAAAACTTACTGTTCAATATTGGTTTGATAAAAATGATGTTGGTAACCATCCAAATTCAAAACACCATTTTCTACCGAGAGCAGGTTTGCCAAAATTCCAATCAATTCAAGAAGGTGACGACCTAAAAAAGTCCTATAAACGATTACATAGATGGCGGTATTCCCCAACTGCTGCTTATGGAAATAACGAAGTTCACTTACACCCTTACAAAGCTCGTAGAATTTCTGCAGCTGAAGCATTGGCGATTCAATCCTTGCCAAAAGGTTTTGTAATACCAGGGCATATTTCTCTTTCAAATATGTTCAAGACTATTGGAAATGGCGTCCCTTTTCTCGCCGCCAAAGGACTTGCTGAAACTTTAAGATTGTTTATCGAAAATTCAAAAACTTCAGAATGAAATTATGCGAAAATTAACAGCAAGTAATCTTGTATCATTTATTTATCAGTTGGACAGAAATCAAATTTACAATTACGTAAATCCGAAAACTAAGGGAGTAATCAAGATTGAAGGAATTGACCTTCCTGAAGGCCCAATCAGGATAAGAAGATGGAACCCCTCCAAAGGTGAAGCCGAAACTGATAAGAAAATAGAAAATATTTCGAGTGAGTTAATATGGAGAATTGCAAATGCTTTTAACCCAAATCAACCAATAAATTTTGATCGCGTTCTTGGAGGAAGTTATAATACTAGAAGTGTTTTCGAAGCATTATTGGCTCATACTCCTGAATTTTATTATTGTTATCCAGGACGAATTGAAAACAAAGGAACTCAAACATCAATCAAACATGGTCATAAGCATATAATGTGGAAACCTGATACTCCGCATACACTTGGAGTTATGAAAAAAGCAGATACAGAAATCGTAATTTCAGAAATTCCAGTTTTAGATGCATTTTATGATTCTTTAATTCTTCCCGATACTTTTGAACGGCAAGAAATAGATATTGAAATTCAAAGAAGGCATGCCCAAATTCAAATAGCTTTGTATTTTATAGGTAGGCAATTGAACTTTAGAACTTGGATAGCCCAAAACGACAAAGGTATTCTTTACCAAAACAAGAAAATTGGTGAATATGATGGCGTAATTGCCTCCTTAAAAGACGAGCAACTTATGACTGCTTTTGATGATGCTGTTCAGGCAGCATTATTGATTGATTGCATTTGGTTCAAGAATGGAAAATTAATGCCTGCGGTGATGGAAGTGGAGCATTCTACTGGAGTAACTAGTGGATTAAGTAGAATGAAAAATTTTCAGGATAAGTTTCCTCCTTATCCAACTAGGTATGTAATAGTAGCTCCCGATGAAATTAGAGATAAAGTAATCAAAGAAGCAAGTAAGCCTCAGTTTAAGGATTTAGACACAAAATATTTCACCTATTCCGCAGTCGAAGAATTGTATTCTCTCTGTCAGAGGAGAAAATTAAAAGGTATTACAGAAGAATTTTTAGACTGTTTTATGGAACCAATCTTGAGCTAAGGTTTTACGAATTCAACTCACCTTCTCAGAAATATCTTTCAATTCGGGTATACTATCCTCCAGGTAATTCAAATATTCACAATCCAATTTGAAACCAGGGCTAGCTTAAAAAATATTCATCAGCCTGCAGTTGGAAAACTGGTTAGATGTTGACTTATATAAAGCCCATTTCGATTTACCCAATCTTCTTTCCTAACAAACTGACTGAGTGCGATCCTATTTTGCTTCCGCTTTAGTGTAAATTCCAGGTATACATTATGTAGCCCATGTCTGTTAGGGTTATACCTTAGAATAGTTAAATTAATGGTAGGTTGCGTATAGATTACGCATACAAATTTTAGCGTACAGCAATAAAATATCGAATTATCTGATACAAAAGCTAGGGATGGTCGGTATTAAACGCAAAAAAGGCGCGTATTTCGCCATTTTATGACATCATACGCTCCTTATCTCTGTGCCCACGAGAAGACTCGAACTTCCACGACCCGAAGGTCACTAGGTCCTGAACCTAGCGCGTCTACCAATTCCGCCACGTGGGCATCGTTATATGCTAACTTTCCATCTCTAAGGAAAGTTCCAAAGCGGGGAGCAAATATAAAGAATAAATTATCAGCGGAATCTATCAAATGTTTTTCTTGATGGCACAATTAAAATTGAAAAATAAGATATTCTTTAACTTCACTTAATCCAAAAAATAATACCACTCTTCAAAACTACAAATATGGACCTCGCAAAACTCGACAACTGGGAAGATGCATTACGAAAAATAAAAAGGTTGCTGGATGACGACCTGTATGACGAATTAGACGAAGCGATCGATCTCAGAAAATTCACCAAACTGATCAAAGTCATTGATAAGCGTATTGAAGAAAAAATGGAAATCCTGGAACGTGCTAATGGATTGGGCCATTTAAGCGAAGATGATCAGGTATTACTACAAAAAGCTGATCAAAGAATTGGCCAAAGGAAACAGATTTTCGACACCTTAGTCGAACGAAGCACAAAAGAGTTGGAAAGTGATTTAGACAAAGCTGAAAACGATGAGGAAGCCGATTTAATTGAGCAAGTCATTGATATTTTAATTGAAGAATGGGCAGATTACACTTTTGATTATGAAGCGATCAGAAGGTATAACAGCTCTTTCACGTTACAAGATGAAGTTGAGGATGTTCAAAACCTGATTGAACGTTATAGTATTACAGGTTTTAAGGCTGGAGGACTAACGGAAGTTTTAGAAAAAGCCTATGAGCATATTGAAGCTGTGGAGGAGGCCATTGAGGAATGGGATCAACATATGGAAACACCGTCAACAGGAGGAAGAAGAGGGGCAGTCGTGCTTCCGGACTTGGAAGACATTTACAACTCCAACTTACCCGGCAATTCTCATGGTGTGAGATCAGTAACCACACTGCTTAAGGCTTTTAGGCAAATTCTCAATAAACTTAGAAAGGCGAACCTCGATAATGAGGATGGGTATGGATTGTTGGAAATGCCTTTCATCGATTCTTATAGAGATTTTCTGAGGTACAATAAATTGGCCTCCAAGTTCATCAAGGTTTTAACTCCCTGGGCCAACCCCTCAGGTAAGATAAAAGCGTCAGATTATGACCTTGGATTAGCAGATATGGACATGAGAAATGATTTGGTGAAAAGAGTCGCCAAAGTTAGAAGGCTTATGGACCTCATCCAAGACAAGATGCCAGAGGCTCTTTAATTGATCTTTGAACAGCCAGATTGCAAGATTTTCTGACTTATACACCGAATGTTTTTCTATTCCGGTTCAGATTTTGGAAATTTAGGTCTTCACCAAAAATCCAAATCTTATGAAGGCCTATCTCTCTCTTGCATTTTCTTTAGGTTTTTTCTTTTTCATGGTTGTCTCGGGAATTTCCCAAAAGGCTAAAAAGTCAAAAAAGCCAACTACATCTACTTCTGTAGCTACTACCGCAAAACCATACGATGATAAGTTATTCTCTTCAACCGAATGGCGGAATATCGGACCCTGGCGTGGTGGAAGATCAGCAGCGGTCACCGGCGTCCCCGGGAAACCCAACCTATACTATTTTGGAGCTACCGGAGGTGGCGTCTGGCGGACGAAAGATGGCGGTTCAAATTGGCAAAACATTTCTGATGGCTATTTCGGAGGCTCAATCGGGGCTGTAGCTGTTTCCGAATCCAATCACAATATCATTTATGTCGGCGGCGGTGAAAAGACACTTAGGGGCAATGTTTCCCATGGCTATGGCATGTGGAAAAGTGTCGACGCCGGAAGAACGTGGGAGCAGATTGGACTCAAAGATAGCAGACATATATCCCGTGTCAGAATTCATCCTGAGAATCCTGACATTGTATATGTTGCTGCAATGGGCAACATCTACAAACCCACAGAGGAACGTGGTGTATTCAGGACAATAGATGGCGGAAAAACATGGGAAAAAATACTGTACGTAAGTGATAAAGCCGGGGCCGTTGACCTCGTGCTAGATCCAAGTAATCCAAGAATCATGTACGCCAGTTTCTGGGAGGTTAACCGCACCCCATATAGTTTTTCCAGCGGTGGCGAAGATTCAGGCATGTGGAAAAGTACTGACGGTGGCGAAACATGGGAAGACATTTCAAGAAACGACGGCCTTCCTAAAGGCTTATTAGGTATTATTGGAATTAGTGTTTCTCCAGTCAACCCTGATCGTGTATTTGCCATTATCGAAAATGAAAAAGGTGGTGTTTTCCGTTCTGATGATGCAGGAAAAACATGGCGAAAAATGAATAGCAGCAGATCACTTCGCCAAAGAGCCTGGTACTATACCCGGATTTATGCCGATACCCAGGATGAAGACATTGTCTATGTTTTGAATGTCAGATACCATCGCTCAAAAGATGGTGGAAAGACATTTACACCTTATGTGGCACCACACGGCGATCATCATGATCTTTGGATCGCCCCCGAAGACAATCAGCGCATGGTCATTGCTGACGATGGAGGAGCCCAGGTCTCATTCGACGCAGGAGATAATTGGTCTACCTACTACAATCAGCCAACTGCCCAGTTTTACAGGGTGACTACCGATAATCACTTCCCATACCGGATTTATGTGGCTCAACAAGATAACAGCACACTCCGCATAGCTCACAGGACTTCAGGATCTTCGATTGGAGAAGATGATTGGGAGCCAACCGCCGGAGGCGAATCAGCTCACCTGGCACCTGACCCGGTTGACCCCGAAATCGTTTATGGCGGCAGCTATGATGGTTTCCTGACCAGGTACGATCATCGTACAAAACAAAGAAGAGCCGTTAATGTATGGCCAGATAATGTAATGGGCCATGGCGTTGAAGGCATGCGTTATCGCTTCCAGTGGAACTTCCCTATCTTTTTCTCTCCGCACAATCCCAAAAAGCTTTACACAGTTTCCCAGCACGTTCATGTGTCGTATGACGAAGGGGCTTCATGGGAAATTATTAGTCCTGATCTTACGACTAACGATTCAACTAAAATGGGGCCTTCCGGAGGTCCGATTACCAAGGATAACACTTCCGTGGAATACTACTGTACCATTTTTGCTGCAGCAGAATCACCAACAGAAGAAGGTCTGATCTGGACTGGCTCTGACGATGGTCTTTTACATTTAACTAAGGATGGAGGAGAAAACTGGACAAATGTTACCCCTGACCATTTACCCGAATGGCTCATGATCAACTGTATTGATATCGATCCTTTTGTCGACGGAGGTGCTTACATCGCTGGAAGCTTGTACAAAACAGGTGATTTTCAACCTTACCTCTACAAAACCAAAGATTACGGCAAGACCTGGACCAAGATTACCAACGGTATTGATGGCGAACACTTTACCAGAGCGATCAGGGCAGATCCCAAACGACAGGGCTTATTATATGCCGGATCTGAAAGCGGTATGTATATTTCTTTCGATGATGGCGCCAACTGGCAATCCATGCAGATGAATTTACCGATTGTCCCAATTACAGATCTTGCGATTAAAAATGATAACCTGATTGCCTCAACGCAGGGCCGCGGTATTTGGATGATAGATGACCTGACAGTCTTCCATCAATTTGACCATAATATTGTTGACAGACCAGCCCACTTGTACAAACCAATGGACAGTTACAAAATGGGAGGCCGTCAGAATAAAAATGTGAAAAATGCCGGTATCAATCATCCTTCAGGAGTTATGGTCCACTTTTATCTAAAAGACAAACCAGACACCACAGAAGTTAGTCTGACTTTTATGGAAGAAGATGGTACTGAAATAAGAACATATTCAACAAATGCCAAAGAAAATGCTGATAAATTAAAGGTCAATCAACATGGTAATATGTTCAACTGGGGTATGAATTACCCTAGTGCCAAACGGTTTGACGGTATGATCCTCTGGTGGGGAAGCCTCAACGGGCCTACTGCCATTCCCCGAAATTATAAAGTCAAATTGACGGTAGGCAATGATTCACAGGAACAGGATTTTGTCATCCTCAAAGACCCGCGATCTACCTCTACTCCCGAAGAAATGCAGGCGCAGTTTGATTTCATCAGGGACATACAGGACAAATTGACCGAAACCCATGAAGCCATAATCAGGATCAGAGACGTCAGGAAGCAATTGAAAAATTATACCAAACGTCTCAAAGATAAGGATGGTTACGATGGACTCATAGATCTTGCAGATCAGATCGACTCCTCAATGACTGTTGTGGAAAAGAACTTGTACCAGACCAAGAATCAAAGCCGCCAAGATCCATTAAATTTCCCGGTAAGGCTCAATAATAAATTAGCGCATCTCAACTCACTAATGAGAATTGGCAACTACGCCCCTACCAAGCAGGCAGTAGCTGTGAAAGATGAGATAACCGGATTAATTGACAAAGAATTGGCCGCCCTAGACCAGGTCATCAAAACGGAGTTACCTAAATTCAATCAAATGGTACGCGATATGGAGATCAATGCAATCATCCTGGATGATTAAAGATAGAATCAAACAAAAGTCACCAACTATTGTTTGAGCCGGGCTCTACGTTGGATCCGTTTTTTTATCCATGCCTAAAAAACATGAGGCTGCCCACTGGCGTTGGGCAGCCTCTAATAGTTAGTAATCAGGTCTCAGTTGACTGATTTCCGGGTTAGGAAAGACTAATATTTAAATGTCTTTAAAGCTATTAGCTATCCTCTTAAAATAACATCGAATTGTTGTCGATAGTTGAAAAATCCGATGTCGAGATAAACAAGTATCGCACCCTTGTAATATTTCTCAAAGTTTTCAAAGCTTCATTTTGAAAACCAAACTAACTTTCAAATAAAGCACCCTGGGAGTTTACGCCGATGATATAGAACCATACTTAACCAAGTATAGGCGTAGTATCAGCTCTAGTCCGGGTAGGAATAATTTCACACGTTTGGAAGTAAATGAAATTTCAAGAATTCAAGCTGGTTACTATCTCCAGGATGCTGAAAAAACAGTTTGGGTAGAAAAAATAGCCGTATCGTAATACGGAAGGTTAGAAGTCACAGGTTGTTTGAATATCTGAAAAGCGTTTGGGTTCTTTTCAGGGAGCCCCAGAATGTTTAAGCATTTTTAAGAGCAGTCACAATTTAGCTCCATTCCAACTGATAAAAGTAACAGAAGTCGCATATTGGGTGACAATAAAAAGTAAATTTCATTGACATAAATCAGGCTCACATTCAAACATTATTCTAATTTTAAATTAACTGTATATCAATTATTTATAAAATTAGTTTTTCATTGTTTCAGATACGGTAAGCGAATGCGTATACACTTAAGGGTGTGACATCATTATTCCATTTTTTTACCTGAATTTTATGCTAAATCCATATCAAACCGACCTTAAATGACTACCAAGACATAGTAATAAATGACACTATTTGCCATTTTTCGACATCTTTTCCTTAATTCGGGGCAATAGGTTTGTTTATGCATTTTTGTTCTGCTCCCAGTCCCAGGAGGTGTGCATAATGGATTCAATGTCGTTGGAAGTAACCCAATTCAGGACAGATTTGGCTTTAGACGTATCTGCGTAAATCGCACCGACATCTCCTTCCCTTTTTGAACCAATGCGATAATTTAGAGAAATACCTGTCACTTTTTCGAAAGCATTGATAGCTTCCAAAACAGTAACGCCCTGCCCTGATCCCAGGTTAAAAACCTCACAGTTTCGACTATTTTGCTCATCCAGCAAATACTGGAAAGCTTTGCTATGCGCATCTGCAAGGTCCATAACATGAATATAATCTCTTAAGCAACTTCCATCCCTGGTTTCGTAATCAACCCCAAAAACAGTCATGGAGGCCCTATGTCCGGAAGCAACTTCGGTAATCACCGGAATAAGATGCGTATTCTCTTGCTTTGGCTTTTCTCCTAATTGACCTGAAACATGTGCACCAGCTGGGTTGAAATATCTAAGAATAACCGCATTGCGCTCAGTATAGGCTTTACAGTAGTCGACAATCATCTGTTCGCCAATCTGTTTAGTCCTTGCATATGGACATTCTGCCTGGCCAAATGGTGTTTTTTCCGTTACCGGAAGATCCGTGGCATTTCCATAGACTGAGCAGGATGATGAAAATATCAGATTGTTTACTCTACTTTCGTTCATGCAAGCCATAATATTCAGCAAGCTATTCAGGTTGTTATCAAAATACCTGATAGGTTGTTCTACAGATTCATTGACATAAATGAGCGCCGCAAAATGTATCACTCCTGCAATATCAGGATGCTGCTTGAAAACAGATTTAACACCCAACTTATCACAAAGGTCAATATTATAGTTAGCTACTCGCTGTCTGGTAATCTTTTCAATACGATCAAGGGTTTCCGGGTAGGAGTTAACGAAATTATCAATTGATATGACCTCAAACCCTTTGTTTATTAAGTCGACAATCGTATGACTGCCGATATATCCCATTCCACCTGTAACTAAAACCTTTGCCATTAACTATTGTAGATTTATGTAATAATTGCCGCAAATTTAGCCATGATTGTCAAACAAGCCCTTAATCAACTGGAATAATTTCGGATATTTTCTCATCTGAAAGAACAAAGGCTGTTTTCACCTGTGCCACATTCTCCAACTCACCAAATTTGTCAATAATAAATTCCTGATAGTCGGCGATATCTCTCACCAGTACCTTTAACATAAAATCAAACTCTCCAGCCAATTGATAACATTCCATAACTTCGCTAAACCCATCCATTTGACCTACAAACCTTGAGAACTCTTTTTTTGAATGATTCTTGAGGTTGACCAAGCAAAAGATCTTTTGCTTTTTACCCAATTTCGAGGCATCCACTTCTATCGAATATTTCTTAATGATACCATTTCGCTCCAATCTTTTTACCCGCTCATAAACTGCGGTTAGCGATAGCCCAAGTTCCTCCGACATCTTTCGGTGAGTCACCTTTGCATTTAATTGCAAATGGTGCAAAATCCGCTTATCATAAAAATCAAGTACCATAAATTTTCACAATTTGACTCAACAATTATTAAATAACTGAAATTTTTTCATCAAAAGGATAAAAACATAGAAAAATAATCTACTACTATTGACAATAACAATATCATTAAAGTTATTTGGATGAAAATTCAAATAATATATCATGAGAAATTGGAAAAAATTAAAGAAAGAAGCGATTCGTGAAACAGTTATAAATTGCTTACTACAAAACACAGATTTCAGAGATGAAACTATAATTGGTGTTCCTGGCTCCTATCTTGATGAAAAGGTCTTTAATCACCAGGCATCCTTCCTGCAGGATGCACCATTTCTTACGGCATTATTGAACAACCCCAACCATATCGGCTGTCATACGCTCGGACATTCAGAACCTTTCTTCAAAGGATCACATGAACTGGAAAGAACAGTTATCAGAATCTGTGCTGAAGATATTATGAACGGAGCACCTAATGGCCAGGATGGTTATATTGCTTCAGGGGGAACGGAAGCCAACATCCAGGCTTTATGGATATTCAGGAATTATTTCATGCAAAATAAAGCCGCTGAGATCCATAATATTGCCATTCTTTGCAGTACAGATACTCATTATTCGATCGACAAGGCAGCCAATATTTTGAATATTCATCTCATCAAAATAAACATCGAAAAGGATACCCGCAAAGTATGTAAAGATGATCTAGACAGCAAACTAAAATCAGCAAGGGAAAATGGAATTCGCCAAATTATCGTTGTCGCCAATATGATGACCACCATGTTCGGATCCGTTGATAATTTAGATACATACCTGGATGCGCTTTCCAGAAACAACCTGCCATACAAAGTTCATGTAGATGCCGCTTATGGTGGTTTTTTCCATCCATTTAGCACCAACGACAAACAACTAACTTTCGCTAATCCGGCAGTAGATTCCATTACAATGGATGCCCACAAAAAATTACAGGCGCCTTATGGAACCGGCATATTTTTAGCAAGGAAAGGGATGATGGAATATGCCGTGACTCCTGAAGCTCAATATGTAAAAGGCCTGGATTCCACTTTAAGCGGAAGTCGTTCAGGAGCTAATGCCATTTCTGTTTGGATGATCCTAACGAGCTACGGCCCTCATGGTTGGTTTGAAAGGATAAATACGCTTGTTAACCGTACCGAATGGTTATGTACGAAACTAACGACATTAGGCATCCGGTATTTTCGGGAAACCAATTCAAATATTGTGACTATCTGGGCTGAGGACATTCCCGAAAAGAGCGCAAACACCTTTGGCTTAGTCCCCAATAAACATTCGGGTAAACCGGAATGGTACAAGATCGTCGTGATGGATCATGTTTCACCTGAAACCATTGAAAAGTTCCTCGAAACCTTGCCTGAGCTGGCTACTGTTTGATCAATTTACCAGTGAAAACGGATTTACCATCATGGATATAATGGTAAAAGTAAATGCCCGGGGAGGCTGGGGTTCCATTTAGCCGCTGTCCATCCCAAAATAACGCTTCCGGCCTGATAACCGCTATCTTACTGCCCAAAGCATCGGTAATCTCAATCCTGTCAGCTGAAAACAATGGCTCAAATCCGGAGATATCAAACCATACCTTTTCAGAAAATGGAACTGGGAAAGCTGCGATCTTAACCTGTTCATTCAAAGAAATTGTTGATGAAACCAAACAAGTTCCGGGCATATTCTGATCCATCCAGTTCAGACGAGCCTGGAGCCAGTTTTTCAGGTAATCTACCTCATCCTGGAAAGTTTCCCCGATTTGTGGATTTGGCCATACCCATTCTCCCAGGACAGGCCATCTTTCAAAATTCCTTTGTCTTGATTCATCAACGACCATTGACATGGAATCGATAAAATGCATAAGTGTGTCGGTATGGAAAGTGCCCATTCTGAGTGATTCCCAGCGACATTTCATCTGGTCATTTACAGCATCCACTTCCAACATTCTAAACAACCAACTCGGTAATATTGAGCCACAGGTTTGTGAAAAGTCGTACGCCCATCCCTGGGGGTTAGGGTTACAAAAATCAAAGTTTCCAAAGCCGAGATTAAAATCCCAAATTGGTCCCATATTAAAGCGGGGGTCATTACTGTCTTTGTCTTTGTATATAAACGTACTTAACTTGAAAGCATCGACATCTTTCGAAATTTCGTTGATCAGGAAATAGTCGATAAAAGACCCCACATCCATCCAATTGGCGTAACCAATGGTGGGATTATCAAAATCCGGTCCGTTCATTACCGCTTCGAAACTCAGCATGGTGCTGCTGATATAATTCCTTTGTTGTTGCAAGATATCATCGCCATCAGGATCATCATAAACATAATTCAGCCACGGGGTATAGGGGGTTGTCCAGCCGATGTCAGGATCTCCTGTGGCATTTCTGTCAATCTGGAAGATATAGCCTCCTGTCAATTCATCACCTGCAATGTCATTTTCTGTTAGTTTGGCAATATCCACACGGTTATTATCCTGCTTGATCCGTTCAGTCAATACATAGACGCCGCGATAATCATCATTAATATACAATTCACAAAGCCTGGTTCTGGGTGAATAGCGACCAGTCCTCTTGCCCATTTCGTAAGCCAAAACATTCCTTAAAAGGGTTTTGTCGGAGTAAGGTCCGTGTAGTACCCAGTCATTCTCTTCTGGCATTCCCAGCAGGGAAACATTATTATTTTCACCCTGGCTATCCTGGGTTTCGAACCCATAATTTTTCTTGGGAAACATCTGTGAAGAGGCCCCTCTGATTTCGATAGAAATTTGGCCATCATAGTTATTCGGCGGATCAATAAAGTAATTCCGATTACCCGGACCATTGTCGATGATGCTCATATGAGCGTCTATCCTGGGTTCGTCGACTATTTCATCATTATCGGTATCAATCATAATAAGGGGCAAGTCGGATGAAAAGTCTGGTTCGGAAAACCAGGAAGGGGTAGCCCCAAATTGGGTATCCCCCTGCTGCAAGGCAAATGAGAGGAAGAAATTTGAAGTCAAATCTGAAGAAGTACTACTCCAATTATGTACCTGAACAGCCAGAACATTCACCCCTTCAATCAACAATTGCTCCACCTCATTGCCAGACACAAAAAATGCTGTAGGGTCTCCGCCCTGGTAAAGCTGTGCTTCATGATCACCATCGGCCAGATTAAAAAACAAAGGCATCACTCCCGGCTCACCGATATTGGCTCTTGCAATTTCGGTGCCGTTAAGATAGGCGACAAAGGCATCATCATAATCTGCATGTAATACAGCGCCCAATAATGATTCTTTATCTGTCACTGTAAATTCATGACGCATAAATACAGAAGTAACAGGTTGGATGATCGTGTTATCATCATTATCACCATAACCTACACTACCTTGCCCTGTTGGCCATCCGCTATCATCAAATGGAGCAAGGTGCCAAACCGGAGATGGATGTGAAACCCCAAGAAAATAGCTCCATACGTCGTCCGCATAAATGGCAGTCTCCCAATTATAAGGTGAACCTTGGGCAAAAATTTGCCCTGTTGGCCATATAAGCATTAGCATCATGGCCATCATTGAGGATATTTTCAGGCTTTTGGTCATTGCCCCAAAGGTAATAAATGTCAACAAGTTGATAAGTATACAACAAATCAGTAGTTCTGAGGTTGATTAATCGATGATAATTTTCTAATTTGTTACAAATTCTGTCCTCTGAAAATCATTATCACCCTATTGATCCTTTGCGTTACTTCTGTGACGCCGTTACTTTTATTTTCCCAATCAAAGGACAATTCCCAGTTGCCCACATATTCTTCAGGCAATCAGATACTTGCGTTTAATGAAGCAAAACTCTATAACAAGAAGTCGGAAAGTTTCGAAATCATTAATTTAAAACGCCTGCAAGGTCCGTTGCAGATCAAAAGTGATTTCTCTTTTTTCTCAGTATCGTACAATTACCTTGCTGACCCAGAAGAAGGACCAGTTCAGTTAGTGTATTATCTTGAAGGTAGTCAACAGGGCTGGCAAGGACTAGAAGACTCATTTCCGCTAACCTTCACCAACCTTCCCAAGGGAACTTATAAGCTAAGGTTGAAGCTTTCGGATGAAATAAACAATGGTGATAGTCAAGAGGTCTTACTGGATATATTAGTCAGTGAGTCTTTTTTTCAATCTGATTTTTTCATTTCCACCCTTGTCATGTTGGGCTTTTTTGCTTTAGTTGGATTTACATGGTACAGGATCGTTAAAATAAGCCAGGAAAAGGAAACACTTGAAATTAAGGTTGAGCAGAGAACTTCGAAAATCAGATTGCAAAAAGAAAAAACGGAAAAAGCATATAACAAACTCAACAGTGCTCATGATCAATTGCATCAAGCTTACAGTCAGCTAAAAGAAATGCAGTTTCAACTTATCCAGTCAGAAAAACTGGCTTCACTAGGACAGTTAACAGCAGGGGTTGCCCATGAATTAAACAATCCAATCAACTTTGTGTATGCCGGCATTGCACCTTTAAAAAACAATCTCCTGGAAATCGAGCAACTCCTGAAACGCTACAAAACACTCCCTGATAAAAAAAATCAGGATAAAGAGCTAAAGGCTTTTCTCAAGCAATATGAAAAGCTGAATATAGACGACCTAATTTCTGAAAATCAATCATTGATTGAAGGTATTGAGGAAGGGGCAAGAAGAGTCAGAGACATTGTGATCGGGTTCAGAAAATTCTCTAGAGGAGAAGAGGGTAAAACAATTTTATCCAATATTGAAGAAGGCCTAGAATCTACCCTATCCATTCTCAGGAATGAATATAAAGACCGGATAAAGATCAACAAAGACTACGGAAATCTGCCACTCGTAGAATGCTATCCCGGTCAAATGAATCAAGTGTTTTTAAATGTACTGACCAATGCCATTGAATCGATAGACGGCCATGGAGAAATTAGTATAAAAACCTGGCAGTCAGATGCTCAGGTGCATATCTCAATTAATGACACAGGTATTGGGATGACCAAGGAAGAAACCAGTCGCATATTTGAACCCTTCTTCACAACTAAAGACGTGGGCAAAGGAATAGGATTGGGCCTGTCAATTAGTTTTGGGATCATCAAACAGCATCATGGGCACATTGAAGTAAGTTCAGAAAAACTGAAGGGTACAACTATAGACATCTCAATTCCCGTTTCCCATAAGGAAGGGAAAAATGTACTCTAAAATTACCGCTCACCTCCCTATTTGTACCACTAATGTAAAATTTGCTACCGTTAGGGGAAATTAGTTAATCATAAATTCTTTTAAATGATATACTTTCGTAATTTACTTGAGTAACTCAAACAAAAGGCTTTTACTCTGCCGGAGTCATTGACAGTGATTCCGAAAAACCCATATTCCTCCTAATAATGAGCCTAACCACAGCCCTGAATCACTCAGTTGTTCTATACGTGGATGACGAGCCGCGTAATCTTTTCCTATTTAAAGCTGCCTTCCGAAGGTATTACACCATTATCACAGCCGACAATGGTGATGAAGCATTAGAAATCCTTAAATCGCAAAAAGTTCAACTCCTGATTTCAGATCAGCGGATGCCTGGTATGACTGGTGTTGAGCTACTCGAAATGGCCAGAAACATTTCACCATCGACAACAAGGATGATCATGACGGCTTATAGCGATGTGAATGTCACTATTGATGCGATCAACAAAGGAAAGATTTTTCATTTTATCCCAAAACCATGGGATATCAATGAGTTAAAAAATATTATTGACAATGCGCTTGAGATTTATTGGCTCAAAGAGGAAAATCTGCTTCTCCAGAAAGAAAGAAACAGGTTGGCCCTTAAAGCTGAAAACCAGGAAAAAGAAAATATCATTGCTCAGTTTAAGATTCTGAAAAACCAAATTAATCCTCATTTCCTTTTCAATTGTCTCAACACCTTATATTCAATGATGAGGGATCACTATCCTGGTAAAGAATTTATCGCCAAGTTGTCAAAAGTTTACAGGTATGTACTGACCTTTAAGGAAAAAACCAGTGTTGAGCTTCAGGATGAGATTGACTTCATCAATGACTATATCTACCTTCAGAAAATGAGGTATGGTGAAAGCCTGAATTTTGATATCAGGATAGAAGAACAATACCTCGACTGTAATATTCCCCCACTGGCTATTCAACTCCTTATTGAAAATGCGATTAAGCATAATGTGGTTTCTCAAACCCGGCCATTAAACATTGAACTTTTTGTGGAAGGTGAGGAATATCTTGTTGTGCGCAATAATTTCCAGAAAAGGTCTGACTTTATCCATTCGACAGGTGTGGGGCAAAAAAATATCGCCGAGCGTTACAGCTACATCAGTACCAAACTACCTGTTTTTCAGCAACAGAATGCTCATTATGTAGCAAAAATCCCGTTGTTAACGTAAAAATTGGCCTACAGGTTATAACTTGTGTCAATTCTTAAACCGTAAATCCCGGATTGAATGGACGTCCTGATTATCGAAGATGAATTAACTGCTGTCGAACATCTGCAGAATATCCTTGCTGAGATGGATTCCTCGATTAATGTCATGGCCACTATTGATAGCGTGACTGATTCTGTAGATTGGTTAAAACAACATTCTCCCGATCTAATATTTATGGATATCAATCTTTCTGATGGGAACAGCTTTTCCATCTTTGACCAGGTGTCTGTCGAATCTCCGATAATTTTCACTACTGCATACGATGAATTTGCTATAAAAGCATTTGAACAAAACAGTGTTGATTACTTGCTCAAGCCTATTGAAGAAAAAGATGTAGCAGATGCCTTGAAAAAAGTCAGGAAAAACTTCGACAAAACTAAACATGACCCAAGGCTTGACTACCTACTTAAAGCCATTAAGAATACAGACGGACAAATCAGAAAACTGGGATTCCCCACGCTTGATGGCATTGAGTTTGTCACCATCGAAAATATTCTTAGATGTGAGTCTGATGAAGGCTATACAGATATTTACATGGTTGATAATTCCAAGGTTTGTACAACAAAAAAACTGAAAGAACTCGAGGAATTATTACATGGTTTTCCATTTTTTCGAACCCACCGCTCTTTTCTGATCAACCTCAATTTTATCAAAAAATATCAACGAGGAGAAGGTGGTGGCATTGTCATTATGGAAGACGGATGTGAAATCCCTGTTTCGAGAAGGAAAAAAGCTGCATTCCTCGAAAAACTTAGTCAATTTTAACCATACTGCCCTCCTTTTATTGGGCTATTTGACCGATTTGACCGCTAAAGCGACCATTGGTGAATCCATTAAACACATCGTATAATAGGCCCCTTAATATCGGTATATTTACTTGAACAGTAAGCCATTATTAGTGTTGTGCTTATTGGTAAAGCAAATGAAAGGGCAAATCAACGATTTTACATTTTCGAAGTTACAAAACGAGTTTTCCAAAGCACTGGGTTCCCTAAACCAGTTAAAGGATAAAGTCAAGATCAGAATTGGTTCAAACCTCAATGAAGAAGTTATCCTTGAAAACAATCGGTTGATTCCCACCAACACTGAATTACAAGATTATATCCGCGCTGTACACTGGGCTCAGCGAAAAATAAACGATCAAAGCAGCGATACTTTTAGTCAGAAAGATTCCTTGTTTCTTACAATGCGGAATCTCATTATGGTACTATTGGAAATCAGGAATGAAATTGAAAAATACCAGTTTGGTCTAATGGATATCAGGAAGATTTTTTTGGAAGAACTGGATCTTTTGCAAGCCATTTCACATAAGGAAGGTAATCTGGAAGAAAAACACACCAAGCGGTTTACCATTTGCAAAAATACCCTTGCCCGAATTGAACAACCCCTCTCCGACTTCGAGGAAAAACTTAACATCCTTGAGGCCATGAAAAACTACTAGTCTGATATCCAACACTACCAGATAAGCAAAAGATCGGCTTATTCAAACTTCCGAATGATGGTTTTTAATGACCGCCCACGATCAAGTTCTTTACGAATGTCCTCAATCAACTCGAGGAAAGTCTCCGCTGCTCCTTCCATGTTTACTGTAAAATCGGCTGATGCCTGGGCTATGGTCAAATCGTCATCTGCTTCTTTTGCAGCTTTTGCAGCTAATGGGACAAAATCTCTGACAGTATCTTCGAGGCTTTCAATTTGCTCTTCAAGCTCTTCTTTATCCTCTGATTCGTTAATGCCAGCTACCAAATCCTCTATTTCGATCATCCTGTCCTTCAACTTGTTATCTGCATCCTGCATTGGGGATTTCGACTTGTAGACTTCCCAAACATCTGATTTCATAAATCGAGGCACTTCAAGGATATCCTCCAGGTCTTCAAATTGTTCGCTGATTTCATCAGGATCGACTTCATCAGGGAATTTCTTGTAGATCTTATACCTTTCTCTTCCCAATTGGTTCCTGATTGGGTCAAGGCAATTCCTGATATGTCTGTGGTGAACAGTACTTATGGTATTACCTACAAAAGCGATATGATTACCTTCGGGCGCTTCTGCTTCTTCTTCAAGTTCGACGTCATCTCCATAAAACTTGCAGGTCCCGTACATAATAGGCCTGAATTTAAAGTGGGTCCTGAGTTTGAAAAATTTATACACATCAAAAAAGATCAGGATTGGCCCTACATCCGCAGTCTTATCATTGATTTTTTCAATGAAGTGGGGTTCTCTGATCTTGTTTTTACCTGAATATCTGGTTTTCCGAAAAGGGTATTCTTCAATGTAATAGAATTCTACCTCTCCTTTGGTTTTCATGGTCAAAAAATCCTTTTTGAACTGGCTCTCCCATTCATCGCGGGTAAAGCGTTCATAAACCATATGATTGATGCCATTCTCATCTTCTTCCTTAACGAGTTTGGCAATATCCATCCTTGCTCTCATAATTATTGAAAATTTGAGTTATCAGAATTAATTAGGTTTTGGTAATCAGAAAAATACGAGATTTAAATTTAGGTTTTTATCTCAATTTATAAACGGTTATAATATCACGTCTTCTGGTAGTTGCGATTATTTTTTCGGATCAGCCAAAACGACTATTTAGTCCCCGTTCATATCCGTTTTCAAGCCATTCAAAATGGATGTCCCACCACTTATAAAACCTAAGTGAATCAAGTTGTTATGCCACTTTATAAAAGTTACTTTTAGAATACATAAATCCAACTAAAAAAGGCGTATGGCTGAAAGGAATACAAAGCAGGAAAGCGATAAAACTCAGATGAGTAATCTTAATGAGTCCAATTCTGTAGAATCAACCAGTAATGTTTCTCATGACCCTGTGAAAAACAGTAGCAATATACTAGTTACTGACCCTGTCTCATTTGGTAGTTCCAAATTAGCTCAACTTAAAGAGCAGGAAATTGACCATGGCAATATTATCAATTCTCTTTTTCAATTAAAAACAGCTAATGATGAACCACCACAAAATTCGAAGGTGGCTCAATTGGAAGAAAGTGATGTCACCGAACAAACAGACTCAATCGCCAGCCAGCTTGGTGTTTTGGCAGAAAAAGCCAAAACTGATGGCCTAGAAGAAAAGGCACTTGACATATTTGAAGAATTTATCAAAGCTAATACCTCAACACCAGACCCCGACTTGAGAACAGCTATGAAAAAAGTGTATGACAAAGCTTTTAGGACAAGTGGCATTAGTATCGAAGGATTAAAGATCATATTTGATCTTATACCCAAATCAAAAGGTGAGATAATTGCCGGGCAGTTGGCAGAACTGGCACAAAAAGCAAAAGAAGCCGGTCTTGAAAAACCCGGTTTAGACATTTTTGAGTCCGTAAAAAATGCAAATCTTGAAACAGCAGACACGGACCTCCGAGCAGCAGTCAGAAAAGTGTATGACAAAGCTTTAACCACAGGTGGCATTAGTATAAAGGGTATAAAGATCATATTTGATCTCATTCCAAAAACCAGAGAAGAAATTATTGTCGGCCAATTAAAAGAGTTAAAACAAAAGGCAAAAGAAGCTGGCCTAGAACAGAAAGGAATCGATCTGTTTAATCAATCCATCACTGCTAATGAGGCCAATGCTGACACCAGCCTAAAAGATGCGTTACAGAAAATCTACGATAAGTCTGTCATCACCAGTGGTATTAGTATCAAAGGCGTCCAGATTATTTTAAACCTGATTCCAAAGGTAGAAACAGAAAGCAAGACCGGTGAAGATAATTCAGAAGAGGAGCCTGAATCTAAAAATGCGGATGTTATCGAGAAAATTGAAGAATTGAAGAAAAAGGCTATTGATGCTGACTTTACAGAGGCAGAACTTCAGTTGATCGAACAATCACTAAAGCGAGCCAAGACGATGGAAGGCTATACCGAACTGGAGATGTACGAAGACCTGCAAAGGATTTTCAACAAAGCCAAGTTTATCGGGATGGACGATGACAAAATGAAATTGCTGGACACCTTCGTGCACGAAAAAACCGGGAAAAGCATGCCGGAAGTAAAGGCAAATGTCATGTTCATACAAACAATATCCAGGCTCAAAAAACTGCTTGGCTCAGAGTTGAAAGTAAATTCCAGTATGAAAGTGGACATTGACAAAGAAATAAAATCAGACAAAAAAGCCGATAAGTCAACTGGTCCCACCAAAATCACCAAAAGTGAATACAGCTATTGGATTAAAGGCGAAAGAATTGATAAGATTCAAAGCAAATATGAATCATGGATGCATAGCAATGAGACCTGGGCCAATAAACAGGCAGAAGATAAGCTCGGAACGACCCCGGTAGAACTACTAGAGTTCGAGATGAAAGGGTTAGATGATAAAATGAAAATTGACGCGCTTAACAACCAGAATATTCAGGCATTCAGAAGCATAGCCAACGATGAGGAGAAGGTAAGGACATACTTTTTAACTGCATTCACAAGGTACCTCTATTATAGAAAAGCAGTCAGCAATTCAAACGAGGATGAAGACAGCTTGAGTTCAAGATCATTTGGAAAAGAGAGTTTTTGGGACGATGTTATAGAGGAAATGGTTAGAAGTATTTATTTCAACTGGAACTACATGTACGTCCATCTGGAGCCACATGATCCACTTTTTGGCACCGGTAATGACCGCGGAGGAAATGGGAAAAAGAAACTTAATCTGGGAATGCCAATTGCAGCCAGGGAAAGAGCCGTAAACCAGCACGCACCGCTAATTGAGATGCAAATTGCAGCTCTTAAATCTCACCTTGCCCAGAAGCCTGTTTCGACTTCATCAAAAAAAGACCAGACCGGAAAATCAAAACCCCACAATGAAGTAATGAAATTGGGGTATATGGCCTCCGAAATCGATCATTTAATGAAAGGCCTAAAAGCACAGATTGCGATTAAGGAACTTCCAAAAAAGGAAGAAATCAAAACCCAGGAAACAGAAATCCCAAAAAGCTAAAGCAGTAAACCAAATCAATGGCCCTCAAGTTTTTGCCATCCAAATTACCGTCAGAACTTTCCGAAAAGGAATGGAAAGACCATAAGTCGTTTTTCCAATCCAAAACCGGAATATCTGCTGCTTTGAGGGAATCAAAGAAGCAATTTGAAAAGATCCAGGAGTACGCTGAGGGAGACTATTTCAAGTTAAAGGCAGCCCTGGAAGATTTTGTGGAATTCATTGATGAAACCAAGATTCTTATCTCCTCAAGGCATAAAAAGATCAGTGATCGCATGTTCAAACTCATCCCCTCTAAAACGGTAGAATACATGGAAGAAATGTCGGATGAGGCAGAAGACATCCATGAAAAAGCGGTTGAAGAACTGGAAAGAGTCGACAAAGTACTGGGTACCACTTTCTATGATCTAAAGAAAAACAAAGACATCTACCAGGCCTTTAAATCTTTTTGTGATGACCATAAACAGTATAAAAAGCTAAAACTTTATGCTTTTATGGAGGTCAAGTTACCTTCAATGAACACCATCGATTTCAGACGATTTTACGAAAAGTATTTAGCAAAAGGAAAACCATACAGACGGTTCATTCCCGATCATATTGATGATTTTGATGAGCATGCTGAAAAAGAAAACTGGAATGAAATGCCTTACATGGATACGTTAAAGGATCTGGACGAAGAATTTAGTGGCGAGTGGTACCCAAAATTTCTCAAGTCAGCCGGAGCATATTTGTGATGAGGAATTTTGTAAGCAAGCTGGCCGATCAGTTTAAAAATCCGAATAGCCTGGGGAAAATTTCACTTTGATTGGTAGCCGTGAAAATACCTGCTGTGAGGAGTCCAACAGTTATTAAAAATATGGTCACAGCAACTTTGCCCATCGGCCAAAACGCCATTCCATCCCAGATCCTTTCCGGATCATGAGTCACGCCGTTTCTCTTGTCAAGTGGTAATACACAAATCGGCCGGATTCGCCATGTGCGGATATATTTGTCTTTTTGGCCCGGAAAGATTACACAGAATTCATACCACCCTCCCCTATCGTGGCGCCAGTGTTCGAGCGTGCCAGTAAGTAATCCTGCATTGCCGCTGATCAGGTCACCGCTGCCTCCAGACCCTGCTTTCTTCCTGATCTTTTCGTTCAAAGTAGACACCGGTCTTAACATCGTCAGAGTAACCCTTGCAACGATTAGCGATGGGTTAACTGTACCGGCATAATGCATTGCCACCTTCGGGTCAATAGCAAAATACACCCCTGTACCAACAAAGTCCTCACGGCCTATACGCCAGCTGCCTGATTGAGTAATAGGTACGGAAGCCGTTCGAAATTCTGTACCGTGATACAACGTCAGGCTGGGCCAGATCAGATCAAAGAGAAACATGGCAATCGATTGAAAAATCACCTTGATATTTCGGACAATCAGGTTAAACAATCTTACCGGAAAATTAAGAATCCATTTTTCATGGTATTTTTTCCCTTTCAAAAATCGGAATCCTTTGGTTTGAGGATAAACAAGATCTGCATAACAATCTCTCAGGTGGGTTGAAATAAATAGTAAAATATTGAAATACAAAGAATTAATCACCCTGATCGGGAAAAGCAGAATGTAAGCTGCACACCACCAGATAGCGTAAAACGGAAGGTTTGTCAGATAGATAATACGTGGATAAGGAGAGCGATTATTCCGCAAATACCTGCGTAAAGGATTGTGCAGAAGCCATTGAAAATAATTCAATTTAAAAAACAAAGGAGACCACGACCATACCACTTTCGGTAATGCCGAAATCAGCAAAAAGCCCGCGCACACTGATGCGAGAAGCAATACAGTCATTAGGATGTTGTCGATCATTCCTTGTTCATCAAATAGCCTGGGGAGTGGCTATCATTCTATAAAATGAACAAGCTTGAGTGATAAAGTTACGAAAAATGGAACATTAAGTAAAGTAAAGGTGATCAAATAGTCTTGCCTTCCTTGCGATACTCTTTTCTAATGCCTTTCAGAATATCCTGAAGATTAACGGTGTCTTCTCCCCTGCTGAGCGTTGAGAGTGATGAAGACCTTAGCACATTGATGATGGCACCCCCTGATATTTCATGTTCTGTTGCAATTTCAAGTAGATCGACGTCGGGACCCAGTTTGCATTTGTCGAGGAAGGCATTTTCCCAAAGTGCGAGTCGTTGTTCGACATTAGGCAACGGGAAATAGATGATAGATTGAAAGCGCCTCGAAAACGCCGAGTCGATATTCGCTTTTAGGTTGGTCGCCAGTATGATCACTCCCGGATAGTCCTCGATCCGTTGAAGGAGATAAGCGATTTCCTGGTTCGCATAGCGGTCTTTGGCATCAGAGGTGACCGAACGTTTCCCGAAAAGGGCATCCGCTTCATCAAAAAATAGAATCCAGTTTTTGTTCTCAGCCTGATCGAAAATATTGGCGAGATTTTTCTCGGTTTCCCCAATATATTTGGAAACGAGTTGGGAAAGATCAATCCGGTATACGTCCAGTTCTGTGCTTTTGCCGAGCAAGGTGGCAGTTAGGGTTTTTCCCGTTCCGGGAGGACCGTGAAATAACGCCCTGTATCCGGGCTTGATCAGTTTTTTGAGCCCCCATGTTTCCATAAGGGTTTTCTTATGTTTGATCCATGCCTTGAGCTCAAATACTTCTTGCAAAATATTTTTATCTAAAACGAGGTCTTCCCAATCGAGTGGTGTAGTAATAAGTTTTGCGGGGAAATTGGTGCTAAAATCAGGTTTGTACTTTTCTCCGTTTGTCAGGTAATTGAGATATTCCCTGCTGATATTAAGCGCATTACTCAGCATCGGCTCATCAACATTATCCCTATTGAATTTCAGGATATTGTAATTGAAAAGCGGTTGATCTTGTTCAAATAATTTCATGACGCTTAACCGATCTTCCATATTTCTTCCGCCAAGGAGAAAAACAGCTGTTTCACAGGTCGGAATAAATCCACTATGCTTAGCACCTTTTAAGCCTCCAAATTCGGTGTAAACCCTGTCGTATACTACGTTTTTCGTAAAGAAAACATCCAAAACAGCCGGTAAAACATGCGGAGAAAGGGCTAAGACCACAATAAACCGTTCAGCAAAATCCCATTTTAGTGCCTTGATACAACGGGCATAAACGGAGTCGTCTCCCTCAATCGAAGGTGGAGAAATATCAAAAACGGATTCGTATTCACATTCATGATTGAAATACAGCCTGAATCGCGCATCGATAATATCGGCCAGCCATTTTAATTCACGGCTGATTGTTGATGAATTTTTCTTCAGGTTACTCATATCCATTCTATATGTATCATTTTCTCCATCCACGACAATTTAATAATTCCAAGTCCCCATGGCAGGGTTTTCAGCAACAGGTCATAGGTTGAAGGATCAACCCGCAACACCCATCTTTCCTGCTCTTCTATCAATCGACCTTCACGTTGCAAAAAGGTAACTCTGAAATTATCAACCGTGGTGTTCTTCATGACATCCCAGTTTTTGACAGCAGACAAAACGATCTGGTCGGCAAGTTCGGTTTCCTTTTTAGTGATATCAATACCCAATGGAATTGGATCTTCCAGTGGAATTCCAGTCAGAAGTTTATTTAGCACTAATTCTTCCTCAGGAGTTTCTGATTGCTTGTAAACAATGTATTGTAAAAGGTGAGCAGCTCTGTGTCTCCCCTCTTCGGTACTCATATCGAGTTCAGCCATTTTGAAAAACATCGGCAAGAAAGGATGAAGCAGCACTAATCCTGCATTATTGATATAAATCGACTCTGGCTCCACTCCTTCTGGTACATCCTGGATCTTTACGCTACGCTTGCGTCTGCCGGTCGCCTCAGCAATTTTCTCCCTGATCTTCCGCTTTCTCTCCTTTGCTTCATATGCTTTTTGTTCTTTCTCTCGTCGCTCTTTGCTGTCCGCATCTTCAGGGTTGATATTTTTGGAAATTCTGTCAGATTCAGGCTGAATAGAAGGCTTTTGTTCCTTATCTTTTTCCTCGAAACTGGTACCCTTTTTACTATCCTTTATAACTGGAGGGACAATCTGCTTTTCGTCTGAAACTTTCCCTTGGTCTGGCTCTTTGATCGCTTCCTCTTTCGTTACTGGAGGGGGTTCATCGATTGAATCTGTTCTATCAACCTCATCTTCCTTTATGTCGCGGAATTCCTGTTGTGGAGTTGATAGTCGATCGTTAATATCATTTTGCGTATCATCCAATTGATCTGAAAGCTCTTCACTTTGAATTTCGAGATTTGCCAACTCTTTATCAACCGGTGGAATAAAGTCAGATTTATCAAGATTGGAAATGGCAATTTCGAAAGATGTCCTGCTTTGTTCAGGTGTTGCTTTATCACTAATAGCCGTCTTAAGGTCTGCCACCACTTTTTTTACTTGGCTTGATTTAATCCTGGCCAATCTGACGACGAGTACTTTCAAAAAATCATCAGGCTTGAAAGCTTTTGATTTTCTAAACATCAGGTAACCCAACAATTCTGCTTTCAAAAGGGTATCTACTTCAGCTTCAGAAAAACCAAGATAAGCGGAAGTCACCAGCCACGACCTTGTGGCTTTGAAAAATTCCGCGACATCTTTCTTTTGTAATGGTACCTGGAGATTAATAATTTCATCAGCCAATGCTGGTTTTACATTTTTCACAAGTTGCGCACGGCTTTCAAAATCTGAAGCGAAATAGGGTAACAGTTTAACTACTTGCTCGGGGTAACGTATTGTGATTTCTCCAAAAACGATTTCGGCCCTTTCATTACTGACATTTTCACCAGGTTTTGGTGCCAATCCTTTCTTTCCCGGGAACAAGGCTTTTTTAATCTCTCTTAACTGGGTTTTAAGGAAATGAACCACCTTTTTGCGTTCTTCAAGTGCCTGATTTTTTCGCTCACTTTGTGTGGCCTGTCTTTTGACACCAGCCTTTACAGCCTTATAATCTTCCCTGCCATCAAGTATTTCGATTAGCAAATTGGAGAGCGCAGTAAATCTTTCACTACCCTCTTTTTGCCGATGCTCAGAAAAAGCAATTAAGGCTTTCATCAACATTTCAGTTTTAATGTTGAGGGTATGAGCAAGGCCAGATATGCTTTTCGATACAAATTGCCTTGGGCCAAACTTCGCCTCCATATTTTCCATCAAAATGGGCATCAAGGTTTGCCAGGTAAACTTGAGTTTATCATCAGCAAATGGAAATGGTAAATATTCGCGGATGTATACTTGTTCAATGGCAATTAGTGTGGTATCAATAAAACCACGAAACTCAGGAAAAAAGGCACCCGTTAGTGCTTTTAATGATTCATTAGAAAAGCGGTTGATCAGCCTTAAGGTAATTTGACCAGGATCTTCCGCTAACTTTATTTGTTTGACGAACTGGCCCGGAGAATGCAATGCAATATCCTTTAGAATCTCATCAAGATCAACATTTTCAAACTCATCACTCCACCAAGGCAAGTATCCTTTTTCGAGGAAGAAGAATACCAGATCAACCTGGGAAACCTCAATTTCTTCAATCTGCGGAGATTTTTTGGGCGTGTCTTTCGCATCAGGTTTTTCTACTGGTTCAGGCCTGACTTCTTCTGGCTTTTCAAGTTTATCAGTCGCCAAGGCATGCAGGTAATTGTTATCGACGAAGCGGCTCCTGGCAGATTTTTCTTTGATGAAGAATATTTTAGTTTGTTCAATATATTCTTGGTATTCAACACCTTGCGAATCGGCTAGCTGTTCAAACATCATTCTGGCAAAAACTTCTGGTCTCCATGTCCTGGATTCATGGTTGTACAAGGCCCATAAGATGAGTTCCTTCACAACAGATTCGGGAATAGCCTTGCCGGATTTAAGTTTCCTTACCTTGCTTTGGAAAGCGACAATATCCTTAATGAAATCCGAAAGTTGCTTTTCCTGTCCCGGAACCAAAACCTCAAGTAATTGGCTGAAGACTTCGCCTGAGAATCGGTAGGCCATCCTTTTGACCATTTTCCGATCCGGTTTCCCGGAAGGGAAGATATTTTTGAAAACCGATGGCTGCTCTTTCAGTATTCTTAAAACGAAGGTGTCAAGACTTTCAGATTGGTCTAACTGCCCCCAGAATGGTACGGTTCCAAACTTCAGAAAATGAGTAAGCAGATCTTTTTCCGAATAAGTAGACATGAAAGTCTCTTTAACCGGATTGGACTCCAGGTCATCTCCAAGAATGGACAAGACTTTTTGCTGTTGTTTGGTTAGCTGTTTTTCCTTGAATAATTCGTGGTAAACACGGCCTTTGAATTCTTGCCTAAGATCAATAGACTGCTTGCCTGTTATGAGAAAATCAAGTGCAATGGTTTTCACCTTTTCCTCAAAGCGATTATTAGACATTTTCACCCAGGGCTTGGACTTATGTAGTCTCACGAGGCTTTGAACGTATTTCTGGATGAACCCTGACTGACCCTTAGACAGGAGTTTGATGAGCCGTGTAAAGGATTTTCCTTTTAACTGAAGGATGAGTCGTCTTTTTGCTGATTTAGTACGCAGAGCGGTTTTGATCACTTTCAATACACCTCTTGGATCTTTTTTTGAGGTTTCCAGAAAGATATCATTGATGTTGCGCCCATTTTTCGGATACCACCAGGGCAGTCTTCCCTTTCGAAAAAATATTGACAATGCTTTTAACGCTTGTTCTCCGGCGGATATGCCTTCTACTTTCTCTCCCTGCACACCTTTATCGAAGATAGTAGACGATTTTTGTTGACGTCTTATGGCCTGTTTTAGTTTAGCGTTCAGCTCGTTCTCGATTTTCCTTGAGATTTGGCTTTCGAGAAAATTAGTATCTAGATTTCCCAGGTCAATACTCAGATAGTCTATTTTGATGACCTTACCATCAATAGAATGTTCATCAAGGATTCTCTTAATGATCTTGACAATTTTTTTGTGATGAACTCTGCTGAGTTTGCTTTGGATAATCCTTGATTCCTTCTCAGAGCCAGCCGTGAAGTCAAAAACCTGTTTTTGTATGCTATGGGAGAATGCCATAATAGTTCATGATCAAAAGGTCATTACTTCTCTTTTTTCTTCCTGAATTCCTGTAATATGTCGGTTAAGTTGAAAGAAAGTCTATCAAGGTTTGACGGGTCGGGTTTTTCCTTTTCTTTTTCTTCAAGCCAAGGCATATAGGCTTGTTCGAATTTACCCATTTCATCCGGGTCGAGCCAGATAAAGTCAATGACAACATGTCCAGGAGCGTTGGATACGACAAATTCTCTAAGCAGGTCTCTGAAGTCTACAGACTGGAATCTTACCGGCCATGAAGGTAAAATCATGCTTATTCTCAACGAATAGAAGTCATCGAGGATATGCAGGTCACGTTTGTGTTCAGAATAAAATTCCACCCTTGAATAAATGGTGGTGTTGCCTTTTTTAAGGCTATTCAGGTAATCAATAATATCATTGATCTTTTCTTTGGCTTTTTTCTCGGTATCGAAAATCTCAACCACCTTTCCTACTCTATTACCGTCACTGTCTTTTAACAGGATTGCAAATGCAGAAGGCCCTTCAACCTCAACTTCGTAATTCCCTTTGATAACTCCGATAATCAGGAGGTCATCTGTAATTATCCTCAGGCTGGAAAGGTCAGCAAATCGATAACTGGTCAGGAGGATATCATTATTATCATCGAGTAGGTTAAACCCATATTCTTCGGGAGCAATTCTCCTTAGCAAAATATTTTCGATAAGATGAAATCCTTCACAATCCTTGTTGATTGATCTCAAATAGGTGATGAGTTGATCGACGGCATCGGAAGCTGCTTCCTCTGAAGCTGCCTGGAAAACCTGGGTGCGGTCTTTCGTCTCAGGTGAATAGAACAATACAACCCATGAATTCTTGTCATTCGGATCAGGTATGATATCAAAATTGTGTTTGTGGATACCGTACCTTAACAATTCGTTGAAGACAGCTTCTGAATCTGAAGAAATCACAAATCCTTCCTTGTAGTCCAAGGCATTAGGTTCTTCTTTGGTTTTTTTCCTTCTTCCCTTTCTCTTTGGTTTTTCTTCAGGTGGTTTCTTCTTGAAAGAAGTGTAATCAAGCGGATCTTCTTCGGGTGGCCTTTCAGGACTTATTTCCTGTTTTTCAAGGTGTTCGCTTTCGAGCTCTATAGTTTCGAAACTATCAGGGTCGAAAGGTCCGATTAATGATTTATTGGAATAGTCGGGGATATTAAGAAATAAACAAACCCTCTTTTTCAGCGCTGGCACGTTTTCATTCCCGAATGAAGGTTTAGAATAATCATAACCTTTACCCCTGTCCCGGCTTAATTCAACATATTTTTTCAGGAACTTGATCTTTGCCTTTATGAGGTCGCCTTCAAACTTTTCTTTTTGCCTTGGGTCGAGACCTTCAGCATAACTATTGAATTTGATCAAAAAGTCTGTTGAAAAGGTTTCTCCAAATCGCGCCAAAATGTGATCAAGAAAACGATTACGTCGATTAAAGAACGGGTCACTTTCTTTTACCAGGTTCTCAAGGTGGTATTCGAAATTTTCCACACCATTAACCATATCTTCAAAAAATGGAATGTCTTTGGGCACCTGATGAAAATAAGTGCGATCAAGATTTTCATCTAATGAGAATAAATTGGCGACATTTCCCAATTGGGCCAAGTAATTTGCCAAAACTTGTTCAAAGAACATCAAATAACCCTTTAACTGCTTGGCATATGCTTTCCTTTCCGGATTATTAGTGCCTGGTAACCCAAGTGGTCCGACACCATAAGTTCCTGGAAACAGGTGCTGGATGGAATAATAGGCCTCAAGCTCTTTCTGAACAAGATCAGTAGAAACTGCTTTTGGATCGTGAATCAGCTTTACCTGATAACCACTTTTATATTTTGCCGAAAATGAATAGAGGATCTGGTTGGCCGTATTCAGATCGAAATTATACAGGACCTGACCTCGGTAGAATCGAATCGGGAAATCCTGGTTTCCAATAGTACCAAAATCAAGATGGGTATTTAATACTGGAAAATGATCTTTCTCAATCGTGATGACATCTCCTTCTACCCTGATCCCGTTTTTATAAATGACAAAGTTTCTGATTCTGGTAACACCCCTGATTTCAGAAATAATTTCAATCAGCTTTGAGATATAGATTTCCGTTGTCAACGGGTGTAGTTCATTAGGTTTGATAAACCCATGAACTGGAGGTGGGCCGTTAAAGGCATCTTCCATATCATAACCCTCGTCCAATAACTCTTCAAGGTTATAAAAGCGGACAGTAGGGTTAACATAACTTTCAAGTTCATAAAGGATCTTCGCCAGTAGTTCCTCACCAATTGCATCCGGAGCAATATCGATATCGGCTGAAAAGCTGATTTGTTCTTTTTGTAAAATTTCAATAGAATCAACATCCTCACATAAATTGCGGAAACGCATCATGAGGCCTTTAACCTCCTGCACGGTTTGCTCTTCCTCAAATCTGCTTAAATCATCATCTACCTGCAACAAAACCCTGTACAGGCCCTTGATTCCCTGGGCATTGTCCCGAACTGGCTCTACCCAGGCATTTTTAATTTGGCTCACCCTGTCAATAAGCAGGATCCTAAGATCTGTGAGACTAACCGGGTTGCTAGGGAATATTTTTGAGGCATCGAAAAAGGTATCATTTGGCGAGTCGGAAATCCTTAGTCGGCGGGCGTAAAGGATTTCTTCAATGTCAAAACTAGTTCTATACCCCAGGTCAGTAATTGCATAACAAAGTTGCTCCAAAATGGTAACACCCGGGTCGTGATGATTATAGTCGGTCCATATTTTGCCAGCCAGCTTCTGAACTTCATCAATCCCCTGCTCCCTGAGAAGGATAAAATCCATATCCTTCTTCTCAGGCCTTTCTTTTGATATGACTACTGGTTTTGTCATCTCTGGTTCTGGTTCGGTTCCTTACGGAATTCTATAAATCAATTTCAGTTTCGTTATAAGACTCTGTTTCAGTTTGGGTAACCAAATCTTCAGGATTCTCCCATAGTTTGGTTAATCGGTATTTCAACTGATATGGCTTTTTATTTTCGTCAAGCCCATAATGACTAGATGTCTTAATCTGCAGATGGTAATTGTGGATGTCACCTACCCAACGCAGTCTTAATCGGTTCCAAAACCATCCGTAGTAGGCAGATGTTTTTCGGATTCTACCACCTGATTTTCCAAAAGCACTTAGTGCGTAGGCGTGCATAATGGAATATTTACCCCGGCCAATCGGTCCGCGAGCAACAGCCATTACTTCGAAAGCCTGCAGGTCGTCAAGTCCGCCGATAATAGTATGCCAGCTGCCGTCGGCACTGACTTCACCGACCTTATAGGTTCCCACACGGCCTTTCATACCGATCATGCCGTTAACTTCCAGCTCACTTGAGGGGAAGGTGGTCCCAATGCCAACGTTTCCGCCTTTACGAATAAACCAGGCACTATTACCCTCACCATCTTCAAATGAGAGTCCTTTCGTTCTTTTATCCTGACTCAGGGTGAAGTACCAGGCTGGAGACTGGTCTCTCAGGTTCTCAAAGAAGCTCAGCAGCTTTTTCGAAGTACCCTGTGGCGACAAGGACAGTCCATCTTCTGGTGTTTTGGCAAATCCGTCATCAAGCTTGTTGATGGACGAATCGATCAGGTCAGAAAAATTCACTTCTGAAGGGAAGCTTCCCCTTCTAAAAAAGTTCTTCAATGTTCGTCTTGACAGTAATGCCATGGCAAAATGATTTATGAATTATTTTTTCAATTTGTCTAAATTAATTTTCAGGAAAAACCGTTTTCCGGACTCAGTTTTTAAGGCCCGTTTACCGGAAAATTTCTGAAATTGTCGTTCTTCCACCCTATCGTCTAAATGTTCTTCTGACTCGTCTTTCACTATAAAATCAGTACCAACAATCATCGTATCTATCCCTGCAGGATCTGGAGACTGGTAAGCGATGCGTTCCAGAAATGAAATCGGATGGCTTTCCAAAGGCACCAATACTGACCATGGTTTGCTGGCCGCGATCACTGGTGAATGCGAGGTATCCCTTGCAGTATCTTCAAGTGAATAATAGCCTTCATCATTAATTACCTGCACCATCGAGAATCGGGTGATGAACTTCACGTATGGACGTTTTTCGACAAAACTCAATACGGTATTCTTGTTGATGCCGCCACCTAGATCAAGCTCCATTGATTCACCAAACATCCAGGGACAAACAAATTTCCTGATCTCTTTATTCAGTTTTTCAAGGAAGATCCCATTGTTTTTTCCTTTATTGAAGACAACTCCGCAGGAAATTTTAAGTTTCTCATATACAGGATTCCGGACTTCAATATTGACAAAAGGTGAACTGAAAACCTGTAGATATTCCTTAATAGCCTGAAGGGTATTATAATTCACTTTTGGCTCAAAATAGCCGGAAGCGTGATCGATTCTGGGTACGACGACGATCAATACTGTACCGTAATCAACAAATTCTTCATTTCCAGAATGCGGAACGCATTTGACCTGGTAGATTTCGGGAAACCTTTCAAGAACAAGTCGTTCATAGTCCCAACTTGTAATACTTCTTTGCTTATGTCGTAAGCGTTCACTGATGCGGGTGTAAAAGCTTTTTTGTTCTTCTTTCACCTTACCACCGTAAGATGCATGTGGCTGGGTGACCGTTCTAATTTCTGGTATCATATCAACGAGGTTGATAACAGAATAGGCCGGTAATACCTTTCCAATATGATCTTCGTTGCCCCTATCCTCCCATGTTGCCGAAACGGCCTGGGTGTAAACATCAAATGTCTTGGAAAGCATTTCAACATCTCCCTTTACAGAAATCCTCAACCAGTGCAAATCCTTGTCCAGGATATTGCTGCCTTTTTCTATATCTCGAGGCACATCAATCTGGATAATGCCTGTAGCGGTAAAACCATCAGTGGTATCAGAAAGAATCTTTTCTTCACTGAGGAACTCCCATTCTCCTTCTCTCAGGTAGGCCCACCCTATTTCGGGTCGGGTTCTGAAAGTATGAGCTACCTCCGATTCTTTCATCTGGAAGAGCAAGGAAACTCGTTGCGGCGGAACGAGATCACGGATACCAATGAACAGGTAGGCATTTTCATTGAACTGAGGTACCATAAACCTGTCCAGAGTCGCTTCACCGGAGAAGGTTTGGAGAATACCAAACGGGTGAATATGGAATATTTTTTCAGGAATTTCGCGGTCTTTGTCGAGGGCCCTGGAAGGCAGCACATTGATCCTCGCAGAGGCTGAGTAATCGAGTGTTAGAGACTTAATTGACGGGCTAGCCGGCGGATTCGGCATTTCAATGGTTTCCGTTTCGATGATGCGCCATAATCCTCTTCGCTTTGGCCTTGAGTTTTCAACAGCCGCTTTTGCAAAAATCGTTGGATAAATATCTCCTCCAAATCCCATTTTCGGACTGATCAATTCCAGTTTGAAAAATCCGCTAGGTGTATAATTATCAAAATTCTCAATTTCATCCAACTGGAAATTTGGCTGGATGTCGAGTGCATTGATATTGTAATCCTCAAAGGTGGTTTTTTTCATTAATGCCCCATCCATATAATCACCTGTAAACAGGCTAAACTGGGGTTGCTCATTAATATCTACAGGGAGGAATGTATTTTTCGAAAGGGCAGTCAGTTTGACTTGAAAGCTGTAATTATTAATACCCTGATCATAAGCACTGTAATAGGCTTCAAAACCACCTTCTTCCTCAGGCAAACCCTGCCAGTCAATATGAAATTTAAGGTCTGTAATACCTTTGCGGAAAATTTCACTTTTGCCAACCAGCAAATAAGACCCTACTCGCGGTGAAGGCCCAAATGGTTGGAATGGTGAATTAGCATCTAGTCTTCCGATATCATTGTAGATATCAAGGCCTTTTACATTCTTGACATCAACATTAATGAAAATCGTTTCCAAAACGAGATCGCGAAGGAAAGAATAAACATATGATGAAGCCTCTTTGCGCAACAGGATTTTGATAATCGGTTGATTAGCAACAAACCCGGCACCGTGAATTTCAGGATCGTAGTCAACAATTGACGGTGCAGATTGTGGCAATTCGAAGGCCAGGTTAAACTGATCGGCTTCCACCTCTTCCGGAGGACTAACAACGTAGTCTTCAATTGGCAACCAGCCATTTTCGCCTGTAAGCAAAATTTCAAGGCTATCCTGAAAAACGAGGAAATAAGTATTTGGTCGGCTTAGTTGTTTATTCCGGCTGATGTCAAGAATGAGGCGATTAAGTGTAGAAGCCGAGACCCTGTCAAACTGGAAAACCATGTTCACATTTCGCTGGCCCTCATCCATCCTCAAGATTGGTGCAGATACTGCAAACCCAACATCAGCAGGAATCATGGTATGTTCATCAGCAGCTTTGTCAAACTGTTCTTCCCCAAATGTAGGCCATGCTCTGTTACCATGGATAAACGACTTCCCCAGCCCATCCCTTGAATTGGCAATTGGGGCGGAGTAAATATTAGTGATCAACTGGAAGGAACTGCCGATACCGAGGAATGCATTTTTACTTACAAATATTGATTTCAGCGAAGCGATCTTATCCTGGTGGATCATCAGGTCAGAATCCAGTTTATAAACCAATTCGACCCCATTTTCATCTGTACCGGCATCAAGGAGCGTACCTTCTTCAATGTAATATTCGGAAATGTGATCGGCCAACTCGAAATAAACATTAACCTTGTCCGCTTCTACTTTTCCGTGATCCTGCTGCAGTACCTTGTAATAATAATAGTCCAGATGCCGCTTGGTCATCGTATTGAGATGATCCTGCGAATGTTTGAATAGTTTCAGGAAAGCGATGTAAAGTGCTACATCTGGTTTATGATTGGACTTGTTATCGAGTGACTCTTCCAGGTAATAAGGTGCCCTGTTTACAAGGTAGGTTAAAACGCTCAAGAAGGTCCTGTAAATCAGTCTGGTTCTTGAGATCAGCAGGTTGACTTTATCGCTAAATGAACTTGCCACGCCAAAAATGGGTTCGGCCTTTACTTCTTCCAGTGCCCAAATCGTATCAAAGGAATTATAATTGATGCCGATAGGAGCTCCAAGGCCGCCTGTTTCTCCAACGCTGAGGTCAAGACTTTTGATGCGTTTGAGATTTCTGCCCAGTTTTTGTCGAATGGCCGTTTCTATCTCCAACTCCATTCCAAGTACCTCCCCTCTTACATTATCATTCAAAGCGGAGGCTTGGCGATACCAATCATTGATCATCACAGCAATATCAACGATGTGACCGAAAATCACTTTAAGGCATTGTTTCTTTTCATCAGCAGTCCTTGCTCTTTCCAATTCGTTGAGATGCAGAATATGCTGTTCGTCAATAGCCCTTATATTCGTCGCAATTATTGTGGAAAGGAATATGCTGATGTCATTATTAATAAACTTATCCCAGCTTGCTGAAGGCGTATTTTTGGAGTTAAAAAATCTGACAAGTTCACTATACCTGGAAGCGAAGTTCATTAGATCAGCCTCCGAACGCTCATCGATTTTGATGTGTTCCGGCAATAGGGCCTTAAAGAGCCTGTCGCTTTGCGAGGTTCCTTTCCAGTTTTGTAGTTCCTTATTTTTGCCCTTTTCCATTTAATCTAAACCTTCAATACAGTTAAACTTCTATGCAATTTGCTGAATATCAGTACCTTCAATAAAGTAGAATGGGAATACAATGTTAGATCTAACATTCACTTTCCTTATGGTGTATACGACTTTAATGTCCAGTCTGCCATCATCCTGATCGACTACTTCGATTGAAATTTCTTCAAGATCAATACGGGGTTCGAAGTATAGAATGGCCTGGCCGATCAACTCCTTGATTTCGCTGATGGTCCCTTCGTTAATGGTTTGAAAGGTCTTACTTTGGAGATCGCAGCCATATTTGGGATTCATCAATCTTTCTCCCGGTATAGTAGACAGTAACAACCTTAGGCTTTGACTGATATCATCTTCTTCGGAAACCATGACGATTCCTCCTTTTTCTTCATCAAACACCGGTGGAAAACTCCAACCTGTTCCTAAAAACGTTTTACTTTCTTCGTACAACATCTTCCTGTTTTATTGAATGCACATGTTTTAAATTATCCACCTATCATTACCGTCATACACCCTGCGACAATTGATCCGCCATGAGCGGTAGAATCTCCCATTCTGGCGGCGGGTTTACCGCCAATCAAGACTGTGGCTGATCCTTTTGCGATCGTATCAGGAGGTCCGGTACATGTACAGGAATCTCCGACTACTGCCGCAGGCATTTTTCCGATAAGGACTGTGGCAACGCCAGGTCCGATAATTGGTCCTCCAACATGTGGAATAGGTGGAGTACCCGGTGTTTGCATCGGGCAGGTGTGCATATCTGTAACTCTTGCAGCTGGCGGCATAATGCTATATTATTTGTTTAAAAATTTTCATTATTAGTTAATACTTACTATTGATCCTTGTATATCTACGGTTGCTGACCCCTTAACCTCTACAGCCGGAGCTTCACCTTTGAATGACATTTTACCTTTGGCCCCGACATTAATGCCTTCAATAGCGACATCGCCTCCTTTGCATTTCATCGTGAGCCCGGCTTTGCAATCCATTGCTATTTTTCCTTTAGCAGAAATGGTCACATCCTTGTTTGTTTTAAGTGTTATCCCTTTATCATCAAGCGCCACGGTGTTTTTGTTGGCATCAAGGAGGGTAATCGCTTTTTTATCATCATCCATTGTAATCTTGTTACCACCCGGGGTTTCGATTAGGATGATCTTCTTTTCTTCATCAAATTCGATTTTCATAAGGCTTTTTGTTACAATAGCCTTGGTTGGGTTTTTCTTATCGGCAGTATAAGGCGGTTTGATCTTGCTCGAATAGAGTGAACCAAGTATTACAGGAAATCTTGGATCGTTATTTATAAAGCCGAGTAATACCTCATCGCTCACTTCAGGCATAAAGAAAAATCCGATATCCGCTGAAGCATAGAGGTGAGCCATCCGTGCCCAAATACCTTTACCTTTACCAGGTGCTTCTATAGTCGGCACTTCTACAAGTATCCTGTGTTCTCCATCCGGATCTGATTCAATCTGTTTTACTACACCATTCTGAATACCATGGATGGGAGGCAACTGGCCACTAGTTGGCAGGGACCCCGAATTGGCCATTTGTTCCATTGCCCACTCAGATGATAAGCCAAAATTGACAATAGTCATCCAGCGGCCATCCTGAATATCATGCGTTACTCCGGTGATATAGGCATCTCCGTTGAATCTAGCACCAAGGCCTTTCAATTGAATGAGTTCACCAATAATGACGTCTGGTCTGCCGAAAAAAGCGACAGTACCATTCATTTTGGACATTCTGGACTTCGTCATTTTGCCATTGGCCCATGATTTAAGGTCTGTTTTCAGCAATGGGGAGGAAGTATTCAGAACAACTTCCTTGATTCCCAAAACATCAACCAGGGTATCCCCTTTAAGGTTACCGTGTTTGGCTTCAGTGAAACTTTCAGATTTGTCAGTGAGCAATTTCTGGGTTTTCATATCCCAGGCATTGGCGGTTATTGTAGGTAGTTGATGTTCGGAATCCACCCTTCCGTCAAATCGGATCATATCAACCCCATAAGTGACCACATAAGTTGGAGATCCTGTGAATTTAGGCTCACCTACATAGATTTCACCATCGTTGACGATAACGAGGTATCCATTAACTTCAGCTCTTGCTCTAATGAAATCCCAATCGGTAGAATTGTATTGGATAAGTTTGGGGTGCTTGGTAGTTGTAGCTTTTACAGCTTCACTGGTCGATAGTTTGTTTTCCTTGATGATTTCAGTAATAACTTCACTATCCTTTTTTTCATCAAATGCCCGGTTGTTACGAGACACTGTTAAGACAACAGCCGGATCTTTACAACGCAAAATCAGTTTGGAAACTTTGTTATTTCCCATCCTGATATTTTGTGCCATGATCACCCCTTTGAAGATTGATTTTACAGAACTGTCATAACCAGCTTTTACTTCAATCTCTTTTCCCAAAAGGAAATCCGCACTTTCAGATATCTCAAAGTTTTCCAAGGTCGTATCTCCATCAACCAAAATAACATTTGCTCTGGAGATCCGATTAATTTGCTTTTCCACTTCTACAGAAAGAACCTGATACTCATCCTTGATCTTCTTTTTATCAACGTAAACTTCGACAGAAAGAATTTCCGCATCTTGTCCTGCCGGTGATTTTGCTGCCATGGGTGTATTTAATATGAGTTAAAAAAATCTCGTTCCGGCTGAAAAATTCAGTATTGTCATTTTTCCAATGGCGGAAACAATAGCTTCTGCCCTGGTTTCAATTGGTATATATTTGTTAAACCATTAATCTTTGCAATTTGTAAATAATGAGAACTGCTGCCATAAATTTTCTGACACATCAACGGGAGCCTGTCTCCTGCTTGAACAGTTCTGACATGAGACATATCCGGAGAATTTCTTTTTGCCAAGGCGTTTAACTCCGTTTGTGTAAGATGCTGCTTAAAAGTGCAGTCCAATCTCGCTCTCAGCGGCTCACCTGTTGGCTTAAACAGCAGGTAATTTATATTGAGATCTATGAGGCGACATTTGAAAGTTGACTGATGAACAGATTCGAATAAGCTGCCCCATGATAATCTCAGGAAATAAGGACCGTGAATATCGTCACGATATTTATAGGCCATTTCTTTGAAATCTTTGATCCAGCCCCCCACATCAAAAGGAACTGGGCTGACTGGTAACATTGGATCCGGAACCAAGCCTGTACCATCGAGGTAAAAATTCATCCTGATCTTTTCGAGTTCAATGCCTTTGAAACCGCCATGTTTTCCAGGAGCGCCCTCAACCCCCATTGCTTCAAATTTGTCGCCATGGGTGGTTATTTCGTGATCATGTGTAATTTCCTCCGGATTAATTTGTACCATCATAGGCAACCCGACGATATCCATGATACCGCATTCAGGATCACTATATGCACTAATGGTGACTTTTGCCGATAAATTCAGAGGTACAACAGCCATTATCTTTCATTATTATCACGCAAATAATCTTTCATCCTTTGCATGCATTCAGTAATGATACTTTCTCTCAGATTTCTTGAAATCTGGGCATCGCCTTTAACTATAGTTGCCTTTGTAGTTTCTTTTTTCGGGTCTTCAACTGTCGCTTTGAAGATCAATTCTCTTATTTCTATTCCTCCGGCCATGATTGATAAGTTTTGTGTATTTGTTACTCTGGTTCGGTAATGGTGACTTCTACTTCTACTTCTGTGCCTTCGGCATCGGTAACTTTCACTTTATAGGTACCTGCTGGTAGTCCGATTGCCCTTTCGGTAGTTTGGTCTCCAGCTGAAGCATCCCATAGGTATTCGTATGGTTCGAAACCGCCTTTTGCCGTGACTTTAGCAATACCATCTGATCCTCCAGCTTCTGTAACCGGTTTTTCTTCAATAGCTTCAGCTGTGAGTGCAATGAGCTTGTGTATCCTGACTTTTGAAGTAACTGAATCGCCAGCTGCATCTGTAACGATAACTTCGTGTGTGCCTTCATCCAGGTTTTTGGCTGATGCTTCGGTTTCGCCGTTGTCCCATCTGAAAGTGTATGGCTCGGTTCCACCTTCGACGATGGCTTCTGCCTGTCCGTCATCAGTACCATCAATGGATACCGGTGAGATCTCAACAGCTCTGGCTGTCAATGGGGTTGGCTCTCCGATGTACACATTGACTTCAACCTCAGCACCATCAGAATCTGTCACCTTAACTGTATGGTTACCAGGTGTCAACTTGGTTGCAGTCGCTTCTGTTTCACCATTATCCCATTCGTAGGTGTATTCTTCTGATCCTCCACTTGCTTCTACTGTAGCAGATCCGTCTTCGCCTCCTCTTGTGGTAGCGTCAGTTTGTTCAGTAATCACAGCAGTCAATTCAGGTTTGCCGATGATCACGGTTGCTTCTACTTCAGTGCCTGCAGCATCTGTAACTTTTACTATATGTTCTCCAGGGGTGAGCGCTAAAGCTTCATCTTCGGTTTCGTCATTATCCCATTCATACGAGTAAGGCTCTGTTCCACCTTTGGCAATTGCTTTCGCAACGCCATCAGGCGTATCCAATCCTGTTGCCGGGGTCACTTGTTCAGCAGTAAGTGTCAATTCGAATGGTTCATGAATTTTTACGGTAACAGTGACTTCATCACCACCGTCGTCAATGACCTTGACAGCATGAACTCCACCTGTGAGATTACTCGCTTCCGAAGTCGTTTCGCCGTTATCCCATTCGTAGGTGTAAGGGCCTGTGCCACCAGAAGCGGTGACCTTAGCAACTCCATCATCCTTTCCGAATACGGAGACTGGGGAGATTTCTTCAACTTCGGCGGAGAGTTCAGGGTAAGTAATTTCAACCTCTACGGTTACCTCGTCGCCATTTTTATCTGTAACGGTGACGGAATGGATTCCAGCTGTCAGGTTTTTGGCAATTGAGAATTCTTCATCGTTATCCCACTTGATGATATATGGTTTGACACCTCCAACCGGGTAAACTTTGGCCATACCATCTGCTATGGTACCATCAGAAGCCTTTTGTCTTTCAGAAGCTTTAGCAGAGAGCGGCAGGGGTTCAGTAATTTTGACCCTTGCCTCTACAGATTGTTCAGCTTCATCTGTTACGCGCACAATGTGAATACCGGCAGGTAAATTCGAATTGATCTCAGTATCTGTTCCATCTTGCCAGAGATAACTCAATTCGCCTTTTCCACCACTAGCGACAACTTTGGCTTCACCATCGTCGCCACCAATTATAGTCACATTTGAAATAACCAGTACCCTGGCTGTTAGCAACTTAGGTTCTTTTATCTCAATGGTAGCCATCTTGGTGTCTCCGTCAGCATCAGTAACCGTACATTTATGTATCCCTGCACTAAGATTTTTGGCAGTTGATACTTCTTTTTCGTCTCCCAAAGATTCTATCTCACCTTCTTCGCCATTAGACCATTCAAAAGTGTATGGCGGTTTTCCATCAGACGCAACAGCAGATGCTTGTCCATCATTGAAACCGGGGAAACTGACATCCTTGGGCTCGTATTTCGGGTCATCAGGCATGTCGGGGTCAAGGCCAAGAGCTTCGGTAGCCTGTTCTGACCAGGAATAATCTCCCTCCTTTTTGACCATAGTCAATTTCAGAGGATCCCAGTTTTTCATCCAGGTATCAAACCCGTCGGCGATGCTTTCTCCGACATCCTCAAAAAATTCAACAGTATCTTCTACGGTTTGTACAACAGAACTTACCATACTTTCGATAGCAGCTCTCGGATTCATCAACGCATCTCCAATTGCCATAACGCCAGAAACAGGCAGGCGTTGGAATGTGTTATAGGCGAATTCGATTTCTTCAATAATAATTCCATCATCTTCTGAGTTAAAATCACTTACGTCCCACCTGATTGGGTAGACGTTCATGAAGTTCCATGAAGCCGCTGGGACTCCATCACTGTCGAGCAAGGAAATTATCACTGAGGGTTGAGCTACTACTGGTAACAGTAATAAACTGTTAACCGTAAATGTTCCAGTAAGCCATAAGTATAAGGCATCAGTAATCTCAATAGGATTAAGGCCTCTTTTCAGGATTAGGTTTTCATAATTTGTTCGGCCAACAAGCTTGTGCTCAAACATATTTACCCCGCCTTCCGAAACAGTTTGGATCTCCATTTTGGCTTCGATACCAGAAACTTCTCGGAATGCATAACCTTTCATCTCAGGTGGAAGAAAATCCACTCTGAAATAATAACCAGCAATGGGGGTATAATTACCTGCAGACACAATTCTTACTTTGAAACAAATCCCAGCCGGGCTTCTATTCCGGCCTTACCATATAAGCGTTGAAGAAGAAAGCGAACCCAGGAGGAGGATTGCCTGTTTCGGTGGCTCCCGAAACAGACAAGTCCTTTTAATTCTCCCTGGCTTGCCTTATTCAACTGAACAAGACAATATTAAATAAACCCACAGGTCTTATTGTCCTTGATCATTATGGCAAAATCAAAAGACCAGGCTACTAGCCTTTAACCATAGTGAAGCTTTCGAAGGCGATTTCAACTTCTTCGATAGCTGGTTCACCATCATCCTCCGAGTTCAATTCGGCAGGAGTAATCTTAACAGGGAATGCGTTGTTCAACGTCCATGTCAAGGCAGGAGCGCCTGTTTCATCAAGTAATTTGATGATTACAGTTTTTCTTGCAATGGTGTTCATAGCAATGCTGGCAAACCAATCATAAATGTCTGAGTCACCGGCGAAAACGCCTTTCTTCAGTGTTACATTGGTGTATGATTTCATGCCAGGCATTTTGATCTTAGAAAATTCCGGGCTATTGCTATGTCTGTATTCTATGATACTTACTTCAGCCTCAAGGCCTTCTACAGCCTGGAATCCTGTCGTACCGATGCCTTCAATTTCTACGGTGAAATAAAACTTTGGCAGAGGCCAAGGGGCACCTTGTGATGATCCATCACTCATAATTATTGATTTTTAGTTGTTAAGTTCTTTATTCAAATTCATTCCGGGATAACCCGGATTGTCTCATTAAAGCACAATCTGATCCATTATACCACCCAGTTCTTCAGCCTTGGTTTCAAAATCCCATCTTCCAAGTTTCCTTCTAGCAGACTTGGAGGCCCGCTTAGTTTTCCGGATTCTTCTACGGAGGGTTCTCACGGCTTCCTTCCTTTTCAGAATTGAGCCTCTTCCAAGCTCGTCTTTGACATCACTGTCAAAATCATCGAGCATGTCTTCGAGATCATCCAAACCATCAACCATAGCACGGATATATTTAACGCCATCTTCATCATCCTCTTCAATTGTGAGGCTATCCAGCTCAGCAATCCAACCTAGTATTTCATCTCTTTCATCTACCAGATCTTCATGCTCATCATCTTTAGCGATACCGCAAGCAATAGAATATTGAAGGAATTTTTCGCGATTGATTTTATCCAAAAAAGCCATGATTTTTGCTAATTAACAGGTGATAAATTGATTCGATTAAGACTTCTGCATTTGCTGCTGGAAGGTAATTACGATGAACTCAGCAGGACGAGAGACCGCTACTTTGATAGAGATTCTCATGATACCGTCCAATACATCCTGAGGTGTCATTGTAATATCTAATCCTACATCAACAGAGAAAGAGTCTTGTGGTACCGTACCTACAAGAACACCTGCTTTCCACTGGTTAGTCAGGAAGTTTTCAAGCATACCTTTGATACTGGTCCAGGTATTGGCATCATTTGGCTCAAATACGAATGCTTCGGCAGCAATCTTGATAGACTGCTCAAGCATGATAATCGTACGACGAACATTGATGTATCTCCAATCACTACTGTTACCATCAAGCGTACGGGCACCCCAAACAAGTGTACCTTTTCCTACGAAAGTTCTGATAGCATTAACAGCCTTTCCGTTAAGCGGTAGGTTAAGATCTTCCTGCTGCTCGCTTGAAAGGTTAACTGAAGGAGCAACAACTGAACCCACACTTACATTTGCAGGTGCTTTGTGTACACCAACAGAGTTATCCACCAATGAATAAACGCCTGCCATAGCTGGGCTAGGAGGTAGCAAATTCATTGATTTACGGATGTCACTCATGATATCCTTGTAGGTAGGACTAACTGCCTTAAGGGTATTGTGAACTGCGATTGCATCCACTCCCTCCTGTGTCATCTTGCCAACTTCAGAGCGAATTTCTTCTGCTCTTTTGTCTTTAATGAGGTCGGCGCTAAGAGCATCATCAACTTCCTTGATCAAAAGATTGCTTAACTCATCAAGGTTGCTGATATTACGGTAATCAACCTCGTTTTCCTGGACAATAGTTGTTTCAAGGAATGGGTAATAAGCCGCTCCAAACTGTAGGAAATTGGCACCGATACCATTTCTGAATGATGTGATAACATCATCGTCACCCATGGTACGGGCAGCATCTCCTCCGTGAATATCAAGAACAGCTACACGGCTTCTTGTTTCCAGTCCACAGTGATTGAGCATAGCCTGCTGGAGGCTGTAACAATCAGCTGCTTCAAGCAAAGTGGAATCAGGAACAACAACCATTGTTGGTTCTGGTTCTTTCAGCAAGGTATGAAGACCACCGTTGTTTTCCGGGTCATTCAATGCACCTGCCGAGATGCCACTTGAGTAATCACCAACAGAAACGATGTAGCAAGGGCCACCTCCGTTGGCATAGAACAAACGGATACTTCGGTACATGTTGAACTGGGTTTCTTTATCCATTTCAACCTTGTACAAAGTACCCTCATCAGGTGTAACTGTAAACGTTGTGTGCGGAGGGCCACCAAAGAAGCTGACATATTCAGCCAGTGAGGTAATCCGTGTCGGCACATTGAGCAAGGACTTTCTGCCCCTGATCGCTTTTTCAGTAAAACCGATAAACGCCGGAACTGCTGTTGCGACGGCTACCACGGTGTTCGGAAAAGCTGATTTTTCCTCAATATAGACACCGGGTGTTGAATAAACTTTTGTTGCCATAATGGTATTGTTTAATGAATACTATACGTAAATATTTATTTTAGAATAATAAGTTTCGTTGTTCTCGTCAGGGTCTGAAACCATCATCAGCGGATTGGCATTTGGCAGATCAATCACTACTTCAGTGTTACTTCCAGTTGCCCTTTGAACCTTGAGTTGAAATTGATGGTTGGGGTTTTCTTCCAACTGTATAGCTTCTGATGAACTGATTGACAAAATGTTTCTTCCCGAGTTGGTCAACTGCTCCTCCGGGCCTGAAAATTTGAACTTTTTCGAAGGGTCAGTGATCTGATGATTCTGGAACAGATTGGCATTGGTTTTATTAAAAATGCAATACTTCCAGATGGTTGAGCGTGGCTCAAACCTTATGATATATTCCCTTTCTACCAAGCCATCTCCATTGAGTAAACTTTGGTCAGGATTACCGTTTCTATCAAAATAAATGTCAATAACAGCGAAAGGCTGGCGCTCATTTGCGTCAAGCCGGTAAAATTCAAAATCGGGCTCACCCTCGATCTGGAGGATGTACTTTCCTGACATCATATCGCGGAGGTCAACTTTATAAGCTGCCCGACCGCCGGATAATATTTCTTCCTCTGCAACAATATTCCCGAAGATATCAAGGACTCTGGCGTTAATCATTTCAGGGGCCTGGCCCATTGAGTATTCGAAGTAAGGTGGCATAAAAGGCACGAGATCTGCCTCACCAGCAAATTCATTGACCATTAGCATAGGTCGCCCCTCCACGACATTGGTACCTGTATTCGAAAAGTAAAAGCCGGTTCCCTCTTTAGGGAACGGCATCCTGGTAAATCTTGAGAAAGCAGGATTGTCACAGTAGACCATGAAAGAAAACCCAATGGGCTCTTCTTGTTTCAGGAAAAAATCTCCTGCATTTGATCCAACTTTAAATCCTACTATAGCCCCCATCCTTCCTGACTTTTGCTGGAGATCGAGTTTCCTCATTCTCATTTCAGAAATTACCGAGGGTTTGATAATCAGATCGTCGGCTATACCACTTGAGTAATAATCATGTTCGATCCCGATGCTGAACAACTGTTCAAAAGCTAATTCAACATTAAAACTGAGGTGGCTATTCATGATCTGCGCTTTGACGATTTTCCAGTTTTATCCAAATCCTTTGACCTGGCCAATTTCTTCGGATACCCCGACTTCCATAATCTGAATGGTTTTAAGACGATAGGCTATTGAAGGGATATACTTGCTTCCGGTAACACCCCACATGTTGTTTAGCTTATTTATATCTAAATTGACGATTTCAAAAAGCATTCTATCGACAGCCCCATTCAATGCTGGGTATTCCTGGGGTGTGAAATTTTTATGACTTTGGAAAAAGGCAATTATCCCCGAAAGGAATTTCATTGCCTCCACATAATTCTTGTTTTCAAAGTATGCTGAGAACAAAAGCATCAAATTGACTTTCACAGGAGGCGCTACTGCAGAAAAGCTTCCATTTTTCGAACGGATATAAGCTTTTCCCTGGCGCACTGTTGTTTCTTCTTCAACATTGATCATTGTCAACAGGACCTTATTCTGTTCTTCAATTGCGAGACTACCGTCAGGATTGACGATATTGGAAAGGACTACCTTATCCTCATTCAAGTCATATTTCAACTTGAAAAAAGTATTGATCTCTTTGGCCAAGAATGGTAGTACCTGATGAATCATAACCTGTGGGTGTTTGATGATTCAGGTTGCTTTAAATCGCAACTTGGTTCAATTAGTAATAATTCTGAGCGATCACGCTCAACGCCTGTATTTACAGGGCTCTTTACTAAATGTAACACATAAGATCTGTGGTATCAACTACTTGACAAACAGATTAAAATCGGTTTCATAAACGGTAATAATTGAGCCGTAAACGGCAGCAAAACCGGGGTCAAACTCGAGGTAGGGCTTCCTTTCCGGCTTCAGCCAGGGCTTTAATGGCTATGGAAGTGAAACGAATGAGATAAACGCTAACAAAACTTACGACATAACCGATGAGGTATAAAAACAAAATGTAATCTTTCTCGGCTTCGCCAAGATCCATAACCTCAGTGGTATATCCCAGGATCCAGAGAAATAATAACCCCAAAGGGAAAGAGATGACAAAGGTGATCAGAAACCAGATGAATTCTTTCGCGATTATCTTTTTCATGGCAAAGACTTCAAAGATTATGGATTAAGGTCTTCTACTGTAAACCTTGTTAATATAATTGGTTACTAGCATGGTGATGATAAGTCCGACTACTAACCCGACCACCACAAGGATGATCATTGGTGGCAGATACCCTAACGAAATTAGAAGAACTATGGCCAGCAGGAACAGTAATCCAGCATAGAATAAACGCAGGAACTTGGTTTGAAACAAGACCTCCCTGACCTTCCAGTCAGCCAAAGAACTTGCAAATCCCACGAACAGAGAGATCAGGATAAAAGCAAGGCAAATTATAATAATATTACTGTGTTTGCGGATTGTTCGGATCAAGGTCACTGGCCAAATGGTCGTTTTGGGGATGTTGTATTCGGTAAACTTATCATCGATAGCAGACCATAATTCATTATAGCCATTATCGTATCCCAATGCCCAGATGCCAAGGCCTCCAATCTTGTTGTCAACAATCCAGTCGTACTTATTTCTTAATGATTGCTCATCGTCAAACCAGATGACTTTGTAGTCATCGACTGAGCTTTCATCTCCAATGATATAATAGTTTGCAGTGACTGTGGAATCATAAAACAAGGTCTCTCCGTCGTATTTTTCCCTGATTTCACGATAGGTCATATTACGAACAAATCCGGAGTTACCATCTGCAACCTGCCACATGGCTCCGTAATATGGTAAGCCTAACAAGAGATTAGCACTGGGCACTCCTTTATCAAGATATTCATTAACCGATAATGCCACATCTTTTCTGCCCTCATTCGTCCCTTCAGCAAATAACGGAGCTACTGCAGCAGGAACATTGCCGTTATTGATGTGAAAATCGTAGCCCATTATGACAAAAAGGTCAACATCCTGCCTTAGAAACGGGATATCATAAGCATTGTTATCATCAAAGGCCGGTAGCGTTAGCGTGACCATCATACTGTCATCACGACCTCTTAATTGTTCGGCGAAATTTCTTACAAAATAGCTAAACTGCTTTTTATATCCTTTTGGAATATTTTCGAAATTAATGTTAATCCCATCTGCATTTTTCGCCTCAATCAACTGGATTACATTATCAATTACATTTTGCTGAACCAGCGGCCTGGAATTGAAGAACACCTCATTATTCAAGGTACCGTGATTGGTTACTGTCAACAATACTTTACTCCCCTTTTCATGGGCCATTTCAACCATCTCCGTATTGTTCCAGTCTGCAATTGCATCCGCATTCCGAACTCCTCCAGTTGAAGGGTCAACGTCGTAAGAGAAGTAGGAAATAATAGAAAGAAGTTCGAAATTATAGCTTCTGTATGCACTACCTACCCAGTAAGGATGCCATCCGAAAATATTGATATTCTGATCCGGGGTAATTCGTCTTTTATTCTTGTATTGCAGGCTGTCATTGAGATTTTCAACCTTAATATGGTTATCCTTGAACTTGTCTTCGATATTATTCAGAAAGGTGCCAATAATATTGGAATGTTCGGCCAATTCGAGGGTAAGTGAATCTGAAAGCTCTGTCGATTTTCCAGCCACTCTTTCTCGGAAAGCTTCGAGGAAGCGTTTACGGTTGACTTCATTTGACTTGAAACCATTTTCTCCTGGAGTTTGGGTGGTTTCCCCTTCCTCAGTGGTAGTTGTAATGTCAATATTGAATTGATCGGTGTCCATTTCCTGGAACTTTCGATCAAGCTGTGCTTTCAGAACATTGAGGATATTCGAGTTTTCCATCATCCGATAAAGGAGCGAATCTGGTAATGCCTGGTCAACATGTTCGCCTTTAACAATGTACCAAGCTGTTCTGAAAAATAAAACGCGGTCAGTCGGATCGTCCATATTGAGTTTATCCAGTTCCGCTATTGAGGTAGGGAATTCTCTTACTGGGATATCGTCCGGTTGACCGGAATTGGATTGGAGTTTTTGAAAAACAGAATCTTTATCAAGGTCGTAAATATTATCTGTAGTAGCCTGGGCAAAAAGGCCTGAAGACCATGTTGCCATCAGCCATAAGCTTCCAAAAATTGTCAACTTTATCAAGTGTTTCAACATGTCTGTTTTCAATTTTTCTTGTTCTTGACTTCCACTTTAATTACACTCTCGGTAATTTCTATTTTTTCGATCTCGGTTTCTTCAATACGGGTAATCACCTCGAATGCCATCACTTTAACAAAAAAGTCGACTGGTGGCACCGAATTCTGATTATCAAAACACATCATCAATGGACTGATTGTACTAAAATTACGCATCGGTACAGTCCCATACGGTTTTAAATAGCCTTTTGCCCCCATATTATTATAATACCTATAGGGGCCGTTTTGAATGAATTGCTCAGCATTTGCATTATCCGTCAGGAAAAATTTGACAGTTTCTCGACCATCGAACTTCGGAAGCTTGTCGGCCAACTTTACTCCATAAGCCCACAAGGGGTCTCTAATATCTTCCCTTAACCACTGAATTGGCGGATCAGACTTTAATTCGTCGTAAGCCAGTTTTACTTCTTCTCCCTGACCAATCCAATAAGCAAGATAGACGTTATCCGATGGATTAGCTCCTACAGGGATGCATTGCCTGGGCACATCATCAATATTCAGAATTGAAGTAACCTGTAGTTCTTCTTTGAGCACATCATTTGCAAGCGTGTCAAAAACTTCTTCTTTTCTGATCTTTGTGGTGTAAACTGTGTCCACCACAATCGAATCTTTATAGATCTTGATGGGGTCTTTCGGTACTCTTCTTATAATGGCTTCGCCCTTTCTTTTATATAAGCCGTAATTTTTAAACACAAATTTAAAATCCCCATCAGCCGGGACTTCAAAAGGCATGTCGTAAATATCGCCGGGACTTTCAAATTTGCCTACTCGTTTATCGCGTCTCAAATCAAACACTTCGATAAATCGCAATGTCCGCTTTGATGATTCCTTGTAAGTAAACAAAATAACATCCTGTTTCTCGAAAGTAAATGTCAGTTCTTTTTGTCCAAACCAGCCTATCTTAATCTCGTCACTGAATACCATCAGGGTATCCGTTTGAGCATGCAATTGGTTGTCAGCCCATAAAGCTAGCACCAAAATTATTGTGAGATATAGAAATCTGGCTGAGCTGAACATTCTAATTCGAAATAATAAAGATATCTACACGCCTGTTTTCGGCTTTTTCTTCTTCTGTATTCTGGTCATCAGTCACCGGATCCTCTTCACCATAAGGGATTAAAATGATATTATCTTCTGGCAACCCTAATGACCTGAGGTGTTTCTTAACGGCAACGGCACGTCGTGTTGATAAAATCAGGTTGTAGTTGGCGTCCCCTTCCTGGCTTGCACGGCCCTGGAGGTAAATGTTAACCACATTAGCCGTATTTGCCAATAGATCACGGACATTCTCCAACTTGGATTTTGCTTCGTCAGTCAGTGTATGAGCACCTTGCTCGAATAGTACAAATCCGATTTTCTTGTAATCAAGATTAACATCGAAGCTTGGAATTTCACCTGGTTCAGCAGGAGCAATCATAAACGGTCTGGATTCGAGGGTGTCAACACGGTCTTCCAATTCTGAAACATCAATCTGGATATCTTCAACATCTGATTGAAGATCTTTGAGCAGAGAATCTCTTTCACTGACCCGATCGTTAACATCCCGCTTGAATGACTGTAAATCGCGGTCTACTTCTTCTACTGTCTTTTTATGTCCGAATCGGTAACTTAGCGTAAACTCGTGGCTTGTTCCAAGTGTGGTACCATCATTTGCGTCAAGCGGCATTTCGTATGTATACATAACACCAAACTGGTTTTTTATCCGGACACCTGCGGAAGCATAAATTGCACCTGATGCATCGTTTAAACGGTATCCGATGCCTGCAAGTACTGTTTCATCCCATGAGCCGAGAACATTGATATCTGCCTGGAAAGGTAAATTCGGAATATACCTTATCAACACTGAAGGTTCGACCGATAGTACATCATCAACGCCAAAGGGTAATCGGTAAGCAATTGACCCCAAAAAATGGCGTTCCAGACCGAATTTATTTTCTGAGCCATCTTCACCGGTATATTTAATATTATTACCAGCCACTTGAGGTACTGCTAAACCTATTCTCAATGGGCCATTCGTATAAAGAACACCTGCAGAAAAATCAACTGTGGTACTTGATTTTTCTTCATTTAGAAATGCACTATCGTTTATATCGACCACCCTGGCATCAAGAATATTGATGCGTTGACTCAGGATACCAACTGAAAGTCCAATAGACAGTTTGTGAGAATTGTCATCATTAAAAGGGACATGATAAGCATAGGTTACAGAAGCTCCCATACGGTTGAGAATATGAGCCTTGTCGCTAAAAATCTGTGCGCCAACACCAATCCTGTCGCCTTTAAATGGCATGTCAAAAGTTGCTACAGATGTGATTGGCCCGTCTGGAACATCGATCCACTGTGTGCGGTGGGTCAGATTCAAATGAGCGAAGGTATCCACACCCGCGGCTGCCGGATTATACAAATACGGATTTTGAATGTATTGGTTATATACCGGAATTTGCTGTGCCTTAACCTGAGTAAAAGCAAGTAATGAAAACGCGACCAGCAATAAGCAATTCGTAAAAATTTTCATGGTTGGTTATCTTTTAATTGTTATCGCCCCTTTGTACTCAGTGTCGGACGTTCGTATGCTATACCAATATGTGCCTTCCGGAACGGGATTACCTTTATAGGTGCCATCCCAGTCATTTGAATAGGCTGTTGATTCAAGAATCTTATAACCACCCCTGTCCCAGACAATGAGAGAATAATCTCCAATGTTTTCGAGGTAACTAATGACCCAGGTATCGTTGACACCATCATTATTTGGTGTGAACAGATCGTAGATCTCCAGGACGGTTTGAGGCTGAACATTTACAGTAACCGAATCCTGTGCAGAGCATCCGAATTCATTAAATGTAGTAACTGTAAACGTTGTTGAGCCTACCGGCATTCCAGAAGCAACAGGATTTGAGATGCCGAGGCTGCTCAGGAATGAAGATGCATTCCAGGTGTATGAATTTCCTCCTGTGGCATCTAACTGAACAGAAACATCCTGTAAAGGGTTAATATCATCTGCACTCGCAACAGGAGTAGGTAGTGGATTAATATCAACTACTGTTACCGCATCCTGAGCAATTAGACAGCCATCTCCGGTAGTAATATTTACCGTATAAATTCCGCCGTTATCTGTTGTTACATTTGAAATGAATGGATTTCTGATATCAGAAGTAAATCCGTTAGGACCAGTCCAGGAGTAGGTGGCGTTGATAAAGTTTGAGGCATCAAGTTGGATACCATCTCCTTCACATGCCGGTCCGTCATTGGAAGCTGCTATATCAGTAGGCACTGAGAACACCATGACCAACAGGCTATAAACCTCTGATACACAATTTGTCGTGTTATCAATCAGTTGTAAAGTATAGAAACCCTGGTGTACAGATTCATTAACATTGGTAATTGTCCGATTAGGGTCAGATGAATTAGATACTGTTCCATCAGGATAAGTCCATTGATAGTTGACACCTGAAACTTCAGGAGAAATTAAGGTCAGTGTTTCTCCTTCACAAATTGAATTATTGGTGGCATCAGTTGAAATGGCTTCCCCATCAGGTAAGGCAGGATTTTCATTTATTACTACCTCTACTGTTTCGTCAGGTGAAGTACAACCATCAACTGTAACATTCACACTATACGTACCTGCATTATCACTTGTAGCACCAGTGATTTCAGCAGTCTGAAGTGAAGAACTAAAACTATTCGGACCTGTCCAGCTATAAATCCCGTTTGCGATTGTAGCTGCGGACAATATGATATCTTCTCCTGAACAGATCGGGCTGTCAGTAGTTGGCATAAGACCAGTTGGCAATGGAGAAACTGTAACAGTTACAGAATCAATACCACTCAGGCAGCCATTATTGGATTCTCTGATATAATAAGTTGTTGAACTTGTCAAGGGCCCGGTATCAAAAGAGTTCCCAGTAGTTAATATGTTTGAAAAATCAATGGCATCTGACCAGGAAATAATGCCGATAGTATTTATTGCGGCAAGCGTGATGGAGTCTCCTTCACAAATTGTGGCATCTTCTCCAATTGGAATATCTGGGATAGCGGTGACTACGATTTCTACTTTCACCAGGTCACTGGTGCAATTACCATCATTTTCTCTTACCCAAACTGATGTTGAGAGATTGACATTGGAAATTGTAAAAGGAGTACCTGTTCCAATGAGATCATTACCCCCGGCATCACTATACCATTCAGTTGTACCTCCACTATTTGAAGCTGATAATTCTGCATCAGCGCCCGCGCAAATAAACACGGTATCAGCTTCTGGATTAGTAGGCAGAGCATTAACGGTTACGGTCGCAGCGGTCAATTCGCTAACACACATGCCTACGGACTCCTGAACATAAAATGTTGTATCCGATGTCAGCACAGGTGTAATAAATGGGTTGGTATTGGATACCAAAACAGTACCCAGCGAATCGGCGTACCAGGCAAAATTTCCATTTCCACCTCCGGTAATAGCCATCAATGTACCAGTTTCCCCAGCACAAATTTCATCATCTACAGCATTGGGTTTTGGTGGATTAGAAACAACGATCACATCAACTTTTACCAGGTCGCTAAAGCAGGATCCGTCAGTTTCCTGAACCCAAAACGAAGTGTTGGTCGTTAAAGGACCGGTATTAAATGAAGCCCCATCTCCTACCTGGAACACTCCCCCGGCATCAGCAAACCAAATGAAACTGCCATTGGCGCCTCCAGTAGTAACTGTAAGTATTGTTGAATCGCCGGAACAGACCATATCAGAAAAAGTCAAAGGATCTGCCAGAGGTGGAGCAATCAATATTTCTGCTTCCACAAGACCACTAATACAACCATTATTATCGACTTCTCTTACCCAGAATGAAGTTGCAGAAGTTATGGCGCCAGTGTCATATGTTTCACCTGTTGCAACCAGTTGGCTTCCAATGGCATCGGCATACCATTCATAAGTACCGCCTGCTCCCATAGCCATAAGTGTTGTAGTTTCTCCTGAACAAATGGTTACAGGAGCATTTGTTGTCGGATTGGCAGGAAGGGCATTTACAGTGGCAGTTACCTGAACAAGATCACTTGAACAATCACCTAATGTTTGTCTTACCCAAAGGTCGGTATCACTTGTAAGAGCACCAGTAGTGTATGGATTTCCAGAGAAAATCAATTGGGCGCCACCACTATCAGCGAACCACTCATAAGTGCCGCCCGAGGTGCCAGAAGTCGCCAAAAATGAGGCTGTCTCGCCGGAGCATACAGCGACATCACTTATGGTCGGTTCTTCAGGTTGCTCATCAACTGTAACTACTACTTCGACAAGATCTGAATTACAGGTTGGTCCCTCTTCTCTTAACCAATATGAAGTAGTTGAAGTTAACTCCGGTGTTTCAAACGAGGCATCTGTACTTAAGACATTACCCGTTCCATCACCACTATCGAACCAGGAGAAGGATCCATTGGTTCCACCAGATACCGCGTTTAGAGTGGCAGTTGAACCAGCACAAATTGTTACCGGCATAGCTGATGGAGAAGGAATTGTAGTCACTGTAGCGACCACCTGAACCAATCCGCTCATACAGCCACCACTAACTTCTCTTACCGTATAAGTTGTCGCACCTGTAAGCGGATCTGTAATGTATGGATTATCAGTACTGACCTGCGCAGTACCGGCCAGGTCGGAATACCAGATGAAGGTGCCATTCGCTCCTCCTGTTGTAGCTGTCAGAGTGGCCGATGTGCCAGTACAAATAACGTCACCAACCGCCGACGGATCCGGAATATCTGAAAGTATCGTTACAACTGCACCACAGCTTGCGGGGTTGTTGGAGTTATCGGTTGCAGTAAGTGTAACCGAGTTATCGCCTACATTGTCGCAGGTGAAGCTGGCAGGATCAACAGTTAAAGTAATAGTCCCTTCACCGGGATCGAAAGAGCCATTATCCACCTGTGAAGCATCAATTGTAATATTTCCAGTGTTATCCAGGGAGATTGTGATATCCTGGCAAAGTGCTGTTGGGCCCTGTGTGTCAGAAATTGTGATATTAAAGGAACAATCACTGGTATTATCACAATCGTCAGTAGATGTAACCGTAATTGCTGTGGTTCCTATTGGAAATGCTGATCCTGGGGTATTATTATCTGAATAAGACAAGGAAGTACCTCCACAAGCATCAGCAGTTGCAACTGAGAAGTTGACTACTGCTGTGGTTGCGTCAGGATCTGTTGATACATTAAAATCACCAGGACAGGTAATGCTAGGACCTGTATTATCGGATATTGTGAATGTAGCTGTAGTAGCAGTATTATTACCACAATCATCAGTCGCAGTAAAAGTTACTGTGGCACTTCCTGTTGCACCACAAAGGTCTGACAAGGAAGTAAAATCGTTAGTCCAGGTAACTACAGAGCAACTTTCAGTTACTGATGCTCCACCCTGGGTATTCAGCCAGTTATTCAATTCTGTCATATTACCACTGCCATCGCATTCTACAGTCATATCTGAAGCTCCTGTGGAAATTGCAGGGGCATTACTATCGATAATTGTAAAAGTCGCAGTCGTTCGATCATTATTACCACATCCGTCTGAAGCAGTAAAGGTGACTGTGGCAGCTCCTGTGGCGCCACATAGGTCTGATAAACTGGTAAAGTTATTACTCCATGTAATCGCAGAACAAACATCTGTGGCCGCAGCACCACCATTTGAGCTAAGCCAATTGTTAAGCTCAGTGGTATTGCCTACGCCATCGCATTCTACGGTCATATCCGAAGCATTAGTGGTTATCATCGGATCAGTGGTATCTACAATCGAATATGAGGCGGATGTATTAACGGAGTTGTTGCAATCGTCAGCGTATGTCCAAGTGTAAGTGGCTGTTCCACCAGAACACCCACCAACTGCTGAAGCTGCTTCCGATAAGTTAATATTACAATTGTCTGTGACAACACCTCCTCCCTGGCTGTTGATCCAGTTGTTTACCTCTGTTGTGTTACCTGATCCATCACATTCGAAAGTAGCATTGGACGGTTGGGTACCTACAGTTGGTGTTGTAGTATCATCAATGGTATAGTCTACTTCACCAGCAACAACTGAATTAAAAGGTAGTGGAGGGTTAGTAGGGGTAAGTCCAGAAACCTGGACAATCATGGCTCTTACACCTGTTATTGGACACGTCCCTGAATCTAATCCATCAACATATTCGCCCGCAAGAAAGTTTGATTGATCCAGTGCAAATTGTCCGATTGTCTGACCATTGACCAGAATACTACAGAACCCTTGAAACCCTGAAGCTTCTACTTCAGCCCATGAGCTTAACTGTGTCGGGTTTGGTGAATATGGAACACCAAACGTACTAGCTAGCGCATCGGTACCACAACCTTCAATCTCTACATCATTTGCTCCATCCAAAAAACAAATTATGCTAATCTGGCCATAGGATTCGTAGCTCATAGTTAAAGTAGCGATCAGTCCAATAATTACCAACCTTGGAAAACGTATTCTTGTAGAAATATGCATGGCATATCATTTTGATGAGTCAATAAAACTTTTGGGACACATCCCGACTTAATAAAAATAGCTTCTGATCTTTTTCTCCTCAAATCCTAAGAACAAAGAATCAAAAGCATTTTATAAGTGGTAGGAATACTGATATTAACGGTAGGTGGTGGGGTCGCTTTTGCTTATTTTTACCTTGATGAAAGGCGATTTAGCTGTAAACTCAAATTCAATTACAAATTCAAGATCAACAGGATATTAGATGAATAGTCAATAAGGTAATTTATGTCTTTTTTTTTGGTAATGGGACGAGGATAGCCATTCGTTTTTACGAATGAGGATTAAGCAAAATCGATCCTCTTTTTGTACCGGATAAAATGACGTTCAGCTTCTTCTCTGCTCAGCTTTATTTTGTCTGCGAATGCGAATAAGGCTTCCCTGCTATGGCCGACTTTGTAAATGGCCTGTTCAAGAATAAATAGTTTGGCATTCAGGATGAGTTCATTAACTTTTTCTGTTGAGAACCCAAACATACCAGCGAAAGTGAGCAGGTGGGTTTTTTCACTTGCAGATGCTCTTTCATCTACCAAAACCATGGCTGTTGCCAGCATGAAAACGGTTTCTTTTGACTTTTGGCTGACCTCTTCCAGTTCAACTTTTGATAGAGGGTCCATCAATGCCAATTCGCGTACCGAGCCTACATTATGATCGAGATAAGACTCGAGAAATGTTTGTTCTTTATTGGAAATGCCCGCATCAATTTCAGCCAGTTCGATCAACATCCTGGCCAAAACTTCTTTGTCGTAGCCATTGGTAATGGGGTTATCCACTCTTTTTTTATCAAATTGTGAGAGGCCTTCGATCAGTTTCCATGAGCCTGTATTGCGGTCAAAACTAAACTGGGTTGCCACTCTTTTAAAAGCTTCGACCACTGCGCGTCGCTTATCCATTTTAGAATAGGAAAACTTTCGACGGTTTTCATGCATCAACCGCTCGGTGGCCCTTGTTGAAATTCTGCCTACTAGTCCTTTACCCAAAACACCTCCGACTACGCCCCTGACGACATCCTGCAAGTGGTCGATAATATCATCTCTGACAATACTTTCAACCTGGTTGTATTCTGCCTGGCTTCTTTGGATATTGGCAGATGACTCGATGATCTTGGGCGAGTTATCAGCCTTGAACCAAACCACCATCCGGTATTCGGTGAGTTGTTCTCTTTCAATTATGGGCTTGATATCTTCGTAAGTGATATTCATGGCTTCAGGGTTAATGGATAACAATAATTTTATGATAGGTTGTTTTATCGTAATCGTCGCCGATCTTGAGAGTATAATAACCTTCAGGAATATTGTCCATTCCGATTTGGAAATTACGATCTCCTGATCCGAAAATCCCTTCGCTGATTTGCCTTCCTGCGGCATCAAACAAGATCCAATTCAGGTCTTCATTGATGGAGGTATTGAACTCAACACTCAGCATTCCCGAAACAGGTACCGGATATACTTTTGAACTAAGCAGGGATTCCGGTTCAACCGGTTCAACATCTGTAATTATATTTGCTGTTTGGGCAACTGCCTGGTAGACTTCCTTGGTTTGTCTGTTTTGAATAAAAACAATGACGTTCAGTTCATTTTGATTTTGGACTTCGCTTCCACTAAATGCCCATTGCTCATTTACTGTAGCCGTTTGACCGACACTCCATGATTGTTCAAAGGGCGTGCCTGAAGCATTTGGCAGGAGCTTCCTTACGACATTCTGTAGCGTTCCTCCGGTAGCATTTACGTTATTTTCCAAAACGGAGATAAACACATCATTATTTTCAAACGGGATATCTTCAAGAGCTCTGATTACAGTTGAGACTGAAACATTACCTGACGAAACATTAAATGACGATATTTCAATCTCGAAAAGCGGGTCTTTCAACATCGCGGTATCCAGGTCGAATTGTGTAAACTGGTTAGAAACCGAAAGGCCGTCAACACCGTCGAAATTAGATCCATTGAGTTTAGCCCGTCCTGGATCAGAAATTCCATAAAATAGTGTTCTGGCTGAAGGATCTGCTGTATTTAAGGCATGAATTTCATCAGGTGATGGAAACTCAATGTGATATTGGGCCAGCACTACATCGTAAGGATTGTAATAGGCATTATCATAATCAAAGTTAAGCAACCGATCATACACTTCCTGATCGTAAGGTCCGGGACCGTTAGTAATATCGTTACCAGTATCGTGGGTTTGGATATTGGTAAAATGTTCAAATAACACATTCCGGGTGCGCTCTCCTACCCAGATATTATCGAAGGCAAATCCTGACAGGTTGGTTGCGGCAGGATTGTTACCATCCGAACCAAATGCGATACGAATACAAAAATTGGTTTCATTCCTGAATCCGTCCAATTTATACCTGGCAGATGTTTTGGAATAAATACCGGTCCAACCGATAGGAGCAATTTCCTGGTCACCAGGTTGCCCGATAATGATATCATCATACCAATTTCTACCTTCTCCGACTTGTCCGAAAGGGATCCAGTTAAATCCATCTGTCGAATACTCCATGACAACTCCATCAAATCCTTCCTGGGTTTCATTCCAGATATCCAGTTTGATCATTGGTCGCTGAAGGTTGGTCAGGTCGAAACATGGTCCGTATACCCAGGAATCTTCATCTATGGCATAGGTCCCATTATCCGTTCTGGTAAACCAGACATTATTACCTGCAATATCAAAAACAGTTTCCTGAATTGAGGAAAGCGATTCTGTTCCTGTATGTGTCCAGATTGAATTCTGGTTAAAATCTCTTGCCAGTGGGATCCAGTTGCCGTCTCCAGACTCAAAATCTTCAGAGTAGGGATTTTCAGCAGTAGGGATTTCCCTTGGCACTACAATTACCGGCTTGGTTGTATCTGTATTGCAGAAGCCAGAAGTGTTGACGCCTGCACTGGCATCATAACGCCCAACAGCATCATAGGTATGCCAATAAAACGGGATGCAAGCAGGTTGAGGATCCATTGCAGGATCTTCCCCAAACTGGTAAGTATATTGCGTCACCAATTCAAAAGCTGAATTCGGATCAGTGTCAAGACCATAAGAGTAAAATGGGTACTCAGGTGAGCCACAAGGGACATATGGCGGGAAGGTACCTGTAAACTCCAAAGGATCAAATACTTCGAATCTGGTTACATCGCCCAGGCCAACTACTGGGGCTCTGAAATCGACACGAGGGGCCGTCCCTACATCAAAAACAAATGTGGTATCGTCCTGGCATCCAAACTGGGATGCTACGGTAAAGGTCAATTCATAATCATTACCGGGTAATGGGTTATTAACGGTCAGTGAAGCAATCTCACTTTGACCTCCCGGCAAATTCGGGACTATCCAGTTAAATTGTGATAATTCCTCTCCTGGAGCAGGTGGATCGTAAAAGCTTTGATTTACAAAAGCAATTTCGAAATCTTCACAAAACCCGTATTTGATGAATGAGGCAATAGGAGAAGGATGAATGGTGATTTGCTGAGTTGCTGTATTTACACAAGAATTCAAATCGGTGAATTCGTATAACACATCATAATCCCCTACCGGGAAAAGTGGATCTGAAGTATCAAAACCATTTATTGGCCCAATTCTGTCTCCTCCGACGGGATCCATAAAGAAATTACCATTTCCGCCTGTATTTGGGAAACCTAAAAGAATAACCTGATCTACCTCTGTACAAAAATCGCTTTCAAGACCTACGATCGTTACACCATCGGGAAGCGGGTTAACCGTGATATTGACGGTGTCTAAATTTGTGCACTGGTTGACGTCTTCAGTAAAGGTGTAAGTCATGAGATGTGATCCTACTACGGAAGGGGTAAAAAGTGGAGCAGTCATCACAGGTGCTTCCCCTTCAAGGGTTAGCGTTAAGCTGCCTGTACCTCCTGTAGTTGGGAAAATAGAGAAAACGTCTACAGAGTCAGGGTCGATACAGAAGTCTACAATATCGTCCTGATTTTCGTTATTTAATCCGGTGATATCTACAACAGGTAAGGCATTAACAGTTACATTGATGATCGCCTCGTTAGTACACGAATTGGTATCTGTAAATTGGTAAGTTACCGGGTGAACACCTACGGAGGCTGCTGTTGGATTAAACTGGGTACCATTAATATCTGTCTCCACACCAACTGAAGCGAGGAAAACTCCGGTACCGCCAGTTGAAGGTAATCCGGTTAAAACAAATGGATCGGTTTTGTCGCAAACTTCAGTATCTCCGGGGCTGATGCTAACTACCGGTAATGGAAGAATCTCGACAGGGGTTGTTGCCGTGTCGGTACATGAGTTATTGTCGGTAAAAATGTAGATTAACTGAAAGTTGCCAACTCCGGCTGAAGCAGGATTGAACATATCGATATCAACACCGGGACTAGGCGTCAAATTCCCCATTCCGTCATCAGCAAAAATGCTGTAGGTTCCTGACATGCCATCAGATGGGGAAGGATTTCCTGTCAAGGTTATCGGGTCGTTGTCAACACAATACTGTGGTGCAACATCTGTCAAAGTGGGTTCTGGTAATGCATTAATCGTGGTATTTTGAGTGGTAAAACTAGAACACATATTACCATCGACTACGGTGTAGGTGACCGTATAAGTACCCGGACTCAACTGGGAAGGTTGAAACACATCAGAGTTGATCGGTGTCCCACCTCCAACATTAACATAGGACCAGCTTTCAGTCAGGTTGTCGAGACTACCATCCAGCATAACATCATCTTCATCAGCACAATAGGCTGTGGCCAGGTTTTCAATATCAAGGCCTGTTGGCAAAGGGTGGACCGTATAGGTACGTGTAGAGTTAACTGTACATACGCCAGAGGTTACCGTATATTCTACCACCACATCAATATCTCCACTCGGATCAGCATAAAGGGCAGGGTCTAACGTACTAACAACGTTATTATTGATTGTAAAAACGCCGCCAGCAAGTGAAGAACCTAAAACCATTGCAGGACTGTCTGCACAGAATCCTTCGCCATTATCTTCAGGAGAATCGATCATTACAGTAGGCTCAGCTTCTACAGTAATGGAAGTGGTAATCGAACAACCATTATCTGTCATTGTAACCGTGTAATTTCCTGCCTGAAGGCTTGAGGGACTGAATAGGTTGTTGGTAATTGCCATTCCTTCAAAAACAGCTGTACCTGATGTGGAGGTTAAGGTAACATCACTACCATTATCACAATATGTGGTTGAAAGATTAGAATTTGCAAAGCTGGGTGGATCTTTTACTTCTATCAGTTGGGTAATAGAACTGGAACAGATACTACCTGGATTAGGATATGAAAATGAGATGTTATAAAACCCAGATGCTGAGAGCATTGAAGGATCAAAATTACCAGTGCCATCAATCACCCCTGCAATGGCGATTCCTGGTGTTGCCTGAGCTGTGATTTCGAAAGACCCGTCTATGACAGGAATCGCGCTCTGGGTGTTAGTATTGACTACACCAATTTGATCTGTACCACCATTAAGACAGAATTCTGTAGCCAGGTTATTAAAACCAATAGGCAAACTTTCTGTTACGTCAAAATTTCCACTAACCGTACCCTGACACCCATTATCATCCAGGTAGACGTAGGTTACTTCTATCGTTCCGGTTAGTCCTGAAGGATTGAAGATCCAATCATTAGCAACCTGGCTGACACCTTCTCCGGAAAACGAGAATGAACTGCCTTGCGGATCAGCGGTCAGGATGACAGTAGGATCACCCTGACAAATATCACCAAGCGTGCTTGTAAAAGAGGGAATGTCAGGTGTAGGAAACACTGTAAAGTCTGAGGTTATGGTTTCAGTACAACCATTTTCCGTGACAGTGTAGACGACAGTACTGGTTTGACCTGGTAATAACTGTGCGTTTTCGATAACAGAACTGGACAATGCATTCCCGTTAAGGGTAAAACTTCCCCCACTTGGAGATTCTCCAATCAGGTTTATTAATTCTGTATCAGGGCAAAACGAAGTAGTATCTGGAGAAAAAGTAAGAGTTGGTATTGGTGCCGACAGAACCTGAATAGTTGCATCCTGGGAACAAATTGTAGGCACAGGGTTGAGAATTTGATATAATGCTGTAACATTATGTGCCCCAACAGGAGCCATAGTAGGATCAAACTGGTAGTTATTACCATTAAAAGTCAGGGAACCACCTAAAGTATTTGAAGATATGTCAATAATAGTACCTCCACTGCAATTACCAGAGCTTTGAGTATTACTGATAGTCTCAACAGGATCATTTGAACAATATTGAATATTCAGGCCTGAAATTGCAGATTCTTCCTGAATATTGAACGTCAAGGTGGCTTCTCCGGCACAACCATCACCTAAAAATGAATAGGTAATTGTTGCTGTAGGCGGTGTGGACAGGTTAGGAAAAAAAATATTATTGGCTACCCCATCTCCTGAAAAGACACCATTTGTTATTGTTTGTCCAAAATCAGTAATTGTGATATTGGCAGCATCGGTAAGATCATACCCGTTAGAATCTCCGGGATCAAAAGTGGTCAATGTACTTGCTAATGTAACTGTAGGCGCATTGACAGTAACCACTGAATCCAAGGTACAACCTGTACCTGTGTTATAAGTCACTGTTATGGTATTTTGGCCGGAAGCCATACTGCATGCAGAAGGCGTAAATACTGCAATACCCGGATTATTTTGATTATTGGTAACAATACCATTACATGCAATCTGCGTAGCCGAGAAAGAACCACCTAACGGTAACCCAACTATGGTAAATGACTCATTATCCTGACAGTAAGGATCATTTTCCAAACCAATAATCTGAACAGGGTCTCCATCAGCCAGTGTAGCACTTGCTGTTGCTGTACAACCGGAAGCATCCGTTGCAGTAACGGTATAGTTTCCAGCACTCAGGCCTGCAGCTATAGAACTTGTTTGACCAGATGACCACTCATAGGAAATAGCAGAACCCGATGTCGCTGTTAATTCGCCGTCAGATCCTCCTTCACAAGAAACTGAACCAGTTATACTGATTGATGGTGTCGATGCTGAGCAAACTGGCTCTGTGAATGTTGTGGATCCACCACAATAGTTACCTGTAAAAGCTGAATTAACTGCACCTGGGCTTCCTGAATTCGCTGCACTGGTAACCCAATTTGAGCCATTATCATTGTCGAGGTCTGGATTGGTCAATTCAATCGTTGGCCCTCCACCATCAGGGTCTCCAGATCCACCGCACAAATTTTCTTGTGGCCAAGGACAGCGATCAGCATAATTAACTTCATCAAGGGTAACATTAGATGAAGATGGCCCGTTGAGAACAAGAGTTCCATTATCAGACAAGTTTGAGGAATAATTGAACTCAGAAATTCCATTGGGCAGAGTTACAGCATTATCATTCCTTACCATAACAATAAACCCATCTCCCGGGATGGAGGCACCAGAGGAAAAAGAATGACTAACTTCATCTGAAACAGAATATCCATTAAGATCAATGGCAACAGGGGATGTATTGAAAATCTCGAAATATTCATCAGTATCTCCGACGATAGGGGTATCGTAAAAAATCTCGTTGATTACTAAATTACCGATTGCCACTACGATTCCTGCTGTTCCATCTCCAACGAAGTTACTACTTGTAATGGTTTGACTTTGGCTGGAATTGGCGGTATACTGGTATGGGCCATAAGGGGTGTTATCTACAAAAATGAAATAGGTATTACCAACCGTTTGATTGACGATATTAAAACTGACAACAAGATCATATTGCGGGCATGTTGATGTGCAAGAAGGTGTTGCGACTACATTCGAAATAGCACATACCGGCGCTCCATCGATAATTGAAGTACTGGCAAAAGCCGTACATCCATTAGCATCAGTGACTGTTACTGAATAAAGTCCTGAGCCCAGTCCACTCAAGTCCTGGGTTGTGGCATTATTACTCCAGATATAAGTGTAAGGTGACGTGCCATCGGCAACAGTAAGGTCAACATTCCCATCCATATCTCCTTGGTTAGAAAGTGTTTCTCCGGTTGCTGAAGCAGTTAATTGGCTGGGTTGTTGAATGAGCTGAGCACCAGTCACCGTACATCCATTGGCATCAGTGACTGTAACATCTTGTGTCCCGGCATTTAGCGCAGCAGCTGTCGCAGTCGTCTCGCTACTTTCCCATAAATATGTATAAGGAGAAGTACCTCCTGAAGGTGTTGCGGTGGCAGATCCATTTGATTCTCCATTACATTGTACATTCTGTACCAAAGAGGTGGATAATGTCAATTCTGTAGGTTCAGAAATCACAGTACTAATCGTTGCTTCACAGCCATCATCATCAGTAACTGTAACTGTGTAAGTATTAGCACCAAGACCGGTCGGATCTTCAACGTCAGAAGCCCCATTGTTCCAGTCAAAAGTATAAGGGGTTTCTCCCCCCGAAACGGTAAGATTAATAGAACCAGTTGATTCACCGTTACACAAAACATCAATGTCGGTTACACTTAACATCAAGGCATCCGGATCAGGACATTGACCATAAAGGGATCCGGAAAAGAGAAGAAAAACCGGCAACATTAAAAAACGCCCGGTTTTTAGGAAGATTGTAGCCAATAATTTCATTCAAAAGAGGATTTTATTCGGGGATGATCTCACCCCTCGAATTGGTTTTTATAAGGGCGCCCATTGTGTTTGTGCCTACATCAATTGTTCCTGAAATGATAAAACCATTTGTACCAAGATTTTCTACTGCACCTGCTACATCAAGACCGGTTTCACCATATACTGCTTCATTGACCACAAGATTACCTTGCGGATCTGTCAGAAACAAAATGATATCTGTATTTTCTGCGCTAACTATCCTTGTACCCAATACAGCGTAGTTCCCATCATCCATTTCTGTAATTGACGCGCCACTTTCGCTCATTTGGTCAGCACCATTCAGGGTGATTAGAAGTCCTTCTTCATTTAAGGATGGATCCAGTTTTTGGAACACTATCTTGTTAATGTTACCAATCCTGGTAGAACCAACCAACACGACACCTCCATCAGAGGTAGGAAAGGAATTGCCAAGATCAAGTTCATCAGTGGCAGAACCATAATTTTTTTGATCAAATGGGGGACCGCCAACAAAGTTATAACGTGCCATAAGGAAGCTACGTTTGCTGACGGGAGAAGTCAAAGTTCCTGTACCGAAAGTAACAATAGAATTATTGATAATTTCCAGGCTTACGCCAAAATCAGATTCAGGGAATCCGTCTATGCGCTCCCATTCAACAATTCCGTTATCATCAAGTTTTGCAGTATAAAAGTCCTGAAGATCATTTTGAGGCGTATAACCGGGCTTGGTAACATCCACATCGTTGGTTGTACCTGTGATTACATAACCACCTTGTTGAGCGGTTACCTTGATATCACCAGCGATTTCACTACTATTGGACGTTTCCCTAATGAGTTTACTCCAAGCTAGGTTTCCAGAAGCATCTGTCTTTGCAACCATAATCTTGGTAAGCGTATCGAGAGTCGTGGTACCAATCAGAACATAACCACCATCAGGGGTCAGTCTAACGACTTGCCCAACATCTGTGCTGTCGACTGCTAACGAAGAGGGAGAATTGTACCATTGGCTCCATTGCTCATTACCTTCATTATTCACTTTGACCAGGTAAAAATCTTCACTTCCATTTCCAAAAGAACTGGAGGATCCGAAAAGAATATAGCCACCATCATCTGTGACTTTGACATCATTCCCTTGTTGACTAAGCACCCCGCCATAGAATTTAACGAAAGCTTCATCCTGGTTGGGTTGAGAAACATTGTCAGGGTCACAGGCAGTAAAGAGCAACATCGAAATTGCCCCGGCCAATAGCATGATTGGCAGTTGGTATGTTCTGAAATCAATCATCTATTTTAAACCCTTTTATCTTGTCTTTTGCATCTTTTGCTTTGCCTTTACCTTCTTCAATCTTTCCTTTGCCTTCCTCTGCTTTACCCTTACCTTCTTCTACTTTGCCTTTGCCTTCCTCAATATCTTCTTCTTTCACCTGACGTTCTTTTTTAGGCTTTTCTTTCTTTGGCTTTGAGGTTTTCATTTGGCCATTAGCGGCCTTTTTCTGCGAGCGGTAAGCTTTTTTATCAGCCTGGTAAGCATCTAATTCTTTCTTATACCTTTTGCGTAATTCGGGATTGTAGAATGACCTTCCAAATCCTACGGTAAACACCATATTACTTAATCTGAAATCGTTGTCGACATAACCAATTTTGTAAACCAAAGTCTCGTTGGCATAGCGCTGATCAGTATTTACTAGGTTAGAAACCATTGTGGAATAAGCAAAATCAGCGAACAAGTAGTTTAATCTTACTGGGTACCTGATACCAAATCCCCCGGTTACGGAAAAATTGGCTTTTGCTCTTAAATCCGCTGCCGTAGAAATCAGTGAAAAACTTTGTGCTTCTTCAATACCATTTCCTGATAACCTTCGAAGATCTTTTAAATCAGCTGTAAGCAAAAAATGAAGGTTGAATCCAGCGAAGATATAAGGTCTGATCTTATATCCCTTTACGGGAAAAATCACCCTGGCATTTACCGGGATGTCAAGCCAGCTCTGAGATTCCGTGTAGGTCAACGTTCCATAGATCCCCTCTAAAGAAGTTGGGAACGTTATCAATTCATCTTCGTACTGGAATCGCCGTAAAGAAAAATGTAATCCTCCTGCCAGTTCTAAATACTTTTTAATGGGTAAGGTAATCTTCAACCCGGTGGTATAACCCGGCACCTTGGCGTAGGTTTCATTAATAATGGAGGTGTTATCTACACTATACCTTTGGAGGACGTTGACAGTAGATAAATTCGGGGCAAAACTTAATTCTAAGGAAAAAACAGGATCTACTTTAAATCTGCTGTGCAAATAACCAATATCAGGCTTGTCCAGATTGACTTCATAATCTGGTTGTATATGAAGCAATCTTTCCAGGTAAATGTCAGCTTCCTCTTCTTTATTTAATTCAATGAATGTTTCAGTGAGGATTTCGTAGATCTCTTTTTTCTCATCATCGTCGTACATGCCTGCTCCGAGACATTTTTGGGTAAATCCTGTCTCAGAAGTATCCTTTATTATTTGCTCAATTTCAGGGAGTTTACCTTTTTCGAATAGTGATTTGATGTTATCAAGCCTGTTCTGACATTCCCTGTCCATGACATTCCTGTCCTGGGCAAATGATACATTATTACATACCACAAAAAGCAGGATAGCAATCGCAGATGAAAAGCATGAATGTAAATTAAACGATGGCATAGACAGTATTAGCGAATTCTAATTAAACTAGTTATTGTAGAAATCAGCAGGCAGATAATCCGGGCAGGTATTAAAAGCGTTTCGGATTTCATCATCTACCCCAATGTATTTATCATAATCCTCAAGACTCAGGTTAACCTTGATCTGTTCTGATGCACAGATCTCATCTGCCATTTGGTCTGTTTCAACATCCCAAATCTTTATATCTCCATTGCTACAACCGGCAATAACCTGGTTTGTGGCAGACAAATAGGCGACAGAAAAGACCCAACCTTGATGGTCACGCATCACAATAGGCTGATATTGAGGATCATAACCAGGAGCATCAGTGGAAACGAATTTATCAACTATCCAAACCCGGGCTGTCCGGTCTAGGCTTCCGGTAACGAGCATGGTGCCCGCCTTGTTGAAATCAATATCGGTAATTTTCGCACTATGATCTTCAAAATCCAATAAGGTTGTGCTTCCAATGCTTCCGAGTCTGCCTTTGATATTTCTTATCATAGAAAGGAACCCGTCTGCACGACCGATCGCCAAATCATTGCCGGAAGGGCTAAATTTCAATGCTGTAACTTCAACACCTACATTTACTTTGGAAGGTAAGGGTTCAAAATCATCTTTGGATAGGTCCCACACCTCCAGAACACCAGCATCATTACCCGTTACAAGGAATCGTCCATCAGGTGAAAGCGCCATGGCCCTGATATGATTTTTCAATTCAAAAACACCGAGTGGTTCATTACCTTGAAAGTGCCATTTCTGGATCGTTTTATCATTTCCTGAAGAAACAAACCCTTTATTGTTGCGTAGTGCAGCAACGGCATTTAGTTTTTTCCCATTATGGGCCCCTGTATATTCATTGGATGGGCGGCCTGGACTATTCAGGTCATATACTTCGATGGCTTTTCCTTCACCCCCTGCAATTAGCCATCTGTTATTGGGACTAAGTGCTGCTTTTGAATAAGTAGCGAGGGTTTGTGCTTGATTGATCCTCTCAGGAATGGCAGAGCCTGAGCTTTTTCCCGCTGGCCATCTCATGATCTTGCCATCAGAGCCTATGGTGATTTTTTTGCCCTGTCCACTAGTCATCAGAATTCCTCTCACAGGTCCATTATGTCCAACTCCAGGAGGCCAATCTACTCGATTAAAGCCTTCTGGCTTCAACTGCTTGGTAGCTTCGTATAGCGCCTCATGAATGTATGGATCGTATTTGTCCCAAAACTCTTCGGAAGTAAGCTTATGTAATTCATAAGCTTCTTTCGAAACGAGGGCCTTGGTAACAATGTCTTCAATTTGCAGTGATTTAACAGCGACAGCCTGGGCAGTGGACTTCAGTTTGAGGTTATCAGCACGCTGTCTTTCCGCTACAGCTTCCTGCGTTTTTTCATCAGCACGAAGTCGTTCTTCGATGGCTTCCTGCGTTTTTTCATCAGCACGAAGTCGTTCTTCGATGGCTTTTTCCTTGGCTATATTAGCTTCTGCTTCTTTTAATCTCGCGATTTCTGCCTGTCTGTCAGCATTGGCTTTTTCGTCAAGTGCTGTAGCTTCTGCTGCTCTGGCGTTTTCAGCTTCATTTTCAGCATCAATTTTTGCTTTTTCAGCTTCTAACTGTGAAATAAATCCCTGGAAGGCAGAATCTTCGGCTTCATCCTTGGCCTTATTAGCTTCTTTTTCACTGACCTCCGCTTTTCTTTTCTGTTTTTGAGCAGATTGGAGTGAAATAACAGAGACAACTCCAAGGATTAGAAAAATAAAGCCGAGCAGGAAAGAAACTCTCGCAATTCTGCGGGCCCTTGCCAGTTTGAGCTGTCGCTCTTCTTCTTCAATAGCTTTATCCCGTTCGTAAGCTTCTTTACTTCTGAACAAGAAATCTATAGCGTTATCGTAATTATCATCGTATCGCTGAGCCCAATGAGCATTAGGCTTAGCTTCTTCATGCCAGTTGAGTCCTAGTTGGAGCTCGGGTGGTCCCCAAAGACTAGCGGCTTGTTGGCTTTCAAGAATTGAAGCCTCAGAGAGTCTTTGATAGATAGTTGCATAACCAGCTTCCTCCTCAATCCATTGGATGAGGGTTTCCCAAACACGCATAAGGCTCTCATGGGAAATACTGATAATCGAGCTACCATCCATTTCTTCAATAGGGGGTCCAGTCAGAAAAGAACGGCCAGGCCTGTGGAAGACCTCAATGACTTCTATAATCTCTGATCTTGGTGCTTCACACAACAGGCTTAACTGGTGAAGTTTTACAGGACGTCGCGTCCCTCTTGCATCTTCACCTTTATCTGTTAAGGCCTGGAAAAGCTTTTTGCATATTCTGCGTGCTTCAGGAGTTTGTAATTCATCATAGGCCTCCTGCGCATGGTTTGACAAGGCTTTTGACATGGTACCAATAGCCTCGTAGTGTTCAATATCAATCACTATCGAAGCATCTCCCAATTCAGCCCATTTATCCCACATCCGCATCATAGCGTGCTGAAGGATAGGCAGCTGATCGGTGGTATTACCCATATCATTAAGCAATCGGTTGACCAACCTGGCGGATATTTTGACATCCATATACTCCAGAGGACCGGTAATTGCTCGACGCACTTCGTGCCGCTTCATTCGCGGAATGAGAAACTGGCCATCGTTAATGGCTTCTGGCAGTCCTCTGAACTCAGTACTTTCACCAAGGAAGTCTGACCGCATGGTCAAAACGATATAGATCGGTACATTCTTTTGTTTACTGGCATTGAGCAATAAATTCACGAAAGTGAAAGAGTCGTTGCGATCTTCATTGGATTGCTGCTCGATCTTACTGAATTTAAACAGTTCTTCAAACTGATCAACGACCAATAAGAGATTCGTTCCCCTTCCGATTTCTGATTGCCCTAAAGCTTTAACAAGTCCAAGACTACCACTCCGTAATGTTTGTTCGATGCTTAGCGGATAATTGGGCTCCATCCGCTCGCGGTCGTGGAAGACTCCTTTCTGAGCAAGGCTCCAGGCCATATTTCCCAATGGGTCAGTACCCGGCCGGAAAATTGCAGTTTTCCAATTGGAGCCTGCAAGGGCTGCAAATCCAGAATCAAGTCGTGGCAACAGTCCGGTTTTCACTAACGAAGACTTACCACTTCCCGAATTACCCACTATCGCCAGAAACCTGTTGGCTCTTAGCTTACGCAGCAATTCATCGATCTGCTTTTCGCGTCCAAAAAATAAATGACTTTCTCCTGGTTCAAACGATCTTAAACCAGGAAATGGATTTGTCAACTCCTGAATATCTATGGTTGGCTGGTCTGCCATCAATGAGTTTTTTTCAATATTACCCTCGAATATACCTTATTTGGCCCGAAGAGATAGAATCAAATCCTTAAAAGGTAGTATTATGAACTGAACGGTTTGTTTCAATCCTTAAAAGGAAATAATAATGAAAAATAAGGATTATCAGCTTTTATATCAATAAAGCTAATTATCATTTTTTTTTGATTATTAAAGGCATATTTCCAGAAAACTGTTTAATTTCCTCATTGAGAAATTATTAAGATCGTTTAAACCAAAATAAAAATGGATCTAAAAACCGGGGACATTGTAATGTTAAAATCTGGCGGGCCCGAAATGACTATTCTTCGTGTCATTGGAGAAACTGAAAATAATCGCATGGACGAAGCGATGAGGATGAGAGGTTATGATGATGGGGATGTGCTTTGCGATTGGGAGTCGGAAAATTCTACAACAAGACCACGGAAAGTTTTCAAGGCCGTAATGTTGATGGATCCTAATGTTGTTGAAGAAGTCGAGGAAGAAATTACTGAAGATGATGAAGCTGTAGCGGATGATGTCGACTCCTCAGAGGATAGTGCAGAAGAGGAAGATTTTGATTTTGACGATGATGACTTCGACTTTTAAGTCAAAAAATTGTTTAAACCTTAATTCAGAATAATCATGAGTTTTGAACCAGGAGATGTTGTAATTAAAAAAGACAGTGACCAAAAAATGACCGTTCTGAGGTTGGTCGGTGACGATGAGAACGATGCCATGAACATGATGGATCACCAGTTGTCATCGAAAGGCTTTGTATCAGGTTCTCCAATGTGCGAATGGTTTGAAGGAACGGTGATTAAGACCGCTACTTTTCATATCCGCGACCTAGAAAAATTTGAAGAAAAAGCCACTCCTGAACCAGCAGCAGAAGAACCGGACACAGGTACGGATGCCGAAGAAGAAGACTTTGATTTTGATGATGAAGATTTTGACTTTTAAATCTATGCTTAATGAAAGCCAAGGATCTTAAAAAATTAGCCGCCAAATCAAAGCAATCCTCTAATCCGGAACAAAAGAAAAAATCAAAAAAAAATCCGCCGGAACAAAGCTTTCTTGATAATCGTCCCGAAGCGATCCAACAAGTTCAGTTAAAACAATTATCAGAAGATAATGGCATTATCCAAAAAGCTCTGGAGTACCAGGACACAGCCGACTCAAGTGATCTTACCGTAACTGAACTGTTAAAACAGGAGTCTTATTTTTCCTCTGATAAAAAGGATCAGGAAATTTCAGATAAAAAAAGTATCGAGGTCAGACAACTCATTGAACAGGTTTATAATGAGCGCGACTTTTATGGAATCAATGAAATTTCAAAAAACTTGAATTTGGTTATGCTGAATCAAGTCAAACTCAACACTTTACTAGGCCCGAAGGGAAGACCGGCAAGGGTGATGGATGAAAACCCTGGTCATCTATTGCTCAAATTAAATGATGCAGTCTTTATCCGAAATGCGATTATCAATGGGGCAGATGCACCTTCTCTTTCCACTAATGTTACCCAAATTCATAAAAAGCTCAGTCCTTTAGGTGAAAAGTTAAGCACCTGCTTGAAAAATTTTAAAGAAACCAACAATTCCTATATCCTTAATGGTGGGCCATATGATCAAATTGAACAAGATTTGAATCGGCTTATCAGCAACAGTAAATTGGTGCATAATCACTTGATGAAATTCAGTTTTTCCCATCCGGACAGACAAAGGGTGCTCAAGCAACTACAAAGTGAGCTCCTTAAGTTTCAATTATGGTTGCAGGAAATTAAAGCCGAGATTACAGGAAAATCTGTTTCAAAAAAATATGCTAGAAAACTTAGCGCAAAGAACTCAAAGCGATAATCGTTGATCTATTCTTGACTTCATCTCAACACTTTACTATCCACAAGTCTGCTTCTTCAACATTTGTCTAAACTCTGACAAACAAGTCGGCTATTTTATTGTTTATCTTGTGTTTCCAATAAAACTAATAGCCTTACCATGAGTACAACTTCGATTCCAAAGTCCACTTTTGCTTTTCTAAAGGATCTTGCCGCAAACAATCACCGACCCTGGTTTAACGAACATAAAGACAGGTACACTCATGCCCATGAACATATGATTGCTTTCGCAGAATCTCTGATATCCGAAATGAGCAAACATGATAATCTCGAGCCAATGACAGGAAAGAAAAGCCTTCATCGCATTTATCGGGATACCAGGTTTTCAAAGGATAAAACACCTTATAAAAAACATTTCGGTGGAGGTCTGAAACGTGCGACCAAATGGCTGAGGGGTGGCTATTACTATCATATCGAACCAGGAAATACGATTATAGCAGGAGGTTTTTGGGGACCAAATTCAGCAGACTTGAAAAGGATCAGGGAAGAGATCGCTGCTGATCCCGATTCTTTAAGAAAGATTCTGGCATCCAAGAAATTCAAAGATACCTTCGGTGAGTTACACGGCGAAAAAGTCAAGACTGCCCCCAAAGGTTATTCGAAAGATCATCCGGCAATTGACCTTTTACGTTATAAGCAATTCCTGGTTTATCGCAACTTTTCTGATAAAGAAGCCTTATCGGCAGACTTTTTGAAGCAAGCTGTGCAAACGTTCCGCAATATGCGGCCGTTTTTTGATTATATGAGCGAAGTACTTACAACAGATGCCAATGGTATCCCTATTGAATAACAAACTTAAAGTCTTGTTAACAAGGGGGATTCATTTCACGTTTTCCTAGAAATTTACTTTTTTCAATTCAATAATTTAAAAACCTAAAACTGTAAATCATGAAAACAAGATTATTTTCAATAGTTGTCTTGTCAATTGTTGCCCTGGCTTTTTCTGCCATGACACCAATTAGTACCCTAAACATTGGAGATAAAGCTCCGATGACCGACTATAAAATGGTTAGCACTGACAAGCAAGAATTAAGCCTTGATGACCTGAAAGGTGAAAACGGCCTTTTGGCGATCTTCACTTGTAACACTTGTCCTTTCGTTATTGCCTGGGAGCATCGTTACCCTAACCTCGCCAAAATTGCTGAATCAACTGGGATTGGTATTGTGTTGATCAATCCTAATGAAGCAAAAAGGCAAGGTGCTGATTCTCTTGAGGAGATGATCAAGCATGGTGAAGAGGCTGATTATGGCGATATTCCTTATGTTGTTGACGCTAATCACCAGTTAGCTGATGCCTTTGGTGCTACCAAAACACCTGACGTCTTCCTATTCAATAATGTAGAAGACGAGTTGGTTTTGGCTTACAAAGGTGCTATGGACAATAGTGGTGGTCGCGGCGAAATGACTGATGACTTCCTTTCACGTGCTATCCGTGCGATGGTAACCGGAAAACAAATCGATCCTGAAACTACAAAGGCTATTGGTTGCAGCATTAAAAGACTGTAATTTATTTCCTCGAAACATGATATTAAATGCCTTCTCCAGGTTTGGGGAAGGCATTTTTTATTGGCCTAATGCCCAGGAATTATTTTCCAACCAAAGTATTCTTAATAACTTGAGGGCATTAATCCCAAAACAATGAAGAAATTTCGCTCTCTCATTCTCCTAATCCTGATTTCGACATCTATTCTTTCGTATGCCCAGGAAGGTATATTCAATTCACTTACCGGAAAACAACTGGATTCCATTCAAGCCATAACCGTTATTCCAGATTCTTTTGATCTTTTTGATTCAAAAATCCTTATAGAAGTTACTATTGAGTCAGACTTCAAAAAACTTGTAAAAAGGAAAATGAAGGATGAATATCAACCTGCTCTTTTACATTATCAGCTAAACGATAGCCTGGTTTCCAAACGATTTATCAGAATAAAACCACGAGGAGAATTCAGAAAACGATATTGCAGTTTCCCTCCCATTAAGCTGAATTTCAAAAAATCTGGCTTTATGAGTTATGGGGTTGAGGAATTGGAAAAAATGAAAATGGTTACCCATTGCAGAAGTAGTAAAGCTTATGAAGCATATATCCTGAAGGAATACTTGATTTATCAATTATTCGAGCTCCTAACTGACAAAAGTTTTAAATCGAGACTACTCAGGGTAAAATATATGGATACGGGCCGTAACGACAAGATTACAGATTCTTACGCTTTTGTTATTGAGGGTGCAAAAAAATTAGCCCAGCGACACAATTCGATTCTCATCAAAAGAGAGAATCTTAGCCAACCTTATATGGACCAGCAGCATATGGACCTGGTCGCCATGTTTGAATTTATGATTGGAAATACCGATTGGTCAATCCCCGGGCCCCATAATATGAAGCTCTTGAAAGTTCTTGAACTTGAGCAGCCTAACCCCTACCCTGTACCCTACGACTTTGACTATTGCGGGTTGGTCGACACTGAATATGCTGTCCCAACTGAAGGACTTGGGATAAAGGATGTAAAAATTCGCCTTTACCAGGGATATTGTCGTGCTCTGGAAGAATACCAGCCTGTTATCGATAAATTTCTCGCCAAAGAGCAGGCCATGTATGATACCATTAATAACTTTGAATATCTGGGCAAACGGGATAAAAGAGAAATGACCTATTACATGGAAGAGTTTTTCAGATTGATAAAACGTCCGAAGGCATTCAAAAACATTGCTGAAAATACCTGCAAGACCGAATAAACAGTCCCTGCCATTTTGTTATGAACTAAGTCGATTTTGATCTATGTCAAAAGAAAGTTGACAGTTTTCCTGCAGCTTTGACCTAAAATTGATCATAAATCTTAGTTCTATGATAAAGCAAATTAAAGCACCCATACTTCCTGTTGAAGCCTATACTTCTAAAGAGTGGTTTGAACTGGAAAAAGAAAAAATCTTTAGCAATACCTGGCAATATGCCGGGCTTATTGAGGATCTCAGCCATCCTGGAGATTACATAACCACACAATGTGGCAATCAAAATATTTTGGTCGTCAAAGGAAAAGACGAAAAATTGAGGGCCTTTCATAATATTTGCCGCCACCGGGGCACCCAATTGTTAAGAGCCGTTGGTAAAAAACAAACAGCTATCACCTGTCCATATCACGACTGGACCTACAATTTGTCTGGACAATTGATCAGCGTTCCGGAAAAAGAGACGGAATTTCCTGATCTGGAATTGGACAAAATATGTTTACACAAAGCTTCAGTTGATACCTGGCGTGGTATCATTTGGGTACACCCTAATCCAGAGGCGGACCCCAATACCACTTGGTTCAAAGGGATTGAGGAACAACTCGGACCCCATTACCCAGAACGGTTGAAAGAATATCCAAACACTACTTATGAAAAGGTAATTAATGCCAATTGGAAAATTGTTGTTGAGAATTTTATTGACGTTTACCACCTCTCACATTTACACGCTTCGACATTAAATATGTATGATCATGCTAAAGCCGAACACCAGTTTATCGGCGATCATTGGGTATTTAGAGAGCCTTTGACAAAAAAATACCGCGACAACCTCGAGGATTTAAATCCCTTCAAAAGAATAAAAGAAGTGACTGATGACCACCTAGGGGCCTATGTACCCTGGTTATTCCCCAGCATAGGCATTACCGAGTCTGAATCGTTATGGAGCACTTTCCATGTCATCCCATTGGCGCCCGATAAAACAAAAGTGGTCATTCGTACAAAGTTCGAAGAAATATCAACCTGGGAATTAACCAAGCGATCTGCCAAATATTACTTTTCATGGAATCGCACAATGAGCAAAAGGGCCAAGTACAAGAACGGCGACAAAAATGACCCTATGGCAAGTGGTGATATTATGGAAGAAGACATCTATGCATGTGAACAGCTCCAAAAGTCTTTAAACAATCCGCTTTTTGATATTGTCGCCACAGCAAAAAATCAGGAAAGCACAATCATTGATTTCCAAAAGATTGTAAAAAAGTGGCTGGATAAAGATTAAACACAGTTCAAAAAATAAGTCCTCTCCTATATATTAAGAAAGGACTTAAAATAAGCTGTAGCCCCGACAGGAATCGAACCTGTATCTTGGGCTCCGGAAACCCACATTCTATCCATTGAACTACGGAGCCTACTGTGTCTGCAAAGATAAGGATTTTAATGAGTAATTAGTTCCACCTCCCCTAACCCCTCCTGAAGGAGGGAGATGACTTGAGTTTCCTTCTCCTGGGGGAGAAGGGTTAGTAATGAGGTGGCCCAATTCAATTACCTCATATGCGGTATTTCCTCGCTCTCTAAATCACACCACCTTTGTGAGCGTATTCATTATTCAACAAATTCTTAAAAACTTAATAACATGAAAACGTTAAAGTTTTTCTTGCTAACTGCAATCGTAAGTTTTTCGATAAATCAAATGGCCAATGCACAAAAAGTGCGTATTACAACAACTGTAAATGAATTTCAAACTACCAGTATCTTGTTGGGATGCCCATCTTATAATGGAGATGCAGCATTAATAATTGACCTGGCAACTAGTGATAAACTTGCCGATATTAATGACGAACAGGTAGATCGACTTGAAGCCCTGATCTCAGCTTTCGAAACTGAAAATGGTGTACATCTGAGGAGCAAAACAAAGATTAGAGATTTTGTTCTTGAAGAAGACAGGATTGACGCCACAACAAGGGGACCACTTTCCGGAGCCGGGAAAGAACTTTGCGATTATGTAAAGGGGTTGATCGAATAAAGCTTAAGTGATATAACGTAAATCGCTTTCAACCTTCAGCAATTGAGTTTATCAATATCACTGAATGCGGAAAGCGATTTTTTTCATATACTTTTGATGCATTAATCTCCTCTGAGTACAGCTTTAATCTCACTTGCAGTTTTTCCATCAACTTCAACAGTGAGCACTTTACCACCCATTTTCAATTCCCAATTCACATCGTCTGAATCAACACCTAATGCATCGGCAATATCAGACTGGAGGTTTTCGTATACATCCTCCATGCTATCACCACGTAATTCGATATCAAGTTCAGAAGTTCTAACAGACGCTTTTGGCATAATAGTAGTTTTTGGTGAATAAAAATAAATGTAATTCATTCTTTCCTGGAAAACAATTAGTTTAGGCTGCATTTTACAAAATACAGCTATCGCCCTCTAAGTGGTTCATTATTCCTGTTAAACGGTCTATAGGCATGTTCACAGATTATCAGTATATTTCAGTAATAGGATTTCCTGATTTTTTACTGTTCAATCCCAAAGTATGCTTGACAATCAGACCCAATATCGCACCTGTAACCTCTGTGAAGCTATGTGTGGCCTCGAGATTACTCTCGAAAATAATCAGATTAAATCCATAAAAGGGGATAAAAAAGATCCCTTAAGCAGGGGACATATCTGCCCAAAAGCTGTTGCACTCCAAGACATTTACTATGACCCGGATCGCTTAAAACGGCCTATAAAAAAAGTAGATGGCAAGTGGATTGAAATTAGCTGGGAAGATGCCTACCAGGAGGTGTTCAAAAACATTTCAGGGATACAGGAAAAATATGGCAATAATGCGATTGGTGTGTATTTGGGTAATCCCAATGTTCACAACGTGGGAAGCATGCTGGTTGGCCCTGATTTTACCAGGAGTCTGAAAACAAAAAATCGTTTTAGTGCTACCTCTTGTGACCAACTCCCTCACCATGTTGCCAGTCTTTTGATGTTGGGACATTCACTGCTCATACCGATTCCTGATATCGACAGGACAGATTTTTTATTGATCATTGGTGCAAATCCTTTGGTGTCTAATGGTAGCATGATGACCTCGCCTGATTTTGCAAAACGGCTAAGAGCTATCAGGAAAAAAGGTGGTAAAGTGGTTGTCGTTGACCCAAGAAAAACCGAAACAGCAAAAAAAGCTGATCAACATATTTTCATTCAACCCGGAAAAGATGCTATTCTGCTGCTAGCATTGATTCATACACTATTCGATGAAGGGCTAACTGAATTAGGTCATTTAGAGGCTACCATTTCCGGTTTGGACATTATCGAAACAACAGTAAAACCATTTTCACCTGAAGTTATGCAAGAGCCTCTGGGCATCTCATCCAATACGATCAGGACCCTAGCCAGGGAAATGGCCAAAGCCAATTCAGCGGTTTGTTATAGTCGAATGGGAGCTTCCACGCAGTTGTTCGGGGGCTTATGTCAATGGCTAACAAATGTTTTTAACATCCTTACCGGAAATTTTGATAAAGCAGGTGGAGCGATGTTCACCCAACCAGCATTCGATGTCATTGGTTTGGCAAAAATGCAAGGCCGCAAAGGCTTTTTTGGCAGACGAAAATCAAGGGTAAGTGGTTATCCTTCTCATGGCGGGGAATTTCCGACAGCTGCCCTTCTGGAGGAAATCACCACTCCGGGAGAAGGTCAGATAAAAGCTATGGTAACTATCGCAGGCAACCCTGTGTTGTCAACTGCCAATGGTTCTGAACTTGAAGAGGCATTCAGCCAACTCGATTACATGGTAGCCATCGATATTTATCTCAACGAAACCACAAGACTGGCGGATATCATTCTTCCGCCAGCTACCGGCCTTGAAACTACACATTATGATATTATTTTCAACGTTTTAGCTATCCGGAATACCACAAAATACTCGCCTGCTCTCTTTGAAATTGAAGATTATCAGCGCTACGACTGGCAGATATTCAAAACATTGACCAGTCTTTTTAACGGTGTACCGGAAAATTCTATGACTCCGGATACCATTTTATCAACAGGTCTCCAATTTGGGCCTTACGCTAAAGACGGCATCACGCTTGAAAAATTAAAATCTGAACCTAACGGCATTGACCTCGGCCCCCTGAAGCCTTGCCTGAAAGAGCGCCTGATGACAGATGATCAGATGATTCAACTGGCTCCGGAAATATTCATAGAAGATATAAAAAGACTACAATCCACTTTCCTGAACAGCCAAACTGATCAACTTGACGACCTATCGTTTCTGCTTATTGGAAGAAGACACCTCCGTTCCAATAATTCATGGATGCACAACGCCTTACGATTAGTTAAAGGTGGCAATCGATGTACACTTTTACTCCATCCGGAAGATGCCAATAAATTAGATATTGAAGATGGTCAAATAGTACTTGTGACTTCCGAAAAAGGACAAGTCAAGATTCCGGTTGAAATCACCACTGATATAATGCCTGGTGTAGTCAGTATTCCACATGGATGGGGCCACAATAAAAAAGGCATCAAAATGGCAGTTGCAGAGCAACATCCAGGAGTAAGCATCAACGAATTAACTGATGAAAAACACATCGACGAATTAACCGGAAACGCTGCATTTAGTGGCGTAAAAGTAGCAATTACCGTCCCGGAATAGAATTCGGATTGGCAGGATTAAAAGGATTTTGCTGTCTTTGAGCGCTTTTTCTGCTTAGCAAAAAAACCTACTAAAACCTTTCAACCCCTTTAATTCTATCCGTTAATCATTGGCCATCCTGACAATTTTGGGATGGAAGATACCCAGTATATCAACCAGATCTTTTTGGAAATCCATCACTTTGTGGATGTCTTTGTATGCTGCTGGTGATTCGTCAAGTCCGCCGCCGATCAGTTCTACTCCTTTTTTCTTCAGGAATTGCATGAACTCCTTTTTGGTAACATTCTCTTTGGCTTGCCTTCTTGACATTTGTCGCCCGGCACCGTGAGCGGCTGAATTTAGAGAAGCTTCATCTCCTTTTCCTCTTACTATAAATCCAGGAGCAGTCATCGATCCGGGAATGATCCCTAATTCGCCTTTGCCTGCTGGGGTGGCTCCCTTACGATGTACGATCACTTCTTTACCGTTGAGTTTCATTTTCCAGGCAAAGTTGTGGTGATTTTCTATACGCAAAGATGCTTTTTCACCGAGCGCTTTTTCAATCCTTTCGTGGATCTGGTGATGACATGCCGAAGCATAATCTCCAGCAAGGTTCATCGCTAACCAGTACTCAAGACCTTCCTCCTTGTCTAGGTCTAACCAAGCTAGATGCTTAGCAGACTTTGGCAACAAACAAAGGCTCATAGCCAATTTTGTATAATGTTGTGAAATTCTTGCTCCAAGCCCCCGGGAACCGGAGTGGGACAACAAAGCAAAATATTTTCCAGGTGGTAAATCAAAATCATTATCGACATCAAGGAGTTCTACAAAACCAAGGTCAACAAAGTGATTGCCACCTCCGGAACTTCCGATTTGACGATAAGCCTTGTCTTTCAAACTTTTGACGAGGCTAATTTCCTTAAACTCGTTTCTTTCCAACACCTCGTGGTCAATAGGATTGTCGAACCCGGTAAATCCGAAACGGGTATTATCTACCAGGATCTTCTTAAGCTCTGAACGTCTTTCATCAAGGATAGCAGGATCAATTTTGAAAACAGACAAGCACATCCTGCATCCGATATCTACTCCGACACCATAAGGGATGATGGCATTTTCAGCAGCCAAAACTCCACCGATTGGCAGCCCATATCCCACGTGTGCATCGGGCATCAAAGCCCCTTTGACCGCTACAGGAAGCTTCAAGGCAATCTCTATTTGATCAATTGCACCCTTACTGATCTGCTCTTTACCAAAGATCCGATACTCAGAAGTCTCGTCTTTCAAAGGCACTTCGAAATAATCTTCTTTTCTTTCTATCAACGCTTTAGCGATAGGCCCTAATACAGCATCCTCTAGATATTCTCCCGGTGAAGCCTTTATCTTTCTAAGCATCTCAAGTATCTCTGAAAAAGCAGTGTTACGATAATGCTTTCTTACGACTTCAAGTGCAATGGTTACAGCTTTTGTTCCTTTAATGCCAATACGGCGCAGGTCTTTACCTCTGATTTTTTTGTTGCTCATGATGAATTTGAATAAGTGACGCAAAATAATTTGGATTCCCCCAATAAATTTTGGTCAGTTATACCGTACATTAATTTGTTTTTAACAGGCTAAATTTTTCGTCGGCATAAAATACTGAGAAGTACTACAATCTGAGTCGTTAGGAAGTTCCATGCAAGGAAAATTGACAAAAGTAAAATGGCTGTCGCCTTCGGCTTACCTGTTTAAATTGTTGATAATATATTATTGACAATTTAAACAAGTGAGGGCAGCGACAGCCATTCAAAAAACTTTAGACTATCGTCTGGTTACCAGATAACCCTACGGATTAATCGGTTGAGCAAAATCTTCCATCTTGACATCTTCTTCCTTTCCGAGGTAGGTCCAGATAATTGAATTGGTGTATTGATCGATCACACGGTTAAGGTCTTCCAGGGTAACATTGTTCACTCTTTCAGTGAAATCTTCTGCCATTCTCCAATCACCATTTAATTCAGCCATACCCAGAGATGAGGTCTGAGAAGCCATGGTTTCAAGCCCCATGAAGTAATTGGTTAGGAATGACTGTTGTTTATTAATCAGTTCCTGTTTGTCAAATCCCTCTTTCTTCAATTTATTGATTTCGGCAACCATGACGTCCATCGCCTGCTTGGGGTCAGTGGTTGAAATATAGATTACATTATAGGGATTGTTTATTACACCTCTTGCGTAAAAGGCTGAAGGTGCATACGACAAACTACGCTTGGTTCTTAATTCAACAAAGTAGCGGTTGCGCAGGATATCCATGGCCATCATCATAGCTACACCATCGGGGTGACTCATCTTTGGTGCGTCCATATAACCTCTTAGATAATTGGTAGCAATATCACGATTTTCTACTTTAACCCCTGACTTATTTATTGGGCGAGTTTCACATACTTCTGCCTTTGTTCCTTCAGGAAGTTTAGCTAAAGAAGCCTTTACCTTTGCTTCGAGATCTTCTTTCGTAATATTACCAACGACAACAAGGAATGAACGCTTTTTACCAACTGTATTCTTGTAGTACTTCTTAATCTTTTCGAGGGAGATACCTTCAAGGCTTTCAACCGTTCCGCTAGGAATTTTTTCATAACAGTGGCCTTCAAAAACATTAGACATCGCAAGATCACGGAGCCTTGAGTCTGCATCAGAATTGCGACTTTTTGCACCAGCTATCAATTGTTCTTTGAGTAGGTCATATTCTTTTTCTGTGAAAGCCGGGTTCAGAATAGCATCTGTAAACAAGCTCCAGCTTTCATCCCAGTATTGCTTTAAGCATGTAAGATTGAAATCTCCGTAATCAAAATCTGAATTTGAATAAACTGATGCACCTACTGATTCCAGGGCAGTAGCGAAGGCAACTTTCTCTTTACTTTTAGTACCTCCCCTAGCAGCAAGTGTAAAAGCAAAACTTTCTATACCCTGATATTTTAAATCATAGTTAGCTGTTCCGCCTTTGACGAATAATCGTGCATTAACGACTTCTTTTGGAGACGATTTCAGGATAACTTTTAACCCTTCAACTGTAAACTCTTGAGTACCGCTTTTCGATTGAGCGAAAACAGAAGTCATAAAAAGTGTGGCCAAGACAACAAGGCCAAATTTGATTGAATTTTTCATGATTTTGGTGTTGAATAGGTTAATTAAGGATTAAGCATGTTCTTGATAATATCATCTTTCATCTTTGGTGACACCAGGATACCAACCACCTTCGGTTTACCCTGATAGTACGTCTCAACGTAACGCTTTATATCTTCTCTTGTAACCTTTTGAAGGTTTTCTACATAATTGAGATAGTAGTCAATACTTGCAGATGCCCACCAGTAGGTTACAGTATGAATGAATTGAGATGTTTGTTCACGACCATAAGCATCCTGAATAGACAGTAACCGCTTTGCAGTTTCCAATTGCTCATCGGTAAAGTAATCATCATCTGTCCACATGTTAATGTGTTCTTCAATCTTAGCCATTGCCTCCTTAATCTTGGTTGGGTTTGGCACCAAAACAATCTGCATGGGACCGACATATCGATTAGTCTGATAACCTTCACTTACCTGGAGGGCCAATCCTGAATCAACTAATTCCTGCTGGAATTTTGAGGATTGCTGACCCAGGATAAATGAAAAGACGTCTGCTGCGTAGGTCGCTGGAATATCACTTCTGGTATCTGGTCCGTGCCAGCCCATCATGATGATAGGAGTTTGAGCATTTTCATTTTCTGTAATAAAGAATTTGTCTTCTGCGAGCGGCTCAAATTCAGGGATCGGGTATTTTTCAAATGGGTCGAAACCAGAAGGCTCCCAGTCTTTGTAAATCTTCTTGACCAACTTGAAAGCATCCTTATGATTAACATCGCCGGCGATTGTAATCAATGAGTTGTTTGGATAGTAATATCTGTCCTGAATGGTCCTCATTTTATCACTGGTCGCTGTTACAATAATATCGTGGTCACCAATGACATTTTTACGGCTATAATGTTCGCCCCACATATTTTTGCCCAAATCATGGAAAAGAAAGAATGCAGGATTTGATTCGGCACGTTGAAATTCAGCATCAACAACTGGATTTTCAGCTTCCATTTCTTCCTCAAGAAAAAGTGGGTGGCGAATAGCTGAATTCATAAACTTAAGCCCCTCCTTCAATTTCAGGTTACTGAGCGTAATAAAATAATTAACGCGCTCAGTCGATGTTGTTCCGTTAAAGGAAATCCCCAATTCCTGTACCCTTTGCAAAAATGCTTCTTGCGAAGGAATATCCTTATTTGCTTTAAAAAACATATGTTCATAAAGGTGAGACATTCCATCATACTCAGGAGATTCGCAATAAGAACCATTGCGAACAGTAATTTCGATTGTTGCCAAAGGCACTGTATTATCTTCAATCACCAACACTTCAAGCCCGTTTTTCAATTTCTTGTAAAAGAAATTATCAGGAAGTGAATGTTGGGCAAAAACCGCGGAAGGCAAGAAGATAAGAATGGCGAAAAGGATTCTCAGTCGTTGCATAGATTTTATGGTTTTCTTAGGTAAATCAATTCGGAACCAATGTTAAGAAATAATCGACAATCATCAATTATGAAAACTTCTAATTAAATGTTAAAACTCGTTGATATTACATTTCTTTTACCAAAAAAGTATAAATAAAGCAGGAAAGCTCTTACCTGCTTTTCCAGACTTTAGGACCAATTTCTTAAACACCTCCCCGTGGTATCTGGCCATAGAGAAGCAGTCAGTCATTTCAATGCTGATAGCTTTTTCAGAATTCTAATTTTTATTGGTTGAACTTATTCTATGACACAGCTTTTTAGCCTCTATGCCTTGATTTTAGTTACCGTGGTGATTGACTTTTATCACTTTTCATTGTCAATTAATAGGAGAGCTTAAAACTTAGATTCAAGGTTCGAGGAAGCATTTCTGCTTCTGTACCTACCACCGTGTTACTTCTCAAAGTGCTACTACTATTTTCCGTCTCCGGAAGGTTGTATAAAAACTGAAAGTAGTTCACATTTTGCCGACCGGTAAGATTATAAACTGACACACCGATACTGGATTTAATTTTTCCCATTGAAAAACCATATTGTATGCCAAGGTCTAGCCGATGGTAATTGGGCAATCGGTTTTGTCGGTCATCTGCCTGAAGTTCTCGACGATCAACAAGTGGTAAAAGACTTGAAATATCTGTGTAAGGTCGACCACTGCTAAAAACATAATTACCACTAATATCGAAATTGCCAAAACTCATTTTATTCACCAATTTTAATTGGTGCCGTCGGTCGTTCTGTGCCGCAAAAGGGGTATTGGATTGAATTTGAGGAAATCGGTGACTCGTCTTGCTGATCGTATATGAAAGCCACCCTGTATACTCCCCTTTTTCTACCGCCAACAAAATATCCATCCCTGTTGAAGTGCCTGTCCCTGAAAAGAGTCGATAATTGCTATTCGTTGATGGACCTGAGAAGTTATCATCGAACCCATTATTCAGCAAGGCAACTTCCAAAACACCATGCAAAATCTTATGGTAGGCTTCAAAATCCAGAGATACCACTTTTTCAGTTATTGAACCGCCAACCATAAAATTCGTAGAATGCCCTACCGGAATATTTTCGCCATTTGCCAATACGACAAATTCACGATTTTGCCCTAGTCGGTTTTCAAGATATAGCGCCCTTGTAAATTGGTAATTTCGACTTACAGATGCCTTTAAACTCGTGTTACTGTTTACAAGATAACCTAGCAACAGTTGCGGGGAAAAGTAAGGCTTCCGGCTTCCTTCATAATAAATAACTCTACTGCCGGCTTCCAGTGAAATTTTGTCATTGATTAAAGCTCTATAACTTCCGAAAAGCCTCAGATCACTGGCATTATCAGACCTTTGAAAAAAGGTTGAATCATCTTCATTAAATCGGACATCGGCGGAAAGGAAAGTTGCGGAGGCCCCAATCTTCAACTGGTTGTTATTTAAATTTTCATGTGTAGCAAGGAATCGTCCGCCCGACTGGATAATCTCATTAAACTGAAAATTGTTAAAAGACAGGAAGGTTGAATCAACTGGTGTTATCCGCAAAATGGAGGATGTTATGGATTCATCCACATTATAGGAAGAAACATGAGCGTTACCGGAAAGGTGCCAGTTCTGATCCAACTGATGTTTGAAATTGAAGGCTCCTCCCAGGTTTTCCCATTGCGAAAAATGTGCATATTCCGTTCTGCTAATAGAAGGGCGCACCTCTGAATTAACGCGGTAAATGGCATTAAACCGATTCGCAAAATCATCGAAGCTATAGAAAAAGCTGGCATCCAATTCTGTCCCTTTTGAAGGTGAAAATACAAGGCGGGAATTGATGTCATGAAAGCGAAACTCGGGAAGACTTCTCGTCAAACTCCTACTTTGACCTGCGTCATCAATATCAATTACCGGCTGTGCTTCTGCCGTGGCTGAAAGTAAACTTTGATTGACATTGCGATAACTACTTCTTCCACTTAACAGAAGATTGACTTTATGGCCCAAAGGTATTTGGAGATCGGCGGAGGTATTAAGGAGATTTACTTCCAAATCAGCGCTAAGTACATCAGATGAATTCTCAGAACCCATTAGCAGGAGTCCCGACGTTTTCCCACCAAATTCTATTGGCATACTATTCCTGTAAAGGTTGATTTCATTGACAAACCCGGTATTAATAGCACTAAAAATTCCAAAGTAGTGATCAGCCCTAAATATTGGGATGCCATCTAAAATGATAAGTGTTTCATCACTTTTACCACCTCTGATTTTGATTGATGTATCATTGTCTTCAAATGCAGCAACACCAGGGAGGAGCTGAATATTCCTGAAAAGATCAGCTCCGCTCAACCCCGAGGCCATAAGAGTTTTGAGGAGATTCCCATCTATCTCTAGTCCATGGTCAGTTACCCGTGGCATAAACTTTTGCGGGGTAGTAAGAATCGTAATCTCCTGCAATTGATAAGACGCGCTCTTCAAGATTACATCAGGATGGGCTTCTAAAGTCTCAAGTGAGATAATTTTCGGTTCATAACCCAAAAATAAAAAGTGTACATCTGCATCTTTCTCCAGTGGAGACATTACCAATTCATAACTACCATCTTCTCCAGAAAGAATATTTAGATTGGTTGTAGGTACAGAAATTGAGACATAAGGCAAAGTTTCTCCTGATTGGTTGAATATCCTGCCTTTGAAAATCGAATGTTCAAGAGAAGACAGGTCATCGCTTTCGTATGCAGATCGCAAAAGCACCTTTGTATTGCTCGAAAGAGAAAAAAGGATGTCTACAGGCTCAAAAACTTTAGCAAGAAAGCCTTCAAGGGTACCAGAAAATCTGATGCTCGAAGGCGGAAACCTGGTATCTAGCAAGATATTGTCATAGGCAAATTCGAGTCCATATTGAGCAGACAAAATCTCAAGAACAGGCTTCAGAGAATTGGATTGCTCAGTCTCAAAATGAAAATCGCTCACCTGGCAAAAGGCAAAGCCAGGCAATAACATTAAGCAGGTGATCAACCATGAAGGATTTAATCTGATAGTTTGCTTGATTTGGTAACGGTAATATTCTTTCCCTCTGTTTTGGTTTCAAGCCCCATGGGCCAGGTTACATCTTTTAGCGCTTTTCTTAAATCTCCTCTACTAAACGACCCCGTATAACGCATCGTATCAATCGATTCGCTAGATCGGATTTCTACAGCATATTGTCTTTCAAATTCATCAAACACTACCTCCAGTGTCGCTCCGTCAAAACTGAAATTTCCTGCCTTCCATCCCAGCGGACCATCATCTCCTAGCTTTGTTTTTTCAAAAGTCTTGTTGGGGGTTAGCGTAGCAGCATTTCCGGGAGTCAATACAACATTATACCTTCCGTTAAATGACGATACCTTAACCTTTCCTGTTTTGCAAAACACTTCAAAACGGTCTCCTCGGCTCAATACGTTGAAGCTTGTACCTAACACTTCAACTGTACCAAGCTTAGTATGAACAATAAACCGAGTGCCTTTTGTAACTTCAAAAAATGCCTCTCCATCCAATCGAACATTACGCCCTTTACCCCATTTTTTGGGATAATAGCCTATTTCTGAATCAGCATTTAGTAAAACATCTGAATTATCAGGCAATGTAGTTTCCATGTGTTCACCAACCATAGCAACTACTGTATTTTCCTTTCCGGCAAATGGTTTGAAGATCAGGAAAAAGGCAAGTGTTGCAGCAGCAGCCCACAACGCTGATTTAAGCAAGCCCATTTTGCCACTTTTGACTTCTGTTTCAGGTGAAGGTTTAATGCTCTGATCAATCTTATCCCAAAGGGCTCCTTTATCAATTGCCCTACCATCAATACGCTCAAAAACCAAAGACTCGACCAGTTGTCTTGCGCCAGCGACTTTCTCAGCTTCCTTTGGGTTGTTTTCGAGCCATGTCCTCCATTGGTCAGACAACTCTGGGTCATTGGTCTTTATCCAATTGATAAATGATTCGTCAGCGGCTAATTGCTCAATCGTATATGTCAGATAATTGTTATTCATTTCGATGGATGTCTGCTTTCGCTTGCCAAACACTCCTGTTTATATAAGCTCATTTATAGGTTTTTGTACTCATTTAGACACATAATAAAAATAGTAGCCAAACTATTTGTAATCCGGATCTCAGTTTTTTCAGGGCTCTAGCCACCAGGTTCCTTACCGATTGGTAATTAATATCCATAACCAGGGATATATCCTTGTAATCCATATCATGGTGATACTTATGGATCAGGACTTCTTTCTCCCGTTCACTAAGTTTTGCCATAGCAACTGCTAATTTTTCATTCTGCTCAAGTTCGCGCTCAGATTTTATGATTTTATTTTCGATGGCTGGTTCGGCTTGAAAATTATAGGTTTCTATCGGTTGATCCGAAGTGCTGCCTTTTTGATTTCCATGATTTTTAATTATCCGTCTTCGCAGTGCAGTGACCAGATAGGGTCTGATTTTATCGGTACCCCCAATCGATTTTCTTTTCTGCCATAAATGAACGAAGAGATCATGGATACTGTCTTCAACAATAGTCATGTCTTTTCCAAACCGACGACCATAGCCCAACAGAAAATCGATATGTTGTTCATAGATTTCCCTGAGCGCTGACTGCTCACCTGATTTTAACCGATCCCATAATTGCTGGTCAGACATATTTGGAAAATGACAATTATTAATAAAAAAGCTAAATTAAAGTTATACCTCAAAATTGGTGTTTATGCTGTTTAGCACAAAAAAAATTAAAAAACTTGAGTACAAATTCAAATCTATCGGCTTATGGTAGTGAAATCAATTCTTAATTACAAAACCACAGTTATGTTCAAATCAATTGTAAAACAAAGCATGATGCTGGCGCTGAGTATGCTCGTTTTATTTTCATGTAGTGAAGATTTCAATCTCGACGATCCTGAAGATTACACAGATAATGTAATGTTTAATCTGCAGAAAGATGGTAATGCAGGACACTATGGCTGTTTCGAGTTTGTATTTCCACTAACCTTGGAATTTCCTGATGGTGCGACCCGAACAGTAGACAGTTATGAAGAACTGAGAATTGCCATCCAAACCTGGAAAGAAAACAACCCTGCTACAAGAGACTTCCCATCACTTGTATTCCCTGTTGAAGTTGTTTCTCAGGATGGCGAGGCTATAAGTCTTGATGACCTTGCTCAACTACGAAGGGTAGCAGCTGAGTGTGATCGGGATTTCTTTGATAGAAGAGATCGCAGGGGGCATCGCGATCGGCCAATGCGCTGTTTTGATATCGTATTCCCGCTTACGCTGCAATTTCCTGACGGATCAACGGTAACTGTAAATAACAGGCTTGAATTCAAGCAAACCATTCGCTCATGGTATGCAGATAATCCTGATGCCGAGCAAAGACCACAACTTACTTTCCCCTTTACCGTCGAGCTCGAAGATGGCACCCAGGTGGCACTTGATGACCGTGGAGCATTACAGCGATTGAAAGAAGAATGCGCAGGGGAATAAAAAGAGGCTATTCAATTTTATTTTAGATTTTATATGACGCAGGCATTAGGGCGCCTGCGTCATTTTTATTTTACCTCCTTTACCTTTGGGTAATTTTATTCTCTTCAATTACCTAGATTTGTCAAATGAACTTTGATATCATTATCATTGGTGCCGGTGTTTTCGGAACAACAACTGCAATTGAATTATCTCGAAGAGGTTATCATACTGCATTACTTGATCCAGGCCCCTTACCTCATCCACTTGCGGCTTCTACTGATATTAGTAAAGTAATAAGGATGGAGTATGGCACTGATGAACAATACATGGAAATGGTAGAACAATGCATGCCTATCTGGAGAGCATGGAACAAGGTATTTGACCGCCCGCTTTTTCATGAGGTCGGAGTTGCTATGTTTACCCAAAACGTTATGGCCCCCGGAGGGTTCGAGTATGAAAGCTTCAAAACTCTGAACAAAAGAGGCCATAAACCAGAACGCCTAAATGCAGATGAGATTCATACCCGATTCCCTGCCTGGAAACATGGTCGATATGTCGATGGATTTTACCACGCCATTGGAGGTTTTGCTGAAAGCGGACAAGTCGTGACGCAACTTGTAAAGTGGGCAAAAAATGAAGGTGTACATCTGGAAGGGGAATGTAAGATTGATGAAATTTTAGAGCAAAAAGGTAGAATTACAGGAGTAAAATCTACTATTGGGCAGATTTTTAATGCCAAAACAGTAGTAGTTGCCGCCGGAGCCTGGACTCCAGTATTACTGCCCGAATTAGGGCCAATGATGCGGGTAAGCGGCCACCCTGTGTTTCACTTAAAACCCCAAAACCCAGGTCTGTTCCAATTTTCCAATTTCCCTGTTTTTACAGCCGATGTGGCCCGAACTGGCTGGTATGGTTTCCCTGTCCATCCGGTTGATGGAGTCATTAAAGTATCAAATCATGGCATTGGACTCACTATTCATCCGGAAAATGATGCAAGGGAGGTAACAGCAGATGATGAAGCAAAATTGAGAAACTACTTAAAAACAAGTTTCCCAGGTTTGGCAAATGCTCCAGTGGCGTCAACACGCAGGTGTTTATACTGCGACACCCTTGACGAGCATTTCCTAATCGATCATCATCCTGAAAAGCAAGGTTTAGTGGTTGCTTCAGGCGGTAGTGGCCACGGATTTAAGTTTGCCCCAATACTGGGCAGTTTGATAGCCGATTGTATCGAATCAAAGAAAAACCCTTGGCTACCCAAGTTTCAATGGAGAAACCTGCAACCAGGAACGAAAGGAGAAGAAGCAGCAAGATTCCACGGATAATCCTCCAACAAACTTGAAAGATCTACAATTTCAGGAATTTTTTCCCGCCTAGCGTAACGCCCTCATTGTCTAACAACCTGAGATAGTAAAGTCCGCCAGGTAAATTGTTCAATGCTATAGAGGAACTTCCACTGCTAATATCCAAATCAAATGATTTGAGAATCTGTCCTACAGGATTAATGATTTGGGCACTGACAAAGCCTCCATTTTCCATTTCTACAACTATTGTGGAATGGGCCGGATTCGGATATACCCTGAATACAGAATTTAGCTCCTCGGTGCTAACTACATCATCTGTCAATCCGTTACAATCGTTATCCTCTCCATCGACAATTTCAATGGCATCAGGGTTGATATCACCATTCTCATCATTACAATCATCATTATTACCTACGT
>JBCCHF010000025.1:0-99453 GCA_039028895.1 Bacteroidota bacterium | reverse complement strand
GGTACAAACAGCGGGTCTTGGCTCAGGGGCTACTTTCCCGGTTGGTACAACTACAGAAACTTACACTGTAACTGATGCCGCTGGTAATACTGCTGTATGCTCATTCACCGTTACTGTTCTTGATGCGGAAGATCCAACAATTGTTTGTCCGGCTAATATCACCGTCAATAATGATCCAGGTATTTGTGGGGCGATTGTTACTTATTCTCCTCCAGTGGGTGTGGATAACTGTCCTGGATCGATCACGGTACAAACAGCGGGTCTTGGCTCAGGGGCTACTTTCCCGGTTGGTACAACTACAGAAACTTACACAGTAACGGATGCCGCTGGTAATACTGCTGTATGTTCATTCACCGTTACTGTTCTTGATTCCGAACCTCCAATGATCGTTTGTAATGACCTTACCATACAATTAGATGCTAATGGTATGGCTTCAATATCACCAGCAGATATTGGCAATGGTACAACTGACAATTGCCAAATGGCAACAAGTAGTTTGGATCAAACTGATTTTGGTTGTCAAGATGAAGGTTCTCCAAATATTGTCACCTTGGATGTTGTAGATATTTATGGAAATCCAGCACAATGCACGGCTGCTGTAACTGTTGAGGATAATATTGCACCGATAGCCATTTGCCAGGATATCACTGTACAACTGGATGCTTCAGGAAATGTTATGGTCTTTGATGCCCAATTGGATAATGGCTCCACGGATGCCTGTGGATTAAGACCATTTGAGGAGCTCCCCAGGAATTTTGGTTGTGTTGATGTTGGACCAAATACAATAGTACTCGAGGTTTATGATGTAAATCTCAATCTATCTACTTGTACTTCGATTGTTACTGTTGAGGATAATGTCGCTCCGGATGCCATTTGTGCGGATATTACTATTGAGCTTGATCCAAATGGTTATGGATCAATTTTACCTGAAAACATTGATGGTGGCTCAACTGATGCTTGCGGAATTGATCAGGTAAGTATTAACCAGGAGAATTTTGATTGTGATGATCTAAACACGCCTACCCTTGTTACTCTTACCATAACTGATATAAATGGCAATCAATCTACATGTTCAGCCAATGTCACCGTTGAAGATAACGTTGCTCCAATTGCGGTATGTAATGATCTAACTGTTCAATTGGATCCAGCTGGTTCGGTGGACATAGATGTAAGTGATGTGAGCAGTGCCTCTTCTGATGGCTGCAGCAACATCAATGCAATACTTAATGTTTCCTCATTCACTTGTTCAGATATTGGTGTGAATACCGTAACTGTTACCGTTGATGATAATAATGGGAATACCTCAACATGTAATTCCCAGATTACCGTTGAAGATAATGTTGCTCCAGATGCACTTTGCCAGGATGTTAATTTAACCCTTGCACCTAATGGTCAGATCGTACTATCCGCCGCTGAGGTAAACAATGGTTCAAGTGATGCCTGTGGTATTGCTAACCTGGCACTAGATAATGATATGTTTGATTGCAGTGCTGTTGGCCTGAATTCTACTGTTGTACTTACCGTTACTGACAATAACGGCAATTCATCTACATGTTCTGCTACTGTAAATGTTTTTGATAGTACTCCACCTGTAGCTCTTTGTACTGATCTGACAGTTCAGCTCAATGCTTCGGGTATTGCTGTAATCACTCCTGCACAGGTAGGCAGTAATTCAATTGATGCATGTGGTATTGCCAATCTACTGCTTGACAAATCCACATTTGATTGTGGAAATGTAGGCCAAAACTTTGTCACTTTAACCGTTATTGACAATAGTGGAAATAGTGATAATTGTATGGCTGAAGTTATTGTAGAAGATAATGTAGGTCCAGTAATTGACTGTCTTGATATTACCGTCCAACTTGATCAAACTGGTACAGTTACCATAAATGCAGCAGATATTGGCATCGGTATTTCTGATGCTTGTGGTATAGGTACAGTATCCGCTGATATTTCCAGTTTCTCTTGTGCGGATATTGGTGATAATACGGTTATTCTTACCGTCACTGATGCGAATGGCAATTCAAATACCTGTTCTGCAGTTGTAACTGTTGAAAATGGTAATCCAATCGTATTAAATGGTGTGGTAATCGATGAAACTGGTCCAGGTATATTGAATGGTGCTATTGATCTGATTGTTGGAGGTGGCGCTGCCCCTTACCAGTATAACTGGTCTACTGGTCAAACTGATCAGGATATTTCAGGTCTTGCAGGTTTACAAACCTACATAGTTACAGTTACAGATGTAAATGGTTGTTCTGAAACCGGAAGCTTTATTGTTGGTCAGGGTACTGGATTGGTTATAGAATTCTGTCTTGATGTATATCTAGGTGGTATGTTTGATCCATTGAGCTTTGCACCAAATCCGCCAATGAGGCAATCCCTATTAGACCAGGATCTAATACCATTGGATCATCCTTATAATATTCAACCGTGGTTATATGGTGGTCCGGAATCCTTCCCGACGCTGCAAGACCTTCCTTCAGATATGTCGGATTGGATGTTGCTGAATATCAGAGACGGTATTAATCCTACCGTAATTCTTTACCAGGAAGCTGTGGTACTCCATAGTAATGGCTCGATAACAAGTATAGATGGATCTTTGCCTCAGATGGTTATTGGTCCTGCTCAATTGTTCTTCATCGAGTTAGTTCACTATAACCACTTCCCAGCAGTTACACCTCAGCCTTTGTTACCGCCAATAGCTGGCGGCCCGGTATGCCATGACTTTACGACTTCTATGAGTCAGGCATACATGGACCCGATCCTAAATGATGACCCATTATTCGAAATGCCGTCAGTCAATGGCACTCGATTTGGAATGATTCCTGGAAACGTTCAAAACCTAGATTTCCAGATTGATGCAAATGATGTCAACCTCTTATTCTTCCATTACCTGGAGACCTTTGTTTATGCTCCTTGGGATACTAACGGAGATGGGCTTGTTGATGTCAATGATATCAATGTCTTATTCCAAACCTATAATAGGAATGGTCATAAGCCTTATTAACAGAAAACCGGAGTTAAGTTAACTTAACTCCGGTTTCTTTTTTTTTACTTATCCGGTCATATGGATGATAAGCTCAACAAATTCATTCAATCAAAGATCATGGGTCGAAAGATCTTTGACGAGGCAGATATTGAATCCAGTCAAGCATTTTGCATGCTGCCATGGGTACATCTTTACATTTCAACATACGGAACGGTCACCCCTTGTTGTGTAACCCCATGGGATGAAAAGCAAGCTTTCGGAAATATCAATAAAAAACCAATTAAAGAGATTTGGAATGATAAAGGGATCCGAAAAATGAGAAGCCAAATGTTGAAAGACAAAAAGGATGCTCGATGCTGGCAGTGCTACGAAAATGAAGCTAACGGCCTAAAAAGTCATCGACAAATCGCAAATCTATGTTATGAAGACAAAGTTGACTGGGTCGCAGGCACCAAACTAAATGGCTATTCTGCAGACTCAAAACCTATTTACTGGGATATCAGAATTTCCAATCTGTGCAATTTTAAATGCAGAATTTGTGGGCATTTTGCCAGTTCAAAATGGTTTGAGGATGCTAAAGCCATAAACCAACAATCGTTCGACAAAAGACTTCAATACAGTATGAATGATTTTGCCGATGTACTCAATCAGCTTGAAGAATTTACACCGGAATTAGAAGAAGTATATTTCGCTGGTGGAGAACCCTTAATCATGGAAGAACACTACCGTATTCTTGATTTGCTGATCGAGAAAGAAAGATTCGATATCAAATTAAGATATAGTACCAACTTCTCGCAAACCGTATTCAAAGGAAGAGATGTGTTTCAGGATTGGAAGTTGTTTAAAGATCTCAACATTCATGCAAGTCTTGATGGATCTGATAAAAAAGGAGAATTGCAAAGAAGTGGGCAAAAATGGCTGCAAGCTTTAGAGAATAGGAAACGACTACTTGAAATTTGTCCACATGCTGATTTTACAATAACTTCCACCATAAGTGTATTCAATGTGCTACACTTACCGGACTTTCATAGAAACTGGGTTGGCCAGCATTTAATTGATGTAGATGATTTTATCCCGCATGTGCTGATGCAACCTGATATTTATAATATTAAAATATTACCACAAAGTTTAAAGGACGAAGTAGACAAAAAATACAAAGATCATTTGTTGTGGCTTAAATCTTTTCCTACCAGCGCTTTCCTGAAACTGGAGTTTGTCATCAACGAATTTGAAAACACACTAACCATTATGCATTCTGAAGATTGGTCTCATTTAATACCTCAATTTCTTTCCATGACTGAAAAACTAGATGCATTACGCGGGGAGAATACAAGAGCGGTTTTTCCTGAGTTGGAACCCCTTTTCAGCTAGCCTAATTCTATGTCCAGGGCCAGTCTATTCCGGAACATCGTCTTTTGGGCAAGCATATCTACGCTAATTTGTTCAATCATTGTTGCACTCTCTTATTTCATTGGCGTACACCTGAATCCTCAATTAGAGACGGGAGAACTAAACTGGTTTTTTACAGGCACTTTTCAGGAATTCAGAAACTGGTACCCCAATTACTATTTGCTTTTATTTGGATTCGCTAAGGGCATCATTTTTCTGGGTGTTCCGTTGATTTTCTTTTTTTTGGCATACGCTTCACGCTTAATCAGGGGACAAATAAGCCAAGTGTATGAATGGCAAATTTGGCTGAAGGAGATTATTGCATACCAACCAGGAACCAATTTATCCTTCAATCTAAAAATTCATTTGGGTGGCTTTTTGGCGACCTTATCCACATTTTTGTTCTTCTACTTTATCTCAAAACACCTTTGGCCTCAATTGATCATTATTCAATTATCATTAGCCCGAGGATTCTTTCTGGTAGGCATTCTTCTTGTTTTTAGGATAATAACTGTTGAGTTGCCTGCTGTAAAAGATAAAATCAAAGACTTTCTGTTTGAACCCTGTTCTCCAAACCAGTTAGCTATCCTTCGGATCATTTGTTTTGGATTCTTTGCTATTGTTTGTTGGCAATATCCGGCATTCATGGCACCATATCTGGAACTTGAAATTGTTCCCCTCCCATATATGGAGTGGTATACTAACCTGGTTCAATTATCGCAAGGTCAATACACGATAATCTGTAAAGTCGGGGCGATCGTAAATCTCATGATTTGTATAGGGATGTTTTCAAGGTCAATGCTGATCATTAATATTCCGCTGATCTTCATTGTGATTGCCACACCTAATTTTTATGGCAAGGTTTTCCATCAGCACCTTTGGATCTGGATTCCCTGGATTATGGCTTTTAGCAACTGCTACCATGTTTGGTCAATTGACAGCTTGATAAGAAAAAAATTGGGGAAACCCTATCAGTTTGCCCAGGGATGGACCTATAATTTCCCCATAAGGATGATTTGGTTGATTTTTGGGATCATTTATTTTATGCCGGGATTTCAAAAATTATGGTTAGGTGGATTTGATTGGGCTCTCAGTGATTCAATGCTTAATCAAATTTACCTGGAGTGGTATCAACATTATGATTGGAGGCCATTTATCAGGATCGACAAACTCCCCTGGCTGATAAAATTCGGAGGAATAATGGTTATCCTATTCGAACTCACCTATCTGATTTTTTTACTATTCAAATCATTAAGATGGGTACCCATTTTTGGTGGGATTCTCTTTCATATTACCACCGGCCTTCTCATGAAAATCTGGTTTCCTCCGGTCCTTTTGATGTATATTTTTTATGTTAATTGGGACAAAGTATTCAGCATTAAGATGCCTACTTTTTCAGCGAGTAACAGGTTGTTCTGGTTTCACCCAATGATCGTCACTGGCTTTACTTTGCTGGTTTTCAATTCAATATTCGGATTGCTTGGAATCTATAGCTATCCATTCTCTTCCTTTCCGGGTTATTCCAATATCATCGAAACAAAAATTGAAACTTTATATATAAAAGGCTACCAGGGAAATGATCAGGTCATTGATATTAATCATCTATTGAAAAAAGAAAATTACAGGAGAGAAAACGACACGTATTATGAAGGCAGAATAATCGAGGCCTGGAAACTAGAAGCAAACCTGAATAGAGCGGTAACGACATATTGGGCTTTCCTAGAAGACCATGTAACCAGTTTAAAAGAGATAGAAAAAGTAGAAGTATACTTCCAGGTGGTTTCCATCATTCCTGATAAAAGTGGAAATCCACTGCACAGCGAAAAAATCTTTGAATTTGTAACCAGGGAATGAGCTCAAGCCTGGTAAAACAGCTTCTTTAACAGAACTATTAAAATCGATTATTTTTTAAATGTATTGAACGGAATCAACCTGAATAATTTCTTGGGCGTAAAAAAATTGACGAAATATTGTCCTGATGTAAAGAAGAATAGCAAAGAGTATTAATTTTGAATCAGCCAATTTGTAAAAGAGTAATGAAAAAAGCAATCGTTCTTGGTGCAGGAGGTTTTATTGGAAGTCATTTGGTAAAACGACTAAAGACAGAAAACTATTTTGTAATTGGTGTTGACCTCAAGTATCCTGAGTTTTCCAAAACTGCTGCAGACGAATTTATTATCGGTGATCTTCGAGATCCTGATTTCGTTGCCAGCTGCATCGATGTTGAAGCTGATGAAGTATATCAGTTAGCCGCTGATATGGGTGGTGCAGGGTATATCTTTTCTGGAGAAAATGACGCTTCAGTAATGCACAATTCAGCGTTAATTAACTTAAATGTTGTCAAGGAAGCAGTACGAAAAAACATCAGGAAAATATTTTATGCCTCATCAGCTTGTATTTACCCAAAGTTTAATCAGGAAGATCCGGATAATCCTATTTGTTCTGAAGATTCAGCCTATCCTGCATTTCCGGATAGTGAGTATGGATGGGAAAAGTTATTTAGTGAAAGATTGTTTAACAGCCACCATCGCAATTTTGGCTTGAATATTCGCATTGCCCGCTTTCATAATGTTTATGGTCCAGAAGGTGTTTGGGACGGAGGAAAAGAAAAGGCTCCGGCAGCACTATGTCGAAAAGCCGCAGAGGCAAAGGATGGAGGACAAATTGAAGTTTGGGGGGATGGCCTGCAGACACGCTCTTTCCTTTTTATTGATGATTGCATAGAAGGCATCAGATTATTAATGGCATCTGAATTTTCCGAACCGATGAACATCGGCTCAGAAGAAATGATCTCTATTAGGGAATACACTGAAATGATCATAAATCTTTCCGGAAAATCGCTTACCATTAAAAATATTCCTGGGCCTGAAGGTGTGAGAGGACGTAAATCAGACAATAGACTTGTAAATAAAGTCACTGGATGGATCCCGAAATACTCGTTACTTGAAGGCACCACCATTACTTACAGCTGGATCGCAAAAGAAGTTGAAAAAGCCCAAACCGCAAAAGTTCCAGGATAAACCCCCTCTCCTACATGCCAGAAATATCATCAATGGATTCACAACCTTATATTTCCATTATTTTCTCGGGCAGGAATGATAATTATGGAGGTGATTTTAATTACCGACTGCAAAACACTGTTAACTGGTATGCCTATTGGGTTGAAAAATACCAGCTGCATACAGAGCTTTTGATCGTTAATTACAACCCAATTCCGGATGCACCTGGTCTGGAAGAAATGATTAGCTGGCCAAAAGGAAGGAAATACCTGGAGATTAAACTATTACACGTCCCAGGGAGTATTCACAAGGAATATGTCAATCTTTCGATAAGAAAAACAGTACCCCTTTTCGAGTTTATTGCCAAAAACCTTGCGATCCCAAGAGCTAAAGGTGAATTTATCTTATGCACAAATGCTGATATCCTTTTCTCCCCTTCCATCTTTGAGTGGATTTCTAAAAGGCAACTTAAACCGGGCATACTTTACCGATCTGACAGGTATGATTTTAAAAATTCAAAATCGTTTAAATGGCCTGAGAATGATGAAGAGTATGAGAGTTTTGAACTTGATTTGGAAAGACACGTATTCAAGTTCTTTATTCATGGTGGTATATACAGGCTTTCATTTCCAAAAAACATTGATTTACGGAAAAAGCTTTTTTCATTCTATCAAAGTATTAGAACGTATTATTATACCAGGTTTACATGGATTCCGATTATTCGAGAGGTAAGGATTTTACCCATGATCCCAAAAGAACAATTGTTTTTTTTCAAATACCATTGTAATGCGGCAGGCGATTTTGCGCTGATGGGAAAACAAGACTGGATGGACATCAGGGGTTATCTTGAGGACACTTGGATTTCAACGCATACAGACTCACTTCAAGTTTTGAGCAGTGTATTTTCAGGAAAAAAAATTGAGGTTCTCCCATTTCCATGCTACCATCAGCATCACGAGCGGCGATATGATTTCATTAAGAAAAATCCGGACATGGATATCATGCAAAAACGATTGAACGAATCCTATGCACAAATGGAATCAACCAAACAACCAATTATCAATGACAACGATAACTGGTGGTTACCAGGGCATAACTTGCAGATAACAACGATTTGAGCAGTAATAAAAAATATTACGACCTGTCAATTGTAGCGACGACCCGCAATGACAACCATGGAGGTGATCAACTCAACAGGGTTACTTTGTTTATCCGCGGACTGATTCACCAATGCAATAAGTTTAGAGTCAACGCAGAATTAGTAATTGTTGAATGGAATCCTCCCCCCAATAAACCTCTGTTGAAAGCAGTCCTTCCACTCCCTGGAAAGGATGACTTATTAACCGTTCGATTTATTATAGTGCCCAATGAAATCCATTCAACTTTGCGGCATTCAGACAAGATTCCTTTATTTCAGATGATTGCAAAAAATGTAGGGATCAGGAGGGCTAAAGGGGAGTTTATTCTGTGTACCAATATTGATCTTCTTTTTGCTGATCCAATATTTGAGTTTTTTTCAAAGAAACAGCTTTCAGCAGGTACTTTTTACCGCGCAATAAGAGCAGATATCCCAAAAGAGATTGATTATACCGCTTCTGTTGAAAATCTACTCAAATTTGCCAAACAAAACATCATCAAAAGGTCAGGGAAAATCACCTTTGGCAATAATATAAGAAACACCCAAGCGCATATTTATAAAATTCCGTTTGTGTTGAGGATAGCCAGCCTTTTCAAAGCCCTTCAATTCCGGTTTTTTGTAAAATCTTTGAAAAGACATCTTGAGTATCGTATCGTTTGCCTCGATACTTCGGCCTGCGGTGATTTTACCTTAATGGCAAAATCAGATTGGGAAAAAGTTTTTGGTTATCCCGAATTTGAAGCCTATTCAATTCATATTGACAGCCTGGCCATAATATCTGCTGCTGCGATTGGCATTAAACAGGTCATTCTACCATTAAAAGCCTGTAGTTTTCATATCAGCCACGAGGATGGATGGGAGAATGCAGATCCGATCCGGAAATTATATAAAGATATTGATCGACCTATGCTTGATTGGAGTAGTGTGGAAAATGTGGCGCTGCACCTTTTCAAAACAAAAGAACCACTCAAGATTAACACTCCGACCTGGGGTTTCGCAGAAAATGAATTTGAAGAGTTTATCTTTGGGATTCAATAAAGTGAACTGTGAAAAAAATTGGCATTCTGGGTATTGGGAAATTGGGATTATGTTTCGCACTCCAGCTTGAAAAGGCAGGATATGATGTCATAGGCTTTGACAAAAAGCCTTTATACGTAGATTCCATCAACGCAAAATCGTTTCGATCTTCAGAATCCGGAGTTACAGATTCCTTAAAAGAAGCCAAAAACCTTATCGCTACTACTTCTCTGAGCGCAGTAATTCAAAAAGATATTGATTTGCTATTTCTTTTCGTCAATACTCCTAAATCAAGTGATGGCGGTTATGATCACAGGCTAATAGAGGGAATTACAGATGATCTTATAAAATTTGGGGAAAGGGAAAAAACAGTCCACTTAGTTTTGGGTTGTACCACAATGCCAGGATATTGTGACCAACTTTCAGCTAAGATGGCACCCTATAATTACCAGGTATCCTACAATCCTGAGTTTATTGCCCAGGGATCCATCATGTCTGACCTCGCCTCACCTGATATGGTTTTAATTGGAGAGGCCAATCAACAAGCTGGAGATTTGATTGAAACGGTATATCGGAATATTTGTACAAACCATCCACAATTTAACCGCATGGACAGGTTAAGTGCTGAGATATGCAAGCTAGCTGTGAATTGTTTTCTCACCACAAAAATTGCATTCGCCAACATGATTGGTGACTTGGCCATTGCATCTGGGGCGAACTCAGAAAAAATCCTTAATGCCCTTGGAAGCGATAATAGAATCGGCCCAAAATTCCTGCGCTATGGCTTTGGATATGGAGGTCCCTGCTTGTCAAGAGATAATCGAGCACTGAGCCTTTTTGCCGAGCATCTTAATATACATCTTCACATCTCAGCTGCTGCAGATATATCAAACAATCAACATCTTGATTTTCAATTCAATCAAATGTTGAAGGAGTTTGACGAAAATGCGGTGATTTACTTTAATTCAGTGACTTATAAACCTGAATCCGAATTGCTTGATGCCTCTCAGCAATTAGCCCTAGCTGTAATGCTGGCAAAGGCCGGCAGAAAGGTAAAAATTGTTGAGTGTAAGGCAGTACTCGATCAAATCCATTCCAGATATCCGGGCTTGTTCATCCTGGAAGAGCGAGACTAATCTTTGCCAAGCTGGTCTAAAATGATGTTGCAGATCCTCATGATATCTGACCTTTCCAGATCATAACCATTCGGAAGACATATCAATCGTCTTGCCATATCTTCAGCAACCTCCATTTTCTCATAATCGACGTAATTTAGGGTTGAAAGAGCCGGATAAAAATATCTTCTTGGAAAAATATTATGCTCATTCAAAGCTTGCCTTATTTTCAATACCTGATCTTCAGACTTCAGGATTAAGGGGTAATAACTGTAGTTGTAAACAGTATCTTCCATAAGCCGTTGTTTCCTTGCTGGAATGGCCGGAAACAAATTTGCATCGTAAAGATTGGCTATTCGCTTTTTTTGTTCAATTAGCCAATCCACTTTTGACAGTACACATAAGCCCATTGCAGCATGAAGTTCACTCATTTTTCCATTGACTCCAATACCATAAAATCCCCGGTCGTTTCCCATATGACCAAAATTGGCCATCTGGTGGATTTGATTGGAATATTTCTCATGCCCGGATATTACCATACCCCCCTCTGTCGTATGCATAATCTTCGTTGCATGAAGGCTGACAACAGAAATATCTCCTTCATTAACTAAAAACCGCCCTTTAGATTTTACGCCAATGGCATGAGAGGCGTCATAAATTACCGGAACACCTGCTTCCTTTGCTATTGCCGAAATGGCTTCCGTGTCACAAGGGTTACCAAACAAGTGTGTTACCAAAATGCCCTTGGTACGGCTGGTAACTTTCTTTCTAATAATTGCAGGATCAACGTTAAGTGTGAATGGATCAATATCTGCAAATACAGGTTTTGCCCCTACCCATACTGTCGAAGAAGTCGTAGCGACATAGGAAAGTGCTGTGGTGATAATCTCTCCCTCTGAACCCTCAACTACCTTTGTGGCAATCTCAAGACCCCTTGTCCCGTTTGATACAAGAGAAAGGTTATGAAGTTCATATTTTAACGCAAGTTGCCTTTGCAGTTCCTTAACCATCTGACCACCAGATGTCACCCAATTTGATGTCCAAATTTTGTCAAGCAATGCCTGGTATTCCTCCAAAGGAGGCAGATAGGATTTGGTGATGTTTATTTTTTTCAAAGCAGAATTATTCGTTAACTCCTTTGGTGTCTCCTAACCACTTTTTCACAAAAACCGGAATGCCGGGTGACCTCATCCAGTTTCTGCCTTTGAGATACCATAAATTTACCCAATGTTTGAAAAATGGCAGATAGCTTGTGGTAAAGCTGACCTCACCCTCAAGTTCGTATTTTTCAATTAGTTTACCCAAAAAGGACCCTCGACGAATAGTGTTTTTATGGACACCTCCTGATCGCCAGTTTTCATTCATCCAATGAAATGCGTAATAATCTTCATTCATTGCCTTCCTGGTAGAAAACAGTGAAAATACATCCATCCAATTATCGGGATTACAAAACTCCGCCTTAATAAATGGTTCCAATGCAAAGGCTTTAATACACACATTCAAGATCATATTTGGCATCAGGTACAATGATGTATTTTCATCACATTCTGATTTGACCTGGTCATAAACGATCTTCATCAACTCAGATCCCTTTGGGCATTTCATCACTGTTCCAATAGCCTTTAGTCGATCATGAGACCTAAAAAAATATGGTTCTTCGAAATCAAAAGGTTTTAAACAGGTAACATCCATGTCTACCCACCACCCTCCATGAAGGTAAAGAAGACGATAGCGGAACAAATCTGAAAATGGTGCAGCAAAACTGCCTTTTCCAATTTTGAATTCCGGATCTGCTTCCAATTTTGCAAAAACATCCCTTTCAGGAATAATCTCATTTGCATCTCTAAGAATCAGGCCTGCAGGTAACTGATTTTCCAATTTTTGGTACACCCATAATTGAAACTGATGACCATGTGAGAGAAATGATTTAATGGTAAGCAGCTCAAGGGGAGACAATTTATTTCCAATCCATAATCCATTAATTATTTGGTTGGCATCTGTCACTTTGAACCGATTTTTGAATTGAAATACCGCTTAACAAAAACCGGAATCCCCGGATCTTTCAACCAGTTTTTCCCTTTTTTCGCCCATATCTTCAGCCATTCTCTGAATTCTATTACCCTAAATGGGAGAGTTGACCAATTCACATTTTTGTCAATAACATGACTTCCAATTAACTGGCCCAATGTAGAAGACTTTTTAAATGTGTTTTTTGATAAACCTCTTGTTCGCCACTCTTCATTAACCCAATGAAAGAAGTAAAATTCTTTAGGAATTGGTGGATCACTGATGATAAATTCCCATACTTCATACCAAAGGTCTTCATTTGATATACCCTTGATTATGAAGTGACTTAGAGCCGCCTTGTTAATCTCTTCATTCAAGATTATATTAGGCAATAAGTACAACACAGTATTTTCATCGCATTCCGTTTTTACCCGATCATAAACGGTCTTCATCAATTCAGAACCTTTTGGACATTTCATAACCGATCCAATAGCATTTAATTTATCATGTGCTCTGAAAAAATAAGGTTCTTCGAAATCAAAAGGTTTTAAACAAGTGACATCCATATCAACCCACCAGCCACCGTGAAGGTAAAGCAGCCGGTATCTGAACAGGTCAGAAAAAGGAGCTGCAAAACTGCCTTTCCCTAGGTTAAAACCTGGATCCGCTTCCTTTTTTGCAAATACATCCCTTTCAGGAATAATCTCGTTGGCATCTCGCAAGATCATGCCATCAGGTAATTCATTGTCCAGATCCCCGTAAACCCATAAATGAAATTGATGACCATGATAGAGAAAAGACTGGATCGTCAGTAACTCAATTGGCGAAAGCCTCTGCCCTATCCATAAACCATTTACTATTGTATTTTCTTTTAGCAACCTAAGGTTTGTTAATTTGGAATTAGCCCATTTTCGAGTAATCTATCGGCAATGATATTGCCCATTTTTTGATACCCTTTTGAGTTGTAATGCAAATCCTTGGGCCAGAATATAGATTCAATAGGCGGGTCATCTTCCTCGCGATACCTCATGTCTTCGAATATATCGAAAATTGGAATTGTCGAATCGGCAAAGTGACTTTTTAGACCTTTGATCGGGTATCCCTCGTAGATCAACTCTGCTGCTACTGGATGAAGTACAACACAAAATTGAAACCCATTTTCCTTTGCCGTTTTATCATATAGTCGAACTCCAGAAGCTATTTCTTTCAATGCTACTACTTCTTTTTCTTTCATTTGATTTTTTGTAAACATGAATTCATTGTACTTCAGAATTCTTTTCATAAAGCCTCTAGCAATATGAGAGTCCTTATAAATGACTTCAAACCAAGGAGGCTTCTTATAAGCCACAGTGGAGTCACTTTTAAATCTTTCCATTCCCCCTCGTATGAGCACATCTAAAATATCACTCGTGTTAATTGCCAGAATCACCAAATCTGGATTTTTCGTTAACATGAGATCTCTTAAAGCCACATAACCGTAATAAAGATCTGATCCTGAAATTCCTACATTCATAGTATAAAATCCACTGGTCGAATCAAGGTTTAACTTGTTCTCCATCAATTTGACCCAGGTTGAGTCCATTGGTGCCCCCACGCCTTCTGTGAAGGAATCTCCAACACCAATTATCCTGAATTTATTTTCAATGGTGTCTGGTTTAAATTCTTCGGATAAGAAGCCCAAAGAGTTTGACTTCTTGAAATAATTAAACTCAGGGCGAGGATCGTCAATATCTGAATTCGGAGTCCATCTATGGTACCAATCCGCATCTGCAGCTCTACTTAATGCATATTGAGACCTGTATTCTCCGAGGTTTTGTTCCGGCCATGTTTTATAAGCTCCACTTGACCTCAATAAACATTCACCTATTACAAAAGCAATTAAAATACTGAACCATAATAACCTGAAATTCAATTTATTTTGTTTCCCTGACGGTCTGCCTTCAGATACCAAATCAGTGATTACCATACCAATGAAAACTAAGATAGCAGGTAACCAAAAATTTATTAATTGATATTTTCCAAGAAGGATATTTAATAGAACAAATACTAAAACCGCACCCCATATTTTTAGATTATCCTTCAACTATCAAGATTTAATTATCGAATTTCTTTTTTCAGTTAATGTACCTGTCACATCATTCCAAACCTGCCAGGAGGTATCTCCAAAATGGTGATAAATATGGATAAAATTCGGTGTAATGTTTTTTATTTCCGCATTAATATCAAAAACCAGATTGCCTTTATATGCCATAGTTGAATGGTAGTAATCCGCCAAAAAATTAAATTCAATTGGCAATGTAGGTTGATTTTCTAACCCAAATTCCCAGGCAGAAGCGATCAGAGTACCCTGATCCCTGGTTGCCCATTTAGGGTTTTGAAAAATTTGAATGGAGTATTTATGCCATGTATCCAGGAATGCTTTGGAAATCTCAGAGAACAGGAATACACCTCCATTCCAATGTTGCCAATTTGGTTCCTTGACGGTAATGTCGAAAGTCGATTGAATCAACTTGAGCAGGTCATCAGATTCAGAAGCTTTAATCACCTGATTTTTCGTATCCAGCCAATTTTCATTTTGCATATCCCAGGTAAACTCTGATTTTTCTTCAACCCACTCTTCAAGAGTGATGGCTTTATCTTCTATTTTTTCTTCCCTTCCGGGAATGGTTTTTATTGATGCTTCCAATTCAGTTTTATCCAAGTGGTAAGGGCCTTGTTCTTCATACATCGTGAGTTTACCACTGTTGAACAGCGACAATAATAGCTTTAGAAACGGTCTGTAAATGCGGAGTAATAAATAGGCGACAAATGATGGCAATTGGAAAGTATGCGGAGATTGTTTTACTGGAGTTTTTGATGCTGTTTTTTTCTTTTGTGATTGCGATAAGAGGTGGTTGACCAACTTCAAGGCTTTTATTTCCCAATCTGAGAAATTGATTTTTCGCGCATTGTTATCAATTGATACATCTGTTCCATCACTGATTTCCTTTGCCCTTTCCTTTTCAAATTCAGCAAATGATAAAATCATGTCTTCAAGCTCTTTAGCCTTTGCTTTCACCTCAGCAGATTGTCTGACAGCACTCGGACTGAATCGTCTCAACTTACAATGATCTGTACAGAATGTAACGGGGGCCATAAAATGAGAAAAAATCTTATTCACTTCTGCATTTAAAGCAATCACATCAGAATCCAGATAGCACCAAAGGGTATTATCAAGTTCCACAAATTTATGGATGCCGGTTTTTAAATAGATAGCAGCCTGATGATTGGAATAATGGGCAGGCGTTTCAATATCAAGAATATTATTATGTTCGATGTCTATAGCATTCCTGGAAAGATCTGAAACGACAAGTATTTCGTTGTCAGTAAATTGTCGCAAATGCTTAAGGGAATAATTAAGGGCAAGGATATGCTCTTTATCACCACAAACTACAAACACATACCTATGCTCTAACTGTGATTCTACATCCATTTTTGCCACCATAGTTCAAGCACAGCCAATTTCCATAAACGCCAGGTATCACGTTGATCGAAATAGACTTTAAGCATGCTTTTTTGAATTATCTCATCCTTTAATAATCGCCCTTCAAACAGAACAGATGCAAACCACCCAAAGTTAGCATAATAATGATCTGGCCCGACAAATCCCTGTTTTTTCCTATTTAAAATGGTTTGCGGCAGCACTGGTTTCAGGATTCGATTCAATAAGAACTTTTGGGTTGATTTTCTGAAAATGGTTTTTTTATTAAAGCTATAAAGGTACTCCACCAATTTATGATCAAGGAAAGGAACCCTGACTTCCAATGAATTTGCCATACTCGCCCGGTCAACTTTAGTCAACACCAATTCAGACATAAAAGTATGAATATCCAAATACTGAAAAGTTTTCAAGGCAGGCATTCCTGATTGTACTTGTTGCCTGTAAAACCATTCCGGGTCACCGGGTATCTGATCATAAAAATCAGGGTGAATTAGATAATTCAGCTCCTTGGTCGTAAATCTCCCCATGGCCATTGCTTTGGCATATTGCTCAACTAGTCCACTACTCCCCTTCAACGAACCGTTTTGCAAGGCTATTTCTTTTGTCCAATTATAGCCAATGAATAACTCATCGGCACCTTCTCCCGAAAGCACTGCCTTGTTATGCTGTCTTGCTAGTTTACTCACCTGGTAAGTCGGAATAATAGAAATATCAGCCAGAGGTTCATCAAAATGATAAACAAGGTCTTCAACAAGATCCAGTGATTCACCCTCCATAATGGTGGCAAAATTTGGAACATTCAGATGGTCAGCTACAACCCTGGCATACTGATGCTCAGTTTCCTGCCAATTAGAAAACCCAATAGAGAATGAGTTTGGGGAAGTCCCAACTTTGGTCATGTAATAAACAAGAGCACTGCTATCATACCCACCACTCAGAAAAGCGCCGATAGGGACATCACTTCTGATGTGATTTTTTACAGATGATTCCAGCATCTGGTCCACTTTGGATATGCATTCTTCTGGATTACTATCGATAAACTGGTTTCCCAATTCCCAATACTTCCTAATTTGTGGCCACTCCCCCCTCTTCCATTTCAAACAATGCGCTGGTGGTAATTTATTGATGCCTTTCCAAATAGTTTTTGGACTAGGCACATACCTGTATACCAGGTAGTCACAAACAGCTGTTATATCCAGTTCACGGACAACAGCAGGATGTGCAATTATAGCTTTCAACTCCGAACCAAAGAAAAATACCTCTTTTCCCGGTTGATAATAAAGGGGTTTGATGCCAAAACGATCTCTGGCCAGAAACAGGGTTTTCTCTTTCTCATCCCAAATGGCAAAAGCAAACATCCCTTCCAGCCTGTTTAACACCGATTCGCCCCATTCTTCCCAGCCGTGAATGATAACCTCTGAATCTGTTTGACTCTTAAATACGTGTCCCTTTTCCTGTAGCAATTGTTTTAACTCCAGGTAATTGTAGATTTCACCGTTAAACGTCATCCAGATCTTCCCATCTTCATTCGACATGGGTTGGCGGCCGTTGTCAGAAAGGTCGAGAAATGATAATCTTCGGTGCCCAAAAGCCACATGTCCATCATCTGAAAACCAAGAACTAGCACCATCTGGTCCACGGTGTTTCAAGGTATCCCTGACCTTGTTAAATCGTTCAGGTTGGATTCTCCAATTATGTGATATTATGCCATTAATGCCGCACATCAGGATGAAATATCAATTGGTTTTTGCAAAAATGAGAAATCGTCTATATCAAGTTCGTCTACACGCTGGATATTTAAAAAACTTGGCTTGAAGATCTGACCATGCTTATTTTTGAAAACACTTTTGCCAAGATAGATGAAGTCAGAATCCTTGAAAAGCAGAAAATTCATTTCTTTCGGCAAGGTAAAACCATTATATAATTCCATCTCCCATATCGTCAGCCCCAAAGGGATTTCACCATTTAAATCCAGTTTTCTTTCCTGGTAAAGGAACATGAGGTTTTCATGCCACTTTTCAAAAAAAGTATCGGATTCATCATTAAATAAAATGACCCCGGGGTCCCAAAAATCAGAGAATTGCTCCGGGATGTCTTTCATGTAGATCTGGTTAAGATAACTGGCTAATGACTGATTGGTATCAAGCTCTTCGTAGAGTAATGTTTTTAAAAGGCTTTGTTTTCTTTTTTCCCATAACTGCTTCAATTTCGGATCACTATTTACTTCTTTTGGAATTGACAATTGGAATAACGTTTTACTGGATTTATTTTGCCATGTTTTCAATTGGTTATTCCAGCTATAGCCAAATTTCTTCATTTCCTGCTCCAGGTCTATGGCTTCAATCAACTTGTAATCAGCATCTTCTTCTAAGACCTGAATATTTCCAAACCGGGTAATGATCCACGAAAAACTGTGTTCAACAATTGGAGCGATCTTTTGCTTGATAAAAACAAATAGATTGCTAATAGAACCGTCGGAATTGATTTTGACATTTCGATTGAAAGAGGCCGCCCTTACATAATTATTGACAATGGTAATCCAAAAGGTGTTAAATGATAACCTGGAATAAATCCTGTGGACTTTTTTGAAGAACTCGCCTCTATGAAATAAAAATTCCTTCAGCTCCGTAATCCAATCCCGAATATTTTCATCCCAAAGATTATAGTCAACCAGGCCACCAGATCTTGTAATTTGGGTGCTGTCCAAATTGGATAATCCCGTTCGTTTAACAAAAAAGTCAATCAGCCTAGGATTCTGGGGCTCGGCATAAAGACTGACTTGCTCTGCCAACATATTGAAGATTCTATCAATCCCATTATTAATGGCAATTACACCAGATTGAACAAAGCAATATCGAAAACCTGAATCAAGAATTTTATGCATCCTTGTAACCAGGTACCATCTTGCCTGTAGATCATTTAATGAAGCCGGGCACTTGACATCGTATATCTTATCAGCTTCAATCGCATTTTCATTCCTGGAAAGGTCGGTAATTACGACAATAGGAATAAAAGAATTTTCCCTGATAGATTGCAAGGTTAATTCCAATAATCGAATCCGATTCTGGTTTCCGCACTCCACTAAAACAAACCTGTATTGATTCACTAACAAAAACTTTATTCCACAAAGCAGCCAGTTTATTATTGGCAAGAAACGAAGATAATTCCTACTTTCAAGAATTCGAAATCCTCTTAAATGGCAAAATATAGTTATACCCGGAAAGGCAGTGAACATTCTTCAGGGATCAGCAGTATCTGGACGCACTGGGATTTGCTATGGAGTCTGTCATTCAGGAATCTCAAAGCCCGGTATGCGGCCACATTTCTGGGGCTATTGTGGACATTTATCCAGCCCATATTTAACCTCATCATTTTTACATTGCTTTTTGGACGCTTTATAAAAGTAGATACCGGTGATGTGCCTTACCCTTTGTTTGCCCTTACGGGAATGGCGGCATGGGGACACTTTTCATACTTGGTTAATAATGGATCTACAGCCCTGGTCGAATACCAAAATGTCATTACCAAGGTGGCTTTCCCTAAAATCCTCTTACCTCTTTCAAAAGCGATAACAGCAAATGTTGACTTGTTGGTTATGATCTTAATTTCGTATAGCTTGATGGCCATCTTTGGTTATTTCCCGTCCTGGCAAATTTTGTTTCTACCGATTTTTCTTTTCCTGAGTACAGTTATCGGCATAGGTATAGCATTTTGGTTCAGCACGCTTTCTATCAGGTATCGGGACTTGCATCATACCATCAGCTATTTTCTAAGTCTTATAATGTGGATGACGCCTGTGGCCTATCCCGCATCAATTATACCAGAAGGTTTCAAATTTATCTATTTCTTGAATCCGGTTGCCGGGCTGGTGGAAGGATTCAGGTGGTGTATACTTGGGACACCAATCCCTGACTGGCGCTTTATTATTCCGATTGGTTTGATGTGTCTTGTTTTTATTTTTGGGCTTGCTTTTTTCAAATCTTCAGAAAAGCGAATTGCCGATTATATTTAATCAAAATTGAGTTAAGCAGAATTAATGGCTCAAAACGCGATTATCCTAAATAATATTTCCAAAGTTTTCTATTTACAAGAAAACACAGAGGCCTATTTCAAGCATTACCTGGCAAAACGGCTAAAAGGCTTACTTACCGGAAATGCCCGCCAGGAAGAAAAGGAATTCTGGGCGCTTAAGGATATTTCTTTTACTCTGGATAAAGGACAGATACTCAGTATAATTGGTGATAATGGCGCAGGGAAAAGCACTTTGCTAAAGATTATCTCGAACGTTATGCAACCAACATCCGGATATATTGAGACCAATGGCAGCATTAGGGCATTACTGGAAGTTGGCACCGGATTTCACCCAGAACTTAGTGGTCGTGAAAATATCATATTCAATGGCACTTTACTTGGTTTCAAACGAAAAGAGATCATTGAAAAGTTTGATGAGATAGTCGCATTTAGCGGAATAGATCAATTTGTTGACGTACCCATTAAATTCTATTCAAATGGGATGCGGATTCGATTGGGTTTTTCAATAGCCATCAATTTGCGTCCTGAGATCCTTATTCTGGATGAAGTTTTGATGGTTGGAGATGCTGAATTCAAAAAGCGGTCTTTGGCGAAAGTGAAAGAAATTTCAAGAGAACAGGGATGTAGTGCCATCTTTGTAAGTCATAATTTCGGTGCCGTGCGCAATGTTTGTGACAAAGGGATTTTACTCTCAAAAGGAAGGATTGAAAAGATGGGCGAGATTAACAGTCTCATTGAAGGATATAAAGAGGTTTCGTACGAAAAAGCCGAAAAGGAAACGTTGAAGTCATTGGGCATCAAAGTTGAAAGTGTCCAAAAATCAAAAGACCAAAAACAGAACAACGCCCTTGATGAAGAAGACTTTGGTGCTTTTGTTATTGAAAAATCCTGGGCTGACGAGTTTATAGATAATGAAGTGGTAAATCTACATCGCGTATATATTTCTCCAACTGGTCAACCATTAGGAACCCCTATTCAAATGGACGAAGATGTGGATGTGGTTATTGAATTCGAGAAAAAAAATAATCAAGGCCAACTTGATGCTACCTTGCAGTTTGTAAGTGGCATTGGTGACTTATTCCTGGTTTCAAGTCAGGCCTTCAGCGCAATACCCATTGGTGCCTCTCATGCAGGTAAATATAAAGCGACATGTACAATACCAAAGAATTTTCTTAACAGCGGAATTTTTTATATCGATCTATTATTCCACCTTGATAAAGCCAAAAAAGCTATCCTGCGCATCAACAAAGTGCTGATTTTTGAAGTAGATCCCAAGTCTGAAGAATTTGGAATACCATATCGAAGGGTAGGCGGCCCGGTTCGACCCTTATTAAATTGGCATCTGGAACAAAAATAGCCCCTATCAATATGAAAAAGATCGCTCCAGGTTTTCTCATAGGAGGATTTCAGAAATGTGGAACCAGTACACTTTTTCACTGGCTTTCCCAACACCCCCAAATAGAGCCAGCATCGAAAAAGGAGATTGATTTTTTTTGGGTAGATAGCCAGTATAATAAGGGCAACAAGTGGTACCTCAGTCATTTTAAGGATCAGGACAATGCGTCAGAAAAACAACTTAGTTTCGAAGCAACACCGACGTATCTATTCTCGGAAAAAGCGGCACGCAGGATTTTCCAGTTTAATGAGCACATGAAATTCCTGGTATTACTCCGTAATCCTGTTGAAAGGGCCTACTCTCAATTCATGGCCTATCAAAGAAAAAGAAGTGATCAGCAAAAATTACTGGATTCGGCTAACAAATATGATGATCCTATCCATTCATTTTTCAAGCAGTTAAAGAATCCAAGTGTCTTCACTGATTTTGACAGCCATATTCAACAAGAGATAAATGCACTTAAAACTGGGATAGATGGATTAATGCCATTTTTAGTAGAACAAGGTTTGTATGCCATTCATTTAAAAAAGTACTTTGCCATTTTTCCAAAAGAAAATTTCTGCTTTATTGAAATCAAGGAAATGGTTCAAGACCCCAAAATGGTACTGGAGAACATTTTCCATTTTCTGGGACTTACAATTCCAGATTTTCAATCCTGGGACCTGGAATCCAGGAATATTGGTGACTATACATCTTTACCCAAAGTTGAAACGTTAAGGGAATTGTTCTCCTTTTATGCTGAGCATAACCAATCACTTTTTGACCTTATCGGAAAATCTTATGGTTGGGAGGTAGCTTTCGATCTAGCTTGAAATAGGAATTTAAGACTCTTTACGTAAGCATATTTGATACTAAGGATAAAGTACCTAATCGCCAAGTTTAATTTATTCGGTATGCTCCGGTTTTCAAGTGTATCCATCAGAAATTGATATTCACTAATCTTGCTTCCTCTAATTACGTTGGTTAAATTTCGGTAGTAAGGATCATGCCTTAAGCTATTGAGGATCATAATATTGGACTCAATAAACAAGGATCGTTTATGCGCTACCGTCAATCCTTCCTTATGCTTTAGATGAGCAGACCAGACTTCATTAAAGTACTTGATCAATCCTGAATTATAGGTATCATTCTTAATCAAGATTAAACCCAGTGCCCAAGAAAGACTGTACTTTATTTCCTTGAAAACCATGAACTCAGAAAGAAAATCCCGGTTTCTGAACATAATAGCACTTGTCGGCAGGACAGTCCTGTTCACCAAGTCAATGGTGGTGATTTCTTCCGGATAGTGATGCAACTGGGAATAGGTTTTTAATCCAGTGAACACTTCGTTTGATTTTAATTCCAAATCCTTATCCCAATTTAATTGAGCATCATGAAAACAGCCAGAATACTCAGGATTGGATTCGAGAAAATCGACTTGTTGTTGAAGCTTTTTCGGGTAAACCCAGAAATCGTCACCTTCGAGAAAAGCTAAATATTTTCCGGTGCAGGCTTCTACAGTATTGTAAACATTACTGAAAACACCTTCATTCCTTTCGTTAAATACCAGCTTGATTTTATCAGGATTTTGGTCAGCAAAATTGAGTAGAATATCCTGGGTACTATCGGTAGAGCCATCATCACCTATGACTATTTCAAAATCAAAATCAGTCTCTTGAGTGAGGATGCTGCTAAGCGCCTTTTCAATATATCTTTCATGGTTATAGGTGATCAGCGCTACACTCAACTTCAGTTTACCAAGTTGTCTATTTCGAAGCCCCATTTTATACGGAAACTTTTAACTGATCAATTCTGTCATTTATACCAGCATTTTCTCCGATTTTTATGGCAGGAACACCTGCGACAATCCAATTATCTGGCACATCATTCGTAACTACCGAGCCGGCACCTACGGTAATATTTGTCCCTAATTTTAAGCCGGGCTTGATGACACAATTAATGCCTAACTGACAATAATCTCCTATTTCGGAAGTGGAAGCATATACCCCTGGCGCGATATCACAGAACTTGCCGATTTTGCAATTATGGCCCAACGTGGCATGCATATTAACTAAGGTACCTGCCTCAATCACAATACCATTGGTAATTATTGCGCCATGCATAATTATGACACCTGATGCGGAGATGGAAGAAAACTCTCCTACTTTGGCATTTGAAGATACCCAGCTTGTCATTAAGCCACCGAGATTAAGAAATTTATTACCAAGAAATTGTCGGATATGAGGATGACCGACACCTAATAAAAATCGGTTATCGACTTCTGAAAAATAGGTAGATGCCTGGCTTGCAGATGAGATGATAGGATATTTATCAAAGATCTTTGCAGGGAGATCAGCATTGACATCGTCATAGAACTGGCATCCTTCATCCTTACCCTCAGCTTGAAGCATGGCCAGAAGATCCTTTGCACAACCACCCGCACCTATTATTAACATGACATCAAAAATAAACTTTACAATTAAAATCAGGAAGTTGGTTTAAACTTTGGAAAATTAATTCAACGAGATCGAAATCCTCAAATGGGATTTGGATGTATTTGATAATTCGTTAATGGTGAGTACATCTTCAGATAAATAAAAGTTAGGATTAAAATAAAACTCAATGGATATATTTTCGCCATCCAGATTTGGAAATGAAGCTTTTGGTAAGTTGGCGTAATCATCGCAATTCTCAAAATCAGCTTTCCAAATTGTGGTATCCTGCGAAATCGAATGAATAACAAACGGAAAACCATTTTCAAACCAGGAATTGAAAGCTTCCGGGAAAGAAATGGTATTTGAGATGGCTCTCAGGATCAAAAGCTTTTCATCAGAAAATTTTATGTAACCACGTTTAAAACTGACAATAAACTCTTCGAAAGAAAGATTCGTATCTTTTTCAAGGTGGGTTGCATAATAACTTCTGGCCTTTTCAAACCCTTTTTTTGTATCCATTAGGTTTTTGAGTTCATGAATATGCATCGTATCAATTTCCTGGTAATTCCTGATTACCACAAATGAAGACCGAATCACTCCCCCCGCAGGCAACTCGATTTTTGCTGATTTATTCCGAACAGTTGCTTTTCCAATACTTGCCTCCACTTTGGGAATAGCGTCTGAAAAATACATTCGATATTTGTTGATTTTGTTTCGGGTTACCCCTTGACCAAGGTAAAGGCTACTTCTGTTAATGATTGACGGATTCTTGAATATCTCTTCACTGCTGGCAAAGGTCCCTTCACCATTCAAAAATGCCTGGAAATCGGTACCCGGATCACAATCAAACATCAACCATTTACCTCGCAAATTTACTTCACTTACGATATGGTCATTGAGTTGTACCAGCCTGGAGTTTGTAGCATTAAAGGCATTCGTTTCTCTCAATATCCGAATAAACAGATTAGAGAAATGAGCACATTGTCCAACTCCATACGAAATCAAAAGATCTTCCGGGTCATGACCAGACGGACAATCGTTGACAGGCCTATCATGCCCTATGATTTTGGCTTGTTTTAATATATCACAAGCCTTTAGAATAAATGTCAGGGTATCCTGAGGAGCTAAGGGTTTATCATCAGTTAATCTTCCAAGAATGCTGGATAATGGAGAGGTGAGTTGTGTGCCGAACAACAATTCCATCGATTGGGTGCCTTCATTTTTAAACTCTAAATGAAGGGTATCGCCAGTTTCATAGGTGCTATTAATTGAGACTGATTTTTGAAAAATTGTGGATTTGGCTGTAAGCAAACCTGTCTTTCCCTGACCAATAAAATTAACAAGCCCAAAAATCAATATGGAACATAACAGTACGAAACTAAAAATGTAATACCAGTTTGGAATTTTTATAGTAATCTTGTTGAAATTGATGTTACCGAAAAGAGATGAACGTGCTATTTACGAAATTAACAAAATCCGGGTTAACGAAAATCGTCATTTTCTACATGCTCGGGGTAATTTTTGTTCTTTTATCGTTTGAAAGCACGCACTGGATTTTTTCTGAATTCGGTTTTTATTGGTATAAATATTTTTTCAGGGGATTACTAATTGCAGCGGTATTTTTTTTCGTTTTAATGGGATTCTGGCAATTGAACAAAGTTATAAAGTCAGAGCTCGCTAAAAATACCTTAACGGTCTTTCATTCTATTTTTGTTACCTTCTTATTGGTTGAATTAGTTATCATGATCATTCCATATTCAATTGGGGGATCAAATACCCTGGTTGGGAAATCCTGGTACCATCTTTATTGGGAAAAAAATGCATTGGGATTTAGAGATCCGGAGCCAGAAAAAATTTATGATCATTCGAAAAAAAACCTGGTAATCCTTGGAGATTCTTTTGCAGCTGGTCAAGGCATAAAAGACCCTGAGAACAGGTTTGTCAATTTACTCCGCACTCGATTTAATAATGATTTTAACGTCTTTTGTGTTTCAAAATTAGGCGCTAACACCCCTGAGGCTATCAGTTTCCTGAAGGTTTTCCCTTATTCTCCTGATGTTGTAATTCTTGCACACACACCAAATGATATTCAAAGAGTGGTTTCAAAAGACCGGATTTCAGCGTTAAAAGGTGATACCTTGAATGTCAGCAAAATCCCTATGCCAAAACCTGCAACTCATTATTTTACTGAACACGCATTTTCTATAAACTTATTCTCGTTTATATTATTTCTGAAAAAACAACGAGATCAATACGCCAGGTCAGCTCAAGGAGGTCAGGGTCTCGAAATCTTTTTTCAAAACAAGGCAAACCGATATAATTATCTCGGATATTACCTGGAACCGGAGCTCATTGATTTACATCTGTCCAATATAATAAGCCTCCGGACTTTATATCCTGAAACCAAACTTATTGTACTTTTATTCCCGAATCTTAATGAAATTACCATTGACTATTCAGATAGGAATGTAAATCAGTCAATAATAAAAGCTTTGGCAGCAACTGATATAGCATCTATTAATTTAACTCCACTAATCTCTTTTTTACCAGAAAAGCAAAGGATTGTTAACAAATACAATTTTCACCCCTCGGAAGCAATCCATAAAATGGTAGCAGATACACTTGGCACTTTTTTGACCCTGCAAAAGAAAGAGTAATAGAAAGGTTTTATTTCACGTTTTCAAACTCAAGGTTGTCTATTCTTTTCGTATTATCTTTTGAAACCCAATGGCCTTTTAGTCTTTTCGTCCCATCAGGGAGTTCATATTCCTTAATGTGGTAATATCCAATTGTCACGACATCCTGCATCTCCTCAATGACTGCGGAATCATTCAAAGGATATATGACCGTATTCACGGAATAGGCTAATTGGAGTGAATCATAGTTAACCAAACCTTTTAAAAAATAATCACTCTCCTGTGTCATTTTAAATTCTGCGGTCCCTTTCTCCGGCACTATACATAAAAGATTGCCAGTATATTTTTCTTGTTGCCTGGTTTTTTCTTTTGGTGCTTCACTAGAGACTTCATTTCCGCCATTCTCTGTACCGCATCCCAAAAACATTGCAGCACAAAACAGAATCACAATCCACTTCATATCAATTGATTTTTATGACATAGAATAAGAATACCATTGCTAAATTACCAACAAGATTTTTGTTTATGAAATATCAATTGATATCAGTCAAAGAGTCGGTATTTCAGAATGCAATAAACAGCCCAGAGTCCATCCCACCACCTGATTTTCTTCCCTTCTTCATAAGACCTGCCAAAATAAGCGATCCCTACCTCGTAAATTCTGATGCCGGGTATTCTGGCAATCTTTGCTGTTATTTCAGGCTCTATACCAAAACCATTCTCTTTTAGATGAATAGACTTTATTATATCCGCCTTGAATACCTTGTAGCAAGTTTCCATGTCAGAAAGGTTGAGGTTGTTAAGTAAATTTGAAAGGCCTGTTAAAACACGATTCCCCAAATAATGCCAGAAATATATCATCCTGTGAGGCCCTGATCCCTTAAACCTTGATCCATAAACAACATCCGCTTTTCCATTAATTATTGGTTGTATGAGTTTTTGGTATTCCAAAGGGTCATATTCAAGATCTGCGTCCTGGATAATAATGATATCACCTTTGGCAGAATTAATTCCGCTAGCGACTGAGGCCCCTTTTCCATAGTTCTTTTCAAAATTTTTTATTGAAATATTTCGATCAGTATGCCGGGAAATATAGGTTTCAAGATTACTTTTTGTGGCATCTGTGGACCCATCATTGATAACAATGATTTCCATCTCGACATTTTTCAAATTCTGAATGGAGAAAATTCGGTCAAGCACCTCTATAATGGTGTTTTCCTCATTGAATACGGGGATAATTATGCTCAATAGTTGACTCGGCATTCATTGAATATTAGCTACCTTACAAAAGTAAAAATCACAAAGACAAGTGAAACTGGAAAAAGGCAAAAAGGAACCTGATTTTGAGAATTCATGGAAGAAATCTACCAAAATCATGCAAATCAAAAATCATTTGCCTGCCATATTGACCATTAATCTAGTTTCAACTCTTATTTTCTTTGCTTGCGGCACATTGAATATAAAAGGCGATCAAAAGCATTACCTGAGCGGTGCCTATAACCTTATTGGTGAAGGTACCTACTCCATTTCATTTTGCACGCCTGGTATTTACGACCCTGATGCTACTAATTTCGATGCAGCAAAAGAAAAGAAAAGAGTTGCATTCCGAGACTCCATTTTTACGAAAATTTCTTCCTACTGTAAAAGTTACCAGATAGAGGTTGACACCCATTTATTGTTCTCAAATTATGATCAATTCACTAAAACTATTTTAATCGATGACCAGGAATTTGCCAACCTGGCAAAAATCAATATTAAGAGAATCAAAAAGATTGGATTGGACACCGTTTTTTTTCCGTTAAAGGAACATGAGGTCATACGACCAACTGCTTATCGAGAACCGATCCCCTCTTGTGTTTACAGCATTGCCTTATTTTTTAATCACAAAATCTGGCAAATGGATCGGCCTGAATTTATGAATTCTCTACACGCGTCATCTCAAGAGATCAATCAGGTAATGGCCAGTAGTCGATGGATTCTTGTTGTTTGTATTGTTATGGCTTCAATATTTCTGTATCTCACCATTTTCGAGATAACGAGGAACCAGATTTTTTCATTTGCTGTAAGTATTTCACCATTTCTATTTGAAGAATTCAGGGCTGAGATGTCAACATTTGGAAGCGAAATGGCGACCTATCCCTTTTTTATTCTGAGCGTTTTCTTTCTGATAAAAATCCTCAAACCTGGAGGTGGAGCGGGATATTGGATTTCTGGAGGGTTTTTTCTGGGAGTTTTAAGTTTGGGAAAAGCTTCTTTCTTTTACAGTACATTCCCGGTCTTTTTATTGTTGATGTTATATGCCTGGAAAAAATCAATAAACAGAAAATACCTTGTCTTTTTTGTTTTGGGATTTATGGTACCTACTGGTCTGTGGCTAGCCCGAAATTATGTTCACTTTGGGAAGTATGTTTTCACCCAGAGAGCTGGATCTGTATTAAGCATCAGGCATGAGCTAAACCAATTAGATAAGACGGACTATTGTAAGGCATTCCGTTATTGGTCAAAGAATAGCTCAATATCTGAGTTAAAATCATCAAACCAGGACAAACAAACACCACTTTATGAGTTTTTGGATGACGAGAATCCAAACGGTTTCTACCTGAAAGGAAAATTGAAAAGGCTGAAGTGGCATCTATCAGGCTTTAGTATTGAAGAGGCTGAAGAACGACTTACAGAACATATGCGAAAGAAGGCCTTCAGCGATCCTATTCGGCATTTTTCCGTTATGTTGCCACTTTCATTGAGAGGTGTTTCATGGTCTGGAATCGGATGGGTGAATATCATCTTATACCTTGGCTTTTTGAGTTTAATTATCCAATTCCTCATTGCATTGGTCAAATTGGATTGGGTGATTCTCTTTTTAGGGATCCTGCCACTGGTTAATCTCGGTTTTATGCTTTTGCTCACGCAAAATTATCCGCGTTTTAACTTATTTGCAATCCCTTTCCTTTTAGCCATCGGCTGTTTTCGATATTTCCTTACCGCAAAAAAGTCGGGTGAATCCTAAACCCTCTTTAACCTATACAATGAAAGCCGAGCCAGATAAAAATCCAGCTAAAAATGTAGTGACTTCGATGATTAACTACAAAATCATATTGGTGGGCTTTTACATATTTCTTTTTGTCTTTGTATTCACCATTTTATTTATCCAGATCAACGATCCGATTACATGGGTGCTTGGAGATTGGTTAGTCAATTATTCAGACGGCGGCTTTAAAAGAAGAGGGCTTTCCGGAAATATATTTTTCGTACTGCAGGATTTAACCGGGTTACAACTCACCTTTCTGGTGTTTTGTATTCAGGTGACACTTTACGGTATTTTTCTCATTTTCTTCCTAAAACTGATTTGGGATAAACTGATTGGCCCGTATTTTCTTACCCTTGTCCTCTCCCCTTTAACCTTCTTATTCATGATGAATAAACCTGCTGCTATTGGCAGAAAAGAAATAATTATAATTGTCATATTCACCTTTTTCGTCTACCTGCTTTCCAAAAAGCAACTAGACCGGAGGAAGGAGATTTCCATATTAATCCTTTTATCTTTTTCATGCCTGCTTCACGAATTGATTGTCTTTTACATTCCATTTTTTCTGTTGGCTTTATATGTCCACAATAACAAAAAAGTGGATCTTAAACGATGGGGAATCTATCTGGCAAGCGTAGGGATTCCTACCTTTATTTTATGGGTTTTTGGCGGGCCAATCAACCAGGGTAGTTCTCTGGAAATTCTTAATTCGAGGGGGGTGGCATTAGAAGGTGGGATATACTCATGGACAGTGGTTGCTTATCAATACATTTGGGAAAATCTGAGTGGATATTCTCTATATTTTGTTTGTTATCTTATCGGTGTTATTCACTTTTATTTTTTTGCATCAATGCGACTAAACCTGGGGTCAAATTTTCTGAAACTTTATGGATTTGCTATTCTCTTTTCCATTCCGCTGTTTTTCCTGGCCATAGATTGGGGGCGGTGGTTATTTATTCATTTTACCCTTTTGGTTATTTTATTAGGATCTTGTCTTGAATACAGTAAATACTGGCAGGATTCAACTATAAAACCAGATCGTGCTGCGGTGATAAGCCTTTTGATTATTTTACCGCTAAATATTTGGAGTGTAGGTATTCATTCAAAGGGGTTAAATCTGGATGGCGGTGTGTTTTCAGTATTTTCCAAAATCCCGGAGCTAATCATTGTTTTTTAAAGAAGAAAATGAAAAAAGTCTTTTATACAATTGTATGTTTTTGTGTGGTTTTATCTGCTCTCTCTGCCCAAGACTTTAACAGGCCCAGGCCAAACGCCATTCCTCCTTACGAGTTTCAGGTTAACGATAATTCATCTCAAAGTTCGTTTTTTACCGCCCCCTTCGAGTTTACTGTTAATCCGGAATATGCGCCTTCTCTGCAAATACTTGACAACCAGGGATTCCTTGTTTGGTACATGCAAATACCTGCTTTTATTCTTTTGGATTTCAAATATCACCCTGACCACGATCAATATTCTTTTTCAAGAATCAATGATAACGGGGATGTTTATTCATTCATTCTGAATGACAACCTTGTACTAACAGATTCCATCCAAAGATCTTTAAACTTACTGAGCGATCGTCATGAGTTTAATATTGCACCAAACGGCAACTATCTGCTGGCAGGAAAAAAGGATAGTATTATGGACCTAAGTGCTTATCAGTTTAATGGAGTACCAGGCAGTGAAAATACAGTTGTAAGAGGTTTTTATATCGAAGAATATGACGAGGACCACCATCTAATTTTCAGCTGGGATAGTAACGAGCACATCCACCCTACCGAGGCTTATGAATTTTATGGATATACTCCTTCTGGTTACAAATATGCTCATGGTAATTCTATAGAAGTTGACCATGATGGGAATTTATTACTGTCGTTTAGAAACCTGAATGCTGTATATAAAATAGATCGAATGTCAGGCGAGATCATTTGGCGATTGGGTGGCAAGTCAAGTTCCTTCCAATTCGATAATGATCCCGGTTTTTCGGGGCAGCACGATGCCAGAATATTAGCCAATGGCAATATTACCGTTTATGATAACGCAGTTATGTCTCCTGAGCCAAGAGTGTCTCGAGCAGTTGAATATCAATTAGACACGGTCAATTGGATTGCCACGAAAGTATGGGAACATAATTTTGAACCTGGATTTTATGCAGACGGAATGGGCAACTTTCATGCATTAGAGGAAACCAGACTCATTAATTCCGGTTTTGTTTTTCGACCTGATCCCACCTTTTATGTGGTGAATAATTTTGATGTGGTTACCCATATATTAAACCTGAAAGATGAATATTTCAGCTATCGATCATTTGCATTTGACCTCGATAACTTTCAGGAACGGCCCGATATTTTGTGTACACTCGAAGGAGAAAACATAATTTTGAATGCGCCGGATGGATTTCAGGATTATGAATGGTCAACAGGTTCAACCTCAACTGCCATTTTGGTTGAAAGTCCGGGAACATATCAGGCTTGGGTAAACTATGGCGACGGCATGATTGGATCTGAGCCCTTTGTGATCAATGAACTTAGTGATGGTTGTCCGATCACTTCAATTGCTCCGGTTGCCATAGATGATTCACCAGATATTATCGCCATTTTCAATGTTTTGGGACAAAAAATTGAGTCTCCAACCCAGGGGCAATTATATTTATTCTTTTACGAATCCGGAAAATCAGAATTTAGGATCCATCGATGAAAGGGCAATTTTTTTGGTGGTTATTTTCTTGTTTCCTGTTCATTTCATGTCATGAAAAGCGGGTTACTTTTAATGAAGACGTCGCCCCTATTATCTTTCAAAATTGCTCAAGTTGTCATAGAGCCGATGGCATTGCCCCTTTTACCTTTTCAAATTTTGCAGATGTATCCGAACATGCACAATTGATCAAAAAAGTTACCAAATCAGGATATATGCCACCATGGAATGCTGATCCTTCCTATAGTAATTTTCTCCAGGAGAAATTTCTTACCAAAGAAGAAAAAAGGCTGATCTCAAAATGGGTAGAACAAGGTGCCCTTGAAGGAGAAGGGCCTGCAATGAATATGTCAAATCATATTTCAAAGGAAAACAAACCAGAGCCTGATCTGGTGGTATGCATGGAGAAAGCGTATCATATTTCAGATGATGGGGTTGATGATTACAGGACTTTCGTTGTACCGCTCAAACTTGATAAACCCAGATTTGTCAATGCCGTTGAGTTTGTGCCTGGTAATCCCAAAGCAGTTCATCATGCCTGGGTTTTTATCGATACTACAGGAGCATTATTTGAATTTTCTGAACCTGATGGCAAATATGGACTTGACTCATTTAAGGGTATGAAAAGCAAGATTATCGGCATGTTATATGGTTATATGCCAGGGTACACTTCAGCCATGAATTTTCCGGAAGGAACAGGAAAACTCCTTTTTGAAAACACCTATTTAATCTTCAATCTCCATTATTCATCTTCGAGCAAAAAGCAGGAGGACCAATCGTGTATACATTTATATTTTTCTGACCAGGACCACCTCCGGCAAGTGGAGGCAATGGCCATAAAAGAAGAAAGCCTTGTCAACCCTCCCCTTTTTATTCCTGCTTATGAGCAGAAGGATTTTAAAATTGAGAAGAAGTTGGATAAAGATATTTCAGTAATCAGCATTTATCCGCATATGCACTTTAGGGGTAAATCATTTTGGGCTTATGCCACCACTCATGACCAAACTACGATACCTTTAATTCGAATAAATAACTGGGATTTTAACTGGCAAAGTGCACATACGTTTAAAAAATTGGTTGTTATTCCGGAAGGATCAATAATTCATGTCGAAGCTAAATTTGATAATACAGCTTCTAACCCCTTTAATCCAATAATACCTCCTAAGGATGCGGAAAGAGGAAATAGTTCTTACGATGAAATGCTTGGTTTAGGAATTGAATATCTGAATTACTTACCACGAGACGAATTCATGCTTATTGATGAGAAAAAGCCAATGCATCCTGATTCTTAATTTAAGCCCTCCTTAAGAAGAAATTCGGCTAATAACTTAGACCATATTGTATAACCCTTACTGTTGTTATGGAAGTCAACAGGCCAGAAAACATGGTCAACGCCCTTTTCCAAAACCAGCGAGTCGTTTTTAAAGCCTTCCAATAAATTTAACACCGGTATTTCAAGGCTATCACGAGCGTAAGTTTCTACACTTTCGAGATCACTTTCATTATTCTTTACTTCATGCAATGTAGGGTTGATAACAATGACAAATTTAAAATCTTCTTTATTTGCCAGCTGTTGGAATTTTATCAGCTGATGGTTGATCAAATCAATAGCTTTTGCTTCTTGTTTGTGAATCTCATGAGGTCGCAAAAATCTGAAATCATATTTTAATACATCGTGAATTATCACTCTGAAAATATAACTACTTCCGTAAAAGAACTCCCACTTAGGGCCATTTCTAAATCTGATCTCCCCTGACTCTGTAAATCGTTCATCCCCACCTCTGACAAATAAATCGTAAATATCTGATGTGTTTAATGCAAGAATAACCATTTCAAAGTCATAAGTGACTAGAAAAGTTTCAACTAGTTTATAGGCAAAAACGGGGTCGCTGCCTGCAATTCCACTGTTGATGACATCAACGGTAGTGTCTTGAGTTTGATCATTAAGTAAGCGTTCAGTCAATACTGGCCAGGTGGAGTCACCAGGTGCCCCAACACCTTCAGTATAAGAATCTCCAAGTGCTAAAATCGTGAATGTATTTTCAGGTAAGGGCTCAGAAATTTCTTTTTCTCTTAAGCCGAGAGAATTATAAGTGTGTATATATGTAAAGTTAACTGATTTTTGTATTCTTTCAGCATTGGGCTTTTGGATCTTCAAGTGTAAATTTTTTTGGCCCCATTTTCGTCTCTGCCTCAATTCTCGTTTTACCTTGTTGTAGGGTGAAATGTAGAAGAAACTCCCATTGGCTTCCATATAAGTATGGTATTGGGTGAAACCGTACCGCAGCATTAAATCACCCATAAACAAAAAAATAAGGGAACTCCCTGCAACTAATAAAAGGTTTTGCGCAATTGAAGTTTTAAACAGCCTGGAAATAAGGTAAGCAATGAGAAAAAGGAAGGAATACAAAAAAATGGTAGTAAAAACAGAAGCTTTGCCAAAATACCACCATAACATTACTGCTGAGGAATAAAACAGGTAAAATACATTACCCAAAATTTTTATTTTCCTTGTATCCAATCTGAATTTCATCCTTCTCTCTTCTGGTTCAACTGACCTATTGAATTTAGACCACAATACATGATAAGTATAAAGGCTATAGCAAAACTAATCCAATCTATTAGTCTGGCGCCATCAACGAGGTAGTGGTCGGAGAACCTAAAGAATATAAGTATATAAATCAGAATTAACAGGCCCATTAGAGAAATCCAAACATTGATCGGCCGCTTCACACTTAATTTTTTAGGCAGCGCATTAATGGACCCCAAAAATGCTGAAAACTGGCCAGGCTCAACAAAAACCAGAAACACGACCAGGTGAATACTAAAACTGATTTCAAGGAGTACCAAAATTGCAAAATGGAAGATAATGCCAAAAACACAGAACCACCGAAAAATCGATTTTTTCAATACCGCAAACAGAAACAGTGTTTCAAACCAAACGACAAACCAATCGATTAATTCCCAAAGGAATGAATTTGAAGCATCCAATAATAATTCATTGAAAAAACCAAGTCTGCCTGTCTGAAAGGTCACAAGTACGAGGTATTGATAAGTGGCACTTTCTTCTATGTTTAACCACCCCCCGGTCATTTTTGCAATGCCAGAAGTGAAAAAGGCGAACCCGATAAAATAACTCATCAATGCAATAGGCCATCCTTCAACTGGTCTTTTACTATTGCCTATCAACCTATCAATCGAGAATGAATTTCCCCAATTGGTGAAAGACATGACCAGAGGAAAAATAGCCCACAAGATCAAATGATAAATGTTGCCAAAGGAAAACACAAAAGCAAAAGCCACTAATAAAAAACAGGTATGAAGAACACCACTTATTCTTGTTTTGAAACCAAAAAGTAGTGAAAAGTTAGTCAGGATAATCGCTATGCTCAAAACATCAAAGAACCATTTTTCAGGAAAGCCATGCCAAATTGAAGCGATGCCAGGCGGCGGAAAAAAAAATGAATCCGGATAAACACTGATCCAGTCAAATTTGAAACCAAATAGAAAACATAGATTAAATAAAGCAAAGGAAATTCGGAAAAGCCCAAGTAATTCTGAATTTGCCGGCCACATTTCGAATAACCAATTTCGATATTTTTGTCTAACCCTCAAACCGTATCTCTTTTTGCCCGATCAGATCTTTTTTTTCAGGCTTTTTATCAGATTGCAACTTGTATTCAAAAGAATACCAGCGGATTTCCATTTTGCGGATATCAGACCTTTGGGCTATCTGTTGGGATCTGTAATAAAGCCAGATTTTAGTTTCCTGATCGACTTCGACGTCCTTTTCCAGACCGAAAACCCGTTTCATAACCTTATTCCTTTGGGGGAGGTGCATAAGGTGTAATAACTCATGCTTTGTGGTTGTGATCGAAGCGTCTTTATAATAGATTACTACTTCAGGTTCAGTATACCTGATGATACCATTATAGTCCATTTGGCTGGTAAATCTGGGCATCATTATGGCAGGAAAGGGTTCTTTCCAGGTTACAGCTACAATAAACAAGGCGAGGGCCACTATTTTTATTAATAGTATGCCAGCAATAAGCCTGCTTCTATTTTGGCTGGTGCTTTCCAATCTTTCAATACTTGATGGTTCTTGATATTTTTTCCCCGTCAAAAAACCTGACTTCTTCGGCCATCGTTTTTGGAACAAAAATTCTTGCTGATGAACCTGAGAGAAAGCCACTTCCCTGGTATCTCTCTATTTTCTCAGTCCTTCCATCATTAAAAATCAGAAGTGCATAGTCCTCCCATGACCTGAATCCTGGGAATTCAATTTCCTCTTCCGAAATTTTGAAGTGCTTGCTTTCAGCGTTATTATTGGTAACCAAAATTGAGGCATTATCATCTTTATCTCCAATTACAACTACCGCTCTTCCTTCGTCAAAATTTCTAAATCCTGAGACGGGATATTCTACCACTTCCATGCTTCCTTGTCCATTCCCAAGTAGCAATAATCCTTTTATGGCATCTTGTTTCTCAAATTGAGGGAAAACTTCATGCTGATTCCCTACTGCAATCACATCAGGGTATCCGTCAGCATTAAAATGGCCTGTTTGAATTCCGTAAATTGGTCCGAATTGACATTCAACAGGCAACTTCTTCATTTTTAACTGTTTACCGCCGATGTTTTCAAAAATGACACTTTCAAAGATATCTGCCCGCCTGTTGCCTACTTCAGAATCGGAGACATACGCCAAAAGGTCAGAAGTGGTTAATCGGCCATACCAGCTATATGAAGTTTTCTTTTCACCAAAAATGCTCATATTCTCAGAAAGATCGTTAAGGTGAACGATTGGAAAATAATCGGCTCCATAAACATAAGACAATAATACATCGCGATCTTCGTCCTTGTCAAAATCTCCAAAATGGATAGTAATCGGCTGGTCTCTTCCAGGTTTATACCTGGTATTTGCGCCAAAATTACCAGCAATATAATCTGTATCACCATCCTGGTCATAATCGAATCCTGCCAAGCTATTCCACCATCCAGCAGTCGAATCAAGTCCGAATTCAGTGGTTTTGTCTTTGAATTTTCCGTCTACATTGATAAACAGTTTCAGATCAATCCACTCCCCGGCTATCATTAAATCGACCTGTTGATCATTATTGACATCGGTCCACAACGCTGAAGAGACAAGACCTAACTCTCCTGATTCTCCTGGTAACAAATGATTACCAATGCTAAATACGCCAGCCTCATTAATAAGAAGATGGCTTGTTGAACCTTCAGGATATGTTTCAATACTGGTTTTGCCACCAACAAAAAGATCATAATCTCCATCATGGTCAAAATCGTTGGCAATTACACAAGACCCCGGAGATAAAAATTCGGGCAAAGATGATTCACTTCTGGAAAAATCGCCTTTTCCATCATTGAGGTAAAGTCGATCCTGAAGCAGCGGGTTATTACTTTCAAAATCACTTCCTCCACTGGCTACATAAAGATCCAGGTCATTATCGTTATCGACATCAAGGAATAAGCACCCCATGTCTTCAAAATCTTTATCCAGGTTTAATGCAGGTGTTTTTAGTATTGTGAACTTTCCAACTTCATCCTGAATAAAAATCCTGCCCTGATATCCTGATGCGCCACCTAAAAATAAATCATCAATTCCATCGCCGTTAACATCTCCAACCGCTGCCCCTGGTCCATCACGACTGTATACTTTTGGTAATAGTGAGTTTTTGTAAAAGTCATCAAAATCATTTTCTGCATGTTGGTAAACCAGGCCAGATTCATCTGAGAATTCTGTAAATAAAGCAGCAGGGGTATTGATCTCAACGGTTCTATTTCTGGCCGGCATACTCCCGGATTCTTCAAAAACAATTTGATTGGCAGAATTGACTTGGGTCAGTAATTGATAATTTCCGTTTGGCCAGACTACTTCTACTTCATCCAATATCTCATCTTCGCCAATACCAAAATGCAAAGGCCCGACCGAAGAAGACATATAACCATTGGAAGTGCCGACTATTCTCATTTGAGACTGGCCATTATGCCTGATTTTCACCTTTGCGCCTATCCCGCCAGTATTCTGCCCCTCGCCTTTCAACTTGACTGAAAATGATCGCGTTTTTTTGTCCTTTTCACTGTTGTTCCGATAGATAAAAGTACAAGCATTCATATTGTTTGTAATGATATCAAGGTCACCATCAAGATCGAGATCTGCATAGGCCGCACCGTAGGAAATCGTTGGATAATTTGTACCCCATTCTCTAACTTTATTTGAGAATCCCAGGTTGCCATTATTATGGAAAAAATAATTCGGAGAAGGGACATTGACCGTATCAAAATCATGGAATAACTGCATCAACCCCAGGCTGTCTTTACGGCGAATGGCATCCCTGATCTCTTTGAGTTTTGGTCTTTCATCAAGATTAGTGTGCCGATAAATACCATTTGAAATAAACAGGTCCAAAAAACCATCATTATCTGCATCCAGGAATAAAGGGCTCCAACTCCAATCTGTACTGGAGATCCCCGAAATCCTGCCAATCTCAGAAAAAGAACCATCTCCACTTCCCACAAAAAGGGAATTCCGGTAATATTGGTGATTATAACCGCTCATTACCATATTCCTTAAACTTGACAGGTCAGGATAACTATGGACAAAAGCTTTGTGCTGAAAGTTATCTCCATATTCCATTTCTGCCGTTACGACATCGAGATAGCCATCATTATTGATATCAGCGATATCGCTTCCCATTGAAGAAAAGCTGTTTTTGGTAAAGGCAGACAATGATTTATCAGCAAAGGTACCGTCGCCATTGTTTTGATAATAGATATCATACATTCCCCAATCATTGGTGACAAAAACATCCGGCCAACCATCATGATTAAGATCGGCAACTGTTGCGCTTAGTCCATATCCATGATTATTAATCCCTGACTTAGTGGTAACATCTTCGAAAAATTGTTGCCCATTATTACGATACAGTTTGTCGGAAGAATTAATGCCTTTTTCAATTTTTTCGTGGTTGTTATATTTCCTCCGGTCGTTCCAGTCTATCGGGTAATTCACCAGGTACATATCAAGGTCGCCATCCAGATCGTAATCGAAAAAAGTGGCGTGGGTAGAAAAGCTGGTATCTGCAAGTCCATATTGTTCTCCCTGTTCCAGAAATTTCATATCTCCCTGGTTAATGTATAACTGGTTTTTTCTACGGTCAGGCTCCTTTGTAAAATAGGAGCGGCAAACATAGATATCCAGCAGGCCATCTTGGTTGATGTCGACAAGGGTAATACCTGTGGACCACAGGGAATCAATAGCAAAACCGGATTTTTGTGAAACCTCTTCAAACTTCAAGTCGCCCAGATTTTTATATATCTTGTCTTTCCCAAGATTACTGGCAAGCACCACATCAGGTAATCCATCATTGTCAAGGTCACCAATGCCTGTTCCAGCACCTACGATCAGGTAGATAAAAGAATAGAAGTCGTACTTAAAGCTCAGCTTAAAATGATTGCTATGATCGATCCCCGTTGTTTTGCAAGACAGGATGTCATATAATTTCCCTTGAGGAATATCTGGACTGTCTATCGGTAATAATGGAAGTTGAGGTCGGAAAGAAACCCGATCTTTGTTTGCTTTTTTTGCATTACCTGAATCACAACCACTGAAAGCCATAACAAACACCAGGAAACCAAGTCCCATCAACTGGCTTAAATTGGGCTCAAATAATATTTTTTTTACCTTCACGATCTGTCAGAATGCATTTAAAAGCGGACTTTCGATTTTTCGAACATCTAAAGGTATTCACTTAATTCAGAATCTCTGTGAGGAAAGTTTTTTTTTCGGCATGTCCATCAAAATGGATGATTTGTTGTCTGCTGTTTTGCCTGATTGGCTGTAATACCGGGCCAAAAGAATCTCCTTCTGCTCCTATCAATGGTCTCTCTCCTTATCCGCTAATCGAATGGTGGGAGCTGGTCTACTTCCATGTCGCGAAACAGCGGATCAAACCGCCGGTTGCCTCACGGATTTATGCCTATCTGGGCATAGCCATTTATCAATCAGCCGTTCATGGCATGGAAGGCTATATAAGTCTTGAGGGACAGGTAAACGGTTTGAAAAACCTGCCTCAGCCGGATGACAACCTTGAATATGATTGGCCAACAGTCATTCACTCTACTTTATATCTTGTGGTGGATGAATTACTTTCCAGGAGTGTCCATGCTGATGAAAACAGCTTTTTAGTTATGCGGGACAAGCATCTTGAAAACAGGAGATCAGTAATATCCACAGAAGTATTTGAAAGGTCCACAAACTTTGGAACTCGTTTGTCGGAATCTCTTGTAGAATGGATAAAAGAAGACCAATTTGATGATACCCGGTTTAATACCTTCTACAAATTACCTTCAAGAATCAAGCACCCTGAAAGATGGGAGCCAACTGATATAAATGTGGAAGCCTGCGAGCCATATTGGTCGACTTTAAGACCTTTTGTACTTCAGGAGGAAGGGGCCTGTCACACCCCTCCAGCCATCAATTTCAGCGACGATAAGGAATCGCCTTTTGCAGAAATGGTGGAAGAGATTCTAGAGTATGACAAGAACCTTACGGAAGAAGAGCGGGACATTGCCTTACATTGGGCAGATGACCCCGGAGAAACAGCAACTCCTCCCGGACACTGGACTTATATCATGAATTATGCAATCAAACAAAGTCATCTTGATATGGAACAGGCATCTGCCATGTATGCTTTGACAGGAATCGGGATCGCTGATGCCTTTATCGCTTCATGGTATTCGAAGTACCGAGTAAACCTTGTCAGACCAAAAACCTTTATCAGGGAAAACTACAGTGATAAAAAAGGTTGGGAACCACTTGTTGAAACCCCACCTTTTCCTGAATACACCTCAGCACATGCCGCAGTTTCCCAATGTGCAGCAGACATACTTGAAGGTTTTTTGGGCGCTGATTATACGTTAACAGACAGCACCCATTTTCAAATTGGGCTTGATCCCAGGCTAATTACTTCATTCGATGCAGCTGCTAAAGAAGCTGGGTATTCGAGACTTTATGGTGGCATTCATTATCGATTTTCAATTGAAGCGGGCTTTGAACAAGGATCCTGTGTTTCCGCCAGGGTTTTGGAGCGCATCCAACTAAAAAATGACGATAATCAACCATATTTCGGTCAATAACTAATATGTATAAGCTATTTTATTTCCTCGTATTATTTGTCTGGTACTTATCTCCCAATCTGGGAGCTGCCCAGGTAGTCATGCAGAGTTACCTGAGAATTGACCATAGCGGTGCTTTACCTGAGTCTATAAATTTTCCGGATAAGGGTTTAGAATATCAGTTCACCTATCAGGATCATCCTTCAGCAGTAAAATGTAGTTACACCCTCAACTTAAGTTCTGACGGGAAGGAAATTAACACCTTCGATGTCAGGCTGCGTAACCTCGACTTTACGTTCTACCTGGAGATCAGGATGCAAGGACCAGAAACTGCACTAAAAACCTTATCGGCTATTTTTGACAAGAGTAATAAATGGCTGAGGGTAAAATTCGCAGCCCCACCGGGGTGTTCAGCAGAGGATGAACAATGGGACAGGGTCAATAACATCAGTGATTTTCAGGAATTGTTACTACAGGTCATTACCCAACTGGACCGGAATGTGCAATTAACCTGTTATCAAAAATCCGGATAGCCAATCCTGTCACTTAAGCTGTCTTTTAGCATTTTTGAGAAAACCTCCGCCCCCTTTTTGTTGAGGTGATGGTGATCAGAGAAATAGCTATCGCTTTCCGAGAACACAGCTTCGAAATCTATCAGAATAGCATACGGATGCTCCTCGATTATCCTCAGCATATTATCGTGTTTTGCCAGCTTGTAGTGAGCCAGATTTTCCAATTCTTCCAGGTAATCACCGCTTAGAGGGCACTGAATATAGACGGGAACTACCTCGTGTTGTTCCAACAGATTCAAGGTTCTTTGGAGATAGACTTCCAGGGTTTTATCGACCAGCCCATTTTTTTCAATGTGCTGAATATCGTTGGCTATTTCAAATGTCTTTATGGCTTCTGGCCATTTGCTAAAATCGCCTGTTAACTTGTCGAATATTGGCCCGCCTCCGGAAGCATTTTTGGGTTCCAGGAAGCTTTCTACCTGCTGCTGGTAATAGGTCTTGAAAGGAAAAACGGTGGCTTTCAACCATTCCGCGGCGTAAGCTGAAGTTTCCTTTTTTGTCACGCCAACTTCAAGGAAGTTCATATACTTTTTCCAGAAGAAACTGCGTCTGAAATCGTTGGTCTTGAAAGTTGTTTTTTCTGCTGGTAAAATAACCAGGCTTGGATTTTTATCGGTGTTTTCCAATATGTGTTTCAAGCGGAAATAGGTTTCAATATAACTTTCTCCTGGCGTTCCAATCCTGACCATTTTTTCAAACGAATTATCAATTGCCCGATAAGGACGGGAGTGTCCAGCCACAATTAGTTCTACTTCATCCGATTTTGTATCCAGGAAAGCTTTATCCTCCTGCCAAATCCGGTAATGATCGTATTTGATGTTTTGCTGATAATGGAAAAACAGGATTACCCATAGCACAATTGGAACCAAAAGAAATGATGATATTTTTTTAAATAATCCCATACCTAAAATTGGAAATAGATAAAGGCTCTTCCACCCTGGTCAACTTCCAGAAACAGAATTCCAAAAATCAATAAATAAAGAATGGTCCACCTTAGCCATTTTTTCCGATGGTTCAAAAATTGCCTTTCCGGGATATTTCCCTGTAAAAGGAACACCAATTGAATGAATATGATACCCAAAAATGTAAAGCCTAAAAATGACAGATTATCAATAATATTCAGCCCATTCATAGAATAGTTGGTCAGGTGAAAAGCATTTTCAAAAATTGTTATCATCTCAGAAATGCCGGGTGACCACCAAACCACCCATGTAAAAGCGACAAGATGGAAAGTAATCATTATCGGCAGTATTTTGCATACCAGGAAATTTTGTTCAAGCCTCAATGATTTGACTATTTTTTTTCTGGTTGATCTGGTTAATTTACCAAATAGATAATACAGGAAATGGAGTGTCCCAAACAGGATTAACTTGGGGTCGGTACCATGCCAAATAGCTACAGCGAGGAAGACTACATACAGATTGAATAAATATCTTTCAAAATTAACCCTGTTCCCCCCCATTGAGAAATACAAATAATCTCTCATCCAGGTAGTTAATGTGATATGCCATCTGCTCCAAAACTCCTGGATTGACCTGGCAAGATAGGGCCGCTTAAAGTTGTCAGATAAGTTGATGCCCAATAACATAGCTGAGCCAATAGCAATATTCGTGTAAGCTGAGAAGTCATAAAACACCTGTAACGTAAAAAAGTAAACTGCCCCTAAAACTGGGGCTCCTGTATAGGCATCAGGATTAGTAAACACCTGATCAACAAAAACCCCTAAGCGGTCGGCAATCACCTTAAGGAAAAGCCCCCAGAGGATCAGTTTTAACCCGTTTGTGAAGGTCTTGGGATGGAATTTTGCGGGGTCTTTCAGTTGAGGCAGTAATACTGATGATCGTTCAATTGGCCCGGATACCAATTGTGGAAAAAAAGAAACGAATAAGGCAAAATAGCCAAAGTGTTTCTCCGGCGCCTTCTCGCCTCTGAATACATCAATGGTGTACCCCAGGGACTGGAACGTATAAAATGAAATACCGATGGGGATCAGAATTACGGTAACCAGCTTTTCGGGCTCACCGACACCAAACCACCCCTGAAGAAAGTTGTCAAAAAAGTATTTGTATTTAAAGAAAAACAAGAGGCCAAGGTTGGTCATAAGACTGAAAGCCAACCAAAGTTTTTTCTTTTTAGCTCCCGCTCCCGACATGTTGAGCGCTGCAAAATAATCCACGACTGTGGAAAGCAACATCAGGATGGCAAACCGGGGCTCCCATGATATATAAAATCCATAAGAAGCCACCAATAACAACAGCCACCGATACCTGCGGGGGCATAAGAAATACCCTACAACAACGATTGGGAGGAAGAGCAAGTATTCTAATGAATTGAAAAGCATAAACTAGGTAAAGGCAAAGGTCGTAAGTGGTCGCATTAAGAAATTAAGTTAATAAAGAGCTGCCATTTATCGATTATTTTTTCAGACCTTTAGCGCATCCACATCAAAAAAACCTGCCCCCGTCTCAAATAACAGGAATGAAAGTACTACATATTTGCACATCTGATAAAATTGGTGGTGCCGCACTTGCGTGTTGGCGTGTCGCTGAAGCTTTATCCAAAACAGATATCGATGCAAAGATTCTGGTTCAGCGTCAAACTGAACATCATCCAATGTTGGTCAACGCCAATCCGGGAGCGATGAAATTCAGAGCTCTTTACAATGAGTTTTATGAACGATTTGATTTCATTTCAAAAGAAAGTAATAAACATATCAGATTTTATTTTTCCAGTGGTTTGGTGGGGCAGGATATTAGCAAGCACCAAGCGGTGCAAGAAGCTGACATCCTTCATCTCCATTGGGTCAACAAAGGATTTTTGTCACTGCGTAACCTTCGCCAGTTGGCAAGTCTGAATAAACCTATCGTATGGACCTTGCACGATATGTGGGCTTTTACAGGTGGGTGTCATTACAGCGGAGGCTGCGAGAAATATAAAACTGGTTGCCATAATTGTTGGTTCTTAAATAGCAATACCACCCATGATCTTTCCAATAAAGTGTTTGAAATGAAACGCAGGCTTTACCAGTACCTGGAGCCTAAGATCAACTTTATTACACCAAGCGTTTGGTTAAAGTCACTGGCAAAAGATAGTGCCCTGTTGAGTGGCTTCCCATTTTCTAGCATCCCTAACACGATTAATACCTCGATTTACAAACCGGGTGACAAAAGAGCATTGCGTTATAAACTCAAGTTGCCCAGGCACAAAAAGTTGATCTTGTTCATCGCTATGAATGTTTCGGACAAACGAAAAGGATTTCATTTTCTTAAAGAAAGCCTTACTTCAATCGGTGGACCATCTCAAAAATTTAAAGAAGATATTGAACTCTTGGTTCTTGGTAAAATCAACAAAGAAGAATTAAAGGATCTGCCTATCAATGCCCATTATATTCGAAAGACCAGGAATCCTCAATTGATCATTGATGCCTATAATGCCAGTGACCTTGTCGCTGTCACCTCGCAGGAAGATAATTTTCCAAACACCATCCTGGAAGCCTTATCATGTGGCAGACCAGTTATTGCTTTCAGGACTGGTGGCATTCCAGAAATGGTGAATCATAAAAAAACCGGTTACTTGGTTGAAAAAGGCGACACTTCAGGCATCGTAGAGGGCATTCGGTGGATACTCGAAGACCCGGAAAAGTATGAATACTTGTGCAAGGCAGCCAGACAAAAAGCTTTACAAGAATATGACTATGCTATTATTAGTCAAAAGTTTCAGGCCATGTATAAGCGACTACTGGAAAAAGCCAGTTCGATATCACCCTCAAATTACTGAAGTTCATTTTTTAGCATGTCGTAATATTGCAGATTGACTGGGGTTCCGAGTTTTCTCGCCATTTTAGCATCCTCGAAGGCCTTACTGTTATCTCCCATCATAAAGTAGGATTGAGAACGGCTGAGATAGTATTTACCTTCCTCTTGATTCATGTTTATTGCCGAGTTAAAATCAAAAATACTTTCGGTGTATTTTTCGAGTCGCTCAAGACTTAACCCTCTTTTATACAAAATTTCGTGGTCTTGTGGGAAAAGGTTTAAATAAGCCGTAAAACTTTGATTGGCTAGGTCGTATTGTCCCAATAGCAAATGGAGCTCACCTTTATTGACATAGACATCGGGAACATAAAAATTCAGTTCAATGGCTTTTCCAAAATCCGCAAATGCCGCCTGGAAATTTTCCTTTTTGGCATTGGCCGTTCCCCTTTTTGCGTAACCATCTGAATTTTCAGGATCTACAGTTATTACTTTTGAAAAATCAATAATTGCCTTGTCGTAATTTTCATTCTTCAAATGGATCACCCCCCTGTTTATAAGCGCCTCGGAGAAAATCGGATTATATTCCAAAGCTTTATTGAGATCCTTAATGGCCTCATTTTCCTGGTCGTTGTCCAGGTAATATGTGGCTCTGTTATTATAGCCAATTGGATACTTGGGAAATTTATTGATGAGGTCTGTAAATAAGGTTCCGCTATTCTTCCAGACACTGGTTCTTTGCCAACCAAGGAAACTGCTGACAGCCACCAGTAATATCATAACACTATTGAAGGCAAACTTTGAGTTTTTTGAGTTAAACCTACTCATTAGCTGATATAGGCCATAAACAAGGGCCATGCTCAATCCTAACGAAGGTAAATACAAATAACGGTCGGAAAGAAAGTTTGTCCCACCAACAGGCATTAAAAGAATAGGGGATATGGTGATCAGAAAAAACAAAAAGCTAAAAACCAGCACAGGAATGGACCGCCTGAATCTGGTTAGGACGAAGACGCCAACCAATACAGCTAATGGAGCTAAATGAATAAAATGACCAATAGGTTCCAACACATCATTTTTTGGATAAATGATTGAGAGATTAATCGGCAACAAAAAGTGTATTCCATAAAAGACAAGCCGAAAACAATCCAGCAATATTACCTGGTACAAAAGTGGTATTGAATTGAGACGCTCAGGGTGATTGGCCTCATTGGCGCCAGCAAAGCGAACTATTTCTTCATGAAGTGATCCAGGCATTAGCAGGATTGCAAATGAAATGACCACCAAGCCAGATATTACAATTCCGATAATCAATTTCCGAACTTGTGTTTTGGATCGGAAATAGGTCCTTTCCGGATACCATAGATAAAGCAATAATAACACCATGGGAAATGTCACACCGGAAAGATTGCTCAAAGTCGAAAACAGGAAAAGAGCAACAATAGCCATCAACCACCCTCTCCTTCCTATTGGGGCTTGTAAAAGCTTAAGAAAAGCCAATAAACCCATTAAGTAGAAGAAAACAAATAGCACATCTTCCCGCTCAGCAGCCCATGCGACGGACTCAATCTTTAACGGATGAACAGCAAAAACCAATGCAACCCAAAAGCCAATTTGGCTTGAAACAGAATGGTCTGTTTTAAAGATCATGGTCAGCATTCTGCTTACCAGTAGGAAGGTAAGACAGGTATTTAAGATATGTAACAGGAGATTGTTTGTATGAAAGACTATTGGATTTGCACCGAAAAGTGCATATTCAACTTTCCAGGTTATATAAGTTATCGGCTTATAATCAAAAGACCCAGCCTGAGCCTGAAATACACCAAACCAGCTTGATGGCGAATTTGATAAAACCACCGGATTTTCAGTGATGAGTACCGGATCATCAATATTGACAAAATCATTAGTAATTACGGGATGAAAAACCAATAAGGCACAACCAATAAAAAATAGAAAATAATTTCTATATGAAAAATAATTTTTCAGAATATTATAATTTTCGATTAATTATGTATTAAATATCTGATGATATAATTTTTCATCAATAAAATTCCTCACAAACTTAAGAATCTATGCCGCTTATTAATTATTAAGTACCAAATAATTGTACTAACTTCCGACCACCTATCCACCACCCTATTTTTATCAATACCAAATAAAATCTAATATGATTCTCCAAAAGAGTGTCCTGCTAACAATTGTGTTACTGTTTATGTCCTCATATATTGCTGGACAAATGGATAGTGATTTTGAAAATCCCAAATCACTTGAAACAGAATTAACTGAGACATTCCCGGAAATGTCTTTTGATGAGATCAGAGAAAGGATTAAAGCAAAGGAATTCTCGGTCTTTGCAGAAAATACTGATCCCGTTGGAGATGGTTTCACTGCGGACCTGAAACTTAACACTTCGCCTTGTAATACCAGTCCTGCTAGTGGGGGTTTAGGATGTCCATACCTTGGCAGCCAGTTCGGCTCTGCTAACGCCCCTACTATCTTAAATCAAGAAGAGGTCATAGCTACTTGCATTTTTGGTGGTGAGTTTATAAGGATCAATAACCTTCAAGCAGGAGCCACTTACAATATTAACACCTGCGATGACACTGACTTTGACACCGAAATGACGCTTTTCCCTGTAAGTGGTGGTCCTCCACTTGCATATAACAATGATGGTTGCGGTACAAGCTCTAATTTGAATTTTACGCCTGTTCAAGATATGTCCATCGATATGCAGATCAATCAATCTCTGGGTTGTCTGACAAACAACATCTGCATGACAGTAAGGATCATGTTGATTAATGTTCAATTGCTACCTGGCACAATATCTGCTCCCAATGTAATCTGTGCAGGGGAAACACCCTTACTCTTTGAGTTTACATCTGCTTCAGGAGGAACCCCGGGCGTTTCGGGGTATTCCTACCAATGGCAGCAAAGTGTTAATTGCACGGGGGTCTGGGTGGATATACCGTTAGCCACAGGAGTCTCTTATACCCCACCGCCCTTACTCTCAACAACCTGTTTTCGAAGGGTTGTAATCGATGATTGTATGGCCTCTGAAGCTACTAGTCAAGTCATGGTGACGGTTAGTGACCCAACACCTCCTGTTATTACTTGTCCAGTAGATGTTTTTATCAACACTTTGCCTGGTCAATGTGGAAGAACTATAACCTATCCAACTCCTACCGCTACTGATAACTGTCCTGCAATGGTAACTGTTGCTCGCACTTCCGGGCCGGCAAGCGGATCATTTTTTTCTGTAGGAACAACAACCGTTACTTATGAAGCAACTGACGGTATTGGAAATTCCTCAACTTGCTCATTCGATGTTAATGTCAACGACAACGAAAATCCTGTGATCTCCTGTCCATCTAATATCACCTTAAATAATGATCCAGGTCAATGTGGAGCGAATGTTACCTATACCTCACCTACTGCTACTGATAATTGCCCAGGTGTAACTGTCGCAAGAATAGCAGGGCCAGCAAGTGGCGATCCTTTCCCGACTGGAACAACTATCGTTACTTGGCGGGCTACCGACGCTTCCAGCAATACGGATGATTGCTCCTTCAATGTAACTGTTAATGACAATGAAAATCCAGACGCAATTTGTCAGGATATAACTATTCAGATTGATGGTAGTCTTATGATCTCCCTTACAGCTAATGATATCAATAATGGCTCCACAGATAATTGTGCCATTGACAACTTCAGCCTTGGGGGAACTGTAGACTACACCTGTGCTGATGTTGGTCAGGTCTTCAATGTTACGTTAAATGCTACAGATGCTGCAGGGAATAACGACAACTGCGTCGCAGCAGTTACCGTTCAGGATATGAATGGTTTTTGTAATAGTGCGCCAAACGCTGTTTGCCAGGATGTCACTGTAGATGCAGATGCTAATTGCGTTGATATTATTACGGTAGCCACAGATTTCGATGGCGGTTCCAGTGACCCTGATGGTGACCCAATTACTTTTTCTGTTAGTCCAACCCCACCCTACCAGTTGGGATCAACTAATGTGACATTAACTGTTACAGACAACAACAATAATGTCGCGACTTGCTCTGCTACAGTAACTGTGGAAGATAATATGCCACCTGTAATCATTTGTCCTGGTGATATTACTATCGAATGTGATGAAGATCCTAACCAGACCATGGCGAACGCTACTGATAACTGTGATCCCAATCCTTCGATCAGTCCTGGTGATGTTATTTCCGCAGGATCATGTCCATCCGAACAAACCATTACTCGAACCTGGACAGCTACAGATAATGCAGGTAATCCTTCAAGCTGTATTCAGATAATAACAGTGGTTGATACTGAAGATCCTGAGATCACCTGTCCTTCTAATATTACGGTTAATAACGATCCTGGACTTTGTTCAGCAACTGTCACTTTTGTAGCAACTGCTACCGACAATTGTGGAACGCCTTCGATTACCTATGCTCCCCAGGGGCCAGGTAGTTCATTTAATGTAGGCACCACAACAATCACTGCCACAGCAGAAGATGCTTGTGGTGAAACGGCCCAATGCACCTTCACCCTAACAGTAAATAATACCGAGCCGCCAACTATAACAAATGTATCGGCTTCTCCTATGCAAATGTGTGAAGGGGGAACTACAACACTCACCGTTACTGGTAACCTCAACAATGCAACAACCTGGGAGTGGTACAGCGGTAACTGTGGAGGCACCCCAGTTGGTTCCGGAACATCTATAACTGTTAGCCCTGTTACGACAAATGTATATTTCGTCAGAGGCGAAGGCGGCTGTGTAGGCAATTCCGAACCTTGCGGAAACGTTACTGTAGTCGTACAACCTGATCCTGCTATTTTCATAAACGGGATTACAACAATCTGCCCGGGTCAATCTGCAACGCTGAATCCAAGCCCTGGTGGTGGCGTAAGTCCATGTCAACAACAGTGGCAGGTTTCTACAACAGGCGCTGGAGGTCCTTTTACAGATACTGGTTCTCCAACAACTGGCCTTACCCCTTTCAATACGGGAGCTTTGACAACGACCAGCTGGTTTAGGGCCATTCGCAGCTGTGCCCCGGTCTCCTGTGACGATGCCACCTCTAATGTTATTCAAGTAACAGTGGAGGATACCGAAAACCCAACAGTTACCTGTCCGGCAGATATCACTGTTGATAATGATTCTGGACAATGTGGGGCAACTGTAAATTATACAACCACAGCAAATGATAATTGTCCCGGTGTGTCTTTTAATTGTATCCCGGCTTCTGGCTCTTTCTTCAATGTAGGAGTTACACCAGTAACCTGCACGGCTACTGATGTTGCTGGTAACACAGGCCAATGCTCATTTAACATCACCGTTAACGATACTGAAGATCCTACAGTTACCTGTCCGAGCGATATTACTGTTGATAATGACCCAGGACAATGTGGGGCAACTGTAAATTATACAACCACAGCAAATGATAATTGTCCCGGTGTAGCATTTAATTGTATCCCGGCTTCTGGCTCTTTCTTCAATGTAGGAGTTACACCAGTATCCTGTACAGCAGTTGATGCTGCGGGTAATGCGGCCCAATGCTCATTTAACATCACCGTTAACGATACCGAAGATCCGGTAGCTACCTGTAACGATATCACCATCCAACTGAATACTGTTGGTAATCATACCCTGACAACAGGTGAAATCGATGATATCGCCAATGGCAGTTCAGATAATTGCGAAACCAACTTCGCAGTTTCACCAAATATGTTTGATTGCAATGATGTAGATACAAATGTCGCTGTGACCTTGACGGTAACTGACGATGCTGGTAACAGTGCTGACTGTACAGCCAATGTCTTTGTAACCGATCCGTTAATGGCTTGTAACCAGCCACCAGTCGCGGCTTGCCAAAATCTTACGGTCAATGCCGGACCAAATTGTATGGATATGACTACGTTAGCTGCAGATTTTGATGGTGGATCAACTGATCCTGATGGTGATCCATTAATCTTTTCGGTTAATCCAGCTGGGCCGTATCCTCTAGGAACTACTACTGTTACGTTGACCGTTAGTGATGGTTCGTTTACAGACAATTGTACAGCGACCATTACCGTTGTAGATAATACCCCGCCAATGGTTACCTGTCCATCAAATCTTATCATTGAATGCGATGAAAGCACTGAGATTTCCAATACCGGAATAGCTTCCATCTCTGACAATTGTCCAATTGGTCCGCAGGTATGGATCAATGAATTCCACTACGATAATGTAAGCGGTGACACTGGTGAATTTATTGAAGTGGCTGGTACCGCGGGTGTTAACCTTGTCGGTTGGTCAATTGTTTTATACAATGGCAACGACAACCTAACCTACAATACCGTAGCTCTGGCTGGAACGATTGATAATGAAGGCAGTGGCTATGGAGCACTTGGTTTTGCTCAGCCTGGCATCCAAAATGGAGCTCCGGATGGCTTGGCATTGGTCGATCCTTCTGGAAATGTAATAGAATTCCTCAGCTACGAAGGCACGATTACAGCAGCCAATGGGCCAGCTAATGGCATGACAAGTACAGATGTAGGTGTTGAAGAAACTGGCTCTACCCCTGCAGGAGAATCTCTCCAGAGAACAGGAAACGGCAGTCGTGGATCCAACTTCTCCTGGTCTGGTCCTGCCAACGACTCTCCTGGTGATCTAAATGCCGATCAATTACTATTACCTGCAGGTCTATCTTATATTGATGTATTATCAGCGGGAAGTTGTCTACAGGAAAGTACCATTACCCGTACCTGGACAGCCATCGATGATGCTGGAAATACGAGTTCTTGTGACCAGATCATCACAATTGATGATTCTACAGTTCCTGTAGTTAGTTGTCCGTCAAATACTACCGTTAATAATGACCCAGGGCAGTGTGGTGCTGTAGTCAGCTTCACCCCTACAGCTACAGATAATTGTGGTACGCCGGGGATTATTTCAAGTCCAGCATCTGGTTCCTTATTCTCTGTCGGCACAACAACTGTAACTGTAACAGCTACAGATGACTGTGGTAATCAAAGTGATTGTACCTTCTCAGTTACAGTTAATGATAATGAAGATCCGGCGATCGCTTGTCCGCCTAATGTCACAGTGAATAATGACCCAGGTAATTGTGGGGCTGTGGTTACCTATAACACCCCTTCAGGAAATGACAATTGTCCGGGATCCGTAACCAATCTTACTGCTGGTTTAGGTTCAGGAAGCACTTTCCCTGTTGGTTCTACAACGGAAACTTACACTGTTGTTGATGCTGCTGGTAATAGTGCCAGTTGCTCATTTACCGTTACCGTAAATGATAATGAAAATCCATCGATAGTCTGTCCGGCAAATATTACAGTGAATAACGACCCTGGTGATTGTTGGGCTTTTGTGAACTATGCAACACCTACTGGCAATGATAATTGTCCTGGGCCTGTTACCAATCAGACTGCAGGTTTAGGTTCTGGAAGCACCTTCCCTGTTGGAATTACAACTGAAACTTTCACTGTTGTTGATGCTGTTGGTAATAGTGCCAACTGCTCATTCACCATTACCGTAAATGATAACGAAAATCCAACGATCGCTTGTCCGGCAAATATTACAGTGGATAACGACCCAGGTGATTGTGGAGCTGTTGTGAGCTATGCACCACCTACAGGCAATGATAATTGTCCTGGGCCTGTTACCAATCAGACTGCAGGTTTAGGCTCTGGTAGCACCTTCCCTGTAGGCATTACCACTGAGACTTATACAGTGGTTGATGCTTCAGGTAATAGCGCAAGCTGTTCATTTACAATTACCGTAAACGATAATGAAAACCCGACCATCGCATGTCCCGTAGGTCCTCCGAATCCACCAATACCGGTTCCGGAAAGTCCGGAACCTAATGGTAATCCTATGGATCCTGGAGTTCCAACGTTGTTAGGCACAGCAATTTTAACTGGTTTAGCAGATGGGGCACCTAATGTAGACACATGGATAATTCCTCCGGGAACATCGGGTGACATTAGCGTTTTCTCTACTGCACCAGGGGTATTGGTAAATGTCAATTGTTTCGCAGATGACATGTATTTGATCCCTGGCGGTGGTGGTGGTTCCTACTTTGGTGGGCCCCCGATGACATTTACTTTGGATCCAGCAAATTATTACACGATTTCGGTTGGTGCTTTCTTCCCAGGCTTACCTTATGTTGTAGAAGTAACAGGGTCTTCTCTGCAGACTTTTGCACCACTGGCGCCGATTGAGTGGACACCAGGCTTCAATGAAAGTCCGGTGCCATCTAATACACCACAGGATCCTTTGGTTGATCCTTCCCTTACTGGTATGCCTACTGTCGGCGATAACTGTCCTGGTGGCACAACCTCTTACCAGGATGCTCTGGTAGGCCCTAATCCTAATAATTGCCCGGTTCTATGGACAGTTGAGAGAACATGGACCTATACTGATGCTGCTGGTAATTCAGTGAGTTGTTTACAAGTCATTGAATTGACAGATACCACACCTCCAGTAGTTAGCTGCCCAGGCAATATCACTACAAATTCTGACCAGGGTACTTGTGGTGCTGTTGTTCCATTTGGAGCATCAGCTTCTGATAATTGTGGAACCCCCACATTATCTTATAGTCAGAATCCGGGGACCTTATTCCCTGTCGGCTCTACCACTGTTACAGTGACTGCTACCGACAATTGTAATAACACTTCAACTTGTACATTTGACATCACTGTCAACGACAATGAAGCACCAACAGCAATTTGCCAGGATGTCACCGTCCAGCTTGACGCCAATGGAACTGGTTCTACTACCGCCCAGGATGTCGACAATGGATCAAATGACGCCTGCGGTATTACATCGTTGTCATTGGATGTATCTACATTTGACTGTAACGATGTAAGTGGTGGAGTGGTCGTAACACTAACGGTTATGGACCAAAATAATAATGCCTCCACTTGTACCGCCAATGTCACCGTTGAGGATGGAATACCTCCTGTCGCACTTTGTCAGGATATAACCATTCAGTTGGATGCTAATGGGGATGGATCGATTACACCTCAACAAATAGACGATGGGTCAAATGATGCTTGTAATATCGCTTCACTCTCAGTTGCACCTAATTCGTTTACCTGTAATGATGTTGGAAGTAATCCTGTGACCCTCACGGTTACAGACCATAATAATAATGTTTCAACATGTTTTGCAACAGTGACTGTTGAAGACAATATACCACCAGTTGCTATTTGCCAGGATGTTACTGTGCAGTTAGATGCCAATGGTAATGGCTCTGCCAGTGCTCAGGATGTGGATAATGGTTCAAACGACAATTGTGGCGTTGCCTCTATTTCGTTAAATCCTTCCACATTTGATTGTAGCAATATTGGCAACAATACGGTTACGCTTACAGTAGTCGATGTTAACAATAACTCCTCCACCTGTACGGCAAATGCTACTGTGGAAGATAATATTGCGCCTTCGGCTGTTTGCGCAGACCTGACCGTTCAACTCGATGCCGGTGGATCAGCCTCAGTAACACCACAACAGGTGGATAATGGCTCTGATGATGCTTGTGGAATCGCCTCCCTTAATGTCAATGGATTCCCATTTGTCCAGTTAAGTTGTGCTAATGTCGGGCAGGCCAATACGATCCAGCTCAATGTTGAGGATGTAAATGGTAATACTGCGTCATGCAGCGCAAGCATTACCGTTGAGGATAATATTCCTCCTGTCGCTATTTGCCAGGATGTAACCGTCCAACTGGATGCCAATGGCAATGGTTCTACCACTGCCCAGAATGTTGATAATGGCTCTAACGACAACTGTGGCATTGCCTCACTATCGCTAAGTCAGAGCACATTTAACTGTAGCGATGTAGGAAATAATACCACTACATTAACTGTATTGGATGTCAATGGTAATTCTTCTACTTGCACGGCTAATGTTACTGTTGAAGATAATATCGCTCCGACAGCAATTTGTCAGGACCTAACTGTTCAACTCGATGCCGGTGGATCAGCCTCAGTGACACCACAACAAGTGGATAATGGTTCTGGTGATGCCTGCGGTATCGCGTCACTTAATGTGAACGGATTCCAATTAGTCCAACTCGGATGTGCTAATGTCGGGCAGGCCAATACGGTCCAACTCAATGTTGAAGATGTCAATGGTAATACCGCATCATGTAGTGCAAGCATTACCGTTGAGGATAATATTCCTCCTGTCGCTATTTGCCAGGATGTAACCGTCCAACTGGATGCCAATGGCAATGGTTCTACCACTGCTCAAGATGTTGACAATGGCTCTAACGACAACTGTGGCATTGCTTCACTATCGCTAAGTCAGAGCACATTTAACTGTAGCGATGTAGGAAATACTACCACTACATTAACTGTATTGGATGTCAATGGCAATTCCTCTACCTGCACGGCTAATGTTACTGTTGAAGATAATGTACCTCCTGTGGCGATATGCCAGGATGTAACCGTTCAGTTGGATCCACAAGGAAACGGATCTGTCACAGCGCAGCAAGTTGATAACGGTTCAAGCGACAACTGTGGTATTGCTTCAATTTCGGTTAATCCGAATACATTTAGCTGTAACAATGGCGGCAATAACACCGTCACTTTGACGGTAGTAGATGTTAACGGCAACTCTTCAACCTGTACCGCTAATGTTACCATTGAAGATCCTACACCTCCTGTTGCAATTTGCCAGGATGTAACTGTACAGCTGGATGCTAGTGGTAATGGTTCCATTACAGCTCAGCAGGTGGATAACGGTTCAAGTGATAATTGTGGCATCGCTTCAATTTCGGTAAGCCCGAGTACATTTGACTGTAGCGATGTTGGCAATAACACAGTTACGCTTACAGTAACTGATACAGACAACAATGCTTCTACCTGTACATCTAATGTTTCCGTTGAGGATAATATCGCCCCAGTAGCCATTTGCCAGGATATTACTGTACAATTGGATGCTACAGGTAATGCTACGATATTTGACGCTCAATTGGATAATGGATCCTCGGATGCCTGTGGTCTAAGACCATTTGAAGAAATCCCCAGGAATTTTGGTTGTAGTGATGTCGGTTCAAATACCCTTGTACTTGTAGTGTTTGATTTAAACCTTAATCAGTCTTCATGTACTTCCATCGTTACCGTTGAAGATAACGTTGATCCGGTAGTCGTCTGTCAGGATATCACCGTTCAGTTGGATAATTCAGGCAATGCCTCTATAACTGCAGATCAGGTTGAGTTAAGTGCATCAGACGCCTGTGGCATTGATCAGTCCAGTGTTAGTCCTGATACATTTACCTGTTCAGATATTGGCAGCCCGGTACCAGTTATTCTTAGTGTAACTGATGTAAATGGCAATGTTGGTACCTGCACGGCTAATGTTACTGTTGAGGACAATACACCACCTGTTGCTGTCTGTAATGATCTGACAGTTCAACTTGATGCTTCAGGTAATGCCACATTTACAGCAAATGATGTTGGAATTAACTCCTCGGATATTTGTGGAAATTTATCTTTATCGATTGATATAAATAGTTTCACTTGTAATGAGGTGGGACCAAATACTGTTACATTAACGGTTGACGACAATAATGGAAATACCGCAACATGTACATCTACAGTAACCGTTGAAGATAATGTAGCACCAAATGCCGAATGCCAGGATGTGAATGTTAACCTGTCACCTGCAGGTACTGCCACTATTGCGGCAAGTGATGTTGATAATGGCTCAAATGATGCCTGCGGCATTGCTGGTATTAGCCTGAGTCAGACAACATTTGATTGCAATGATGTAGGTGGTAACACGACTACTATTCTGACTGTAACAGATAGTAATGGTAATTCTGCTACTTGTTCGGCCACAGTAAACGTTTTTGATATTACACCACCTGTAGCTGTTTGTGCCGATCTGACCATTCAACTAGATGGAAACGGTGAGGCTACTATTACGACGAGTCAGGTAGGAGGTAGTTCTACAGATAATTGTGCTATTGACAATTTGATGCTTGACAAAACCACCTTTGATTGTGGTAATGTCGGTCAAAACTTTGTTATGCTCACAGTTGTAGACAACAGTGGAAACAGTGACAACTGTACGGCTGAAATTATCGTTGAAGACAATACTGATCCAACAGCTACTTGTACAGATATTACCGTCCAGCTTGATCAATCCGGAAATGCTTCGATTACAGCTTCACAGGTAGATGGCGGGTCAACTGATAATTGTGGGATTGGCGCTCTCAGTATTAACATTAACAGCTTCGACTGTGCTGACCAGGGAGATAATACAGTGGTATTAACAGTCACTGATTCCAATGGTAATACCTCCACATGTTCAGCTACAGTAACTGTTGAAAATGGTAATCCAATTGTCCTTTCATCTACTGTAACTGATGAGTCTGGTCCTGGAATCCTTGATGGTGCTATTGACCTGACGATTTCCGGTGGTATGCCACCTTACCAGGTCCTTTGGTCAAATGGCGAGACTACTGAAGATATTGGCGGATTAGCTGGTTTACAATCTTATATTGTTACTGTTTTGGATGACAATGGTTGTTCAGCTTCAGCGACAATATTTGTTGACCAGGGTAATTTACAAACTGTTGAGTTATGTCTCACCACTTACCTGGGCGGCATGTTTGATCCACTCGTGTTCTTACCGACTCCGCCTATGAGAACTACACTTAGAGACCAGGATCTTATTCCATTACAGCATCCATATAATATGGCACCCTGGAACTATAATGGTCCGGAAGCATTCCCGACATTACCTCTTATGCCATTGGATATGAGTGATTGGCTGCTGATGAATATCAGGGATGGTGTTGATCCTTCAATTATCCTTTACCAGGAGGCTGTTATTTTGCATAATAATGGATCTATTAACTCGGTAGACGGGCAATTACCACAAGTAGTGCTTAATCCGGGCCAACTGTTCTTTGTTGAATTGGTGCATTACAACCATTTGCCGATCAGTACACCATTGCCGTTTCAGGTTCCGGTTACTGGCGGACAGTTTTGCCATGATTTCACAACAAGCCTGAGTCAGGCATTTGACAATCCGATACTTAACGATGATCCAATGTTAACTATGCCTTCCGTAAATGGTGTGCTCTTTGGTATGGTCCCGGGTAATGTTCAATCGCTGGACCTTCAAATTGATGCCAACGATGCAAACCTGTTATTCATAAACTATCTCTCAACAGGTGTTTATGCACCATGGGATGCCAACGGAGATGGAATGGTCGACCTCAATGATGTCAATCTCTTGTTCTTCTCTTACGGTAGAAATGCACATACACCCTACTAGAACGCATATTTTTAAATTTTACAAGGACCAAATCTGCATAAGGTTTGGTCCTTTTTTCTTAGCAAGTTTGTTCTTTTTACATTTACAATTCGTTTCCAAAAGGTGTGAAAAGCAAAATGAAATGACACCCGAATAAATTAACAGGCGTAATGGCTAAAGTTGGGTATAAGATACTAATCGAGTTTTTCTCCAGTAGATGGTGGGTAAATAGAGCCCCAATCATCTTGGGCATAGTCTACCTTATCGCCGCTATTAAAGGTTTTGAATTAAAAATTATTTGGCCTTACCTAGTCGCTGCTTTAGTTTATGTTAGCCTCCTGAATTTTATTCCAGCGCTCATTCAGTGGTTTAAACCAGGCATAAAAAATACCTTCGAATTATTTTTATTCAGCGTTCTTACCTATCTCATTCCACTTGGTATTGCTGTTTTTGGATGTTCGCCATTCCTTATTGAAGATATTGATTGGGTTTTCATTAGCCTGTTATCTATCTGGATAACACTATACGGGATGAATCAAATTTTGATCCACCAATTTGAAAATCTGGAAAAAGTGATTCCTGATAAAGAGCTGTTAATCAATGAAAAAAACGGGAAAACCTGGTCAAAGAGGCGTTTTTGGTGGATTGTGTTTCCTGAAATCTTGACTTTCCTTGCTTTTACAACCTGGATAAGTATTACATATTTAACATGGTTTTTCGTACTCCCTGTTTTATGGGTCTTTATTAAGTATCCAATCGAGAGAAAGTTTTTTGCCCATAGATTTATGATATTGCATGGCCCATATGGCCATAGCTATCTTAATCCGAATTATTCCAGGTGGCTTCCTTATTGGGCATTGGCATTCTGCATATTGATTTCTCCTTACTTTTTCCTTTGGTTGGTTATTCATGCCATTGCTTTCCAAAACATACTTCCGCAATGGGCTAAATGGCCGTTCATGAAGTTGAACAAATACAGGCTGTTATTGACGTCAAAGAAGGAAAATAAAAATCCACAAAGTTACAAGCAAGAGCCACTCCCCATAATGAAAAATGGAGAAGATGCCATCAAGTTGAAAGGGCAACCAAAACAGATTGCTCTTGTTAACCGAAGTCGTGCAAAATTCTCTGAAACCTTTGTTCGCCAGCATGTTTTGAAATTACCTTTCCAGGTACATTATCTTCATGGGAAAGACAGTTATTTCCCCAGGTTTAAGATCAATCACGATCATATTCATCCCTTGTTATTTCTATGGGAGGACAATTTGGGGAAACCACCTGCCAGTCTGAATGCGTACTATCTGAAAAAATATTTTTCACGAAATGACATCAGGTTAGTGCTAGCTGAATTTGGTCCTACAGGAGTAGCCTTAAATCCAATCTGTAAAGAGCTTGGCATCCCTTTGATTGTTATTTTTCACAGTTATGATGCTTTTCATAAAAAGCTGGTTGGCATTTATCAAGAATCATATTACGATTTATTCAGGTATGCATCTTCCATTATTGGTGTTTCGGAAGATCTTTGTTCACAGTTATTGATTCTGGGAGCGCCAAAAGAAAAAGTGGTTTATCTACCTTGCGGCGTAGAAACAGCACACTTCACCTATTCAGATCATAGCCAAAATGCACCTACTTTTCTCACGGTAGGAAGGTTTACAGAGACCAAAAGTCCTCATATTACCATTTTGGCATTTAAAAAAGTATTGGAAAAAATTCCTGAAGCCCGCCTGGTCATGATAGGTGGAAATGATGGTGCAACCGGGATTTTTGAAATTTGCCACAGCCTGGTTAGAGCGTTGAAGATTGAAGATAAAGTTGAGTTTAAAGGCATACTACCACACGAAGCAGTAAAAGCTGAAATGTCAAAAGTCAGCGTTTTTGTTCAACATTCTGTGACAACACCCATTTTTGGCGATAAAGAAGGTACTCCCGTTGCTATCATGGAAGCGCTTGCTTCAGGTATTCCAGTAATTGCCACGCGTCACGCTGGGATAGCGGAGATCATTGAAGACAGGAAAACAGGTTTGCTGGTTGACGAATTTGATCTTGATGGAATGGCAGAAGCCATGGTAAAAATGCTTTCAGATAAGGCCTATGCAAAGCAAATGGCCCATGAAGCTCGTCTGGCTATCCAGGCCAATAGCCTGATAAGCAATAACATTGAGCACCTGGCAGAAATCATAAAACGATCCATTTTATGAAATCTTCTAATCCTCCAATTTTCCCTGGACCCTGGATTTTGTTGATCTTGTTTATTATCATCAATTTATGGCTCTACAGCTTGAGTGCCTTTATCCTGGATTTACATTTGCTCACAGATAGCTCCAAAGCAGAATTCAAGGCTTGGTTCCCCAGGTTTTATAGTCTACTTTATTGGGTGGCTCACAACAGTTTTTGGGGAATTTTGTCCCTGGCTATAGCCTTTATTATTACCAATGCTTTTTTTGTAAGGCGGGTTTATTTATTCTTAAAAAACAAAGAATCGCTTTTCAGACCTGAGTATATCCTTTCTGTGACGGTATTGGTAATTTGTTTGACGATTTCCGAGATCGGTTTAAGGCTTATGGGTTACCAGTCGGATGGCATCCAAATAGGTAAACAAATTTGGTTTAAAACTGTAGAAAACCTGGAAATTTACGAAGGTTTAGAGGGCGATTCCCTGGGACTTTTCAGAGCAACCCCAAAGGCAATTTATGATGTAAACTCAACCGTTGATTATCATTTAGGCAAGAGCATACCTTCATCTAAATTGGAGGTTGATCCAAAGGAATACACTGAAATTTACAGTTTAAGCCAAGTATTTATTGACTTGCATCTAGAAAATAGTGACCATTTATTATCAAAAAAATTAACAGCACTAAAGCAAAAGTCTTTAACTGAGTTTAGTACTTACGAATCTGCCCTATGGACATATTTACATCGTCCACTCAATGAATATGGCTATCGAAGCATCCCTTTTGACTCAACTGCTTCAGTGGCTAAGAGGGTATTATTGATCGGGGATTCTTTTACATTCGGCCAGGTAGCCGAGCCAATTATTAATGGTTTCGCAGATCTCCTATTAGCCTCTAACTATATGGTTTATAACACTGGCATGAGTGGAACCGACCCCACCCATTACCAACAAATTGCTGAAACCTTTATTCCTATAATAGAGCCAGATATCGTAATCGTCAATTTCTTCCTTGGAAATGACGTTCAATACTATAAAAAAGAGATCAATCCTGGATTTCCTGCCTTTTATCCTACAAACGCAGGAAACCTAAATTCAAACAATTATGGAATTTATTTGGATAATGCGCAGGAAGCCTATGAAGCCAACTTGGGAAGCATTTATACACCTATGAATTTAGGTATTATTGGGAAAGGATTAAAACATACCGTCATAGGCACTTTTTTCGTTCAATCTATTAATCTATCGGATAGATTGAGTCCATTAACTTTAACATTCCTTAAAAAATACCAGGAAGAAATCGAGTTCCTAAAATCGGATATTCCAAATGCCAATGAGAAATGCCAAAAAATAAAAGAGATCAGTGAAAAACATGGAGCCCGATTTATCTTATCCATTATTCCAGACCTTGCAGGAAAACAATTAACCAAAGTTGAAGATTATTCTAATCTTTTTGTTGACCAAAATTATGTCCTTTGCCCGAGTCTTACCTATAAGGACTATAATCTAATGAACAGCCATTTTAATAATGAAGGACACAGAAAATATGCTGAGTTCTTAAAAGGTTTAATCGAAAGTGACGAATAACAAACCCTATATCAGTCTTGTGGTTGCTGGTCGCAATGACAATTATAATGGGGACTTTACCCAAAGGCTACAGCTTTCAATTTCATGGCTCTCTTTCCTGGTACAAAAACACCAACTGCCATTTGAGCTGGTGTTGGTCAATTATAATCCCATTCCCGATCAACCAGATCTTGGAGAATTGCTTGATTGGCCAGAGGATAACACTTATTTGAGTATCAAGATTGTTGATGTCCCAGCATCTTTTCACAAAAAGTACCATGACCCAGAGATAAGAAAATCGGTGCCTTTGTATGAATTCATTGCCAAGAATATCGGTATTGTCAGAACCAAAGGCGAATTTATCCTATGTACAAATGCCGATATCCTCCTATCGGAAGCGTTGTTCATATTTTTGGCTACCAGACCACTCAAAAAAGGACATGTTTACCGATGTGATCGTGTGGATTTCAGTCCGGTTACCGAAAAGGTGAATTTCAAAGAATTAGAGTCATATATCAGAAAAAACGTCCATCTATTTATGATGAAGGGCGGGTTTATCCCAACTTTAAGTAAACCTCGAGCCTTAAATACGAGATTGAGCCTCCTCCGCATGTTCAATAAAATCAGACTGTATTATTATCGGACCTTCCTTTACTTGCCAATCATCAGGTCACTACCCTTCTTCACGCGAGTGGACGCCAAACTATTATTCACTTTCACATATCACTGCCAGGCAAGTGGTGATTTCTGCTTGATGCATCGATCTGATTGGGGAAAAATCAAGGGTTATCTTGAGGACACCTGGACCAACGTTCATGTTGATTCGCTATGTCTTGTGGCCGCAGTTACAGCTGGGGTGCAGCAAATTGAGTTACCCTACCCTGTTTATCACCAGGATCATCAGAAACGTTTTGATTATGATGGATATAGCGTTGAAAATCGAATGGGAAAACGATTTTTGAGTGATGTCAATAAAATGTTGAAAACAGGAAAGCCTATAGTCAACGACTCTGAAAATTGGGGCTTAAAAAATGAAAAGTTGTCAGAGAGAATTATGGATTAGCTGGCATATTTGTAATCGGCCGGAAGGATGCCTTCTTTTTTGCCTAATTCGATAACGTCTTGCCAAAGCTTCCATTTTTCGTCCCCGAAATGGTGGTAAATATGAAGGAAGCAAGGCTTGATGCCTTTCTGTCCTTCTTTAAAATCGAAGATGAAACTTCCTTTATATTGTATTTGATCAGCGTAATAATCGGCGAGGAAATTCATTCCTATTGGTAAGGTTGGATTATCCTGCAAACCGTGCTTCCAGGCGGTGGCGATTAAAGTTCCTTGATCTCTTACCCGCCATTTTTCATCCTTGAATATTTCCATGGTGTAGTTGTGCCATGTGTCCAAAAATTCGTGGGATGAATTGTCGAAGAGGAAGACACCGCCGTTCCAGTGTTGCCATTGGGGATTGGATACATTGACACCAAATTTTTCACGAATGCGTTGACGCAGTAAATCAGACCGTTCTTCTACAATCAATTGGCCTTCTTTAGTACTCCATTTATCATTTTCCAAATCAAAATAATATCCCCTATTCTCATGAAAATATTCCCATGTCAGGGACTCTTTATCAATTTCGTTCCCAGCTTGATCCTTCCATTTTTGTTGAAAAAAATTGAACTCATAACCGTATGATTTAATGGACTTTAGAAAATGAAGTACATTTTTCGAATTACCTTTTTTCACTAAATGGCTTTCTGAATTTAACGGCATAAAACGGAATTCACGATTAATCAACCACTTTAACCCAAAGAAGACGATAAGTGAACATAAATATTTGATTGAAAAAACCACCCTTCTTTGATTGTATTTTATCTTGAATCTTGGATCAAACATGATGAGCTGTGCCATTACAAAATATCGATATATGTAATCGCGAAAAACTCCAAACTTTTGGTCATTTATTTCATTAAAGGCATACTTTGAATATTCATCTATTCTTTTGTAAAACTTTATAGAGTTTTGATAAGTCGATTTCCACTCAAAGTATAGATCCCTAATAATTTTTGATCCTGATTCGTAATCAAGTTCCATTTGAGGATTAATGACAGCGGCAGGACTAAAGCGATCCATTTTGCAATGATCAGTTGAGAACGTAACTGGCCCGGCATTCATGCTAAATATTTTGTCAACATTTGAACTAATCGCCAATACATCTGAATCCAAATAGCAGTATTGGAATTTAGGATCGAGGAATTTATGCAAGCCTGTTTTCAAATAAATAGAAGCCTGGTGATTAGAAAGCGAGGAAGGGGTCTTAATGTTGATGACATTCTTCCATTTGATAGGAATTTCATTTCTGAATTCATCGGTCAGCACAATTATTTCGTTCGATGAAAAATAACTTAAATACCTCAATGCCAACTGTAAAGAATGAATATGTCCCTTTGAACCGCATACAACAAAAACAAACTTACCAGAGGACATCTATAAAGGATTTAGAAGCTCGCGAAATCTGTGGAAGGTATGTAATAAACTAGATTTTAAGTAGTTCAATGATAACCATCTTCTTTCTTGTCTTGCTTCAGGTAAAATGTGGAATTTCCAGTTTTCATATTCATTAGCAATCGACCAATACAAGTCTGCCTTATATCCTTTATAAAGTTTATCCCTTTTTAGTCTTCTTAAAATCATCAAGTTAGAAAGAACGAAATCTTTGCGCTTATTTTTTATTGTTAGGCCTCCTTTGTTTTTCCTGTAAACTGACCATGATTGGTTAAAAAAATAAAATTTACCCGCCTCATTTTCTGATTTTTTCATAACAATTAATTCAAGAATCCAGGAAATTGAGAACTTAATGTCTGAATAAACGGCCATTTCATCAAAATAATCCCTTGACCTGAAAAACAGGGAACTTGTTGGGATAATTGTTCTCCTTATCAAATGGCTAGGGGTTATGGTTTGAGAATAATTGTGCAATTGAGAATATAAACTAAAGTAATTTTCTTCCCATCCGATATCACCTGTCTTTAGGCCTTCCTTTATGATTTGAGTATCGTGACAACATCCTGAAAATTCAGAATTGTTTTCAAGAAACAGTGTTTGTTTCTGAAGTTTTTGTTCGTAGGTCCAATAATCATCACCTTCCAGAACAGCAACATATTTACCTTGGCAATGTCGAAGAATTTTGACAACATTATTGTATACACCTTCATTGGCTTCGGCAAGGATCAACCTAAACTTTTGAGGGTGTTTTATTTGATACTGCTTAAGGATTTCCTGTGTTCCGTCTGTGGAGCCATCATCACCAATAATTATTTCAAACTCGAAGTCTGTTTCCTGCATCAAAACACTGTCGATCGCCTTTTTGATAAAAGGTTTATGGTTATAACTAATAATGGCAACAGAAACTAACACAATATCGAATTAAGGAATTTTCGCTAAATATATTAATTTGATGATCGGGCAAAAATAGATTTATGAAATTTAAAACCAGCAAAATCCTTCAAAAGTCTTCTATTACCTTAATATTTGTACTGAGCTCTTTAACAATTGGAGATTTTCACCCTTTTGCTAGATTTAATATGTATAGTTCTTTTCCCAACTGGGCATACTTTTTTTATATCACTGATCAAAATGAAGAAGTCATTCCATTACAAGAATATTTCAACACTTTTTCGGGTGAACTTTCACATGATTTTTCTGCTTATTGCAATTTTAACAGTATTATGATGGGCATTGACCTTCCACCTACACAGAATAAATCAATTGGAGATAAAATGCTTCACAACTTATTTAACAAAAGAAATTCATAGGAGGCTTTTATTGACTCAATTAAATTATATAAGGGACTATTAAAGATTGAAGATGGCACCATTACCACCAAAAAAAAGCTACTCGGGAGCAAAGCTTTGGACTAACTTTTTTGAAGAGAATTATAGTCATGCGGAATGGGTTACATCAAAAATCTTGTTATCCATCTTCATATTTTGGTTTATATCTCAAATTATTTTTTAATTCCAGGAACAACCCTATCCTAAGGGCATCTGTCAGTTTTTTAATTGTGCCATCATAAATCAGGAACCATTTATTTGGATAACTATTATCCTAGTAATTATTGGGTTTGCAGGGTATTTGTTCGAAAAGTATATGGTCTGTTCAACATTCCTCTTGTTCATATTATGCCTTTTGCTGTTCACACTGGAACGTTCAAATGGTTTGTATCAAAGAAATGAACTACTTATTCTTGTTATTTTCGCCCAGTTTCTAGCTTATTTGAGATTTAATACTCAACCAGAGAAAATGCACTATTCAAGGATGTAATTCTCGTTCCAAGTGGTGGTTGGTGGTTATTTATTGGCTGGGCTTGCCAAATTGAAAAATACTGGATCATCATGGATTTATCATCCAGAAGAAATGGCACTAAGTGTCATGAAAGGAGCTCAGTTTAGATATGCAGATACCTGTGACATTGCCCACATAGAAAGTGGTGAGTGTATCTCGTGTTTGGTCATGAATAACACCAGCTTATTCTCAATTGCTCTCGGTATTACTTTACTGATGGAATCAACTTGCTTTTTCGCGTTATTCGGGAAAAAACCTGTATTTTTTATTGGAATTTGTTTATTGACAATTCATCTTGGAATATATTTAATTCTGGATATTATCTTATGGGCTGTTGCTGTTCCAGTGTTAATTTTTACAGTAAATCCAATTTATATAATATATATTCAAAATCGATTAAACTCAATTGAAAAGTACCTTATTGAAATCGCTGGTTTTATTAATAGCCATTCCATTATTACTTGAATTAATCTATAAAGCTATCCTTCCAGACATTGCTCTGAAATCGAGTCTTAAATACTATTTAAGAATACTTTCTTTTCTTTCGATTGGGTTTGGGCTAATTATGCTAACCTCAATCAGAGGTATTCGTTCTCTTTCAACTTTTCTTTTGCTTACTCTTGTTTCACTAATCTTTATAGAGTTGGTTTCTGGTCATTTTTTATTTTGGAAGTCGCCGAATTCCCGGGATATAGCCATATTGGAAATTCTCAGACCTACCACAAGTCAACCAATCCTTACCGAATCTATTCGACTTAGAAGCCAAATCCCGAATCAAAATCAATCGGTTGAAATAAAAAAGGAGAATCTATTAGCTAATCAAAAAGCATTCAATAGAGAAGCCACTTTATTCAGAACTGATAAACATGGTTTTGTCCTCCCTTCGATGGTTCATTCTAATCCTGACAAGTCCATTTTTTTTCTTGGAGGGTCTTCTACTGAGAGTATGTATGTACTTGAAGACCTCAGGTTCCCTTATTTATCGGGAAGGAAAATGGAAGAGGTTTCCACATTAAAAATTAACACCATCAATTCGGCACTTGGGGGAAATCACTCAATGCATTCGAATTCCTTGTTATTACACAAAATAATTCCATTTGCACCTGATATGGTTGTTCTTAAACACAACATTAACGACGTGACTACTTTGGCATATGAACAATCATATCATAATCGAAACTGGCATCGTTCCCTATTAATAAACAATACATTAGATCAACCCAAAGATTTAAAGGAAGAATGGGTTGGAATGAAACCAGTTTTCAATGCTGATTTTGTTTCTAAGTTTTCCAAAAGCCTGGATCTTTTTATCAGTTTATGTCAAATTAATGAGATCAGCCCCGTATTACTTACTCAACCTTTATTTTTACAAGATTCCTTGTTTGAGAAATCAAGTCCTGAAGTAAAAAAAAGATTTAATTACTCTAATGAAAATTATAGTGAATTTAGAAAAATGGTCAATTCTTTTAACATGGTTATCTTAAGCAAAGCCGATCAGCAGGGTGTTCATGTAATTGACCTTGCGGCAAGCATTCCAAAAAGTAATCAATACTTTTATGATTATGTTCATTTAACTGATGAGGGCTCCATAAAGGTTGCTGAATTTCTAGCTCCGGAAATTCTTAAAATCGTTGAAAAGACTCAAGCCGATTAAACGAAGTGAATTTTACTAATAACTAATGAAAAAGTGTACATTTCACTATTCTATCTTATTGCATCCTAACATTAATACCTTTTGAATTTTCTTTGCTTAAAAAACTGTGTCGCATTCTTGTTCATTTGGTTGACAATTATTTCTTGTAGTCAACCAAAGTCTTCTGAGTCAACATCACCTTTAACAGTCATTGACAGACTTAAAGAACTGGAAAAAGAAGGTAATCACTATAATAACTTCTATATCAGTGACAAACAGGTAGAGTATTTAAAGGAAAAAATAGAAGAAGGCAATAACGATCCAGAAACAATAAAAAAACTGGCGGTTGCCTTATTGAATGATGGTCAGACAAAAGAAAGTCTGAAATTGATTGAAGGTTTCCCGAATGCTACCTCACTGCAAGCATTAGAATTTAAAGCTATCGGTAATTTAAGACTTGGTGAACAAGGTAATTGCATTCATCATCACAACAGCGAATCCTGCATTTTTCCCTTGAAAGGAAAAGGAATCTATAAGGATAAAGAAGGGCCTACTGAAGCAGGAAAACTATATAATGAAATCCTTAGCGCCGATCCAGATAATATTATGGCCAGATGGTTATTGAATTTAACACAAATGGCTGTAGGCACCTACCCTGAATCTGTCGACCCAAATTTTGTTATTTCGGAAGCGCAATTCACCTCTCATGTTTCAATAGGTCAATTCACAGATATTGCAACTGAAACAAGTCTAAACACCCGGGGATTGGCAGGTGGTTCAATCATGGATGATTTCAATAATGACGGTTGGCTGGATATCGTTGTTTCTGATTATGACCTGAAAGGGCAGCTAAGGTTTTATGCCAATCAAGGTAATGGAAATTTTCAGGACATGACAAAAAGTGCCGGGTTGATCGGACAGGTCGGAGGGCTGAACATCATCCAGACGGATTACAATAATGATGGCTGGCTTGACATTTTTGTACTCCGTGGTGCCTGGTTTAGATCAATGGGGAAACATCCAAATTCACTACTCAGAAACAATGGTGACAATACTTTTTCTGACGTAACGATTGAAGCTGGCCTTTATTCTGAGTTTCCCACGCAAACTGCGGCATGGGCAGATGTAAATTTAGATGGCTACCTAGATCTTTTTATTGGAAATGAATCCACAAAAGACTTTCCTTGTAAAAGTGAGTTATATTTAAATAATCAAGACGGCTCATTCTCTGAATCAGCTATAGCTTCAGGACTTGATATTAACAGCTTCGTGAAAGGGGCTGTGTGGGGAGACATCCAGAATGACGGTTTGCCTGATCTATATCTCTCTGTTCTTGATGATAAAAATTATTTGTTTATCAATCAAGGTCCAAACGAAAAAGGTATTTATCAGTTTCTTGATAAAGCAGAAGAAGCCGGAGTACAGGATCCCCATTTCAGTTTTCCATGTTGGTTTTGGGATTATGATAACGATGGATTCGAAGATATTTTTGTTTCAGGTTACGATTTTAGAAATCAACATATCCCATTAGCAAAGGAATTAATGGGGATGGCCTTTGATTCAACTTACTTACCCCGATTATTTAAGAATAATGGTGATGGTACCTTTTCCGATAAGACCAAAACTACCATGTTACAAAAAAACACCTATGCTATGGGCGCAAATTTCGGGGACCTGAACAACGATGGGTTTCTTGACTTTTACGTTGGAACCGGAGCACCTGATCTGTCCTACTTATTTCCAAATCGAATGTTTCTAAATCAAACAGGACTAAGATTTGAGGAAATCACCTATTCCTCAAGGACAGGGCATTTGCAAAAAGGCCATGGTGTTTCAATAGGTGATATAGATAATGACGGTGATCAGGACGTTTTCATAGTATTGGGAGGCGCCTTTACAGGGGATGTCTTCCACAATGCTTTATTGGAAAACCCTGGTCAAGGGAGTAATTGGATGTCTCTTAAACTGGAAGGCACCATTACCAATAATGCAGCGGTCGGGACAATCGTAGAAGTCATAATTGAAGAAGAAGGAATTACTCGATCCGTATTCAGAAAAGTGGGCAGTGGAGGTAGTTTTGGCGCTTCTCCGTTTAGGTTAGACCTTGGTCTGGGAAAAGCTAGTTTGGTAAAAACCCTGAAAATTTACTGGGCAAGAGATTCCCAACCTCAATTATTTTCCAATATTGACATCAACAAATCTTATCATCTGGTACAAGGAGGAGAATTGAAAGAAATCAACGTTTTGCAATAGCTACATTAATCAAAACTTCTGAAAGAATGCCAACCTTTCATTCTAAGAGCTTGTTTGGAGTTTATCTATCTGGTCAAACGCGGCAAACAAATTCGGAAAAGCTCTAATATTCCAATATATCAAGCTGATCATTATTCCTTACCACGAAAATGTGGTTTGTTGAAGGAGAAGAAGCATTATGTTTTCTGAGTATTCGCACATCACCTGACCCACAAAGACCCATTTTTGACATCGAATGAACCGTAAATTCTAATTGGCCATTTCCAATAAGCAATACGCCCTGGGCATGATCTATTTTTTCAAACAAAGGAGCAGTTGGGAAAAAATTTCCAGCGCATAAAAGATCAATAAAACCATCCTGGTTAAAATCTTCTGCAATTACATCCTGAATTGGAATCATTTGAGCCCGATTTGGTAACAAATGCTTTTCGAATTGCATTCCTCCCTTATTTTCGATAATAATATTGGCAAATATTGAGGCTTTAAAGTATTGGGCTTGATTTAATCCTTTAGAGTCAAATATCTGATCAGTAGTAGAGGCTCCAAACTTAGAATACGTCCGCAACTCCTGTTTTAGGATAGGCATTTTTTCACTTAAATAGCGAAAGGTATGAGTGGGGTACCGTTTTCCGTCAAGGTAATAAGAGTATACCAGGTCCTTTTGTCCGTTTTCATCAAAATCATGGTAGAAAAGCTCAAAAGGCTGTTCAGCACTTGCACTGTAATAATAATTCAACCCAATATTTCCTACGATATAATCCTCATCCCCGTCGCCATCAAGATCCGCTTGAGTTATTGAATTCCACCAGCCTTCCATATTTGCTAAACCTGTAGTTTTGGTTACTTCAAACAAGCTGCCTTTATCATTTTGAAAAAACCTTATTGGCATCCATTCTCCAACAACAATAAGATCAGTCCATCCATCATTATTAAAGTCAGTCCATACCGCATCGGTTATCATACCTCCCAACTCTAATTCAGGACAAATTTTCGATGTATGATCCTTGAAAACTCCGCCATCATTTATCAAAAAATACGATCTGGGCGGATTCGGATATTGAGCTGCCTTAACTCGGCCTCCTACAAACAGATCTACATCTCCATCATTGTCAATATCATTGGCGATAACACATCCTGTATTAGTTGTAATTTCTGGAAGAACGCCAGTTGTCCTGGAAAATTCACCTAACCCATTGTTCTGATACAATCTATCCTGTAACAGTTGGGGATCTTCCCCGTATTCTCCTGATCCGGTTGCTATGTAGATATCCAAATCTTTATCGTTATCAAAATCGAAAAAGGCAATAGCTTGATCTTCAAAGGCTATATCATCATTTAAAAATTCAGAATTTTGCCTGATAAATTTCCCTGATGCCTCCTTCAAGTAAAGACCTCCCTCCTGCCCTTTAGCACCACCTACAAAAAAATCTTCAAGACCATCACCATTGAGATCTCCTACATCAATTCCAGGTCCGTGTTGACTTTGTTTATGGTGCAAGAGAAACTGACTGGCAAAATCGTCATATGTATTTTCTTTGTGGATGAATGGTTCTTTCATCAATTTCAAAGTAACATTCGTAAACATTGGTTTTACCGGGGCGGCGTTTACAGAAATTGTATTTCCCGAGGCTTGTTCGATCTCTATCTCTTGATTTAGGGTAATCTCTAAGTGTTCTGACACTGTTCCATCAGGCCAAACAACAGAAAGCTTTTCAATATCTTCGCCATCAGGTATTCCAAAATGCAGGATTGGCGGGCAAGTGGACTGATATCCTTTCACTGGGCTTTGATGCCTAAACTGATACTGTCCTGTTTTGGTTATCAATTCAACTTTTGAGCCCCAGGCATCCCGATTCTTTTCTGTGCCTTTCAACTTAACTTTCAAAAATTTCCCATCAGACCTTTCTTCTGAATTGTTTTTATAAACTGTTGCCTTTTGGTTGGTATTACTGGAAACGAGATCCAAATCTCCATCATTATCAAGGTCAGCAGTAATGGCACTATGGCTTAATGTTGGGAGTGAAAGTCCCCAATCTTCAGTTTTTCTTGTAAATCTTAAATCTCCATTATTCCTAAAAATCTCATTAGGATATTTTAAATGCTTTCGTTGCATGGCCATCCTGACCTTATAAAACAAATCCTCATCATTTTGTCTTACTGCCGTACTCAGTTCTTTATGTTGATCTTTGAGGTCCTCATCAAATTGGATCATAAATCCGTTACTCACAAATAGATCTTTCCAGCCATCAAGGTCATAATCGCCAAATAGCATGGCCCAGCTCCAGTTTGTACTAAATACCCCGGCAAAGTTGGCCATCTCGGTAAATGTACCATTGCCATTATTCAATTGAAGCGTATTTCTTGGATATTGGTAATAGTATCCACTATTTACTATCTCTTCAAATTCTTGCACACCCCACCCCATTGAATTACCCCGGTCTGTTTTACGGTCATGGTTGGTCCGCATATCTACATCGGCAATGGCGAAATCCAACAAACCATCATTATTGAAATCAGAAATATCGGACCCCATACTATAACGGCTTGTTTTTCCAAGCATTTCATGCATCTGCTGTTGAAATGTTCCATCTTTTTGATTGATATAAATCATATCATGCATCAAAAAATCATTACAAATCAGTAAATCATCCCATCCATCTTGATTTAGATCTCCAACAGAGCAACTTAAGCCATAAGCATGATTGTTAATACCAGCGGCTATGGATACATCAGAAAACGTTCCGTCACCATTATTTCGGAAGAACTTATCCGACATATTTACTCCTTTTTCAATCTTGGTATATGATTTCACCTGGTTGCGTTGGTTGAAATCGTTGGGGTGATTGAGGAGGTACATGTCAAGGTCCCCATCCTTATCATAATCAATAAAATTAGCGTGAGTAGAAAGACTAGGGTCATCAAGCCCCAATTCAGTAGCTTTTTCAGTGAAGGTGTTATCACCGTTATTAATATAGAATTTGTTTCGCAGGAATTCGGTTTCAAAAGTTCCCGTCTTGCAAACGTAAATGTCAAGGAAACCATCTCCATTAATATCGATCATGGTAACTCCTGTTTTGAATCCTTTACTGTCGCTTATTCCAGCGTTTTTGGAAATGTCTTCAAACTCAAGATTCCCTTTGTTAAGATATAGGGCATTTTCGCCAAGTCCTCCAGCGAAAAACAAATCAATAAGCCCGTCATTATTAATATCTCCAGCTCCTAAGCCAGAACCAATAGTATAGTACATGAATGACCAAATATTATACTCAAATGTTTCTCTGAAAGTATTTGAAAAAGTAATATTAGAATGTTCATGAGGAACAAGGTGGAAAAGCTGCCCGGGGTCTTGATCTGCAAAATAGCGTGCTTCATTTTCAAAAGCGTTAACCATCGGAACGAAATCATGGGTCCTTTCCTTTTGACAACCTGTGACAACTAACAAAAAGACAATCAACTTTAATATTGACCAAAACATAATTGACAGCGCTTTGAAAGTTGCCTTCATCACTTGTCAATTCGGGAAATATTATTACTAACAAATTCAACTCCAACCCTTTCATTAGGCAGGGACAACACCTTTGTACCTTGTCCCAGATAGCCGCTTCCTATATAGAATTCATCCTTTCTTATCCTCCCATCCGGGAAGGAAATCAAAGCATAATTAGCATCTTTCGGCGCATTTTGACCCCCCTTTGACATTGTTCTTACCTTGAAGGCTTCCATTGCTGCATTACTTCCCGCCGCCAAAACATTGAGTTCTCCTTTTCTTTGCATTAATACAAGTGACCTGGCATCCGCATCGTACTCAAATCCGGATTGACCAGGATATAACACATCAAAATCACCATTCCCCTGTCCACTTAGTAAAAATCCCTTTCCTGAAGCCTGGCGATCAAGCCTGGGATCCATACCATAAAAATTTCCATGAAGCAGGATATCCTGATTGCCGTCATTGTTAAAATCATAAACTAAAGTTCCAAAAACGGGAGAAATTTGAGTTTGGCGGGGTAATTCAGAAATTTTAAATCCGCCTTTACCATCATTTAAAAGCAGGCAATGTGCAAAAGTGTTTGCTTGTAAGTTCATTGCCTTATCTAATTCCTTTTCACCAAATAAATCCTCAACAGTGGCACTTGCAAAGTCATGATAGGTAGGAAACAATTGCTCGATATCCTTGATTTTTTCGACGATCCTATCATAAATTTCAACCGGGTATCGCGATCCCTGGTTATGATAGGTTAATATCAATTCAGGTGAATGATCTCTATTAAAGTCATGGTAAAACAGTTCAACAGGTTCCTGAGACGATGTCTGGAAGTTCAGGTTTTTCCCAAAGTTACCAACCACATAATCAGTCCACCCATCATTATTAAAATCTCCGCCAGAAATACTATTCCACCATCCGGTAAGGAAAGATAAACCGGCTTTATCTGTTACCTCTACAAAGCTTCCATTTTCATTTTGGAAAATCCTTACCGGCATCCATTCTCCCAAAACAATAAGATCGAACTGATTATCATTATTGACATCAGTCCAAAGTGCACTTGTGACTAAACCTACTTTCTGCAATCCAGGAGCAAGTTTCTCAGTTACATCTGTAAAGTATCCATTCTCATTTTGGAGAAGTTGACTTTTTGGGAAAAGTGGATATTCTTGTGGAATTAATCGACTGCCTTTGAAAAGGTCCAGATCGCCATCGTTGTCAAAATCACATGCTATAACACATGATGTACTTGAAAGCGATTTTGGAAGACGCCCTTCACTAAGAGTAAAGTTTCCAAATCCATCATTGAGTAAAATCTGATCCTGATAGAATTCTGAATCTTTTAAAAACTCAGATCCTCCAGATCCAAAATAGATATCCAAATCACCATCTCCTTCTATATCAAAAAGTAAAGTGCCCGTATTTTCGTAATTCGCTAAACTTGCCCATGGGCCTTCTGAAAACTTGAAAGCACCATTAATATCCTGGAGGTATAATGCTGCTGGTTGTCCAGAGGCCCCTCCAACAAAAACATCCTCTAATTCATCGCCGTTAACATCTCCAACGGCAATGCCCGGTCCTTCCGTTGAATGATTTCGGTGCAACAGGAACTGGTTAGCAAAATCATCAAAAAAGTTTTCCTTATGCCGATGTGAAAGATTTTTATCGCTCTTAACTTTTTCAAACCAGGGATCTGTTTCATCAGAAACTAAAGGTATTTTGCCAGGCTTCGCGTCTTTGTGATAAAATAATAGTGTAGAATTGGGAGTTGCATCTCGTTTTACCTGATAATTTCCTCCTGGCCAAATTACTTCCACTGACTTTATTGTTTCCTTTTCTGGAAAGCCAAAATGAGCAATCATTTCGGAAGTCGACTGATAGCCTCTAACACCAATTAATTGTCGGGATTGTATTTCGCTATTCGAGAAAGAAACTTTAACAGTAGCTCCTAATCCAAAATTGTTGCCATTAGGACCAAGTAGTCTAATTTTCAGGTAGTTACCTAATTCTTTTTCTGAAGCTGTATTTATGTAAACCGTGGCTTTTTGATTAGTGTTATTAGTAATAACATCAATATCACCATCACCATCCAGATCACCGTAAGCAGCTCCATATGATGTAGTTGGCAAGCCAGAATCCCACTTTAAGGAATAATTTTCAAACCCTTTATTACCTGTATTTTTAAAAAACTTGTTCGAAAATTTCAAATGCTTTTTGGGCATAAGATTCCTATAGTAATAAAATGCAGGAATGTCCTGATTACGTATTGCCGAGCCCAGTTTTCGGAAGTTTTCCCGCTGGTCTGCATGGACTTTAATATAAAATCCGTTTGAAACAAAATAGTCTTTTAGACCGTCAAGATCAAAATCCACTAAAAAAGAAGACCAACTCCAGTTGGTAGAGGCCAATCCGGCAAACTCGGCCATCTCCTGAAATTCGCCAATACCATTGTTCAATTGCAGCGTATTGTGTGCGTATTGGTAGTGAAATCCACTTTGAGTAAGACCATCATAATATGAACCAGGCCTGTTGGTTTCCCTGAATGTCTTGAGATCGTAACACCGCTCCATTTTTAGATCTGTAGTGAGAATATCAAAATAACCGTCATTATTAAAGTCTTCAATTTCGGCTCCCATAGAGTTTTGGCTGATCTTATGCGTTCTTTCCTTGATCTGATCTTCGAAAAAAACACCTGCTTTATTGATATAGAGGTGATCATTCATGGCAAAATCATTGGAGATATAAAGATCCGGGTACCCATCCATATTTATATCGCCGGCAGTAACCCCTAACCCATAACCATGGTTATTAATCCCAAATTCCATGGAGCGTTCAGTAAATTTCCCATCTTCATTTAAGTAAAATTTATCACTAAGATTGACCCCCTTCTCTATTTTATCATAATTGGTAGGATTGTATTTTTCCCGAAAATCTACAGGGTGATTGGAAACATATAGATCAAGATCATGATCGAGGTCTGCATCAAAAAAAACTGCCGATACACTATACGACGGATCATTAATGCCGAATGAGGCACCTTCCTCAGTAAATGTCAAATCTCCATTATTAATAAAAAGCTGGTTCTCTCTTTCTTCAGGGGAAAAATTTCCTGCTTTACATGTGTAAATGTCTAACCATCCATCTCCATTTACATCTGCCATTATTGCTCCTGTGTAAAAGCCATCTGAGCCTTGTACACCAGCCGATTGTGTAATGTCTTCAAACTCCAGATTGCCCTTATTCAGGTAGAGCCGGTTATCCACGTAATTTCCGGTGAAAAATACATCTGGAAGATCATCATTATTGATATCGCCAATAGCTACACCTGCACCAATTACGGAATAGTCAAAATCCCATACATTAACTGAAAAATTCTCATTTATCTGGTTATTGAATTGAATGCCAGAGGAATCTGGGTTGAGGAGGTAAAATAGTTTTGAGGTATCCTGATCAAAGTACCATCTGGAGTCATCAGAATTGGCATTTTTGATGGTAATTACCTCTTTTCCTGTGTAATCGGCATATTCTGATTTTGCTTTTTCAATTTTAACTTCCGGATTGGGTTGGCATGAGACAAAAGAAAGCAAAAAAATACAGGCCCATAAAATCAGTATATCATTCATTCTGCTATTATAAACAACAGTGTAAAAATACACTCCATGGCCAATATTTGAAGGATACCTGTCATTTTTTTTACCTTAGCTTTGACAGTCCAAAATATCATAATATTGAAGTTCAGATTTATCATACCAATATTCCTTTTGCTTATGATGTCCTCTTGTAGTATTGGACCTTCTCAAAAGTCGGTATACAATCCTGTATCTAAGCCAACATCAGAATTTCAGGAGGAATTAAAGTACGTGAGAGAATGGAATGAAATGCTTTATCATCATATCAAACATCAGGTCGTTGGTCCTCCGATAGCAGCAAGGATGTATGGTTATCTCGGTCTCACCTTTTACGAATCTGTAGTTGGTGGAATGCCTGATCATTATTCCCTGAGTGGTCAGCTGAATGATTTTTCTGCTTTGCCTACAACTGATCCGTCTCTTGAATACGACTGGCCAAGCGTTATGATAGAAGCATTATACTATGTCTGTGATGAATTATTGTCGAGATTCCTTTCCGGGAGTGATAAAACATTGTCAGGACTTCATCAGGCTCAGAAAGCTGACCGTTCTGGCAAAATAGCCCCTGAGGTTTTTGACAGGTCTTTGGTTTTTGGGAAATTACTTTCCGAAGAAATTCTGAAATGGGCAGCTACTGACAATTACGATGACACCAGGTTCAAATTCTACAAAACCCCTCCCAGAATTGATCATCCTGAATATTGGGAACCAACAGACTTCAATATGAAGGCATTGGAGCCATTCTGGCCAACTTTAAGACCATTTGTACTTGACAACGCAAACGTCTGTCCTATGGATCTCCCACATCCTTACAGCGAAGAAGAAGGTTCCGGATTTTATTTACAGGCAAAGGCCGTTTTGGATGCCGATCAAAATCTAACTGAGCAACAACGAGAGGATGCTTTATATTGGGCTGATTGTCCCGGGGAAACAGCTACTCCACCAGGTCATTGGTCATTTATCCTTGGATACGTCAGTGAAGAGCAAAGTCTAAATCTTGCTGAAGCAGCTGAGATGTATGCCCTCGCCGGAATCGGTATTGCAGATGCATTCATTCAATGCTGGTATACCAAATATGATATTAACCTTGTAAGACCTAAAACATACATTCGTGAGGTATTCGGACTTGAAGAATGGGAACCATTCGTGATCACTCCCCCATTTCCTGAATTTACTTCCGGCCATTCAACAGTTTCAGGATGTGTGGCTGAGTTGTTAACCATGCATATGGGAGATGACATAACCTTCACTGACAGCACGCATGTAAGGATTGGTCTTCCTCCAAGATCCTTCAGGAGTTTCAGGGAAGCAGCCCAACAGGCTGCAGACTCGAGGCTGTATGGTGGTATGCATTATCCAATGGCTAATGAGGCAGGCGTTGAGCAGGGCCGTTGCATTGCAAAACAGATTTACGCCAACATAAAACTAAAAGAAGAACAGTGAAAAATTCTTTTCGATTAGTCTCAAAATTTCTGGTTTTCTTTATTGCATTTCTCGCAATAGCGAACCAATCAATATGCCAGGTAGTAATGCGTTCATTTCTTTCTGAAGATCGTAGCGGAGTGGTTGAAACAAGTGTCAATCTTGATGGCAAACCCCTTGGCTACCAACTTGAATTTTTAAGCATGGAGAAAGGTAATTTTTTCGCTGAAGGTGAAGCCATCCAAAGAATTCATTACAACCTTCATTTACTTTCTGGAAAAGAAAAATTAGCCAGTTTTCAGGTTTCGGTTCGCGACTTGATTGTAACCTACTATATGGAGGTAAAAGTGCCCGGCAATGGTGAAACCAGGACCATTACAGCCATTTATAACAAAACAAATAAATGGGTTAAACTAAAAGGCGTACTCCAGGAAAATTGCAGGCAACAAGATAGTAAATGGGGACGTCTCGATGGGGTGCAATCATATGACCAATTACTCAATTTTATTTTGAGTCAAATTGATGCCAATCTTGAAATCTCCTGCATTCATAAGTAGTAAAAATGACTCCAAAACAACTTCGTGTACTATTTCTCATCGTTAGTCTGTTTTTGATTGGCCAGTACATTTACATCATGCAGGTTAGAAATTTCTTTCCGGCCATAGTATTACCAAGATTTGGGTATTCCTATGCTATAGACAATATTCTTAAATATGAACGGGTTGACATGATAGCTGAATTCTCCTCTGGAGATACACTTTTGATCAACTTTCACGATTTGTTTAGCGAAGCGTTTATTTCGAACAGGTACGGGATTATCAGAAATAATTTTCATTATAAATACTCAGATTGGGAGCCTCAAAAGGACCCTGAATTTTTGGAATGGATAGAACATCGGGTAGAATCATTTACAAAACGAGATGATTGCACCAAAGTCGTTTTCCGATGGGAAGAAATTCGAAAAGACTTAAGCAACAAACAGGGGATCAAAGAAAAAACCCATCTAGGCGATTTCATCATTAAACTGCATTGATCATTTTTGGATATGCACCTTATCATAAAGAAAATAGATAATTGGATTTCAGAATCCTACCCGGTTACACCCGGGGTATTGGGCGGCATTAGGATAGTTTTTGGATTCTACATGCTATATCTTTTCTGGCATTATGGTGATTTCTTCAATTTTAAATGGGCGATGGAATATCCACAACGGTTATTTGACCCTGCCACAATCCTATCCAGTTTTTTTAGTGATTTCCCTCCCTACTTATTTTATTTGAGCCTTAATTTTTTACTGTTTTCTACTACAGTTTTGGTACTCATTGGGTATAAAACCATATTAATGTCACGCCTGATGGCGTTATTCATAATTGTCCAGTTTTCCTTTTTTTATGTATTTGGAAACATTGATAATCCGATCCTTATATTGATTTTTCCATTTATCATGTCATTCACAAACTGGGGCGCCGCATTATCAGTAGATGCATTTAGATCGCCTGAAAAGATGACTAAGGTCCACTCGTGGCCAATAACACTTTACAGCATTATCGTCGGATTCGCCTTTTTCACTTCCGGTTTTGCCAAGCTTTTGGCTGGATGGATGCTATACAGTATTCAGGCCACACAAGGTGAATTCCTGATGGAATATGATGTATTGGAACGTAATGTAGCTTTGGCACCATTCTTTTACGATCTCCATAGTCCTCTAATCTGGAAATCAATAGACTGGGCTACAGTCATTTTTGAAACAGCTTTTGTTTTTATGATTTTCAGTCCTCCCATGTTCCGGTTTTTCACCTCACTGGCTGTCTTTTTCCATTTTGGTATTTTTTTAATCATTGATATTGATTTTAGTTACCATTTTATGGTCTTTTCCATTTTTCTAAACTGGCCCTGGATTTTAAGTAACTTGAAAAAACCATGGATAAATAAGATCTATGGAATTCTTGAAAAGCTCATTCGGGGTGTTTCCCTTTATTGGGTAGTGCCTTTATTCGCCATTTATTTTGCGTTGTTCTATTTCCATGGAAATCCAATGAAAATCCCATACAGTTGGATAGGATTAAACGAGTATTTCGTTAATCCTCTTTTAATTTTTATTAGTGCAACCTGCATTTGTTTCTACTATTGGGGCATTAATATTTCTGCTTTTATTAATTCTAAAATCAAGCGACTGTGAACCAAAGAGTGGTTATCACTGGCATGGGCGTAGTTGCTCCGGGAGCTTTGAACCTGGAGGCATTTCACACTATGCTTTACCACGGTGACAGTGGAATCCAATTTATTCAGGAATTGGCAGACCTTGGATTTTCATGTCAGGTCGGAGGTATGGCTAACCCGAAAAGTGAACCATACAAAGATTGCTTCAATTACTTTGAGCTGAACGAAGCCAGCGAATTTATTAAACTGGCAACAGTAGCAGGATTGGAATGCTGGTTGGATGCAGGTCTTAAAATACCAATACCCGGGTCAGAAAAAGTCGATTGGGACACAGGAGCCATAATTGGTACCGGGATTGGAGGCATCGATACCGCTGGGAAAAAAGTCATTCCTATGACTGATGCCGGGAAGGTAAAAAGAATAGGCAGTTTTGCTATTCATAACCTGATGCCAAGTGGCCCGTCAGCACATCTTTCTTCAATTCTTGGACTTGGCAACCAGACAACTGCCAATTCGAGTGCTTGCTGTACAGGTACAGAAGCTATCCTTGCCGGAATGCATAGGATAAAAAGTGGACTCGCTGAAAGGATGTTGGTTGGGGGCTCTGAATGTTATAGTCCATATTTCTGGGCAGGTTTCGATTCTTTAAGAGCATTAAATCGATATTCCAATGATCAACCTCAAAAAGCCTCACGTCCGATGAGTGCTTCAGCCAGAGGTTTTATTCCTGCCTCTGGATCAGGGATAATGATGGTTGAATCACTTGACGCCGCAAAAAAACGAGGAGCCAGAATATATGCTGAGGTTTTAGGAGGAGCTCTCAATAGTGGTGGTCAAAGAAATGGTGGATCAATGACTTTTCCTAATAAGGATGGGGTTATCAGGTGCCTTAAACAAACATTTCAAAATTCTGGGGTTCACCCTTCTGATATTCAGCTAATTAGTGGTCATTTAACTGGCACCAAAGCCGACCCTGTAGAAATACAGAATTGGAACAAAGTATTCAGAGATGCTGGGACAGAGTTACCTTTTATTAATGCCCCCAAATCAATTTTTGGCCATACCCTTGGCGCTGCTGGTATCATTGAATCAATAGCTGTTATTTTGCAGATGAAAAATGATTTCATTCATGCATCATTAAACTGCGAAGATGTTCATCCGGAAATTGAATCGATAATTAATGAAACAACTATTCCTCATAAAAGGATTGACCATTCAGGCATTCAACATGCCATAAAAGCGAGTTTCGGGTTTGGAGATGTGAATTCAGCGATTATCTTCAAAGCTTGGGAAGCGTAGTTTTATTTCATTTTCATTGGATCAAAACCCTGAGTATCTCATTCAGGCTTCAAAGCCTACAATTTGATAGCCAATTCACAAATTGACCCAATTAGGATAAAAATTCAACTCCATATTAGATATATCGATTTCTGCGAAACAATTGCATTATCCAATAGTAAATGATCAAAGCCGCTGGTGGTAGCAAAAATAATAAGCCAACAAAATCTGAAAATTTGATCCCTGTTTGCTCATGGAACCACCCAGAAGGTACTAGATGAGAAAATAGCAGGAAAGTATTTATCAGGAAAACACATAATAGAAGAGTTCGATTAAAAACGAATCTCGATTCTTGCATATAAGCATAACATTTATCCACCAAGGTATTCAGAAGCCTTTTGGGTTTATTCCAATCAACAAAAATTAAGTAAGCACAAAGATGAAAGCTAAAATCAATCCCCAAAAAAAGTAGAATGACCAGGTGGAAAAGGACCGCCAATGATAGCCAGAGCCTAAATACTTTATTTGAAAAAAGGACGATAATAAAATTTCGGGTAACTGCTTATCCAACTGAATTCAAGAAACGGAGCATGTTGAATAAAAAATAGAAAAACAAACAAGCTGTAAAAAACTCTGATCACAGCCTGGGTTTGCCTGGGCACTTCCCATTGGTCAAAAACAAACCAACCTAGCCATTTAATCAATTTTTCCATAATTAGAAATAGAGATTACATGAATCCAATGCTATAGTATCCCTTTGGCTGCCATATTCTCTTTTCAATCTGATTTAAGTAGCGATATTTTTAATCCTCATCAGGTCTGGAGTGAATAAAGGATATTTTTGATTAATTCTATTTTTAAGCCAAATTAAAAGTTCATCAATATCCTGATCTTCTTCTATAGCTTCGCATTTACATGTTTTTAGGTAAAGCATCTATCTGCTGTAATTTTGAACGTCCCAAAAAAGATCGTTCGCATTAACCAACTTCATTTCTCCTGAATTTTTGTCCTCAATTTGAATTATACAGGATTTAATTTTCATGACTCCATTCTCTCCCCCATTATTTCTAAAAGCTGGTCAATAGATTCCAGGGAAAACAACCCCGTTATTTCTAAAATGATGGAATTGATAGATAAATGAAGCTATTAACAGGAAAAACATGCCTTTGATAATTGGGCGTTTCATTTAAATTGGTTAATATTTTACGTTATCTCAGAATTTAAAAGTAGCAATTTAACATTATGCAACCCCCTTTTATAGGTAGTGCTTTCAAATACGTCGATAATATCACGTATCTCGATGACAGTTTTTGTAAAGGATCATTTCACTTTAGAGAGGATCTCCCATTCTACCAAGCCCATTTTGAGGGATACCCAATAACCCCAGGTGTAATTTTGATTGAGTGTGCCGGGCAAACAGGTTGCATTCCACTAGGATATTCAATTTTAGAGAAGAATAAATTAACCAATTTGATACCTGTATTATCAAATTGCGAAATTGATTTTTTCAAGCCGGTGTTTCCCGGAGAAAGCGTAACAGTCGAATCAGAAAAAGTATATTTCAGGAAGCATATCCTGAAATGCAACGTAAAGATGTTTAAAGCAAATGGTATCTTGGTTCTACAAGGTAACCTTAGTTGTAAGTTTCTTAAAAAAGATGACATCAAATAAGAAAATAGGAATTCCCATTTTACCCCAATTTTGGAATTACAACTGATAATCATTTCATTTGTTGCCATAATCATTTACCTAAATGGAAAAGGATAGACACCAAATAAAAAATCTTTTTGTAGAAATCCTCAAAAAGTACGCAAAAGACCCCTCTCTTTTTGAGAACTTAAATGATAACACAGAAATCATTAAGGACCTTAAAATAAATTCAGCCAGAATTGTGGATATCACCCTTGACATTGAAGAAGCATTAGACATTGAACTCGACGATAACGATATGGATGCTTTATTCACAATAGGAGAAAGTATCGATACCATTGAGAAATTGGTAAAGGCCAAAACATGATCATTGGAAATGACATTGTTGATCTGGGTTGCCCAATGAACAAAGTAAGCTTTAAAAGAAAACGATGGGTGCAAAAAGCTTTTTCTGCAAAGGAGGTGGAATTCATATACTCTCAAGATGATCCTTATAAGGCCTGCTGGTTATTTTGGAGTTGCAAGGAAGCGGTTTATAAGTCTGCTTTAAAAACAGGACTTAAACCGTTTATGGATCCAAAACGGATAAGCGTCGATGTTGAAAATATTAAGATCAATAAAGATTTAATGGGCACAGCTGAAATTGAAGGAAAAAATTTCTCCTGGTATTCCATATCTGCCAAAGAGTGGGTCCACACTATTTGCGATGATGGGGAACTTAAGAACACCATCTATGCAACTTTTGAGCTCAACACCAATGAGAAAAACCACGGCAAAGAATTAAAAGATAAAGTAGTTGCAATTCTTAAAAAAACTGAAGGTTTTGCCTTTCAAAATATATTCATTGACAAGACGAAAAAAGGCATTCCTTATGTATATGGCTTAAGTGAAGGTCGAATCCAACTTTTCGACCTGAGTCTTTCTCATGATGGCGGATTTGGGGCTTTTTGTATGGGATCTTTAGGCCATTCTCAAGCCAGTATTCTTGAAAAAGAGCTTAATCAAAGGTCTTATAATCAGGTACGCTCTCATCCACAACCTTTCCTGCATTAACGTAGACATTATTTCCTAAAGTCACTTTGGGAAGGACGGTAGCATTAGCCCCGATATAACAATAATCACCTACGGAAGTTTGCCCCAAAAAAGAAGCACCAGGGCCAAACATATTAAATTCGCCGACTCTGCAATCATGGCCAAAAACTGAATTTACACCTAAGTAACAGGATTTTCCAATAGTCACATTATTGGAAATTCGACACCCTGGCAGTATTGCTGTCCCGGGGGCGATTTTGGTGTAATTGCCTAAAGTGATGTCTTGCGAAATAACCGAAACAGGGTTACCGCCCAACTCAACTAATTTATTAAACAATTTCGCCCTTAATCTCGGATGTCCGATAGCCACAATAAATGAGTTGAGACCCTTCGCAAAAAGTTTCCTGATTTCTTCTTCAGATTTGAGGATAGGGTACTTGTCAAACAACATTGAGGGGCCTTCCAGGTTGACATCATCATAGAAAAACAGATCGGAAACTTTGCTTTCTTCGATTACCACTAACAAATCTTTGGCCGAACCACCGGCACCAATTACAATCATGATATCGCTTGTTATCGGATCAAATGTACAAGGAAGTATTATAAAAGAATAGCCCCCTTCATCAGGCAACGGTTACCCCAAAATGAATTACGGCCGTGAAGCACCAATTTATCGTGAAAGAAAATAGCCTCTCCTGGTTTTAGGCGGATAGGTTTCAAAAGTCCGCCATCGACAAGCCGCTCTTCACAGAATTGATGAAACTTTTCTGACATCTCAATAATATAAGGTTTGTTTGACTTTGAAACCCTGTAATAATTCCAATTGAATTTAGGTTTACCCGAATCGATATCAATGATTTTGGCAATCTTGTAGTTATTATTCCCTTTCTCAAAAGCCACGTCATGCTTTATCAGGTCTGAATATAAGTTGGCATCAAATTTTTCAAGATAATCGACAACACTGGGTCCATCAATAAAAGTGGTCGCTCCTCCTATCTCAGCTTGTTCTTTACAATAAAAGAAGATGACATCGAATTTGAGATCCGTATACGAACCGTCAATGTGTAGCGGTTGACGTGTATTACTATGTCGAAAAGTATGGCCTTTCTTAGCGTTATAAGAAATATCAAGCCATTTATCGGCTATTAGTTTGGCCGTATTGTCATCTTCACTTTTCTGATGAAACTGCCCGCAATGACGGGCCAGCGCCTTGTAAAACTCATCTCTGTCAATATCTTCGGGTACGTTGCTGAGGAGTACAAGCTTATAAGTTTTCAGCGTCTCAAGAAACTGATTTTGGAAATCAGACGAAGATGAATAGGGTATTTCAGAAAAAAAATGCACTGTATTTTTTATTTTGAATTAGATCAAACTTAAAGTTTCAAACTTAAGCGATTAGAATTAATTACCCCTTCTCGTGCGGTATCCGATCTCTTTATCAACCAGGTGAATAAATTGATAATCAAAGAAAAGGGAAAACTTTGTGGTCGTTTGAAATCGACAAACAAAACAACCCTCATTTCTGCTGTATTATTTTGAACTTCATGTGGATAAGTGTCATCAAAAATAAGGGATTTCCCGAGTTCCCAAAACCGCTTTTCTCCGTTTACAATAATAAAGCAATTTTCTTTTTTCTGAGGAACATAAATTGGCAAATGATACCGAATAAACGAATTATAAGGGCCTGTATGCTCTGGGATCACCTTTCCGGGAAGGAGAATAGAAAACATAGCCGTTTTCATTCCCGGAATTTTATTCAGTATTGAACAAGTCCTGGGGAAATGCTCGCAATTAGAATTGATTTTATTTCCATATACAAAAAGGGTAAGTGTTTTCCATTTTTCATCAGTGGAAATATCTTTTTGGGCTGAAGAAATTTCATGGAATAGTGGAATCTCATCAATTCTTGCGGCAATACTTTCAAATTCAGCCCTGATAATCTGCCAATCCGATTCAATAGTATTTACCCATTCAAAATCCTGGTTATCAAAAATTATTTGATTTCCAGATTGCCTAATTCTTGAATGGCAGTAGTTATTAAGCCAATTAAATACCTTATTACCTAAATCCCTCAAAATACCACGAGCTTACTAAAATTCTTCACTTGTTTCATGCATTTAATCTAATCCTTTAACTGTCCATTTGTGAGGTACCAGGACCGGGTGTGACTCTTCTTTCTGGAAGGGAATGACCAACCCGGATTGAAAAAAGTCACCCTCCTTAACATCCAATTCAATCATATAACTAGTCTGGTTGTCTGTTTCCCTGTCAAAATTTATGACTATTTCTACAGAGTATCGACCTGCTTTTAAAGGAAATCTTTCCAGTTGACACTTTAGCCATCCTTCGTTACTTATATGATAGGTTAACAACGGATCACTATAACTTGTGTCCAGATCAGTGAGTAAAAGTCCAAGGTGACTCCAGAATCTGATCCTGATATTCCGAATTTTTTCAGTATGATCTGATTTCTTATACTCTATCTTAAATTCGGTTTCCTGACCACAAACCAAGTGATCAACAGCTTGTCTATTTACAAATACATAGAATGCTGTTATCTCAAAACCTTGAGAATTACCTGTAGACTGAATTGAAAAACTGTTATTGATCTCATCCCGACTTACAGTATCCAGAGTATTTAGATAAGCTGATATAGCTACCTGAACCTCTCCAAAGATTTTTACTTGTCCCTCCCTTAATAGCAGAACCTTAGAACTTAGACGCTGTATGGTGGGCAAATTGTGGCTCACCAGAATTACAGTACGACCATCTTTAATTAGTTCATTGACCTTGTTAAAAGATCTCTTTTGAAATTCCTCATCACCAATGGACAAAACTTCGTCCAGCAGTAAGATATCACATCTCAAATGTGCGGCAACTGAAAATGCGAGTCTTACCTGCATACCGGATGAGTATCGGTTTAGCTGTACATCAATAAAGCGTTCGGTACCACTGAACGCAATAATTTCATCAAAATGCCGGGTCACCTCCCTCCTGCTCATACCCAATAACATCCCGTAGAAATATACGTTTTCTCTTCCCGTTAAATAAGGGTGAAAACCGGTACCCACTTCCAACAATGATCCCAATTTCCCATTGACATCTACATAACCGGAAGTCGGTCTGGTTATTCGTGATAATATTTTCAGCAATGTTGTCTTACCAGCACCATTTGGACCGATCAGACCTAGAATATCTCCAGGAAATACCTCGAAATTGACATCCTGTAGTGCCCAAAGAATATTTTCAGGTTTTACCTTATTAAAAGGTTTCAATTTGCTCAACCAACTACTTTTATCACTCAACTTGTTTTGTCCGTCAAGTCGATAGGCTTTAGATAGATTAACCGCTTTAATTATCGGTTTCATAACACTGAAATAAAAAGTTAAACCGAATTCTTCTTCTAATTGTTAAACGATATCAGCAAGCTTCCCTTCTCGGTTTGAAAAATATATTAAACCCCATATTAAAAGAACCACTACAAATAACATAGGCGCCAGTTCAATGAAGTGAAATTCGCCAATTCCGAAAACGCTCCATCTGAACCCATTGATTAGACCTGTCATTGGATTTAACTTTATGATCCAGTGAAATTGCCCGGGCACCATTTCCATGGGATACAAGATTGGGGTTAGAAAAAAAAAGACACGTAAAACAAAAGGAATCAACTCTTTGAGATCCTGGTACTGACTTACAAGGATACTCGCCCAAATAGAGGCAACTATCGTGAGCAAATAAAGCAAAACAATAAATAGGAAAGCATAAAACAACTTTATCTTGAGCCAATAGCCAAAAACAAAGGACAAGACGACCAATAACGCCAAGTTAAAAAGCAGATCGACCATCCTTGCAATGGATTTGGAGCAAGGCAATAATATCTTCGGGAAGTAGATTTTCTGCACCATCCCGGAATCAACCAGAAAGGAAGATCCGGATTCATAGACTACTGATGAAAAGTACTCCCAAAGTAAAATCCCTCCCATAATGAATACCGGATAAGGTACATTGCCCGTGTCTATTCCTGCGCCCATGGAAAAAATCAGGGTAAAAATCAGGACCAATAATACAGGCTGTAGAATTAGCCATCCGGTACCGAGCAACGTATTAGCAAACCTGGCCTTTATGTCTTTAGCCGCAAAAGCCCACAATAATTCACGAAAAAGGTACACTTCTTTCAAATACCCAGGTAAACCGCCAGCTGATGAGTCTATTCTCATAATTTTGCTTCTCCTAATCTTAATTCACTAATCCTTTGCGTTTTGCCTCATTGAGGTAAAACTGTACCTTTTCCTGGTTGCCTTCTTCAGTATATCGTGTGAGAATTTTGTCATAAATCGAAAGATCATCCGGTTTTACTTCAAGGGCCTGAATCAATACAAGATGTCCTTTTTCAGGATCTCCGGAACCGAAATAAAAATCACTTAACGCCAATCGATATGAAATGACTGAGGGAGCTGATACTATTTTTTCTGTTACAATGTTAATGGCTTCCTGGGGGTCACCCTTCATATAATGCGCCCAGGCAAGATAGAAATAGACATCTTCCCTATTTGGGGCAAGGCTGATAGACTTATTGAAATTGACAATTGCCTCATCATATTTCTGCTGAGTATAATTACAATTTCCAAGATAGAAATAAGGCCTTCCCTCATCAGGAAACAAAGTCACCAACTCTTTATAAAGCACTTCGGCTTTAGCTGGTTGATTTAGCTTGATATACATTAAACCCAGGTCAAGTCTTGCATTGTAGGATTTATCAAAAATTTCTATAGCTCTTTCATAATGTTTAATGATTTCAGCTCTGTTATCTCCATTAGGATTGGGGGTAAATGTTAAGGCAAGACTATTCGCATAATGATAATTTGCCCTTGAACTATTTTCAAGCTTTGAAATGTCTGTCGAAAACAAGGTCTTATTATCTTTCCATGCAAGGTTTCTTTTATGTGTTTTTGCAGCGAAAAAAAGCATGATTGGAGCTAATCCAATTAACAAATATTGTGGTTTCAAGGATTGAATAATAGAAAGACTCCCAAAAACTACAACCATACTTAAGGCTAGGGAGGGCGTAAAAAAGAATCGGTCTGCCATAGTATCCGGTAAAGGCAAAAAGAAATGAGAAAACGGGACAATGGCAACCAGATAAAACAAACACCCAAATGCCAGGATTGGGTTCTTCTTTAATCGAAAGACCCCGATTAACATGAATCCCAAATAGCTGAATAGACCAATCCACACATTTGGGTGTTTCCAGTCTATAAGAGGTATTTGATTATATCCGTGGTAGTAGATCAAGGGCTCCGGATAAATAAATTTTTTCAGATATAATGTCAAAACATTCAATGCATTTGGAATTTTTTGTCCCCAATCATGAATATGGATCATACTATTCCCCAAAACTCGGTCTTCATGGACAAGGCCTCTCAAACCAATTTCATCCTGATAAGCTATAGGGTCAAACAAATCTGATGTTTCGGTATTTTCAGATGTTTCATTTCCAGAAAAAATATTTGAGAATTGAATTGATGAATTGGATAATGGAAAATTTAGATGGGTAAGGAAAAGAGCTGAAACGAAAATACTGATCCATATACGCTTAGGGAAAAAACCAAAAGCAATAAATATTAACAACACAAATACAGCGCTCAATAAACCATCGATATATTGTATATTGAAGATAAAGTAAGCCCCAACCCCCATCAGAATGATCGCGGCAAAACGCAACTTCTCTTTTGTGGACAAGTAAATGATGAAAAGGAAGATAAAAGGAGTAAACAACACAGGTAGTGCTGCTGTCAAATAATAAATTCCACAAATGGGAAGCATATAGGCAATAACTAAAATTGCAGGAAACTTCTTTTTCGATTTAAAAATATAAAAACCGGAAAGGAACACTGCCGTAAGTAAAATCTCAGGAACTGATAAAGCAAGAGCTGTTACACATGTAAATAATGACAAGGTCAGAATTATCAACTCTTTTTCCTTTTTCACTTTCACAAATATTATCAGCAAAAGCAAAAATGAGAGACCGATAAAAATTTTATTATTGCACAAAAGCCCACCAAGGCCAATTAATACTGCGACTAGGATCGATAAATTGAGGTAACGTTCGGTCGCTAAGTCAAATACATCTGTGAACGTGGACTTAGAGTAGCTTAGTATTTGCTTAAGATTAAGCTGAACGCTGGTAATTTTTAATTGTGAATTTCCGTAAGTGATAATTAAAAATACAAAAAATGATAATAAAATCAGGCTGAAGAAAGCTACTTTTAGCATGGTGGGATATGGGAGAACAAGGCTACTAATAATGGCATAAGGTATCACCAGAAGTAATAAATAGAGCACTTTCTGTTTTTTAGAAAATAATAATGCTGCCAACGGTATTACAACAGCAAAAATTACCGCATGCTCCTTTGATAAAACAGCAAGAATAAAAAATGAAATGCTGCCTAACAACCGCCAAATCACCAAACTTTTCAGAAACTTTAAGCCCTGGTATAAAGCAAGCAAACCGAACGTCAAAGCCAATATCTCATCACGACTTTTGATGTTGGCAACCACCTCGGTATGAATAGGGTGAAAAACAAACAAACTTGTCACGGCTAAAATTGCCCAAAGGTGTTTTTTTCCAAACAACATAATCTGAACCCAAAACACCAAAACAGACAATAGTCCAAATAGAAATACATTAGCAAAATGGCCTGCCATTGGATTAAGCCCAAACAATTCATACTCAATAGCGAATGTTGTAAGCACAATCGGTCTGAAGCCATATTGATCAATTAACTGATTAGAACGATAACGATTGAACAAATCAGGAATTCCGGAAACCCCTTCCTGAACCCGTTCATTTTTGGTAATTACAATGGCATCATCTAAGATATAATCGTGGCCCAAAGTATTGGCATAGAGTATAAATGCTATTCCAAAAACTGCCAGGGAAATCCACCATAGTGTCTTTTTTGAAAATTCCACTTTATTTTTTTTGCCTGACATAAATAAAGAACCGGGTTGTATATCAAGCCATTGGCCTGTTTAAAGTTTGACTTGTTTACGAATCGTAATGATAGTAATAATTATTAGAAAAATGCTATCTTGGGAGCTCAATAGTACTTTCCAAAACCCACCATTATTATTTTAAGCCCATAGGGGTTTAATTCCTTTTAATTACGCGCTTTACTCCTACAACAATAAATTTTGTCATACAAAACAAGCGTGAAGTATTTTTTTACCAAATTGTCCTCCAAATCTTTCGTTATGAGAAGTTGTTTTATCTCCGTTTCCAAAAGTTATATTGGTGTTATTTGTAAGTTGGTTTTAGTTATCGCTTGTGCTTTAGCTTTTTGCAAACCTTCTAATGCTACAGACTGTTATGTAATTACACAGCCTGCATTCCAGTCTATATTGGGAGGCGGAACCACAATTACTCTTGGCGATGATGCGGTTTCCGGAGCTCTGCCTTTAGGTTTCACTTTCAATTTTTTCGGAATTGACTATACCCAGGCTTTTATGTCCTCAAATGGGTTTTTATCATTCTCAAGTGGTCAAGGCGATGGCTGTTGTGCCGGCCAACTCCTGCCAACTGGCGGCTCTGTACCTAACAATTTGGTGGCCGCATATTGGGAAGACCTTAACCCTGGAAATGGACAACAAGGCGGTGGAGAAAACCTTATTTGGTATTCTACAGTAGGCACAGCCCCTAACCGCCAATTTCGGATGACCTTTTGGCGTGTTGATCATTTCGATGATGGGGATAATGTCAGTTTCCGAATAACACTTTCTGAGTCCGACAATTCCGTAAGGGTTGATTGTCAGGTCTGCCCTTCAGATGGGGGCCTTCATACCCAAGGCATAGAGAATATCTTTGGAAACATAGGATATACCGTACCCGGCAGAAATTCGGCGAATTTCACCTTGATTAATAACAGTACAGTTTTTACGCCTGTTCCTTGCAATGACGATTGCCCTGGTGCTGAAACTATTGCAATAGGAGGATCCGTATCAGGAACAACCACCGATGCTAACTCCGACACCGCTCCTATTTGTGGGACTACTGACGGGAGTAGTGGTGGGGTTTGGTATACCTTTACCGGAAATGGTAACATCGTAAATGCTGATTTATGTAACAGTAATTTTGATACAAAAATTAGAATTTATGAAGGCAGTTGTGCAGCGCTCAGTTGTGTAGCTGGTACTGACGATGGCGGCTGCTCTGGGACTTCACAATCAGAAGTTGATTTTTGTACAGTTAATGGTACTCAGTATTGGATTCTAGTGCATGGTTCTTCTTTTACTGACGGAGACTTCCAGCTCAATTTGACAGATTTGGGTAATGCAGCACCCTCTATTTCCTGCCCCTCCAATATCACAGTAGGAAATATTTCAGGTCAATGTGGAGCCGACGTCACTTATTCACTTCCGACCTTTTCCGACGACTGTGGAGCAACCCTTGCCAGGATTGGAGGTCCGGCTAGTGGTGATTTCTTCTCTGTAGGCTCAATCGTTGTTACTCACCGTGTTACAGATAACATCGGACAAACAGCAGATTGCTCATTTACAGTAACAGTCAACGACAACGAAGCACCCGATGCAATGTGTCAAGATGTAACTGTCCAAATTGGAGCAGGTGAGACAGCTTCTGTTTCAGAAAATGATATTAATAACGGTTCCACAGATAATTGTGCCATTGACAACTTCAGTCTTGGTGGTACAACAACTTATGACTGTAATGATGTTGGTCAGAGCTTCACAGTTACCCTGAATGCAACCGATGCAGCAGGTAATAATGACAACTGCACGGCCAGCGTGACTGTTCAGGATATGAATTCAATTTGCGGCAGCGCACCAAATGCTGTTTGCCAGAATATTACGGTTAATGCCGATGCCAACTGTGAAGATATTTCTACAGTAGCAGCTGACTTTGATGGTGGCTCATCCGATCCGGATGGCGACCCCATAACCTTTACAGTCAGTCCTATGCCACCATACCCGCTTGGCACCACTACAGTAACATTAACAGTTAGCGATGGATCGCTTACCGATAATTGTACCGCTACTATAACAGTAATTGACAATACACCTCCGGTATTAGCTGCATTAAATTGCTTTTCATCTGATGCCTCAGACCCTGGCTATGCCGGTAATTGGGACAGCGGCCAAAATGATAGCCCTGGATTTATGCCGTGGATCATTAATCCTAATGTTGATGATAGCCAAAAAGGCACCTTTATTGGCGACGCAACCGTTAATAGTTCCTCTGCCTTTAATGGCGATGGTGATTCCAATGGCGACCAGGATATTGATTCTGGAGGTAAAGCCTTTGGCCTATATGCTAATAATGGTGGTGGCGTATCTGTAGATCGTCCATTTGCAAATACTTTTACCCCTGGAAGTACCTTGTCATTTGACTTTGACAATGGTTTTATTTCACCCGGAGGAATTGTCGGTTGGGAGTTGATTAATACTAATGGAAATGTGCTGATGGAAGTAAGGTTCCAGGCTGGAGATACCGATTATGAGCGCATAGATATGGATGGTGTTACTCCGCTTACTGGCTTTGGCTTTACTGATGAAGGTATTGAGATCGAAATTGTCGCCTTGAGTTTAACTTCTGTTCAAGTGACCATGACTCAATTGGATGGTGGACAAACAGTAACCTTTATCCCACCATTTAACAACTTCTCCCCTGCCCAACCTGTAGCATTAAGAGTTTTCAACTCGCAGGCAGGTTCGGGGACAGCAAGTAATCTTTACATTAACAACCTGGATATTTGTTATGCGCAGCCTCAAAACTGTCCAGCTGATATTACGGTAAATAATGACCCGGGAACATGTGGAGCTGTCGTCAATTATACCGATCCTACAGCGATTGATAACTGTTCTGCAACTGTTACCTGTTCCCCAGCATCTGGTACTGTATTTAGCGTAGGTACAACAGTTGTTACATGTACTGCAACTGATGGTGCTGGAAATACAGCAAGCTGTTCTTTTAATGTAACAGTAAATGATAATGAAGCTCCTGTTCTTTCAGATTGCAATATTTTTATGACCAATGCCAATAATGACCCAGGAATGTGTGGGGCGACTTTACCTGTGGGTACACCAACAGGATCTGACAATTGCCCAGGTGTTGTTGTCAATCAGACCTCAGGATTACCGTCTAATTCTTTCTTCCCTGTCGGTGTTACAACTCAGACTTTCCAGGCCGTAGACGCTTCAGGGAATATGTCTACTTGTAGCTATACCGTTACTGTAAACGACACTGAAGATCCATCTATAACATGTCCTTCCAATATTACGGTTAATACCGATCCGGATCAATGTTCAGCAGTGGTAACTTATACTGCCCCTTCCGGAACCGATAATTGTCCCGGACAAACCACAGCACTTACAGGTGGACAAGGCTCAGGCGGCACTTTCCCCGTCGGATCATCAACAGAAACCTACACGGTTACTGATGCAGCAGGGAATACAGCCATGTGTTCTTTCATAATAACTGTCAATGACAATGAAAACCCAAGTATCACATGCCCTGCTAATATCACGGTTAATAATGATGCAGGACTTTGCTCAGCAGTAGTAACTTATACAGCACCATCCGGCACAGACAACTGTCCTGGTGTTTCCACGGCTTTAACTGCCGGAATGGGCTCTGGTTCAATTTTCCCTGTGGGTACTACAACAGAAACTTATACTGCCACAGATGCAGCAGGCAATACAGCAGCGTGTTCATTTGATGTCACCGTCGTTGATAATGAAGCACCCGATATTGTATGTGTACAACAGGGTGGTCAAAACTTGCTTAATAATCCAAGTTTTGAAAACGGAAATGTAAATAGTCTGCCTTTTGCAACCGATTGGACATCATTTGGTGCAGTATTGGGTTTCAACGTACCACCAATACAAGATGGAAATGCCTATCTTAAATTGTTTGGGGCTAATAGTGGTTTGTTCCAGGATCATCCAGTGAGTCCGGGTGATAATCTCCTGGCCTCTGCCTATTTCATGAATGCTTCTTTTGATCCAATGGGAGCAGGCTGTACTGGGTTCATTAGGTTAGAGTATTTTGATGGTGGCGGTGGCTTAATTACAATAAGCAACTCTGCTACTGTAGATAATACACTTCCTCTTGACACATGGACCCAAACTTTATTCCTGGATGTTGCACCAGCTTTAGCAGCTACTGTTAGATTTGTGCTCATCATGCAATGCCCTGGCGGTGGAGCAGTACATATAGATGCTGCAAGTTTTGTTAATACTTCCCAGGGCAATAGTAATCCAAATGACATTACAGCAAAGGCAGATGCGGGTCAATGTACTGCCTCAATAAGTCTTGTAGATCCATCATTCACAGATAACTGTCCGGCTACCCCGGTGGTTTCCTATGATTTTGATAATGATGGCAATGTGGACTTTATCGGTTCAAACCCGACGCATACTTATCCTGTGGGTACTACAACCACTCGATTTATCGTTACGGATGCTGCAGGTAACTCGGAAGAATGCATTTTTGATGTTACGATTAATGACAATCAGAATCCTTCTGCCGTTTGTAATGACATCACTATCGAATTGGATGTTAACGGCATGCATACACTGACAACGCCTGAAATAGATGCCATTGGAAGTGGTAGTTCAGATAATTGCGAAACCAACTTCGCGGTTTCACCAAATATGTTTGATTGCGATGATCTGGGCAACAATGTCTCCGTCACCTTGACGGTCACCGACGATTCAGGTAATAGCGATGATTGTACCGCTAATGTTTTCGTTACCGATCCGTTAACTGCCTGTAACCAGGCGCCCGTCGCAGTTTGCCAGAATATTACGGTAGACGCTGATGTCAATTGTGTGGATTTGACCACAATAGCAGCTGATTTCGACGGTGGGTCAAGTGATCCTGATGGTGATCCAATAACATTTACAGTTAATCCTACCGCTCCTTATCCACTTGGCGTTACCAATGTGGTATTAACAGTTAGTGATGGATCTTTATCAACCACTTGTAATGCTACTATTACGGTTGAGGACAATACAGACCCTGTAATTTCCTGTCCGGCAAATATTACAGTCAACAATGATCCAGGTAATTGTGATGCCGTTGTTACTTATGCCACTCCTTCAGGGACAGACAATTGTCCGGGCGCAACAACCAGTCAAACTGCAGGTTTGGGTTCTGGAAGTGCCTTTCCTGTGGGTTCAACCACAGAAACCTATACAGTGGTTGATGGCGCAGGCAATACTGCAAGTTGCTCATTTACAGTGACGGTAAATGATAATGAAAATCCAACGATCGCATGTCCGGTAGGTCCTCCGATTCCACCAGCGCCGTTCCCTGAGAGCCCGGAACCGAACAATTTACCAAATGAACCAGGTGTTCCTACTTTATCTGTATCATCACTTTTAACAGGCATTGCTGAGGGAGCACCAAATGTTGATACATGGATTATACCTTCAGGGACATCCGGAGAAATCACCTTTTTCTCTGCTTTTCCTGTATTAGTATCTCTCAATTGTTACACTGATGCTACATATACAGTTCCATTTCCAGGTGGTTCATATTTTACCGGTCCTCCTGCCACATTTAACTTGGATCCAGTCTTTTATTACACAGTGACCGTTGGAGCATTCATACCTGGTATACCTTATTCAGTAGAGGTAACAGGCTCTGCTATTCAAACTTTCGCTCCTTTGGCCCCTATCGAATGGACTCCTGGTTTCAATGAAAATCCGGTACCCCCTGATACCCCTCAGGATCCTTCTGTTACCCCATCGATCACGGGTATGCCAACAATCGGCGATAATTGCCCAAATGCTACGACTTCTTATCAGGACGTCCTGGTTGGTCCAAATCCAGGCAATTGCCCGGTACTTTGGACTGTAGAAAGAACATGGACAGTCACCGATGCTGCCGGAAACTCGGCAAATTGTTTGCAAATCATTGAACTAACAGATAATACACCTCCTGTGGTAACTTGTCCAAGCAATATTTCTACTAATACCGATCAGGGTGTCTGTGGAGCAATAGTGACTTTCACAGGCACAGGGACAGATAATTGTGGAACCCCCACAATTTCATATAGCCAGGATCCAGGTACTTTATTCTCTGTCGGTTCTACTACAGTAACCGTAACAGCAACAGACAATTGTAATAATACCTCAACATGTTCATTTGATGTCACTGTCAATGACAATGAAGCACCATCAGCAATTTGTGACGATGTTACAGTTCAGTTGGATGCTAGTGGAAACGGTTCGATTACTGCACAGGATGTGGATAATGGGTCGAATGATGCTTGTGGTATCGCTTCGCTTGCTGTAGCACCAAATGCTTTTACTTGTAATGAAGTAGGTACCAATACCTCTACCCTGACGGTGATTGATAATAATGGTAATGTTTCAACGTGTACAGCTACAGTTTCTGTTGAGGACAATGTAGCACCAGTAGCCATTTGCCAGGATATTACCCTTCAACTGGATGCTTCTGGTAATGCTTCGATTACCCCTCAGCAAGTGGATGGTGGGTCGAATGACGCTTGTGGCATTGCTTCTCTATCGGCTGCACCAAATGCCTTTACCTGTAATGAAGTAGGTGACTGTGTTGGCACCTACTTCATTACAGGTAAAGGCATTTGGTGACGCCGATAGAGAAGCAATGCCACAAGCGTCATTCGACCCACCATCCACTTGCTGAGGGGTAATTGAAGCATTACCAGAAGCAGACAGTTGAAGGGTAATATCCTGACAAATGGCCACTGGTGCTACATTTTCTTC
>JBCCHF010000024.1:0-99587 GCA_039028895.1 Bacteroidota bacterium | reverse complement strand
GAGTTGCAGAGATTGTGACTCACCGTGGGTCAAGCCTGAGTTTGATGTGGTGTATGTAGTGACCGCAACCAATGAGAATGGTTGTATCGCTACTGATGAAGTGAGGGTACAGGTCGTTAAGGTAGAAAGAGTATTTGTGGCCAACGCATTTACACCGAATAACGATGGTGCCAATGACTTCTTCTTTGTACAAGGAGGTAGAGGAACTGAAAGAGTCAGGATATTCCGAGTTTTTGATCGCTGGGGAGAAAATGTCTTTGAATCAAGACTGACGCCTCTAAATGTACCAGAAATTGGCTGGGATGGTACCTTGAATGGAAAAGAAATGAACCCGGGTGTGTTTGCCTGGTATGCAGAAATAGAATTCTCCGACGGAACTATAGAATTGTTTAAAGGAAGTGTGACATTACTCCGATAAGGAGAATGACTATTAAGTAAAATTCAACATCATGAAAAAACGTTTACTAAGTATCGTTTTAGGAGCATTTATGCTCATTGGGATTGGCTCTGTTCAGGCCCAGGACCCTCATTTTACACAGTTTTCCCATGCCCCGATGCATTTAAATCCTGCTTTGACAGGGGTTTACAGTGGTAGCTTCAGGTTAGTAGCCAACTATCGTAACCAGTGGTCATCTGTTTTTGGATCAAATGCATTCAGAACTTATGCTGCAGGTTTTGACATGCGCTTTTTTGGCATTGGTAAGGATTATGTTTCAGTAGGCATACATATCCTGAGTGATCAAGCAGGAGAAAGCGAATTTAACCTTACCCAGGGGCATTTGTCCATTTCCTACCTTAAACAATTATCAGGAAATTCAAGGTGGGGAACAGCACAATATCTCGTCGCAGGAGCTCAACTAGGCTTAGGACAACACGGCGTGAACTGGGATGCTATGCGATTCAGTTTACAATTTGACGGCGATGCTTTCAATCCAAACCTTCCTTCTGGGGAAAATTTTGGACAACAAAGTCGTGCTTATGTCGATATCAATGCCGGACTACTTTGGTATGCTATTTTCGATGAAAGGCAGAGTATTTACGTGGGGGCTTCCGCACACCATATCAATGCTCCTGATATTTCATTTTATGATAATCAAACCGAAAGTCTTCTGGTGAAATTTTCAGGTATCGTTGGAGGAGAAATTCCTTTAGGTGATTACCTGAGCGTTTTGCCTGCGGGAATGTTTATGAAGCAAGGTCCTTCAATGGAAATCATGGCAGGGGCTAACTTAAGATACAGAAATAACGACTGGAATACAGTGGCTTTAAGAGCAGGGCTCTGGGGCCGTGTGGTTGGCAAATATGGTAATGGTATTGGAACAGACGCAGTAGCAGTTACCGCAGGAATTGAAATTGAACGGTTCCAGATCATTGCCAGTTATGATATTAATACGTCGACGCTTATTGCAGCGTCTAATCGACGGGGTGCATTTGAATTATCCTTTAAGTACACGCATCCTCCTCAATCTCGTGGGGAATTGCGTTGTCCGAAATTCTAATTCAAGAATCTATTTTGATTGGAGACCGGGTCGAGCCTATTGATCCGGTTTCTTTTTTTCAATCTGGAATACTTTACACATTTCGTATTCTGAAATAGTAGTTACTTCAAAAGTTTCTGTCAGTAAGTTTTGCATTTTTGTCTGACAGGCAATAACTGTTGATTTATCTTGCACATTTTCCAATGTGCAATCCTCCCATAACTTTACACGATGTTGATAATTCTGGCATAACAGGTTGACATTAAAGTTATCGTCTTTCTCAAATCCTTTTTGATAGAACATGGCCGTGGCATTATAGTGCTCATGAAGAATATCCATAGACGTTATTTCAGGATTGGACTGCCTTAATTGTTCAATGCATTTACCATATCTGAGTGATACATCTTTCCCTCCCAGATTATCCATATAAGTAAAAATGGATTTTACAGGAAGGAAAAAAAGAATGAGCGGCAATCCAAGTAAAGCTGGATAACGCAATAAATTAGGTTTCCCTTTTAAGGCTTTTAAAATACCATGGTAGATTATTGAAAGGGCCATCCCGACCAACATCGACATAATTGGAAATAAAGGGGCAGCATACCAGCGATTAACTGAGCCCACAGAAATGATTATGAAAAAAGAGACCCCGACAAATAGCGCAAGAAAGATAAAAGGCCGATAGGCTTTACCATACTTCCAAAAAACAAGAAGAAAACTCACAGGAATCCAGTAAACCCAAAAGGAAAAAGATTCGCCTGCGATAATATTTAAATAATAAAAAGGATGATCAGGTTTGTTGTAAGCGTAGTTTTCCGAGGTATTGAGATATCTCGGTAAATATTCGTTATCCCAGACTAACTTCACAAAGCCCGGGTTCATTTGTTCCGCGAGGAAATAGTAGAGACAAATAATGCCAAAGAAACCACAAATACCCAGATAAAACCATTTATTGGTTAACACCTGCTTCAATTTCTTCCCCCAAAGGATGAAAAGAAAAATGCCAGGAAGAAATAACAAACCAACTATACTCTTGGTAAAAAAGGCAAGTAATACCGCAAGGATGGCAATGCCCGGATTGAGATTTCGATAATTATTATGGACAACCGACCGATAAACAAAAAAGATCGTTGCAAACAAGAAAAACGTAAGCATTGCGTCATGATCGCCAGTTCTTGCAACATGAGTCGTCATATACCCTTCTGAAGTAACAAGAACAAGTCCTGCACTGACCGCCCCAAACATATCTTTCCATTCGCTTTCAAAAAACCAGAAAATCAGCAGTACCGTGCCTATTGCAGCTAACGCACTTGGCAACCTTACAGCAAATGCATTATTGCCAAATAGCCAAATGGAGATGGCTTGAGACCAAACCAATAAAGGGGGCTTGGTTTCCCAAATATCAGGAGATCCGTTGAAATGGCGAACCAAAATATTACCGTTCTCCAGCATCTCCTGGGCGTTGACCGCATTTCGCGATTCATCCCACATCTGGAGCTCCATTTCGCCAAGGTTCCAAAAAATTGGAATTGCGCAAATAATAGCAAAAAAAGAATAAACCAATAACCGATGGTTAGACTTCATCTTCAGGGTTTTCCTTCGGCTGATTGACTTCCTCCCGGTATTTCTCCAAAATCTCGTTTATCTGTTCCTCAATTTTGGCGGGGTCTTTTTCATGAGATGCTTTTGAGTTTTTCTTTTCAGGAAATTCTTCGATATAAAGTGTTTGAGAAGGAAAAGCCAATCGTACATTTAATCCTTCAGCCAATTTGAGAATTCCGATCATAATCTGGTGTCTGGATGACAGTTCATCTGCGTAAGTCTCTACATCAAAATGCCCACTTATCATGATATTGAGTGATGAAGCTGCAAACTCATTGAGATGTACCTGCCAACCTTCTTTTCGAGTACCTGGGTGGGCCAATACTATTTCTCGAATCCCTTCAATGAATTTATCAATCATCATGGGTGGTGTGTCGTAGGTGATGCCTAGACTAACTCTGTATTGCCGAAATGTTCTCACTCCAAGATTCTTAACCATCATATTGGCCAAATTCCCGTTTGGAACGGTGTGCACTGCAGTATCACCACCTCGAAGCCTTGTAGATCTCATGCCTACTTCTTCGACAACACCAGCAATTGAGCCAATTTGGATGTAATCACCAATCTGAAATGGCTGATCCAAAAAGATCATAAACGAACCAATCAGGTTTTTAACTGTATCCTGTGCTGCAAGAGCTAAGGCAAGACCACCAATAGAAACCCCGGCAATCAACGCAGTAACGTTGACGTCCAATGCGCGTAAGCCCTGGATAATTCCAGCAGTTACAAAAAGAACTTGAAGGAACTTCCTGATAATTGGCAAAAGTTGGTCGTCGAGTTTACTTTCTGTCCTGTCTGTCAGGGAATCAAAATAGCCCATAACAAAGTCCACAAGTCGTAACGCTAATACGACGACGAACACGATACCTGCAATTTTCAAAGCCAAAACCAGGAAGGAAGACAACTGGATGGGCAGCAATAAAGCAGGCACAAAAGTTTTCACCAGATTCAATATGGCTAAAAGACTCAGCACCCTGGCAATACCCCAAATAACCTTGGGATCAAGATGTTCTTTCAGATTAGTAGAGGTCGTGAGGTTGATTAGGCCGCGCAATATCCAACTGAATATCTTGTACAAAATAATACTTCCCAATAGGATAATCAAAAACCCGAGGTACTGCCAAACAGCTAAACCAAGAATCTTTGAAGCCCCAAACTTTGGTGCCAGATTCATCAAGACACTGCTGCCATATGGGAAAAGTTTTCGGTGAGTTTCGCCAATCAGATCAACCGTTCTCTGCGAATAATACCACTTACGGCCAACCTTCTCGATAGAGACTTCGGGCAAATTAGACGGAAACAGTACAAATTCTGCTTTATTGGTTACTGAATCACGATAAAGCGAATCTTTCGGAATGGTGTTCAACCTGACATAAAGGCCTTTGCCATCCAGCACTTGTTTGATCCTGACCGCAATCTCCCTGGCAACTTTGGGATCGTCAAATCCATAAATAGTTTTGGCGGCTATATCTACATCACGATTCTCAGGCTGAAGATAATGCAGGTGTGTATAGACCACATCGTAAGGAGAAGTCAATGTAGTATCAGGCAAATCTTCCTGTGCGATAACAGACAAAGGAAATATTAGGCATGCAATAAAGCATCGTAGTATTCTATTAACAGACATTTGGGGCTGATTTTTATGCTAAAATGGGGCAATTTTAGGAAAAATCAATGACTTTCATTCTGTCATTTGCTTTTCTTGCAAAACAGGTGTTCCAAACCTATATATTCACGAGGTCTTTCTAGTTCGAAATAACCAGTTTCCTCGTCAAAACATTATCTCCATTTTTCAGACTCATAAAATAGACACCATTGGAAAGACCCAGATTATCAAAGGTCTTATTGTAGATGCCGGTAAGGTCTGCATTTTCCGAAAGGATAAGTTGTCCTAAAGCATCTGTCAGCTCGAGTCTGGTTTGTCCAAATACCCCGTTTATCTCCACATCAAAGCGGCCTGTTGACGGATTTGGATGAATCGTGAACATAGACAGATCAAGAATATCCTCTGTTGGTGTTGAAAAATCACCCATGAAGAAAGGGAAATGGATGCTGCGACCAAATTCGCTATCCCATGATTCTATAACAAGTGGGAAAACAGGGTGCCAATACCTGATAAAACCACCGCCAGCAGCAGGGTCTGCCCAGTAGGATAATCCGTCATTTCCGGTATCCAGCAGTTCCATAGTGTAACAGCCATCTGGTAACTCCAGCATTGTGTCATAGGTGGTGTTGGCAGATAAACCAGTCCAGGAATGAACAACATTGCCATCCATATCACGAATCCAGAGAGAATTCTCAGAAGGCCTGTTATTGGTTTTAAACTCCAGTCTGACACCTTCTTCAAATGGGAATATTCTTGGAACTTCAAAGCTTGATGAACCAACGCTATTAGCTGTATTGCCATCAGTGCCACCATTTGGTGAAGTAAGATTAACATAGAAAACATCACCTCCATCACCTACCCAGAAATTGACATCAGGTATTGGAAGTGTCACCTCTTGTGTTTGCATAGGGTCAAGGTTTCCTGTCCATGCATAAGTTTCAGTTGATCCGCCTGATACCCAATAATTAATATCCAGGGTTGTTAGGGTTTGAGAACCTGAATTACGGATAACAATCCTTGGATCATTACAGATCGGGTTCATTCTTGAATAATAATCATTGTCATTTGGAGAAATGATATCGTAAAGCTCAGCATCCAGTTCACTCTCAAATGCACCGTATTGCATGAGTTGCATCGCTACAACATAATTACCATTACCCATTCCCTGGTTTAAAACAGGAACAGGGGTAATTCCATAATCAATGTCAATAGTACTACCGTCAACATATTGCGTGATTTCAAAATCATTATCCTTCACGACATCACCCGGACACCAGCCTTCTCTCGAACCTAACCAGGTTCCGCCTTGCGGAAAAACAGGGTTAAGCGCACAATCGTGAGTTTGCCAGATATGCCAATCAGCGATTTGTCCACCATTGACATATAAGTAATGAGTATTATCACGCCATTCGCAGCAATGCGGATAGGAGCCGGTATTTGAGTTATGACCATGCCCTGTTAGCCGTGTTCTCACTTTAAATGTAGAAGCTTCAGGGTTTAAAGGCACCGTCACGTTTGAAAGATTAACATCATCATCCAAAGAATGGTAGGAATAGGACCTTCTATCGCCCCAGATCTTTGTCACTTCCTTAATCTCACGTGGAGGCGTTCCTTCAATCATCATAAATTTAACATCGATAAGCTCCTGGTTATTGCCAGCAGACATGTCCACCTCCCCTTTCAGTAAATGCGCATAGTCGGTAACATCGTAGGTCCAGGTGAATCCTTCATTGCCAAGGCTAAGTCCGATTCCGTAAGGTGTAATGAATCGGCCGATCTCAAAATTGTCGATGATTTCGAATGGTGATTCATGATAGAAAATTGAATCATTGACAATGACAACGTTAGCCGGATTGGAAATGGTATTTTGAATGCTTCCATTTACATCGTAGTTATACGTATCACCTTCTGGCCAACCAAATGTAATATCATTTATGACGAATTTCCTTCCGGAAACAGCATATTCGGCAATCGTAACCGGACTAACTTCTTCTGTTACAGAAGTAATTATTGGAGTGAGTGTCGAAGTGTATTCTCCTTGTGTAAACTCAATGTTTGGTCTGATCGTGGAAACAACAAAATTTCGAAACTCGTCTTCAACCTCGTAAGGTTTGACCAATCCAGCGCTTGTAGGCATGCCATGGTGGTTGTTACCTGACTTGTCTTCTATAGTACCATTATCATTGAAGGTATAGTAAACCACCAAATCATTGATATCAGGGTGTGAGTTGTCAAGGTCTTTATCCATCCACTCAGCAATGGTCGCCTGGTCGAGTTCTTTGTCCCAGACTCTGAATTCATCAATTTTACCAGCATAGGTGTAGTTACCAAGTACTGAATTACCTAATCTGAAACTATTAACGATCCCGACCTCTCTGGTTCTGTTGTTGCCTGACAACCACTCAACACCATTTTTATAGATTCTCATCCAGCCGGTGGTTGCGTTTTTGGTGAAGGTCCAGTGTACCCAGTTCCCCTCAATTTCTGAATTTGTCGCTGGTTGGTTAATGCGGTCATATCCGCTTTCAGTGCCTGCATCCCAATAGATCTGGCTGTTTGACCATGGTAGGTGCACATTCAGCAATCGGTTTCCAACACTATCTCTTGCTTCGAATACAGAAGTATTTTTAGGTAGTAGGTCCACATCGCCATTGGTCCAGAAAGAAACAGTGATCTCATTTCCAAAATCATAATCGTTGAGGGCAATCTCAACCCATTCTCCTTCCAAAACATCAAGGTAACGATCTACCCCAGGTTTTGCTACTGTCACATTGAAGCCAGTCCCGGTAGAGGTTAGCAGATTGTCAGAGCCTGTGGTGTTATTTTCGAAAACAAATTCTACGATAATATTGGAAGAACCATCCCAGTTAAATGGGTAGGTCAGGTTAAATGTGTGGGTACCAGTGGTCGTTATATCTGAATTGAGATCATAAACTGTCTGGAAATTATCTGACTCAAATGCACTGAGCGTATTCGCTGATGTATGTTTCATTCGGATAGTCAAATTATCCAATTGATAACCGGCAGTTTCTACGTCGAAGGAAATTTTATCAATACTGCCCGCCGCCATACCCGCACCAGTCAATTCGGCCGCAGCCCAAAGATGTTGGGTTCTTGCTGTTTTTGAAGATGTTCTGAAAGGTAATTCAGTTACACCTACTCCACTGCCAATGCCATGAACACTTTCCGAAATGGTTGATGTATAGTTGATGGCGAAATTTTCCTCATCATAATAATTATAGACAGGACTATCTACATACCTCAACGGATCAACATACTCTCCATCCATATAATATCTACCAGTTTCTTGCCTGACTGAATCATAATCACCGGTATGGTGGTGAATCGTATTATAGGTCAGGTAATCCCATTCTCCACAATCAAAACCATCGGCAGTGGTCGCCGGATCGCATTTCAACGTATAGATCATGAGTATTTTACGCCATGTTTCGCTACCATCGGGAAAGGTCCAAACACCTCTTCGTTGGGTGATATCATCGAATGTCAGGGTCTGAACCCAGGTCGTATCTTCCTGTGCATTTGTATTAAGGGGAAGGAATAAAATAGCGCAAAAGATGATTAGTGCGGAGGATAGAATTCGTTTCATAGTATTTTCAAGAAATTTTAACCGAAAATACGCAGAGAAAAGCAAATTTCAACTGTCTGAAGCAGAATTTACACTAATCTTAAACTATAGGTTGATTTTGTCGCAAAGGCGTCTTTTCCACTTTGGTGATTTCCAATGATTTAACTAGCTGGTATTCAGAAACCTTGCGGTGAAAGCATCTTTATAGGCTCTTCCTATCGGAGTCACAAACTGGTTTTCAAGATAAACCTGGTTACCCACGACTTTGACAATCTGTTCAGCATTAATGATATACGACTTATGAATCCGGACAAACAGTTTGTCATCCAATTCCTCTTGCCAATATCGTAATGGCTCGGAAGATAAAAGCTTCTTAAGTGGAAGATGAATTTCCGTATAATCTGCATCAGACTTGATGAAAATGATATCCGCAATGGTCACTTTTACATGTTCATAGCCACTCTTGATAAAAATTTCCTTTCGGAATGCAGATTCTGTATCTGTGGATTTTTCTTCGGGCAAAATCTTGTTTACCGCTTTTACAAAACGGTGAAAAGAGAATGGCTTCAATAAATAATCGACAACACTGAATTCATAACTTTCCAAAGCATAGTCAGTAAATGCGGTTGTCAGAATGACATGTGGTGGGTTTTGGACTGTTTTCAGAAAATCTATTCCAGAAATCTTGGGTAAGTGGATGTCGAGGAAAATAAGATCTACAGGATCTTTTCTCAAATACTCCATAGCCGAAATAGCATCAGAGAAGGTAGCCTGAAGAGAAAGAGTCCCGATATCTTTTATATATTTTTTAAGAAGTCTTTGTGCGGGCGGTTGATCTTCAATAATGATGCATCTCATGACCTTGTGAGTTTATCCAGGTCAATTGTCAAATGAACTTTATAGAAATTATGTTCATCAAAAATCGCGAGGTGATGAGCATCCGGATATAATAATTCAAGGCGCTTAACCACATTTTCAAGCCCTATGCCTTTGGCCAGACTGTCTGTATTTTTTTCTTTGTGATAGGTGTTTTCACAAAGAAAGTTGAGTACGCCTGCATCCGAAAGTGAAATACTGACATTGATCACAATGTTATCTGATTGACTTGCCGTGCTATGCTTAAAAGCATTTTCAACAAATACCATCAGGATCAACGGCGCAATCCGATATTGCTCCCTGATATGTTCTGCAATAAAACTGACCTTTCCCCTATCCTCTATCTGTAGTTCGTTAAGCAGAATAAAATTATTGAGTTGCTCAACTTCTTTTTTAAGGGGTACATATTTTTCCCTGCATTCATAAAGCATATACCTCAGTACTCCTGATAGTTCGAGAATGATTTCGGGAGTTTTTGGAGATTGGTCTACTGCGTAGGCATAGAGGTTATTCAAATTATTAAACAGAAAATGCGGATTAATCTGCGATTTCAGATACTGAAGTTCACTCTCCTTAACAATGGTTGTGAGTTCTTCCACCTCACGTTGTTTAACCAGTGCATCCCAACCGAACTTAAATCCTGTCAATATTGTGAGTACTGGCAGTATATTCAATAGGGTAAAGAAGACGCCACCAAATGTTTTACCTCTAGTGTCAGGGAAAAATATCTTTTCTATTACAAGTTCTTCCATGCCTATCAATGCGATAACAAGCAATAGCACATATCCCAAAAAAACAAAATATTTTTTTGGATAAAACACCTTGGGGAGTAAAAGGTAATTGATAGTTAAAGCCGCAATAGCCAGGTTACCAAAAATCAGAACTTCATGAAGGTCAACCTTGCTATCATTCCTGCTAAAAGCGTAGAATATGAATACTACTCCATGAAGTACAAGCTGAAAGATGACTTCTTTATTTGAAACCCCACCTTGTTTGGACAGTTTTTGCATCACTCAAATTTATCCCTTCTTATACAAAAAAGAAAAAAGATACCTGAGAACGACAGTTTTCACCCTTCAAACAACAAAAAGGCCTTGCATTCTAACACACTATGTCGTTCACCTGGCATTTTTTGTCGTTCAAAGAAAGAATTTCTTTTAGGTGAACAGTCTCAATTTCTTTGCGTTACGCTTTTGTTCAAAACCAGCACATTATGAAAAAGCTTCACATTCAATCAATTACTGCCATTCTATTGTTTTTGGGGGTCTTTGGGCTAAATGCTCAAAGCGGTGGAATAAAGATATCCGGTACTGTTTTAGAGAACATCAGCCAGCAACCTCTCGAATTTGCAACAATTCTAATTGCAGACGCTAACACGAAAGAACCCATTACTGGAACGACAACCGGAATGGATGGTAGCTTTGAAGTGTCTACCAAATCCAGCGACATTTACGTAGAAGTCAGCTTCCTGGGTTTCCAATCCAAAAAAATATCGGAAATCAATATTGAGAATGGCAAGGTCAATCTCGGCACCATCTCACTTGCCAGTGACAACGAGACGCTTAACGAAGTAGAAGTAAGAGCCGAAAAGTCAACCACAGAATTCAAGCTCGACAAAAGAGTCTTCAATGTTGGTAAAGATCTCAGCAGTACTGGTGCTTCGGCCCTGGAAGTACTGAATAACGTTCCTTCGGTCAACGTTAACATTGAAGGAGAGATAAGTCTTCGAGGGAGTTCAGGCGTCCAGATCCTTGTCAATGGTAAACCTTCGGTTATCGCCAGTGAACAAGGGAATACCCTTGGCACCATCACAGCTGATATGATCGATAAGATCGAAGTCATCACCAACCCATCTGCGAAATATGAGGCTGAAGGGACCAGTGGCATTATTAATATTGTTATCAAAAAGGAAGAACGCAAAGGGTTGAACGGTGCGATTTCAGTCAACACCGGTGTTCCTCATAATCATAGCGTCGGGCTTAGCTTAAACAAGCGTTCTGAAAAGTTCAACCTGTTTTCTCAATTTGGCGTAGGGTATCGTGAATTGCCAAGAAACAAAGAAAGCATTAACCAGGACTTTATCAATAATACTATTCTCTCAAGTATCGGTACTGAGTACCGCAACGAAACATTCTATAATGTAATCCTTGGAACCGATTACTATATCAATTCAAGGAACATTATTACACTTTCCGGGAATTTTGCCTACGAGGTGGAGGACCAGCCATCACAAACCGCATTTTTGTTTAGTGACGAAGCAGGCACCTCAATTGCTGAGTGGAATCGCGAAGAAACGACTGAGGCCACAAACCCAAAATGGCAATTCGAACTACAGTACAAACGTGACTTTAAAGACAATAAAGATCACCACCTGCTGTTTAGCGCCTTAGGCAATTTCTTCGGAAAGGACCAATCTTCAGAATTTGGTAATAATGTTGTGAGTGGTACCTATGCTCAGGAAGACCAGCAAACCAGGACTAACTTCAAGGAAGCTAAGTTTACCTTCCAGTTGGATTACACCCGTCCATTCTCAAAGAGCTTTACACTCGAAACCGGTGCACATTATGTCATGACCGACGTAAGTAATGATTATGAAGTCAAAGATTTTGAAGATGGCGTATTTATTACGAACCCAGGCCTGACCAATATCTTTGAGTACGACCAGAAAGTGCTTGGCCTCTATGCCACAGGTGCATATGAAGTAGGTAAATGGGGTTTGAAGCTTGGTATCAGAGTCGAAAATACAAACCTGGAAACCTTGTTGACCAACACAGGTGAAGACAACCAGCAAAACTACACCAACTTGTTCCCGACAGTCCATACTTCTTACAAAATTTCGGATGCCTTTTCGGTTCAGGCGGGGTATTCAAGGCGGGTTTCAAGGCCAAGGCTTTGGGATCTCAACCCTTTCTTCAATATCAGGAACAATTTCAATGTACGTACTGGAAATCCGAATCTATTACCTGAATTTACTGATTCATACGAATTGACAAGCATTTTTATTTTCGAAAATGCTTCTATGAATTTTGGTGCTTATTATCGTTACACGACTGATGTTGTTGAGCGTATTTCAACTTTCGAAAATAACGTCAACACTACCCAACCAGAAAACGTAGGTACCAATCAAGCTGTAGGTCTTGAATTTAACGCAAAATATACGCCCACAAAATGGTTTTCTTTGAATGGAGATATGAACTACTTCTACTTTAATCGTGAAGGCATGCTGGCAGAAACCAATTTCGACTTTTCTGGTGACCAGTTTACTTCAAAAGCAACAACAAAGTTCAAGTTACCGGCGGGTTTCGAATTCGAGATTACAGGTCATTACCGATCAAAATATGAAACAGTGCAAGGTATGGTTTCGAGCAACGTTTTTGCCGATATGGGTTTGAGGAAAAAGATCATGAAAGGCCGAGGCGTATTTAATATGAGTTTACGCGACATGTTCGCTTCCAGGGTGCGAGAAAGCGAAATCATTGATCCTGAATACTATTTGTACAATTATCATTTCCGTGGCCGCTTCCTGACCTTTGGCTTCAGCTATGGGTTTGGTAAAGGAGATGCTATGGAATATTCAGGTCAGAAGAGACGTTGATAAAACCTTAATCCTAAGTCTCCTTTCGCTTTTCATTGTGAAAACAATTAGAAACAAGGTTAATCGGGCCGAAACATGGCCTCATACAACCTGGTTTCTCCTGTTTTTGACCACCTGGATTACCAAATCGACTTTAAGCCAAAAATATTGCCTTTCAGGTTGTCAATACTGCCATTGGAAACACCAAAAGTCATATTGCTAAAATCCTCATTCGGAAAGAATATATCAGTCATCACAACTGAGCCATCATCAGCAAACAGCTCACACGATGATTTGTCGAAAAGGATATGCATTTTGATGGTAGCCTTTTGAGAAAAACGTGGTGCAATATTCCTTGACGGAAAATCTTCAGAAAAATCGACTTTGCCCGATTGCGTTCTGTCAGTAAAGAATTGATCGGTTTTTGCATCATACCCAACAACAAACTGTTCGCCTTTAGTATTGGAAAGTACAATTTCAAATAAGGTGTCATCAGATGGGTCAAATTCCAGGATAAGTTCTGATGTTGATAGTGGAAAGTCAGCTTCGGCGGCAAGCGTAAACGCTTCTTTTCCCGGTAATCCTGTTATGGGGATATTTTTCCCGCGAAGTACCTCTAATTCTTTGACTGGATTAACTAATAAACGAGGCCCTTTCTCAGAGCGCACCAAAGTCAATGATCTTGGAACTGTCATCGCTGACCGCCATGGAGATGTGGGCGTTTGCATCGTATATTGCCAATTGCTCATCCAGCCGATATAAACCGGACGATTTTCTGGTGCGTGGTTAAACAATACACCAGCATAATTATCGCGGCCATAATCAAGCCACAGGGTGTCCTCAATTTTTGTAGTGAAAGTATTACCATCAAAATCACCAATAAAATACTGGCAGCCCGTGCCACCATTTGGAGCCTTATCCTGCACACTTATAGTCAGCACCCATTTCTTTTCTTCTGTTTCTGCAATTGTTGTTTCGAATAGATCAGGACATTCCCATTTGACGCCCTGAGTGCCATAGGTAAAACCAAAATCGCCTGAAAATGCCCAGTTCTTTAGATCTTTTGATCGATAAAATCGGATATGATTGGTCATCCAGCTTTCAGCGGTAGATCCCGCAACAATAAGCATTACCCAGCTTTGAGAGGCTTTATGCCAAATGACTTTTGGGTCACGAAACGCTAGTCGTCCTTCATCGATAACCGGGTTGTCTTTATACTTCTCGAATGTGAACCCCCCATCAAGGCTATAAGCCAGTCCTTGTGTCTGACCAGCTTCTTTCTCGTCCTCTAATCCAAAAGTGAACGCTGCCACTACAGGCGGATTATCAACAGAGCCAAAACCACTGGAATTATCCTTATCCAATACTGCTGAACCGGAAAACATATACCCTAATGAATCAGGAAAAAGCGCTATCGGATGATGTGTCCAATGTACCAGGTCTTTACTCGTGGCATGTCCCCAATGCATGGGCCCCCAAACCTTGTCTTCGGGATAATGCTGATAATACAAATGATACAAACCATCATTGTAGAAAAGACCATTGGGATCGTTCATCCACATTTCCTCCGGGGTAAAATGGAACTTTGGTCGATGCTGTTCATCATAATACCCCTCCTTCACTTCAGTATCTAAAGTGTTTTCATTCATTTCAGATGTCGAATTTTGACAATTTGAAAAGGTAAATAATGCAATGGCTCCTAAAGCCAGTGAGCGAATATCAATCATTTTAGAAGCAACTTATTGGCTTTTCACCAACTGTTTCTCCAAATCCTCAAGTGATACACCTTTTGTCTCAGGCATGACCCGCCATACCCATAATAACTGCAGAACCATCATAAATGAAAAGAAAGCGAATATAGGCCATGCATTGTCGAACTGACCCTCGATGTAAGGAAAGGTTCCTGCAACAAGGGCAGCAAAAACCCAATGTGTTCCGCACCCCATAGAGTTACCAAATCCCCTAACCTCATTCGGGAATATTTCTGAAATAAAAACCCAGATCACAGCCCCCTGCCCGATAGCATGCGAGGCAATAAATGCAAAAATCCAGAAAGGCACCAAAAACCCATCAAAAGATTGAGTATAAAAAGCCCACGATACAAATGCCAGTGAGACAATGTATCCAACTGACCCAATGTACATCAGGAATCGGCGCCCCATCCGATCTATCAAATATAAACCTGCCATTGTGAAGATGAGATTAACAAGTCCAACTCCTGCAGTACTGAGTAATGCAGAGCTTTCCTCCATTCCAGTATCTTTAAAAATAGACGGTGCATAATAGATAACGGCATTGATACCCGATAGCTGGTTAAAGAAAGCGATGACAAAAGCCAGCATTATTGGTAAGTTAAACCTTCCGGAAATGAATTCCTTGAATCCTGAACCTTTGATATTGTCCGAAGATTCCATCGCCGCCAAAGCTGCATCTACCGGATTGGTGCCTGCCTCATCCAAAATTGTTTCTGCATTGGACCCCGAGCCAGAATAGATCATATTCAATACTTCCCGGGCTTCATCTACAAGCCCTTTCTTGACAACCAGCCAACGCGGACTTCTGGGCACTCCAAGTATCATAAACACGAATGCCAGGGCCGGAATTACCTCTACCCCAAGCATGATCCGCCAACCGCCATCTCCGCCACCACCAATCATCCAATTGGAAACATAGGCGATTAAAATTCCTAACACAAGATTAAACTGGAAAATCGCCGTAAGTCTCCCCCTGTATTGGGTCGGTGCAATCTCAGCGATGTACATAGGTGCCACTACTGAAGAGGCCCCCACGCCAAGTCCACCAATAAAGCGGAAGATCATCAAGGAATAGACATCAGGTGCCAAGGCAGAACCGGCAGCAGATATAAGATATAGAATAGCAATCCAGAACAGCGTTCGTTTCCTGCCAATCCGGTCAGCAGGAATACCGCCAAACAACGCTCCGATAACCGTTCCATACAATGCCATCGCCACCATTTGGCCGGTCATGGCATTATTTAACCCCCATAATTCTTTGATAGCGTCTACGCCTCCGGAAATAACGGCTGTGTCAAATCCAAAAAGAAAACCGCCCAGGGCGACGGTAATAGACCAGTACAGGACTTTACGATAGTTCATAGTGTGATGTTGTGTTGATCAAATATAGGAATTACCGGGGATTGGGATGAGAGGTTGAAAATTATTCTGTTTCTATTGTTATTCTTTTCCCTTAATGGAAAAGAATCAAAAGATCAAGGCTGTTTCAAATCTTTACGTTTTTCAGGGTTTAAAATGTGTTTAAACCCTGAAAAACTAATTTGAAAAAGGTCAGGTTTGTTAATAGATTTTGAGACTGAGGGAGACCGTCAAAATACTGTTCGACCATGAGCAGGCTTGTGCCGGGGGAACAAATGGGCAGCATGAGTTTATTTTGACAAGCATTTTTTGGTTCGTTTTTTTTGTGACTGAAAAAAATGAACGCGCCACAGGCAAAATGTAATATTAACCACCCCTTTTTTTATTTTAGCAAAAAAAACATCCAAATGGACATTATTTCTATCCTGTCTACCCCCGAAGCATGGGCTAGCTTACTTACACTGACATTTCTCGAAATTGTTCTCGGTGTCGATAATATCATCTTCATTTCCATTGCGGCTGGTAAACTTAAAGAGAAAGATCGCAAAAGAGCCACCAACATTGGTCTCGTACTTGCGATGGCTTTCAGGATTATCCTGCTTTTTGGAATCTCTCTCTTGATTGCCATGGAAGAACCATGGCTTTCCTTTGACAAGGGATGGATTAAAGGTGGATTTTCGGGCCAGGCCATAATCCTGATATTTGGTGGTCTGTTTTTATTGTATAAAGCTACTTCGGAGATACATCACAAACTAGAGGGTGAAACCGCTGATGAGGCCGAAGAAAAGGCCAAAAAGAAAGGGATTACCCTCCAAAAGGTAATAATTCAGATCACCCTGATCAATATTGTTTTCTCCTTTGATTCTATTCTGACAGCCGTTGGTATGACGAATGGCATTGAAGGCGCATTAGTTATTATGATTATTGCCGTGGTGCTCTCTGTCATTATCATGATGGTTTTCGCAAATCCGGTCGGCGAATTTGTCAACAAACATCCTACCGTCCAAATGCTGGGATTGGCCTTTTTGATCCTGATAGGCTTTATGCTTATTGCGGAAGGTGCGCACCTGGCGCATTTCACCGTTGCCGGATCAGAAGTGGGCGCTGTACCTAAAGGCTACCTTTACTTCGCTATTGCCTTCTCACTTATGGTCGAATTCCTGAATATGCGCCTGCGGAAAAAACAGCATCCAATCCAGTTACACGGTATTGGAGAGCAAGCTGTTGACCAGGGTGTTTTGGAAAAGATCGATAAATGATAACTTTTTGGAAGAACTTTGGCAATCGGCAATCTAAAGTGGGATTGCCGATTGAAGATTGCCAACTTTTTTCTAATTTCTTACGACTAAGCGGCTTTTAGATGCTTTTCAGCTCACTCACTTTCCTCTACCTTTTCCTGCCGTTGACGCTCATTGTCAACTGGTTATTGAGGAAAACTGAGTGGCGAAATGTCTTTTTGCTATTTGCCAGCCTTGGCTTCTATGCCTGGGGGGAGGGCGTGATCGTGCTAGTGATGATCGGCTCTATTCTGATTAATTTCCTTATCGGAATGGGGATATCGCAGCCCGGTCAATCGCAGGGATCGAAGACGGCCAGACTTTATCTCGCATTGGGCGTTGCTGTAAACCTGTTGTTGCTGGCCATTTTTAAATATGCCAATTTCATTGTTGACAACCTGAACAACTTCCTTACGGGAATGGGAGGTTCATCTATTGACCTGGCTCCTATTCACCTGCCGATTGGTATTTCTTTTTTCACTTTCCAGGCGATTTCTTACCTGGTGGATGTATACTATAAGCCTGAAATTGTCCAGAAAAACCCGCTGAGAGTTGGGTTGTACATCTCACTTTTCCCACAGCTTATTGCTGGTCCAATTGTGCGATACGGTGATATTTTCAAACAGATCAGTTCGCGTATTGTAGAAATCGAATTATTCGCCTCAGGTGTAAAACGATTTATTACTGGTCTGGTAAAAAAGGTGTTGCTGGCCGATACTGTTGGTCGTGTAACGGATGCTATTTTCGACATTCCAACCAGTCAGCTTGATCTTGGCACAGCATGGCTTGGAATCCTTTGTTATACGCTTCAGATCTACCTTGATTTTTCTGCTTATTCCGATATGGCTATTGGGATTGGCCGTATGTTGGGTTTCAGGTTTCTAGAAAACTTCAATTACCCGTATATCGCAAAGTCCATCAGGGAATTCTGGCGTCGCTGGCATATTTCACTATCAACATGGTTCAGAGATTATCTCTACGTTCCGTTAGGCGGCAACCGGAAAGGGTTTTTCCGAACTTACTTCAATCTTTTACTGGTATTTTTCCTTTGTGGTTTGTGGCATGGGGCAAGTTGGAGTTTCGTCTTTTGGGGACTCTTTCATGGCTTGTTTCTTGTTCTTGAACGTATTGGCCTAGGTAAGTTTCTTGAGCGCATACCAGGTATCTTCCAATACATTTATGTGTTAATCGTGGTTATGGTTGGATGGGTGTTTTTCAGAGCTGAAAATTTCGACTACGCCTTAGGCTATCTGGGAGCTATGATCGGTATAGCTGAAACGCCATTGTACTATGCCAACTACTTCCTCGACAAAGAAGTTATTCTTGCACTTTTTGCAGGGATTTTATTCAGCACCCCGATCTACCCGTTTGTTGAAAGGAAATTAACGTCGGATTCAAAATCGTCCAAAGCTTACTGGTTCCGAATCACAGAATATAGTTTACTACTTTGGTTGCTGGTGTTGAGTGGTATGTACCTGGCAAGCCATGGCTATAATCCGTTTATTTATTTTAGATTTTAGATTTTTTCACAGCAATGGATCACAAAGTCATGCGCAGAAATAAACAAAGCATTTAATCCTGATTGATCTTGAAAATTCAAGCTTTAAATACCATCTTCTCTGCCCTGTTCCTGATCATCCTGACAGGCTTAGGTGGATTTGGATTGTTTCAATTGCTGTCAAGTGATCAGGATTGGCTAAAGGATAGCGGTGATAAGACTCCACAACTCGCATTCAGTGACGCTTTCGATAAACAGTTTTCAGAAAATCCGGGATTTATTGACCCCTTGGTTGACCTGAAATCCAGACTCTACAACCAATCAATAACACCCAAAGTGATTCTTGGAAAGGCAGGTTGGTTATTCCTTGGCCAGGAGGATCAACGTATCAATACGATCCCACAGTCATTGGGCTTAAGTCAATTTTCCGAAAGGGAATTGAAACATTGGCAATTACTATTTGACCAAAGGCAGGCTTGGTGTGCACATAAAGGCATGGACTATCATCTGGTTATTGCACCGAATAAAGCTTCCGTTTATCCCGAATTACTGCCCACGAGGTTAAAAAGGACCGAAGCATCGACCCTCACTGATCAGTTAATCCAACACTTGCAGGCAAAAGAGCTTAAAGTGACAAACCTCCTACCCTACCTGGCATTTTCTAAAGGGGATAAAACCTTCTTCCATAAACACGATACGCATTGGAATGACGAAGGGGCATGGATTGCTGCCAATGCAGTACTGGGTGCATTGGAATCAGACACCATAATTGCCAATCAAACAGATCATTTTATGCGTACAGATACCATCAGGCAATCTGGAGACCTTGCGCGCATGATGCGGCAAACCTCAAGGCAGGAGCCTGTAACCAAAATTGAATTTTCAGGTGATCAGCCATTCCAATTCCAGGAAGAGAAATCAAAAGGTTTTCCGGATTACCTGAGCACTGAGATTACAACCAGTCGGCAGGGGTATTTCCCAAAAGCAATCTTGTTTCATGATTCGTTTGGTGAAATGTTAAAACCCTTTTTGTCTCCGCATTTTCAGGAGATCATCTACTTCAGGCTTTGGAAGGGATTCGAGCCATATTGGATTAGGACCCAGGCACCTGAAATAGTCATCAATCTGATTGTGGAAAGAATCTTTATGAGCCACCTGACACAAAATGATCAGCTGGTTTTACAGTGGTATTGGCCCACCAGGTATGGAGCGCTTCAAGCTTTGACAAATGATAACAAGATTACGGATAAAGAAAATATCCCTGAATTTGTCAAGAATCTAAGAGATCATGATGAAGATATTTTAGTCATCAGATTAAAGGTGGAAGCCGCGTCAAAAGGCAAATTTGTTGTCGATTATGGCTTCCAAAAGCTCAATTATGAACTAAATGAAGGAGAAAATGAGTTATTTGTGCAGGTAATGGCCGGGCAATTTCTTGATTTTGTATTCCCGGAAGGGGTTGAAGTCAGGATAAATGAAACTGAAATGCGCAAATTTTGAAATAAGCTGAAGTAGCCGACCCAAAGCCACCAGAAATTTTTATTTTTGTTGATTGCATTCACATCATGATGCAATACCCTCAATAAGCTTGTGATATACTCCTTTTTTGATTTTGGCGTTCCTATTCAGGTTTCTCCATATCGACATTTGATTTTTTAACCAAGCTTTTATGCTGCTCCTTTTTATTGAAAAACTAAACAATACTAAGACAGTGTATGCCGGTTATCAGCGTTTTTGATTTCAAATACTATGTTAAGCCGGAAATAAATTCCACGTTTTGTATGGCAACCAGCGGGAAAAGAAAAACCAAAAAAAAGAACTCAAAACAAAGCGCCCTTAACTTTTTTGGGAAGGGCATGAAAGACGAGCGATTTCCGAAGATATTTGGGGTTTTGCTGGTACTTTTCGCTATCTATCTGTTCATTGCATTTACCTCATACCTGTTTACCTGGAAGATCGATCAGAATGAAGTTTTGAACTCATCCACCGTAAATATCCTCTTCGGTAATGAAATTGAAATCACAAACTGGCTGGGAAGACTGGGGGCATTAGTTTCCCATTTCTTCTTCTATGAACTGTTTGGCCTTCCTTCATACATATTTGTATTCCTTTTTGCCATAACGGGAGTTAGTATGATGTTGCGCAAACCGCTGGCTCGTCACAGAAGAACATATGCCTACGCTTTGTTGCTATTGCTTTGGGGCTCCACTTTTCTTGCTTTTATCCTTGTAGACCCGGGACTGATAACCCGTTCGGGATTTTCATGGGGAGGAGGATTTGGTGAGTATCTCAGTAATAATCTTAATGGAATATTCGGAAATATCGGCATGTTCCTGTTTCTGCTATTTTCTTTGGTCATTATCGCTATTTGGGTCTTTAACCCTAATTTCAACGATATGACCTGGGAACGTTTTGTCTACCAGGTGCGCAAAACTACAGGTATTAACCTTGGATTTCTGGGATCTGGTTCGGCTAAAGTGCAGGAAGTTGTAGATCAAGTCGACAAAGCGCCAGATGAAGCATTGAAACCTAATTTCAGTCAAAAATTTGAACAAAAACAACAACAGGAAATAGTTACGAAAGGTCAACACGAGCGTGACTCCAGCAAAAACCCTATGACCAAGGAACCAGTTAAAGAGGGTGAGCCACAGTTAACTTTTGAACTTAAAGATAAACCCAAACGCCCGAAGCCGGAAACTTTAAAAACTGGTGAAGAAGGCGATCTTGAGATTTCAGTACCAGGGGAAAACGAACAACCAGTCAATAAAGACCAGGAACTCTCCATCCAGAGTGAGAACCTTGATCATCTTGAGCCTTATGATCCGACTCTGGATCTTCCCAATTACCAGCACCCTAACCTGGAAATGCTGGAAAGTTACGAAGATCACAAAGTAGAGATAGACCGAGCAGAGTTAGAACAAAACAAGGATCAGATCATAGAGACCCTGTTAAACTATAAGATCGAAATTGTAAAGATCAAAGCAACCATAGGACCCACGGTTACCCTTTACGAGATCATCCCTGCTCCTGGCGTCAGGATTTCCAAAATCAAAAACCTGGAGGATGATATCGCCTTGAGTCTCGCTGCTCTTGGTATCCGAATTATCGCCCCTATTCCCGGAAGGGGAACTATCGGTATCGAAGTACCGAATAAGAACAAACAAATCGTCTCTCTTAAGGAAGTTCTGGCTTCTGAGAAATACCAGAATGCCAAAATGGACCTGCCGATTGCATTGGGGAAAACCATTTCCAATGAAGTGTTTGTAGCAGATCTTACGAAAATGCCTCACCTCTTGGTAGCAGGTGCTACCGGTCAGGGTAAATCGGTTGGTATCAATACCATCCTGATGTCATTGCTTTACAAGAAACACCCGTCTCAGATCAAGTTTGTTTTAATCGATCCCAAAAAGGTGGAGCTTTCCCTCTATAACAAGATAGAAAAGCATTTCCTTGCCTTCTTACCTGGTGAAGAAGAGGCTATTTTGACTGATGTCAATAAGGTGGTAGCAACCCTAAACTCTCTTTGTATAGAGATGGAGACCAGGTATGATCTCCTGAAAAAAGCAACGGTCCGTAATATCAGGGAGTATAATAAGAAATTTGTCGACAGACGACTCAACCCTAATAACGGGCATCGTTTCTTGCCTTATATCGTGCTGGTAATCGATGAGTTCGCAGATATGATCATGACAGCGGGGAAAGAAGTTGAATTGCCTCTGGGCCGTCTGGCACAGCTGGCTCGTGCAGTAGGTATTCATCTGATAATTGCTACACAGCGTCCTTCTGTTAACATCATTACCGGTGTTATCAAGGCGAATTTCCCTGCCAGGATTGCCTATAAAGTTACGTCCAAGATCGATTCGAGAACTATTATGGATGGAGGCGGTGCTGAGCAGTTGATTGGTCGAGGTGATATGTTGCTTGCAGTGGATGCCAAGATTATCCGCCTGCAATGTGCATTTGTCGATACACCTGAAGTGGAGCGAGTTATTGATTTCATTGGTGATCAGCAAGGTTATCCGGAAGCATTCCTGTTGCCTGAGTATAGTACTGACGATGACAAATCACCAGGTGGTGTCAATATTGATGACCTCGATGATCTCTTTGAAGATGCGGCACGTACAGTCGTACAAAACCAGATGGGATCAACTTCCATGCTTCAACGGCGTCTGAAACTGGGCTACAATCGTGCTGGAAGGATAATGGATCAGATGGAAGCGTTAGGCATTGTCGGACCGAGTGAAGGTAGTAAAGCCAGAGAAGTTTTGATTTATGATGAAATTGAGCTCAACAAATTCCTCGAACAAATTCTGAAAAAGAAATTTTAATTTAAAAAGGTTAAAATTCTTTCCTTAAGGCACTGATAACCAATAAAATGGGATAAAATTAAAATTTTAACTAATTTCGCCTCCCAAAAGTTGGTACGCTTTATGAAATAGGTAGCATAAAGCGAAAATAACAGTTAGAATGAGACGTTTGTTTTTAATAATATTTGGCATAAGTATGGCCTCCGGGATGATGGCTCAAGACCTGTTTTCACAGGCAAAGGAGCAGGCGTTCAATGAACAGTCAGACCCTGATGCCGTGGCGATAATGGATGATGTTGAAGCCAAGTATGACGCTTTTTCAACGATTGAAGTTGGCTTCAAGTTGGAAATGGTAGAGGGCGATAATTCAGAATCGCAGGAAGGAAGGGTATTCATAAAAGATGATCAGTACAAACTCGAAATGAAAGAGCAGGATATTATCTGCAATGGCAATACTATTTGGTTTCATTTAAAAAACCAAAATGAGGTACAGATCAATAACCCTGATCCTGAAGGCGGTGATTTAAGTCCGGCGAGTATGATCAAATTGTACGAGCAGGATATGCTTTACGCTCTTATCGGAGAAGTGAAAGAAGATGAAAAGCAGGTTTATCATATCGAATTCAAGCCTAAAGATCGTGATTCCGATTTTTTCAAGTATCGGGCATCCATTGATAAAAATACCAAGGAACTGACCAAGGTGATTGCTTTCGGTAAAGATGCAACCAGGTATATCGTGTCTTTTAAGGAAACTATTTCCAATAATGCATTAACTGATAACTTCTTCACCTTCGACCCATCACAGTTCAAAGACATACATATTGAGGATCTTCGTATAGAATAGGGCAACAATTTCACATGTTTTTACGTTGAATACGTTAAAGTCCTACTGTACCACTGGACTTTCTTCTGCATAATGTCTATTTTAGTGGCAGATTGCACCCCATTTGTAGAAAAAATAGTAAATTCAGTCAACTGCTTTCTATTTTGTTGACAATTCCTCAGAACTATGAAAGTATTCTTCTTTATTTGTTGTTTCAGTTTTTTCGGAATCATGGCTTTTGGCCAGATTTCAACTGAACCTGCTAATAGCAACAAAGTACAGCAAGCGAAAGAAATCATAGATAAAACTTGCGCTGAATACGATTCCTACAAAACCATTCAGGTTGATTTCGTACTTTCTGTTAAGCATCCTAATTACGAATCAAGAGAAACCATCAAGGGCTACGCGGAAGGCAAGAAATACAGACTTGCTTCCAAACAACAGAATATTATCTGTAATGGCAAAAGTGTCTGGTTTCACCTTCTGGAAAACAACAAGGTGATGCAATCCACCCCAAATCCAGACGAGGTTAATATTATTTTCCCTGCGCAAATGCTACGGATTTATGAGCGCAACTACAACTACAACCTTGGGGGCGAATTTCAGGTCAGAGACAAGACACTTCAAAAATTGGAATTTCTGCCTAAAAGTTCTTTAGAAAAATTCAGTAAGATCAACGTCTACGTTGATAAAAAAACTTCCCAGGTAGTGCGCGTTTCCCGATTTGGTAAAGATGGCGCATTGTACATTCTCGATTTACAGAATGTACTTTACAACATAAAACTTGATCCGACGCTCTTCAAGCTCGAGATGTCGTAATTGACTTACAAGTTCAGCTTCCAATCACAACATTATTGTTGAATTATGTTAGAACGACTCTACATCTATGCCCAGACGCATCCTGAATTTTCATACCAGGTTGTTTTTGGCATTTCAATCGCTTTGATAGTTGGATTGATCTTGTCGCCGTTTATCCGCAAATGGTATTACTGCAAACAGCAATTTTTCTCAATGACCATCATGATGTTGTCCACATTACTATGTATGGTTCTGTTAGGGATGCGCCTGGTTTATTCTGAAAAATTGACCTTTATCTTTCTTGTATGGAATTTATTCCTTGCTTGGATACCATTTGCTTTAGCTCTAAACCTTGAACGCATCACCTCCTGGTTTAATTCACGGGTCATTACCGCCTTCCTGCTTGGAAGCTGGTTACTTTTTTTCCCTAATGCACCGTATATCATTACCGACCTTATTCATCTGAAAATGAGGGCTCCTATTCCATTGTGGTATGACCTGATGCTGATTATCACTTTTGCCTGGACGGGCCTGATGTTGGGTTACTTATCTTTATACGAAGTACAGAAATTTATCCGTCGCCGTGCAGGAAAGCGAAAAAGCTGGATCTTTTCAGGCTTCGCTCTATTGCTCTGTAGTTTTGGGATATATCTGGGCAGGTTTTTACGTTTCAATAGCTGGGATATCCTTTTTGATCCCTCCGGTTTATTACAACAGGCATTGGACTCTGTTTTCCAATTACATACTATCGTCGTTACCGGATTGATAACTGCCTTCCTGGTAATTGGCTACTTTTCGATGTTTATGATGGTTTCTGAACCAGCAAGGTCATCCAATAACCTTCCTGCCAACTAATATTAACTTCTGAGAAACCAGCATCGAGTAACCATTGTCGTGTGTTTTCAAAGCTATCGGGAAAATCGTAGGTCATATGGTGATCCATCAGGTATTCCCATTCCTCGTCAGGGGTCCCGGCCTTCCTGGCATCATGTTCCCAAGTCTTTAGAAATGCGTGATAAAGCGTCTTCTCCGTCCGACCAATATGAAGATCACATAATGTCAAAATTCCATTTGGCTTAAGCCATTTGAATATTTTCTTAAAAATCTGTGCTTTTTCGTCTCCACGAAGATGATGCAGTGAATAACTGGCAGTAATCAAATCAAAAGAAGCGGATTGAAAGGCAGTTTCCTGGAAAAGTGTTTGCTGGTAACTGATATTTGAATACCTGGAAAAGCGTGTTTTACAAAGGTTGATCATTTCTTCAGAAGCATCCAGCAAGGTAAATTGGGCATTCGGATAATGATGTAAAAAAAGATTGAAAGCATTGCCATTACCACACCCCAGGTCGAGTATCGAATCAGGATTAAACCATTCCGGTACACCGGAATAAAGCGCCGCCACAGCTTCAAGATAAAAGGGTACCCACCTTGTCATCTTCTCAGTGTACGCAGCACTCCATTCATCAAAAACCTTATTGATCTGCATTTTAAAATTAATTCTAAAAGTCAGTACTAATTTAATTTACGAAAAAGCATGAAAATGAGATGATTTATCGTTATTCTGGCAAAGTAATTGCCTTACCATGGTTAAATAGACCAATCGATGAGAATTCTACAAGTCATTATTTGTCTCAATTTTTGTTTTTTCTTTACCCTTACGGGAAATGCTCAGCCTGAAGAATACGTCAAAGAGGCCTTTGAACGAAATATCGACTTCGTTTACAAAGAAAATATTCATGGGGTGCAACTGATCAGGAATGGCGATCCATTCGACTATCCGATAGTAGGTGATGGTGACAGGCTGGAACTTTTATTCGATGATCTCGACAATGATGTAAAGGATTATTCCTACACCCTTATCCATTGCAATGCTGACTGGACGCCCTCCAATCTGAATCAACTGGAGTATATCAATGGATTTGCATATGCTGACATCCTGGACTATGAATATTCATTCAACACCGAAATCCAATACACTAATTACAGGGTTGTCCTGCCAAACGACGATATGGAATGGACCAAATCCGGTAATTATCTGCTCAAAGTCTTTGTTAACAATAATGAGGAGGATATTGTATTAACCAGACGATTTATGGTGGTTGAGCCCAGAATGAATGTTAACGCAGAATTGGTGCGGCCATTTGCAATTGAACGGTTTAAATCACACCATGAAATTGACTTTGTGGTTAATCATCGAGGCATTACGGTTCGATCACCAAAGACCGAAATCAATGTGGCTATACTTCAAAATGGTCGGTGGGATAATGCGATTACCGGGTTGGAACCTTTGTTTATCAGGGGTGATGACCTCATATTCGATTATCAAAACCAGATAGTTTTTCAGGCTGGTCGCGAGTTTCGATTTTTTGATGCGCGCAGTACCAGATTCCGCTCAGACAGGATCAGGGAAATTGAGGAGGCTGATGGCATGTACCACCTGAGTGTTTCGACCGACAAGGTTAGAAGTGGGGTACTCGATCAGCAGTTTGCCGATATCAATGGTGCATTTTGTATCGGCAATTTCCATGAAGATGAACCTGATTTGGAGTCTGACTATGTCAGGGTGTATTTTGAACTACCATACGACCAGCCAGATCCATTTGGAGAGATCTATATTTTTGGCAAGTTGACGGACTGGCAGCTCAAAGAGGAGTTTAAAATGCAGTATAATGAAAATTACCGCGCCTACATTGGAAGTGCATTTTTAAAGCAAGGCTACTACAACTACCAATACGTTTACCTTCAGGATGGTGCAGAAGTTGTTGATTTTGAGCTCATCGAAGGTAATTGGTGGGAAACTGATGATGACTATCATATATTAGTCTATTACCGCCCTTTCGGTGAAAGGTATGATCGGCTGGTTGGCATTTCTTACCTTAATTCCAATCCAATCCGGAATTCGAGGAGACTCGGTGTTTTACGTTTGGAAAACAAGTGATTAAGTCTGAACATTGTCATTCTTTAATTCCTATTGCGATAATCCGATAAAACCTAGTATTTTTCCTTTACTATGGCGATTCGACCACCTTTTCGTACAAAACTAATCTATGCTTTAGGCCAATTAGGATGGTCCCTTGGGAGCTTTGGCGTGTTGTTTCAGGTGGCTTACTTTTATCTGCCTCCTGAAACTGGAGCACAGGATTTTCCGACTTTCATTTACCAGGGTCCTTTTCTGGGCTTTTTGACCATTATTGGTCTGATTCTATTTGGTGGACGAGTTTTTGACGCCATTACTGACCCGATAATTGCCAACTATTCAGACAAATCGAATTCAAGATTAGGAAAGAGAAAGCAATTGCTTGCGATTGCTATAGTGCCTTTTTGTGTGTTTGGTTTCCTGGCTTTTTATCCACTTAGTGATACAGACACCATACTAAATAGCATCTGGTTGATTGCTGTTGTATTTCTGTTCTACCTAAGTTTTTCACTATATGTTGTGCCCTATAATGCTTTAATAAGCGAGTTGGGGCACCATCCGGATGACAGGATGGCAATCAGCACCATGTTGTCTGTAGCGTGGGCTGTAGGTCATTCGATTGGATTCTCTGTTTTCTTTATGAAAGACCAGTTACAGTCTTTTCTCGAGCCTACTCAGGCTTTTCAACTTGGATTAGGCATCCTGCTCGTAATTGCTTTCATCTTTATGCTTATCCCTATACTTTTTCTTGATGAGCATAAATATGCCCTCCAGACTTCTTCAGAGTTTTCATTATTGAAATCTATGAAAAAGGTTTGGGCTAATAAAAATTTCAGGATCTTCACCTATGCCGACCTTACCTATTGGCTTTCGGTGACGATCATCCAGATGGGTATAATTTACTATGTTACCGTATTGCTAAAACTCGATGAAGGTATTACATCCGTTTTTCTGCCAATAGCCATGTTATTGAGTTTTTGTTTCTATTATCCCATCAATCTCATGGTTAAGAAATACGGTAAAAAGAAAATTCTAAGATTAGGTTTTATCATTTTCGCACTTACCTTCCTGTTGGCTTTAGATCTGGGGAAAAATCCCTTATCCTCAACTGCTCAACTTGGTATTTTAGCTGTGCTGTCTGCTTTCCCAATGGCCGTATTTGGTATTATCCCCAATGCGATAATCGCTGATTTGGTCAATACGCACGGAAAACTGCATGGCGATAACCAGGCGGGTATGTACTTTGGTGTGCGCACTTTTATGATGAAATTAGGTACTTCACTAGGTATTCTTGTTTTCACCTCCCTATTACTGCTCGGCAAATCCGTAGAAAATGACTTTGGAATACGGATGACCGGTTTCGCCGCATTGATATTTTGTATCATCGGTTTACTCCTCTTTAGCAAGTTCAAAGATCTCCACGAATTTGACGATTCAGAAAAATAATGTCCAAATTCTGACATTGGAATGAAATTTGGATTATATTTTTGTGTAAACGTGCCTTAATTAAAAAATTGGCAAAAAACCAGTCATAAATGAAAATTTTGTGACATCTTTAATAAAATAAATGAATCAGAGCTATCGTTAAAGGCTAAACAAAACGACAGTAGTTCTGAATCGCAAGGAAACATTAACAAGAAAAGGTATGCGAAAACTCTTATCAACAGTTTTCCTCCTAACAGTATTCGGACTGGCTGCTTTCGCTGATGCATTTGATTTCGGCGAGATTGACCAGTATGCTAAAAGTCCGGTACCACAAACTATTGCCCAGGATCTCCCCTCCCTGGTCGCTCATCTATCTTCCCCAGCCTCCAATGACTATGAAAAGGTCAGAGCCTTTTACGTCTGGATAGCTGAAAACATTGCCTATGACACGCAGTATTATTTCGATCCTTCGAGTAAGGATGCTTGTGTGTCTGTAGATTGCATCCTGCATCAACAGGTTTCTGTATGTGCCGGATTCGCAAGGCTATTCGAAAAAATGTGTACAGCAGCAGGAATTACAGCTTATACCATTGAAGGCTACTCGAAAGGCATGGGCTATTTCGAGGGTAATAAATTTACTAAAGGCGACCATGCTTGGAACGTGGTTAAGGTAAATGGCAAATGGCATCTCGTAGATGTGACATGGGGCGCAGGCACCGTGACAAGTAATGGTGGTTTCAAGGCACAGTTCAATGAAGATTATTTCCTGGCAAACCCCGAAGAATTGGTTAGAACACATCTCCCGCTAGATCCGATTTTCCAGTTACTTGACTCTCCTGTTCCTGTAAAGGTATTCGAAAAAGGAGATCAGGCTATAATTCAGCACATTAAAGCCAAACCATCAAGACTGGATTTCAAATCTGCCTTGATCAAACACGGTCACACCCCTAAGATTGAAAGGGATTTCAGATCCGCTTTAAGAGCCTACAAATTCAATCCTGACAATATCTATGATTATGCGTTTTCCTGTCTCACCTATGCCGATGCTCTTTCAGCTCCGCTCAGGGTGAAGAACATGAAAGAGCTTTCTTATGTAAAAGTTATTGAAAAAGCTAATTCAAGTTATAAGACAGCAGTTGAGTGCTTTAGCCAGATCGATGGGCATATTGCCAAGCATAATCTTGTATACTGCACAGGACAAATTGAGCAGATGACATATTTGCTAGATCAATTCAGGGCAATTGCCAGCGCTAATTAGTCCGTTCACGACTATATACAGATTTCCAGTTTTAGCGAATTACAAATCTATTTTCCTTTCCCCTGGAAGAGGATGTATAGAGTGTAAAGAATGATCTTCATGTCCAACATAAGAGACAGGTTCTCTATGTAAAGGATGTCATATTTCAATCTTTGGATCATCTCATCCACATTCGAAGCATAACCATATTTCACCTGGCCCCAGGAAGTGATGCCGGGCCTTACTTTTAGGAGTTGTTTATAATGTGGTGCCCTTTTCACGATCTGATCAATATAAAACTGGCGTTCTGGCCTTGGCCCCACCAATGACATATCGCCTTTCATGACATTCCAAAATTGAGGTAATTCATCGAGTCTGTACTTCCTCATAATTAGTCCCCATTTGGTAATTCGGCTATCATTACCCTGGCTTAGCTGGGGGCCGTCATTTTCAGCGTTTACGACCATCGAGCGGAATTTTATGATATTGAATGGCTTACCATTCAACCCAATGCGTTCTTGATTGTAAAAAATTGGACCGGGAGAGGACAACTTTACCCTGATTGCAGTGTAAAGCATGATCGGCCAAAGTAGAAATACCATCATGAAGGCTGCAAAAAGATCTATACCCCGCTTAACCAGCCTCAGCCAGAGTGGCATTAACTCCGGATAAATTTCAATCAACACGGCACCATAAACGTGATTCATCTTGACAGTTCCAAGCATGATATCATACATGTCAGGGATGATTTTAATGATCACATCAAAATCATATAACTGATTAAGAATCTCTTTTAGCCGATTATGATCTGATGACTCGATAGCTATGATAACTTCTTCAATCTGCTTGTCCTTCACGATTTTTGATATATCGTCAATTGCACCAAGCCTTGGCAAATGGTCCTCAAGTTCATTTAAACCATTCTCTTTAGGCGTAATAAACCCTATAAAGCGATATCCAAGTGCTTTTACCTGTCCTGATATTTCATGATAAAGTTCAACTGCCTTCTCGTTACCTCCAATAATGATGGTATTAAAACCAACAATACCAGCCTTAAGCCGCTTGCTTGCCATAGTCAAAATGACGAACCTGACCGTAAAGGTGAATGTGAAATGGATCAAAAACAAAGCGATAAAGGAATGGTAGTAGGTTTCGTATCCTTTGATATAATCATCGAGAATCAAGGTGAAATACAGGAATAAAACCCCGATAAAACTGAGGAAAAAAGTCCTGAACAGGGTGGCCATTCTTGAGATTCGATAGATATCTTTATAGCTATCAAAAATAGCATATAATAGAACCCAACCGACAGGAATGACCAACACTCCAAGGAAGAAATTCTTGTCATCCAATTGACTCCATTCAAAAGCCGGATTTTCAAAATATATTTTCCGGAATATGTAAAAACATGACCAGGCCAGCATTGCTGTCAAAAAATCAGCAAGGAAATAAATTAAGATGCCGGTCCTTCTTTGGCGTGTCATGTCCTACAAATGAAGCAGTTTGATATTGTCGAGGTAGACATTGGCCTCGTTCTCGGTACTGGCTTTTTCAGCCTGAAAATATATTTGGTACTGATCTGCATCGATAGCGATCACTTCCTGGTCGAGACTTACATATACCTTATTCCATTCATCTCTTGCTGTTAGTGTAAGTTTCAACACCTGTTCTCCTGTACCCCCTGAATAACCAATAATCCCGATTGAAAAATCAACTTCACAACGATAGTTCAATTCGAGAAAAATTGGCGTCCCATCTTTTGGGAGGACATATCTGATCGCAGTGCCAACTGCTGCAATATTACCATCATCTATCATCGAAATTCTTCCAACGCTTTGACCTTCAAAAGGATTGATACTGCTAATAGACATTGTGGATGCCGGATTACCATCGAGGTCGTCACCAAATAAGTTACTCGCTTCAAAATCTTCGATAAATACAAACTGAGCTTCGGGGCGATAGGAAGTCGCCGGGGCAATCGTATCGATTTCTATAGGTGCAAGGTCGACGGTAGTAATTTGTTCCTGGAAAAACGGATATATTTCCCTGGTTGCTGATATCCCGTTTTCAATTACGCCAGCGAAAATTGTGATTTCCGTTGATCCTTCTGCAAGAACAGGAATAGTTGCAGGCAGGAAATAAGCACCGATCAGTTGTCCGTCAACCCCAACCCAGGCATCTGTTATACGATGTGAATCACTTCCCTGGAAAGGTGTGGTGGTAAGCGTATAAGGTTCAATATGAATATAAGAAGGAATTTGCTCTGCTGGGTTAACCAAATCACAGGACCCAAGACCTACGATTAACGACAGGCAAATGCCGATAAATAGATTATTTTTCAACTTACGTGGAATTTTTGTTTTTCAATTTCATTTAAAATACCGAATGCCAGCTTTAAGGCCCTATACCCATCTTCCAGACTAACAGCTGGAGTCTTACCTTCCAAAATCGCATTCGCAAATGCTTTTAATTCATCCTGGATGGCATTTGCAGGTATGGTTTCGGCTTGCTCAATATGTACAAATTTCTTTGCCTCATCAGTATTCAGTTCCATCAGGGAAATGCCTTCAGGAATATGTTCATTACCTTCTTCATACAGTCTGATGATGGTGGTCTCTTTCTCCAGAAAATCCATGCTGATATAAGCATCTTGCTGGAAAAGTCTCAGCTTTCTCATTTGCTTAAACGACATTCTACTGGCAGTCAGATTAGCTACGCAACCATTCTCAAATTCAATTCTTGCATTGGCAATATCTGGTAATTTCCCAATCACACCTACACCGCTTGCCCTGATTTGCTTAACCTCTGCATCAACCATGCTTAAGATAATATCCAAATCATGGATCATCAGATCCAATACAACTGAAACGTCCATGCCACGAGGATTAAATGTGGCAATGCGATGCACTTCGATGAACATCGGTACAAGTTGCATATCTTTTATAGCCGTAAAAGCTGGATTGAATCGTTCAACATGCCCGACCTGGGCAATGACATTATGCTGATGGGATAATTCAAGTAACGTTTTTGCTTCATCCGGGGTCTCTGTAACAGGTTTTTCTATAAAAACGTGGATGCCCCTGCAAATAGCTGCCTTGGCCAATTCAAAATGAGTCGTCGTTGGGCTAACGATGATTACTGCATCAACCTCCTGGAGAAGTGTCGATTCATTAGAAAATGGCCTGACTTTGTATTTGGAAGCAGCGTTTGTCATCTTCTGTTCATCAGGATCGTATATCCCAACAACTTCGAATGCCGATACTTCCTGTATGCACTTTAGATGGATCATTCCTAAATGACCAACGCCAAGTATCCCGACTTTGAGCTTATTTTCTGACTTCATCCCTGACTACTGTCCTTCAAAAACCGGACACAAAGTTAACCAATTATCGCGGTTGTCAGTTACCCTGCACAGGTTTGACAAATTCCATAGAAACTTCCTCCTTAAAAAGTCCCTTAATTATCCAGCGGAACGCAAACCACAGTGCAATGATATAGGCCGTATAAACCCCCAGACCTGCTTGCAAATAAATACCAAAATAGCTTGTTTCAAAACTTTCTGACAAAGTATCAAGTCCATGGATCTGAAAATAAACCACCAAAACGACCCATCTCATAAAATGAAATAGTATCGTCAGGTAAAGGGTCACTACAAATGGTTTTCGAATATGGCGCACCCTGTGAAACAAAGCGTAAGCCATTACCATCATAAAAAGGTTTAACATTAGGTAAGACGCTATAATCTTAACCTGGTAAGTCACAATGAAATCAGCAAATTCCACTAACCAGGCTCCTGATGTGATGGTTTGATTATCGGTTTGAAAAAGTCCCGGATAAGGAATAATAACAGGTTCGGCAGAGAAAATAAAATAGATGGAAAGATAGATTGCAGACCAAATGATAAAAACCCAGGCTACTTTGTCCAGCCATTTGGTTCCAGTTGTTACCCCAGTCATTTCCTTATCTAGCAGTTCTGTCAATTACCGGAAATTTAGTGTAGTTCGAATTGCAGTTTAGCGAGATTGCTATAGGCGCCATCTTCCATACTGAATAATTCCTGGTGATTGCCTTGCTCAATTATTTCCCCTTTATCGATCACAAAGATGCGGTCTACATCACGGATAGTTGCCAGCCTATGGGCAATAATGATTGACGTACGGCCCTGCATTAGGGTATTGAGCGCTTCCTGCACTACTTTTTCACCTTCAGCATCAAGAGAAGAAGTCGCTTCATCCAATAGCAAAATGGCAGGATCACGGAGGATTGCCCGGGCAATAGCTATGCGCTGTCGTTGTCCGCCGGATAGTTTAACCCCTCTTTCTCCAACCATGGTATCCAATCCTTCTGGAAAGGAGTTAATAAACTCAAGAGCATTGGCTTTTTCAGCTGCGTCGAGTATCTCTTCATCAGATGCATCTGGTTTACCATAGCCAATATTTTCACCGATAGTGCCCCCAAAAAGCATGACTTCCTGCGGAACAAAGGCAATGTTTTGCCTGTAGGTCGTCAGGCTGAAATCCTCGACAGGCTTGCCATCAATAAAAATCTGACCTTCTTCCGGTTTGTAAAATTGAAGCAGCATATGGATAATAGTAGACTTTCCAGCACCGCTGGCACCTACAAGCGCAACTTTCTTTCCTGCTTCAATCTCAAAGCTCATATTCTTAAGCACATCAATGTCATTCCTTGAAGGATATGCAAAATTGATATTTCTAAAGGCAATCTCACCTTTGAGTTTTTCTCCATCACCAATGGCCCCGGCCTCATTTACTGGCTCTGAAGATTCTCTTAGGATTTCTCTCACGCGTTGCGTCGCACCCAGGGTTGTGAGTATTTGTTCATAAATACCCCCGAAATTGGCAATCGATCCTCCGATAAACATGGTGTAAAGAATAAACGAAAACAACTCCCCTACTTCCATCACACCAGACTGAACCATCAAAGCACCTCTCCAGAGAATAAAAAAGATGGCACCAAACATTACAGCAATAATGAAAACCACAAACAGGCCTCTCCAAATAGCCAGTTTCATACTGACTTTAACCACCCGGTCAATGACCTTTCCGTAACGGAATAACTCAGTCCATTCATTGGTGAAAGCCTTAACGACATTGACTGACTGTAGCGTTTCATCAACAACGACATTGGATTTTGCGAGCTCGTCTTGTCGCAACTTTGCAATTTTTCGAATAAACCTGCCAAACAAAATTGCGATAATAACTATCACCGGGAAGGTAGCCAACATCAGCAGTGACAGTCGAGGCATCTTCCAAAGAATTACCCCGATACCACCAACGAAGATCACGAGATGTCTGACAAATTGAGCCAGAGTAAATGAAAATATTGACTGAAGTTGGGAAATGTCATTTGTAATCCGACTCGTAATATCCCCCACCCGATGTTCATCGTAAAAAGGAATAGGCAGCGTGATCAGTTTCTGATAAAGATTTTTCCTCAGATCAGCCATTCCCATTTCACTTACCCGGGTAAACAGGTAAAGCCTGATAAATGAAGTAATAGCCTGGAAAATAAGCAGAGCAAACAGGAAAAGAATCATTTCATTGAGGGTGAACCCCAATTCCCAGGTTGGTTTATTATTGGCAATATTCGCTATTTCTCCAGCAGCATCAGGAAAAACCAGGAAAACACCACTTGAAATTACCAGAAGCAGTAAACCAATGAAAAATGACCATTTGTATGGTAGGACGTATTTGAATACCTCAAAAGCTTCACTGACACTTTCTTTATTCAATTTGCCCTTCTTGGAATCGTCTGCTATCTCCCGCCTGCGTCTTGACATTTTTTGAATTTTATTCTGATTGGCAAAAGTACGTCAATTTCCTCAAACCTGATCTCGCTGGATAACTCAGGATGTCCTTCACCAAAACTTAAAAACTGTTACGTAAAACACCTCAATTTCCAATTTGATTGTTGTCTTTCAATTTTTGACAAATAAATAACATGAAAAGGCATCCTTTGGCCTGGTTTTTCGTAAACAATAATATCCCAAACAGCAGACACTATTATGAACAAATACACCATTACCACTATCCTTATTTTGTTTTCATATTTGAGCATCGTTAGTGCTACAGGGGATGTGTTTCCCTATCGTATTGGTGATAAGTGGGGCATAACCAATGCTTCTGGCACTATCGTGATGGCGACCAAGTATGATGCAGTGGCTTATATTGGTGAAGGTCTTGTCGGCGTAAAACAAAATGGAAAATGGGGATATATTAACAACTTTGGAAGGGAAGTTATCCCTTGTGTTTACCAAAGAATTTCCAGGTTTCAGAACGGTATAGCAGCAGTCCAGAATAAAGGAAAATGGACATTCATCGATAAAAAAGGTAAACCAGCACTCAAGACGACCTTTGATCACGTCTCGATTGATAAAGGCAAGTTTCTCTATGATGGCCTGATCGCTGTTAAAGCTAAAGGCAAATGGGGGTTTATTGACCGTAAGGGAAAAGAAAGAGTATTCTTTGACTACACGGCAGTTGATCGTTTCTCTGAAGGACTTTGTGGGGTTAACAGAGGTGGCAAATGGGGGTTCATTGACTTGAACGAAGATGTCATTATTCCACTGGAATATGATGCAGTTGGCACATTCCATGATGGCCTTGCTTCAGTTATGAAAAATGAAAAATGGGGGTTCATTGATCAAACCGGAGAAATAGTAATCCCTTTAATTTATGAAGATGTCAAACATTTCTGCATGGGCATAGCGCCAGTTTTTCTGGAAGAAAACTGGGGTTATATCAACCGGGAGAATGAGACCATTATTCCTTTCAAATATTTGGAGGCCTCATGTGTAGAAGATGGCGCTGCAATGGTTAAAGATGATAATGGCGTCTCCTATCTCAATCCCAAAGGGCAACCAATTTCAAGGGGTATTTTCGAAGCCGGCCTTCCATTTTCAGATGGTTTGGCCGCTGTAATGGTGGAAGGTACCTGGAGTTTCATCAATAATTCAGGACAATTTGCTATCCCTGAAGGGTATGAGGCGGTATATCCTTTCCGGAATGGACTGGCAAAAGTGAAAAAAATGGGATATTGGGGTTTCATCAATAAAGATGGAACCGAGTTTTGGAAAAACTAATTGCCCAGAGAACCAATCTAATCAAACAGGAAGCCTCACGCCTGGGGTTTTCCTTTGTGGGTATTTCAAAAGCGGAAGAACTGACGGAAGAGGCTAAACGTCTTGAGGTATGGCTAAATAAGGGTTACCATGCCCAAATGGGCTATATGGCCAATCATTTCGATAAAAGGATAGACCCCAGAAAATTGGTTGATGGTGCCAAGACCGTTGTTACCCTGATGTACAATTATTATAATGATGCGAAACAATCAGACCCTGAAGCACCAAAAATCTCCATGTATGCCTACGGGAAAGACTATCATTTTGTCATAAAGCAAAAATTAAAATCCTTGCTTGGGTTTATCAATGAAGAGATCGGTGAAGTTAACGGCCGATGTTTTGTTGACTCTGCCCCGGTGATGGAGCGAGAATGGGCGAGCAGAAGTGGTGCTGGCTGGATCGGAAAAAACACCCTGATTATCAATCCAAAGAAAGGGTCTTATTTTTTCCTTGCCGAGTTGATCATTGATCTTGAATTGCAGGCAGACGGCCCCATGAAAGACTATTGTGGTACCTGCACCCGCTGCATTGATGCTTGTCCGACAGAAGCCATTTCCGAAAATGGCTATTTGCTGGATGCAGGAAAATGTATTTCCTACTTCACAATTGAGTTAAAAGAAGCGATTCCGGATTCCATGAAAGATAAGTTCGACAATTGGATGTTTGGGTGTGATATCTGCCAGGAAGTATGTCCGTGGAATCGTTTCTCAACCCGACATGATGAACCAGAATTCGAACCTCACCCTGATCTGCTCAATATGACAAAGCATGATTGGGAAGAAATTACCGAAGACATTTTCCGCAAGGTTTTTAAAAAATCCGCTGTTAAAAGAACCAAATTCTCAGGCTTAAAGCGTAATATAGATTTCCTGAATAATGAAAGTCCTTGCTGATGAAACGTTTGTTACTGCCTCTTCTACTGCTGTTTGGTTTTAATGTAATTGCCCAAAACTGTGAAAGCCTCCGTTATGTCGATGAGATTTTTAATGATGTAGAACGCAACACCTATCTCTACGGTAATGCAGATCCATACGGAATTTTCAGCAGTCAGGATCTTTTTATGGATGTTTATACCCCGGTTGGTGATACCTTAACGAAAAGACCAGTTATTGTTTTTGCATATGGTGGTGCTTTTTTAATTGGAGATAGACGCCAACCCATTATCCCTGAGTATTGCGAATATTTTTCGCGACGCGGTTATGTAACGGTCTCGATAGACTATCGATTGGGCTATAACCCTATCAGTGCCAATAGTACAGAGCGGGCAGTTTATCGCGCTGTACAAGACCTTCGGGCTGCCCAGCGATACCTGGCAGAATTTTCGACCGATCTCGGGATCGATATTGAACACATGTTTTTGACCGGAACCAGTGCAGGATGTGTTACGGCCTTCCATTCTGTTTATCTGACGGAAGCCGACCGACCATCCTCGACGTTTGGTATTTTACTGGAACCATCTGATCTGGGTTGCCCAAATTGTTCGGGTAACACCTATTTCAATAGTCAGGATGTTCCTGTAAAAGGCATTATCAACCATTGGGGTGCCATCCAGAATCTCAACTGGATCGACACTACTGCTCACGACAATGTGCCCTGCCTTTCATTTCATGGAACCCAGGACCTGGTTGTTCCATATAATTGTGGGAATGCATTCCAATTGCCGATCTGGCCCCAGATATGTGGCTCCGGAGAGATTCACCCTCGTCTCGATGAAGTCGGAATCGATAATCAGCTTGTCACCTTTTATGGCGCAGGCCATGAGCCAGAATTAACAGATATGGCTTACCTCGACACGATGTTAATGTTTGCCACCCCATTTCTTTTTGATTTGGTGAAACCTGAAACCGGACTAATATCAGGGATGGATACCCTTGACCAAAGTGTTGTTGAAACTTATTCGGTTCCTGCTTCGACAGGCTCTGATTATTGCTGGGATATTGGCCAGGCCAATCTTGTTTCCGACAACGGCAACGAAATTCAGATTTCATGGGATACCCCTGGCACCTACACCATAAGTGTAACCGAATTGAATTGCCTGCATGCAGAAGGTGATCAGCAGACACTACAAGTTGTAGTGGAACCTTTAACATCAATCGAAGATCCAAACGCTGCAAATGAAATTGTAATTTATCCAAATCCATTGCGGCCGGGGGATGATCTTAAAGTCGAATTGAATGGATTCCAGGACCTTCCCTTTGAAAAGATAACTATCAATGATATAAATGGTCGGATTATTTTTGAAGATCGTTTGACAGCTTTGGGTGGGATTATTATCCCAGGTCCAGTGTTTGCGCAGTTGTCAAGTGGGATTTATGTAATAAAACTGGAAGGCCAGCGTCATAATTTATCTCGAAAACTACTTTTATTTCCACAACAGCGGTAAGGACCTCGATTTAAGGTAAAATTCAGGAATTTTTAAACATCAAATTAAGCTTTGAAAATAAGTCCGTTACGAATTAAGTATTAAAAAATCCGATAAATTGTTCCATGACTTGCAACCCGAAGCCTTATATTGACATCTTAATAGAACAAAAAAGCCATAAATAAAACCTATAAGAATAGATGATTATTGAGTTTGCTAAATCGTCTTTATCTATTCTGAAAGATATTTAACTTTTGATGGTGGGTTGATATTGGTTTACCAATAGGGGCTTGTCCTGATGGACAGGCCTTTTTTTATTTTGCCGCGCTTTTAGCCTTATCCCAGAGGGCATCCATTTCCTCAAGTGACATTTCGGTAAGTTTCTTTGTAGCATTGGATTCAATGTATTCGAAACGCTGTTTAAACTTTTTATTCGTACGTTCCAATGCGGTTTCAGGGTCTATATTGAGATACCTGGCATAATTGATTAATGCAAACAAAACATCGCCAAATTCTTCTTCTCTTTTTTCATGAGTATCGCCATTATCGAGTGCTGATTTCAACTCGCCAATTTCTTCTTCAACTTTTTCCCAGACTTCTTCTTTATTGTCCCATTCGAAACCAACCTGACCAGTTTTTTCTTGCATCCTGTACGCTTTCACCATTGCGGGGAGCGACTTGGGGACACCTGATAAGACTGACTTCTTACCTTCTTTCAATTTCAGTTGTTCCCAATTCTTCTTGACATCTTCTTCCGAATTGACTTCAACATCTCCGTAAATATGTGGATGGCGTTTGATCAATTTTTCACAAACCGCATGAATCGCTTCAGCAACATCAAACGCCTTTTTTTCTTCTGCTATCTTACTGTAGAATACCATATGCAGCATGATATCCCCTATTTCTTCTTTAACCTCTTCAAGATCCTTTTCAAGGATGGCATCTGCCAATTCGTAAGTTTCCTCTATCGTCAGATTACGCAGGCTTTCCATGGTTTGTTTGCGGTCCCATGGACATTTTTCGCGTAACTCATCCATGATTGTTAATAATCTTCCGAAGGCTTCAAGTTTATGTTGCATGATTGGAATTTTGGATAGCTAATCAGCTAATTTTGTTGTACCTTTGCCTTGCAAAAGTAGGAAAATATACGTGACGCAAATTGGATTTGAAATTTCCAAAACCAATTAGGTCAATATGTATCGCACCTTAAAATAGGTTTTAGAGAAATCCTTTTAATAGTCGGTATAAACAATCCTCAACCAGGTTTGTTTTTTCTATAAATATATCCTTAAAGTAAACTGTTTTTACATGAATGCTTTTCTTCCAATGATGGTGCTGATTTTCATTGTTTTTGGCATCTCATTTATGCTGATCAACATTCGTCACATTGTTACAGGAAAAGAATTTCGTGGCACTTGTGCAACTAATAACCCATTGTTAAAAAATCAGCTTGGGGAGTGTGACGTTTGTGGGAAGAAGCCTGAAGAGGACTGCCAAATGCCTCAGATACATAAGGCTTAATGACTGTGATCTAAAAACTATAGCCAAAAGTGCTTATGTCTTCAGCATATGCCCTCTCGACCATTTTGGCTGTCTTTTCATTATAATAACTTCGATAGTCTTTCCTATTCCCTTTATTCAATAAGGGAAGGTCACTAATTGGCAATTTGAGGTTTTTGCATATGGCGTTAAAGTCCTCCTGTAGACGCTCAAATCTTCCAACATAATTTACGATAATATCGCCGTTTTCATCTGTTATCATTGCTTTTTGGAGTCTTAACTCCTCATTCACTCGCCATGACAAATAAGTATCAAAGTTGGGGAAAGCACTAATGATTTTGTGATGGTGGTTGGACTTGTCTCTCAACGCAAAATGATAAAGTGATACCTGCCAATCCCATGGATTACGGACAAAAGCAAATTTGAAGCTGCTGTTGAACAACTGTTCTCCTACAGCAGCTTTTGCCACCTGGGCATTGGCATGTTTAGGAGCAAGTTTAGACGGCAGCACATGATTCTGTCTGACCAGGCCTTTTAGCTTGTATAACAAATTATAACCATCAGCATAAGGCTCAAGTACCTTCCTGACGCTATTACCGCCGGTCTTGTAAATATGAATGAAAAGAAATTGCTGCTTTGAGGAATAAAGCATAGCTGGTTAAATATCCTGCAATTTCTCCTTCTCCCGAATCAGGTCTATGTACGAAATCAGGGTTTCCTTTTCAGTGCAGTCAACCTGAATCTTGAGGTTACCCTCAATCCATAAAGCGCGTTTACAATCTTCCATTCCATTGATCGGCAGTTGGTAATGTGGTTCGCCGTATTTCAGGGAATAGAGTTCAACAACTTCATTCCAAACAGTCGGACCATCTTTCCCTTTAGGAATGACGGGCTTGCACTCCATAATGTACAGTTCATCCTGATGGTAGTAAGTATCGAAGAAGGTCCTGGTTTTTCCGCCTTTCAAATTAAGATCGTAAACGAATGCTCTGGTTAACTTGGTTTTATGAACCGGGTAAATACGTTTTTCCCGTACCAGTTTGTTTTTATGCCTGACCACTTGTGTCCTGCTCATACCAAATTTATGATCAAGGATGATACTATCAATCCGTGTATCTGAAGCCAATTCATCTTGTATTTTTAGTCTGACCTGTTCGTCCAATGGCAAACTTAACCGGGGGTCTACCACTTCTGTTTTGGGCTCTTTGGTTTCTGGCATCTTTACTTTTTCCACTGGTGCCTGGCAAGCAAAAACAAGTAGGGCACAAAAAAGAAAAACTGAATATATTGACTTCATTTTCAATTATTTATTTGCAATAAAAGGAGCGATTCCCGGCGTGTATTTTATCTTCATTTCCCCGGCATCATCGCCATATATCAAATAGGCTTCAATACCTTCATTGGCGGCTGCCAATTGGTATGCCTTGTCGAGTCCCATTACCATAAACGCAGTTGCGAATGCATCCGCTGTCATACAATCATTTGCCAAAACGGAGGCCGAAAGTAAGGTATTTCCCGCTGGGAAACCCGTTGATGGATTGATAGTATGGGCATATTTTACACCATCAACTTCATAGAAAATGCGATAATTTCCTGAAGTGGCTAAGGCTTTATTTTGAATACTAACAGCATTCTGAATATCCTGCAGACCTGCGGCAGAGTCAGGGATGTTAATCCCTGCAGTCCACCAATCCCCATTTGATTTTTTGCCTCTTGCTCTGACTTCTCCGCCTATTTCCACCAGGTAGTTGGAAATACCCTTTGACTCTAAAAACTGGCCAACAGCATCAACCCCATATCCTTTAGCGATGGCACTGAAATCAAGCTGCATCCCTTGTTTCTTGGTGTAATTATCTCCTTTCCCTGACCCTGCATCGGCTGGTCCACTGCTGATTTTTGCAAAACCAATTAATTGGAGCAGAGAATCTACTTTAACAGTATCGACTGCTGTAACTGGTTTTTTCTCGGTATAACCGAATCCCCAGTAATTGACCACAGGCATTACAGTTGGATCAAAATGGCCCTTGGTTTGTTCCCAAATTATTTTTGACCCTTCAAAAACCGTTTTAAAATGTTCGGGAGCCCCTTCCGGGAAGGAAAGTCCGGTTTCACTTTGATTAAACTTGGATATTGTTGAGGCTGGGATATAGGTTGACGTCTCCTGGTTAACCTGTTTCAGTAAAAGATCGATCCCTTCACTATAATCACTTTCCGAAGGTCCAACGTATAAAACACTGTAGGTAGTCCCCATGGTTTCACCATTTATGGCGTAAGCTTGTAGCGTTTCACCAGAGGGTGTATTACAGGCCCAAACCAAAATAAGCAAGGTTATCAGGATTGTGTTTTTCATCGCGCAAAGTTAGGGAAAGATGCCGAGATTTTTCTATTGTATAACACAGCATTTCCCTATCTGGAAGTCCCCTTTTTAAGGATAATACCCTTACGGGAATACTGACAACTTTTTATGCTATAGGGATTATATTTTTACCACCATTCTCTGGAAAATGCCGTTTTCACTCTTTAGAACAACAAAATAACTTCCAGCAGGCAGATTATTGCCGATCACTCTTGTTCTCCAAATGCCTTCGTTGAGATGACCGAGGTCTTCCGAGTAGACCATTTTACCGCTTACATCTATTAACATAACCTCCATTTTGCCAGCTTCCCTCACGAAATACTGAATGGCAAAATCTTCGTAAAACGGATTTGGATAAGCCCCCAAAAGGACTAGATCCTCAACTGGCTCTTCTACTGAAGTCATTAGCTCAGGTGGCCGAGGGTCTGGTGGAGCAGGAATAGAGAAAACAGAATTTGGCGGTGTTGACATACTATTGCCCTGGGATAAATGCATGGATCCATCGTCAGTTAACCATGATTCATCATAAGACTGCCCCTGGCCGGGAGAATCAATGCCATCAATATGGTAATAATCAGCCTGAGTTCTCTGCTGGTTAATATCAAGGATGTAGTAACCTTTGTCATCAAGATCGACATATTTTACATGTTGATTTAGCAACTGGATCAGGTTTTCACCGATCGGAACAGGGAAGTTCAGAGAGGTGATACTTGTGGTTACAAACTCCACACCTGCCGAGTTTGAGCCATCATCCGGATCGTAATTATCCAGTGGTAAATCATTGGCCCATCCGGTATGAAAATCTCCTGACAGCACCACCATATTTTCGATACCCCTGTTAATTACTTCATCAAACAAACGAGACCTTTCAGCTCTGTAGCCATCCCAGGAATCTGTGTTTATCGGCAATCCGAAAGCTTCGATAGGTGCCATGATGACTTGTTGACATAACACCTGCCATTGTGAAGAAGAAGTATCCATACTTTCAACCAGCCAGTCGAATTGTTCGTCACCCAGTAATTTCTTATTGGGGTCATCAATATCTCCACCTTGCTCGTCTCGACCCTCAAGCCTGGTGTCGATCATATACAATTCTGCCAATTCCCCATACTTGACCTTCCTGTAGATGCGGTCGTCATCCATAGGGTCAGGCATCCGTAGCGGCATCCATTCAAAATAGGCCTGTATAGCAACAGACTTGCGTGTCAGCCAATCGCCTTCTCCATCTCCGGGATTATGATTTTCAGCCCCTCCTACCCATGAATTATTAGCTGTTTCGTGGTCATCCCAAACACTGAACATTGGGTATTGCTGATGCATGGCTCTCAGGTCAGCATCCAATTTATAATGAGAGTGGCGCATTCTGTAGTCACTCAAATTAATAATCTCGTTTGTTGGGACCATATTTCGGGTAAACCCAAATTCGAGGTCAGCGTATTCGTAAATATAATCACCCAAGTGAATCAAGGCGTCTATATCGTTGCGATCTGCTATTTGTCGGTATACATTGAAATAGCCGTGTCCGAAACTGGCACATGACATGACTGCAAAACGCAGGCTGTCCACCATGCCCACTGGTGTGGTCCTGGTCCTACCCCTGACTGAGTGCCTGCCTTCTGCTGTAAACTCGTAGTAATACGTGGTATAAGGTTGTAAACCCATTACATCTACCTTTACGGTATAATCTTTACTGGCATCAGTCGTTACAGAACCCGATTGAACAATATTTACCATTCCGGTATCGAGAGCCATTTGCCAGTCGACATCAATGGTCATTGAATCTGTGGTAACCCTTGTCCAGATAATCACAGCGTTCGAGAGTGGGTCACCAGAAGCAACACCATGATAAAAAGGCTCAAGCGTAGGACTGGGATCCAATCTGTGGGCGCCTAAATGAGACATTGGCTGGCTCCACATTCCTGTAACGGCAGCAATAAGAAAAAACAGGGCCAGGGGTAAAGCTTTTGTGTTCATAAGTTTCGACTTAAAGAAGTTTGAGACAAGCCTCAAGGCTATCGCGCCAATAAGGGATTTCGATATTAAATTCGTGTTTTATCTTCTCTTTATCAAGCAAACTAAAGGAAGGTCGCTGGGCAGGGGTTGGATAATCAGCCGAGCGGATCGGATTGACTTTGCAATCAATATTCTTCATTTCCATGATAGCTTTTGCGAAATCATACCAACTGCATACTCCTTCATTGCTATAATGGTAAACTCCGGCAAGCTTCTTGGCCAGGTCATAGTCTTTCTCAAGTACACCGATAATCTGTAATACTGTTGTAGCGAGGTCTCGGGCGTAAGTGGGTGAGCTAATCTGGTCAAATACTACATTTAGCGTTTCTCTTTCCTTTCCGAGCCTTAACATGGATTTCACGAAGTTGACCCCAAACACAGAATAAAGCCAGGAGACCCTGAACACAAATGTAGATTCGTGAATTTCGGCGGCACGAAGCTCCCCTTCCAATTTCGTTTTTGCGTAAACCCCTTTTGGATTTGTAGCATCTGATTCAAGGAATGGGGTGTTATGCAGTTTGTGGTAAACATAGTCTGTCGAAAAGTGAATTAGCGGAATATCCTTGGCCAGACAGGCCCTTGCGATATGTTCCACACCTCTTACATTGATATTGAAGGCCTCTTCCCTTTTCTTTTCAGCGAGATCGACTGCAGTGTAAGCGGCGGTGTTTATGCAATAATCGAAAGCATGTTGCCTGAAAAATTCTTTGACGCCTTCTTTATCGGCAATATCGAGTTCTTCTCTTGTCGTAAACAGGAATTTAAAGTCATCGAATCGGGCATTAATCCTTTGAAACTCGCGCCCCAATTGTCCGTTGGCTCCTGTTACTAATAGTGTTGGCATTTTGTTGAAGGTTGAATGTTGACCGTTACCAGACGGGGATATGATCACCTAAACCTGGCAATAATTTATCTTTTTCAGAGAGCAGAGCTTTGTCTGCAGGAATTTTCCAATCGATATTTAATGACTGATCGAGGCAATGTATTCCACCTTCTGAAGGTTTGTTATAAAAATTATCACATTTATAATAGAATACAGCCTCTTCGCTAAGCACTGAATAACCGTGGGCAAATCCTCTGGGGATGAATAACTGCTTTTTATTGGATTCACTCAGAATGATACTGAAGGATCGGCCAAATGTTGGCGAACCCGGTCTGATATCAACCACAACATCCAATACCTCACCCTGTGGTGCTGAAACCAGCTTGGCTTGCGCAAAAATGCCACATTGGTAGTGCAGCCCTCTCACTACTCCGAAGCTGGATTTTGCCCTGTTATCCTGAACGAAGGTGGCTTCAATACCTCCTGCTTTAAATATATTCTGATTATAACTTTCGTAGAAAAACCCGCGATCATCTTCAAAAACTCTTGGTTCAAAAATCTTTAAACCTTCAATCTCGGTATCAAAAAACGGCATTTGGCTAACTGGATATTGATCTAGTTCGGAATTACTTTTTTCTAAAAAACAAGGCTATCGGAATACCGGTAAAGTTAAATCGTTTACGCATAAAATTTTCAAGATAATTCTTGTACGATTCCTTGACGTATTTCGGATTACTGCAAAAGAATGCGAAAGCCGGAAAATAGGTAGGCAACTGCGTAACATATTTGATTTTCACGAAGCGGCCTTTATGTGAAGGTGGTGGCAACTTAGCAGTTGCTTCTTCCAACATTTCATTAAGTTTAGAAGTGGTGATTTTTTGTTGACGGTTATCAAAAACTTCCAAACCGGTTTCTATAGCTTTAAATATCCGCTGTTTTTCGAGTGCCGAAATGAACACTATTGGAAGATCTGAAAATGGAGCGAAGCGTTTTCTGAGTTCAGTTTCAAAATCTCTAGCCGTATTGGTTTCCTTCTCCACCAGATCCCATTTGTTGACCAGGATGACAATGCCCTTATTACGCTTTACAGCAACACTGAAAATAGCCAGGTCCTGTGCTTCTATCCCGCAAGTTGCATCGATCATCAGGAAACAGACATCAGCTTCTTCGATTGACTTGATAGCTCGCATGACTGAATAGAATTCGAGGTTTTCGTGAACCTTACTCTTTTTGCGAATTCCGGCAGTATCGATCAAAAGGAAATCTTTCCCAAACTTATTATACCGGGTGTGAATGGAATCGCGTGTAGTTCCAGCTATTTCTGTAACGATATTGCGTTCTTCGCCGATCAGGGCATTGATAAATGATGATTTACCAGCATTAGGCTGGCCGACCACTGCAAACTTCGCAAGTGAGGCATCGGCTTCCGGGGCTTCGATGATCCTTTCGGAAATGGCATCGAGCAATTCACCAGTTCCACTCCCGTTAATTGATGACAGAAAATAAGTTTCTTCAAAACCAAGGCTCCAAAACTCATTGGCATCCAGTAAACGTTCCTGGTTATCAACTTTATTGACACAAAGTAAAATGTCTTTGTCAGACCTGCGGAGCATGTTGGCCATTTGCTCATCCAAATCGGTAATACCTGTGGTTACATCTACCATAAAAATAATAACCGAAGCCTCTTCCAAGGCAATCTGGACCTGAGACCTGATGGCAGCTTCGAAGATATCATCAGAGTTATGGACAAACCCTCCTGTATCAACTATGTTAAAGTCTTTGCCATTCCAGTAAGCACGGCCATAGATCCGGTCGCGCGTTACTCCGCTGACATCATCTATGATTGCTTTCCGAGTGCCGACAAGCCTGTTAAATAAAGTTGATTTGCCTACATTAGGTCTTCCAACAATAGCGACAATATTGCCCATAAATTATTTTGATTATTGCAACACGCAAAGGTAGGCGAATTCGGGTTAATACCCAAAATGCTTTAAAGTTCGTTCGTCATCTCGCCAATTGTCTCTGACTTTGACCCGTAATTCAAGATAGACTTGCTTTTCAAGAAAGGCTTCAATGTCTTTTCGTGAGGCAATGCCCAGTTTTTTGATCGCTGACCCTTCTCTTCCGACAAGGATATTTTTTTGGGTTTTTCGGGAAACGAAAATATCAGCCTGGATCCTGACCAGCGGTCGGTCTTCATCTTCTTTAAACGCGTTAACGACTACTTCACATGAATACGGAACTTCCTGCTTGTATTGTAACAGGATCTTTTCCCGAATTATCTCTGAGATAAAAAATCGCTCAGGTCGATCGGTCAATTGGTCTTTAGGATAATATTCAGGGCCCGGCGGTAATTTTTTCAGAATTTCCTTAAACAGGTAGTTGGTATTATGCCTTTTGAGGGCTGAAATGGGAAATGTTTCATCAAATTTGACAAGGTTGTTCCACCATTGAACCAATTCCGCCACCCTTTGAGGTTTTACGAGATCGACTTTATTGATCAAAAGAAACAAAGGAAGCTTCACTTTTTTCAACCGTCCGATAATTGGGTCATCTTCTTTGTAATCTTCTTCTACATCGGTAACAAACAACATCAGGTCAGCGTCTTCAAAAGTGGTATTTACAAATTTGTTCATTGCCTCCTGCATCTTGTAAGATGGATCTTTAATAATGCCAGGTGTGTCAGAAAATACAATTTGAAAATCATCGCCACTTACAATGCCAATGATCCTGTGCCTTGTGGTTTGTGGTTTATTGGTTATAATCGACATCCTTTCCCCAACAAGGGCATTCATCAAGGTCGATTTGCCCACATTGGGTCGCCCAATTATATTAACAAAACCAGATTTATGCATTGCGTAAAGATAGAGAAATTGGATTATCCTCTCAACCTGAACTGGTTTGGATTTTTAATTAAAGCGTCTATGAGCTGGAGAAGATGAGTCGGACGCTGTGCCCTCCAGTTGATATCATTGAGTGGCGGATCAAAATTGACGAAGAACTGTAGCTGAACATCTTCCATTTCTTCCATAACATGATCGCGAAAATTGACAAAACTTATCCAGCCGCCCATTTCAGCGACTTCCTCTTGCCACTCCTGATAATAGTCGCTGTCTCCGCCGTGGAAATTGAGGACATTTTCTCCAACGAGAATAAACTTTGAAATGCCTGTTTCGATCATTTGATCCACGACATTGCGCTTTAGGAACATGATATCGTTATGCAGACAATCATTCCATTCTCCGATCAATTCGATTATGACAAAGCTTTTATCGTAATCAACATACAGAGGCTTCAAATAAAGCGTTGAGGAGCCAAATTCATCCCACTGAGGATGAATGAAGTAATTGTAAATTTTATGGGTAAAAGAAAACTCGCTATAAACTCTCCCAAAGAAAGGAGATTGTTTATCCTCTGAAGCGATGTAACGGTCCCGCCAGTTCCAATATGGTTCAATGTCGTGCATTTATTACTATTTCCTTATCAACAAATGTATGTATTTTGGATTAAACCAAAAGTCAGGGATTTGTCTTTTATTATCTTAAAAAACTTGATGTTTTATTATCCTTTAGGTACTTTCAAGAAATAAGGCAAAATTTTAACTTTGACTAAATTTCTTTAACCAATTTTTATAAAATTAGTTCGAAAAAACCAACAGTCATAAGCGCTTCAATCATACCATCCAAAAAAATTGTCCGACTAATCCTGCTTAAAGGAGAGGAGATTCTGCTCATTCGCAAATTAAAAAAGCGGGGTGGTCAGTATTCCCTTGTTGGAGGAAAAGTAGAAAAGGGTGAAACCCCTGTTGAGGCCATTATCAGGGAGTCTTTTGAAGAAGCTGGCTTGCTTATCGAACCCGAATTTATCCGATTCGCTTTTCATTATAAGGTACAAGGCAAAAAAAGAGAAAAAGAGTATTATTTTTTCCAATGCTTGTATTGGAAAGGCAAAATTGAGGTTAAAGAACCAGAAAAATTTTCCAAATTAGAGTGGCATCCAATAAGTACGCCCCCAACACTTTCTTCACCAAGGCTGATCGAAGCTTTTAACCATATAAAGAAGAAGATTGAGGACCATACAATTAGAGTCCACTAAAAGTCCATTAGCACCCCTTAATGAAACACGAAATTGAACTCGGATTGTTGATTGATGCAATCGAAATGCGTATAGAGTTCCTCAAAGAAAAGGAGGAAGAGTTTGGAGACATTATTGCTTCCTTGCATGAAAACCATCAGGATTGTGGGCGAAACCTCATCCATTACCTCGCGCTTCGATCTATGAAGTTAAGGTCTTTGCAGGCCTACCTCGCCAACCTTGGGTTGTCTTCAATGAGTTATTCGGATGGTTATACCCTTGCCAATATGACCAACATTCTCTCAATGTTGCATCATAAAAATGGGACAGTTGATCAGTTTGAGTATGACCCTGACGACTTCAAGATCAACTATTTTACAAGCAAGGACATGCTCATTTCCAATAAACGGCGCCTTTTTGGCAGAAGTGATCGAAAAAAAAGCAGGGCACATATCATGGTTACCATGCCAACTGAGGCCGCAGAGAACACCGAACTTTTGAAGAAGCTCTTGATCTCAGGCATGAATGTTGCCCGGATCAACTGCAGCCACGACAATCCGGAAATCTGGAAAAAGATCATCGACAATATTAAGACATTAGAAACTGAGCTCGGCCACCCTTGCAAAATTTATATGGACCTGGCAGGTCCAAAACTCAGGACTGGACCAATCGAAGAGATTGAGGGTAAAAACAAAAACAAGAAAAAGGCTCATATCACTGTAATCAAAGGAGACATCCTTGAAATATACCGGGAGCAGATTCTCGGTACGCAACCTGTCATCAATGGAGAAGGCCATATGGAACAGCCGGGTAAAATTTCAATTACCCTTGAATCCGTTTTTGATGATGTAAAAGTTGGGGAGCACATTTGGTTTGATGACGGGAAAATTGGTGGCCGAATTCTGGATGTTACACCAGATGTTATGAAAGTGGAGATTACTCACTCTCATATTGCCGGATCCAAATTGCGAAGTGAAAAGGGAGTTAACTTCCCTGAAACTGCCCTTTCGACAGCCTCTCTAACAGCCTATGATATAGAAACTTTGCCTTTCATGGCAGAGCATGCCGATATGATCGGTTATTCTTTTGTTCGTAAACCTGAAGATGTCAAGCAGCTACAGGATGAATTGAAAAAACTTGGACGAGAAAATAAAGGGATCATTCTCAAAATTGAAACCAAAGAAGCCTTCAACAATCTTCCTGATCTGCTATTGCAGGCAATGAAAGGACCAATGGCCGGTGTTATGATCGCACGAGGCGATCTTGCCGTGGAAATCGGCTTTAACAGAATTGCGGAAGTCCAGGAACAAATCTTATGGATTTGTGAAGCCGCTCATATCCCTATCATTTGGGCAACTCAGGTTCTCGATCGGCTGGCTAAGAAAGGATTAGCTACCCGGGCAGAAGTCACAGACGCTGCAATGTCAGGTCGTGCGGAATGTGTGATGTTAAATAAAGGTCCCTATATCGAGCATGCTGTAAAGATGCTGGATAATATCTTACAACGCATGTATAGTCACCAACTGAAGAAAAAAGGATCCTTGAGAAGACTCAATGTTGCAAAGCGGTTCTTCAGAAAAGAAAAAGAAGAAAAGACTTCCGAACAGGAACAACCAACAGCTGAATAATTAACCGGCCTTGCTAAATTCTTTTTTGCTCTTTTTCAGCTTCACTATCTTTGAATCTATAAGCGCAGGGAATTCTACCTTAATAGCCAATACTGCTGTTACGAAAATTGCCATGCCTAGTGCCATTAGGTATACATTACCAATTATGCCAAAAAGGATAACTGTTGCCATCATCAGGTAAAAACGAAAAACAACCTGAAGTACACTTGCGCCGAATAATTGAAATTTCATGATACTTTGTTTTGCTGTTTGAATCAATAATTACAAAACAAAAATACCTTCAAGTCATACCTGAACTGATGACCATGATCATTAACAAGGTTGATATTGATCAGTTTGTGATTTTAAAGCATGAATTGCTGCCAAAGGATTTGGCGACAGCCATACACTTCCAAGAGCCCCAACCCCGTAAAATCCTATGTCCTGGCAAATTCTGATATTGGTTGTATCAATACCTCCAAGCGCTACAACATTTTTCTTGACCTTCGGGATAACACCTTTTAAATGACTGAAATCAAAGGCAGAACCGTAGTTGGCTTTGGAAATAGAATCGAAAATCGGGCTGAGAAAGGCATATTCCAAAGTCAACTTATCACCCAATAAATGGAGTAATGAATGATAGGAAGAAGACACCAGTTGCATTTGATCTGAAATATCAAGCTGATTATTTAGAAATTTAGCCCTGTTTTTCTCAGTTAAATGAATCCCTTTAACAGGAATTTCAGATGATAGGTGAAAACTTTGATGGAGTACGGTTTTTTCCCGAATCCATCTGGGTAATTTGCCTAGAAACTTTTCTAGCTCAATAGCGGTCCACCCTGGTTTACGCAGGTGGAAAGCATCGAGTACGTTGTCCTCCAAATTGGACAAAATATCGAGTTCTTTCTCTTTTAAAAGGGGATGAGAAAAAAGGAAAAGCTTCATTCTGAAGACAATTAATTATTGGGTTTTGAGTTGTAAAAGTAATGAAAAAGACGATTTCGCTATTGGCCTATCTTTTATTTATCTGTTTGTTAACAATCATTACACAAATAGGGGGGGTTGCCTACCTGGTTTACCTTTCATTGAAGCATTTTTCAATTCGAAAAAAATGGATTACTAAACCTGCCAGGTGGAAGAGTTTGATACTTTTCTTTATTGTCTATTGCTTTATCAGTTTTGTTATTGTACCTCCTGTTGCCAATCAATTTGGTCGAACGCCTTTGCCTGTTTTTTCCAATAAAAATTTACCTGTTAAACCAGCCAATTTGTTGACTGTAGTTTCCAACAGACATTACGTCAGACCTGAGATGAAAGAAATGCTTGCCTCAGTCAGCCAAAAGATGAATGACGATTATCCTGCTTTTCAATTGCTGTATCTTGATGCCAATTTCCCGTTTATGGATGGTTTCCCACTACTCCCCCACCTCAGTCATGATGATGGTAAAAAATTGGACCTGGCTTTCCTTTACAAGCATCGATCTGACGAACCAGCTTTTGGAAAATCACCATCATGGCTAGGTTATGGAGTATGCGAACAACCAAAACCAGGTGAATTTGATCAACCAGGTGCTTGTTCTGAAAAAGGGCATTGGCAATACAGCGCCCTAGAGCAGATTACCCCAAAAATTGGAAGTTCAAAACTTGAATTTGACAACCACCTCAATGCAAAATTGATTAAAATCATAACGCAACACCCCAAGGTCAAAAAGGTATTTATTGAACCTCATTTAAAAACCAGACTTGGTTTGACAAATAATCGTAAGGTAAGATTCCATGGGTGCCACGCTGTGCGACATGATGACCATATCCATCTCGAATTGTAAGTAAAACTTTTTGGCCCGGCCTTTGTTATTTTATCGATGAAATTTTACTAATTTGTAAGGAATAGTTTACAAATAGTAATCATTGCACCTTATAATAACATTTGCCAAAAATGGCGATATGTTCTCACCTAAAAAAGGCTATGTCATCAGGATTGTCATTCAGAAGCGGATTAATGTTATTGGCTGTATTCCTTATCGGATCAGCATTCTACCATATCGATGAAGAGTGGAAGCTCAAAAAAGATAAAAACGGAATTAAGGTCTTTACCAGGAAAGTGGATGGTTACTCACTCAAAGAGTATAAAGCGACCATGATTGTCAATGCAGCTCCTGATGCGGCTTATCGGCTTATCAATGACGCTGAAAAATATCACGAATGGCAACATAACTGTGGTTCTGCCAGGTTAATTCAAAAGGAAGGCAAAAACACTTCTGTTATTTATGTACACACCAAGGCACCTTTCCCGGTTTCTGACAGAGATCTTGTCGCCAAGTTTACAGAACAACGTTACGATGATGGTGGCTTCCGTATCGACTTCAAGGCTGTAGAGGGTTATGAACCGATCAATAAGCCAAAAGTCCGAATGTCTTACATGAAGGGGTACTGGATTGTCGAAAACTTAGGTGAAGGTAAACTCAGAATTGATCACCAGGTACATGCAGACCCCGCAGGCAAATTACCTGATTGGATGATCAATGCTGCTGTAGTTGAGACACCCTATAAGACTTTGCTCAATCTTAAGCGGTTATTAGAAGAAGGATAGATTGATGGTTAAATTATTTTTTTACCAGAACCTTTTTGACCATTTCATAATTACCCCCATCTATTTTTACAAAATAAATTCCTTCCGTCAGACTTTCAGTTGGCACGGTAATCTGTGAAGAGCCCCTGGTGACCTTCTGATTTCTTGATAGCACTTCACGGCCAATTACATTGAATACTATTATCTCAATCTGGCTTGTGGAGTGAGCAGAAATGACAATATTCAAATTATCACCTTTTGAAACAGGGTTTGGGAAAATGGAAAATTGATCCAGGTGATCGTCAATTCTAACCGTTCTAATTTCAGAAAAGGTTTTTGTGCCGTTGATATCTACCATTTGCAGGCGGTAGTAACTTTGCCCTTCCAAAGGATTAGTATCAATGAATAAATAATTCATCCGGTCAAAAGAATTGCCAGCGCCTTCCTCATGATGAATTTCTACAAAATTTATGGCATCAAGACTTCTTTCGACCTTGAAATAATCATTATTGGTTTCTGTTAAAGTCGTCCAATCCAGTCGGACTTGATCGGTTACTACCTCTGCAGTGAAGGTAACCAGCTCGACAGCCAATTGAATGTTACAACCTGCAAAATCGGTGGTACTTACTGGAACAGATCCAGTATTTTCAGAAACAGTACCCATTATGCCTGGCGCAGAACTTTGAGCAGAACCTAAACATGAAGACAGTCCCATTATTTGCTGGTTTGTGCCATTGCTTCCCGGGGTTAGTACTGTCGTGACACCTGCGGGTGTTGAACCATGAAATTTGACTGTTCCTCCTGCACCGCCACCTCCGGGGCCAAAACAATCATTGGTGCCTTCTGTGTGGACTACGTCTCCTCCATTTCCTCCTATTGCTTCAATCGTAATATTTCCGGTTACGGAAGGAATATCAAGATGTACAGAGCCCCCCGATCCACCACCGCCGGCTGCATCGCCTCCTGGATCATTGGCATCGTATGAAGTATTTAGCGCAGTTTCTCCATTTGTGCTCATCGTTACATTATTGCCAGTGAGTGTTTGAGCAATTAGGATTATTATACCACCACCATTTCCTCCAGAGGTGGCAATATTGTTATTGCCATGTCCTGCTCCACCGCCACCACCCATAAAAATGCGATCTGTTGTGGTTTGACTTTTACCGCCTACTCCGGGATGGTTGCCTTTGCAATCAAAAAGGCCTGAGTCGCCATTTGTTCCTCCCTGACCTCCGGCACTAATATTTCCGCCGCCGGCACCGCCGGCATTATGATCATGTCCGCCGCCACCACCATTAGCTGCAGCACCTTTTCCATAACCCTGACCTGCAGTCATAACAGCAATGCCTTCACCCTTGGCTCCACCTGATCCGGGATTATTGTATGAATAAGCTGTTTGCACATTGAGCCAACTACATCCTAAGGTAGAATTTTGAGCTGTGCCGCCTCGAAAACCTTTTTGATCCATATCGATATCTCCAAGGAGGTCAATACTTACTGCTTCGAGTACGAGAATACCACCTTGAACACCATCCCAGGCCGGAGCGGTGATTGTTCCCGTTATGGTAAGATTACTGTACTGGGGAATTTTAATTACCTGGACAAGCGCATTAGGATCATAATCAAATAGCAATTCATTATCAAAGGTGAAGTCATTTCCCGAGATGCCGCAAATCGTAGCTATTTCATAATTTCCTGCACCATTATAATCAGAGATATCGCCAAAAGAATTATTGTTTGAGGTACTTACAACAGCCCCCTGAATTTGTATGAGTAATATTCGGTCTCCAATTGCAAACCCAGATGGATTTAATACAGTAATTTCTGCATTATTAACATTAATACCAGCAATATTGGTTTGCGTATAACTTTGCGATCCAGTAATAACCTGAGCAAAGACAGATACTGAGACAAACAAGAAAATTATTACTGTAAAAAAAAGCCGGGTAAATCTTTGCACCATATGTTGACCTGAAAATTAGTGCGTTAAAAAATCTTGATCCTATTCACTTATCGTGAAATTCCGAAAAAGGGAATTCCAAATAATAGGAGGATTGGATTTCACAGTTGCTAGATAATAACAACTTATTGGAGTAGATCAGTGGGTTTCCCCAAATTTACGGCTTTTTTAGATATATGTTTCAAAGTTGATAAAATAGTTATGTCCCACTTGCTTACGTCAACTGCCATAGATATAAACAAGCAGAACAATAACTATAGAAAACTACCAGCCTGGAATAATATTCAGGCCAAACACACCCTTCATATTTTTTTGGATTGGAAAGGCATAATATGGTTCCAGTACCATTGCTCCAAAGAGATTAACCCGCATTGATACACCAGTACTGAACACGGGTTTACGATCGGTGTAAATATTTTCTGGATCACTGCCAAATTCGTTAAAATTGTTCCAGGCTAATCCGCCGTCAACGAACAAGGCCAGCTCAGTAAACATGAAATTTGATTTGATCAGTGACAGGTTTTCGGGACCGGAGAAAGGTAGGCGAATCTCAAAATTTGAGATCAGTAACTTTGAACCGACCAACTGATTTACCGGGATACTATTGTCTGTGAAAACGCGGTTGATATTATATCCTCTTACAAGCACTGGATTGCCCACAAAAAATGGTGTAAGCTGATTAGCCTGACTACCATACCTGCCATAATGCATGGCCCTGAAACCAATGCTAAACGGTTTCATATATAAATACTTGCGGTAATCAGCGGTCACTGTCTGGAAGCTAATGGCTCCAAAGTATTGCTCAACTCCAATTCTATACCGTTGTCCTTTGAGCGGTGAGGCTACTCCGAAATAAGAGTTATCTCCCACAAAAGCAGCATTCAGGTTTACTAAATTGAAGCCCGGAGGAGCTTGCAGCCTTTCTTTTTCTCTTGCAACTGAACTTCCGTTAAGCACATAATCAGTCGTCCTGGTAAGTGAATTATTGTACATTGCCAATGATGTTCCTATCTCAAATCGCTTGGTCTTTGAAATGGGGAAATAAGCAAATACATTCAGTTTATCTTCAAACGTTCTCTGGATGTCGGTAAAGAATTTATCAACTGCAAGTGGATCACCATCGCTAGTGAATAAGGTATCAACCCCGGCATAAGCAAACGAGCCTGACCTATAGGGAATGTGAGAGAGGCTAACTCCCCAGGCCAGGCGTCGTTTTTGATTTACATAGGCAATTTGTCCACCAAAATCTTGTAACTCACCGTTCATTACAAATCCGGTGTAAAGTTGATTTCGTCCTAACATATCACTAAATATCATGTCTACCCCTCCGACCAAACCAGTACCACCCAAATTACCGGCTCCAATGGCAACGCCTGTGTTTCCTCCGATATAATCCATTTTAAACTTCGACTTATATGGCGCTTTTTTGAATGAGTCTTTTGCCATTGCTGGCATTGTTTCCATGGCTATCAAAGCCTCTAGTACCTTGTCATGGTGCTCTCTAGTCAATGGGGGCAAGGTCGCAGCTGTAAAATCCACTTCGCGGGCTTTCACAGGTTTTCCCTGGATTGTCCCGCCTTTGATTTTATAGATCTGGTAATTACTATTGGTATACCAACTGAAGACCATGGAATCTGTCTTACGGGCGATGCTGAAAGCAGGTGACAAGTGAGTAATGCCACTGACTCCTGTAAGGAGATTGGTCACCTGTGATAGGCTTTTATCATCGAGGTTATATTTATAAATATTGCGATATCCGTCTCGATTAGACAAGAAGGCAATTTCATTTCCAGATTCAAAAAATTCAGGATTGAAATTATCAGCTCCATGGAAAAGGTCAATATTTTCGACTTCAAGCGTGTTGAGATCGAGTAGGGCTATATTATTAAACCATTTTCCATTGACCTGTCCTTGAGTCATACTGATGCGATCAGTACTGAAAACCAGTTTACTGCCGTCAGGTGAGAATTTGGCCTGTAAGTCTGAAAACTTATCGTTGGTTAGTTGTCTGACGGACTGATTTTTCAAATTAAACTGGTAAAGATCTGAGTATCCATTGACCAGGCCAGTTACCGCAATACTATTACCATCTGGAGACCAGGTCGGGTTACTAAAAGCTTCGACCTTAGGAATCGCCATTTCCTTCCATGTTTTGCCATTACTCACCTCCTTGATTACAAGCTTGTTCTTGCCTTTACTAAAAACCACATAGGCAAAGCGTTTGCTGTCGGGCGACCATGTCCCAGCTGATTCTAGGTAACTAATGGCATCCACATCTCCATCTCTCGTTGTGCTGGCAACCTTCCTGATGATTTTTCCGGTACGGGCATCTGCTAAAAATAAGTCAAGCGAAAAAACACTTTTTTCTGAAAGAAAGATGACGTATTTACCATTAGGGCTAATGACAGGAGAAATATTGAGTTTTCCAGCATTTTTTTCATCGATCAAAACCCTCCCAGGAGGGGCTTCAAAGGATTTGCTATCATTTTGTCCAAAATGATTTTCCAATGATGATTTCCATAAAGCCGACAGATTTTTTCCATCGGTACCCAACACCTGAGAAATGGCATCATCTACACCGTTTTTGGCCGCAGCCATAAAAAATGGTTCTATAATCTCATCGCCAAACATCCCAGTCAGAAATGCCCAAAATGCCTGACCATAACGGTATGGAAAGTATTTTGGATTATTCATTTCCTTGATTGTAGGGACATTGTTATTAGCAACCGCGTCACGCATCCACATTGCGGTATGTGCATCTACCCTGCCCAGTGACAGATATTCAGCCATCCCTTCTATCAACCACAGCGGGAGGTACTGCATTGAGTTTAAAGATGTAGAGTCACCATTGATCAACATATTAAACTGGAAGGCGTGTACCAATTCATGGCCAAGAACATGATCAGTTTGTTCGTTGGATTCCGTAAATGGCATGATCACCCGGTTTTTCAGGCTTTCGGTTACACCACCTGTACCAACAGAGACATCTCCACTAATGGCTGTTGTCTGTTGAAAATCAGCATGATTATTATAAAAAATAATTGGATTTTGATGGTCGAAAGTATCTTTCAGTACTTGTTGATGAATAGTGTACCAATTTTCACATTGCTGTGCCTGGAATTCTAGAAATTCTGCATTATCAACGTAATGATATAATTCAAAATGAGGGGTCTTGTATACTTCAAAGTCAAAATGCTCATATCGGGCTTTGTTTCTGCCAAAATACTGGGCTTCAGAAACAGGTAGCAATAAGCTGCTAACAAACAAAAAGGCTAAAACTGCCTTTATGGCATCAAAATTTAATCTTTTCATGGCGGTGCGATTAAGGTTTACAATTGCTGTTCAGTCTAGCTGAACCGCATACCACGTAAAGAGGGTATTCGACAGGTGATCAGTCGTTAAAACAGTAATGGTTCCAGGGGGGACGGATGAAAAAAATAAATGGATGAAAGAAGGGTAAATTAATTACTATACGATATTGTTGGTTTTATTCTATAACGGGCAAATTGTTAAAAACGTCTACGCGAATCTTGATTTTACACTTTACTGACAAGCAGTGTTTTATCAAAATCGATAGTCAATTCGCAGTTTTTAATCTTCGGGTTGTCAAGTAACCAACGGGCTAAAGGCGCAATCACTTCTTCTTCAATAGCCCGCTGTAATGGTCGGGCGCCGTACCTTTCATCAAACCCTGCACTTGCAATATGATCGGAAAGTTGTTTAGTAAATTTTAATTTCAAGCCTTTCTTTACAAAGCCTTCTCTTAGCTTCACTTCGTCAAGTTCTTTGGCGGTGATCTCGCGAATGTTTTCCGCATTTAGCGCATTAAACATAACCACACTATCGATCCGGTTGACAAATTCAGGTCTGAAAAAGGCGTTGATGGCGGATTGATATTTGGGTGAATCAGACTCACTGAAGCCAATTGATTTTCGGTTACTGGCCCCTAGGTTGGTAGTCATGATAATGATGGTGTTTCGAAAGTTGGTTATCCTGCCAAATGCATCAACCAGGATCCCTTCATCAAGAACAGTCAGCAAAGCATCAAATACCGAAGGATCAGCTTTTTCTACTTCATCGAGCAATAAAACAGAAAACGGCCGTTCGCGAATATCCTGAACAAGTTTACCTACTTCCCTTCCGGCTCCAATAAACCGATTGATCTGTGAAGGGTGTTGAAACTCACTCATATCGATCCGGATCAAAGGATTTTGTTTTTGACCTTTACCAAAAAAGTATTCGGCCAGGGCTTTGGCACTTGCGGTTTTACCAACACCGGTAGGACCGGCATAGATCATGGTAATAATCGGCTTATAAGGATTATTCAAACCCGCCTTAAATATCTTGACCACTGAAGCCATCTGATCGACAGCGGCAGTCTGACCGATGATCCGGTTTTCAAAAAAGGTAACCAGATCGCTGGTATCCAGCAACAAATCATCTCTTAAAAACAGTTCGGGCATACCGGTCTGCTTTACAAAATTATTGATTACATCTGTTTTGCTTATTGAATCGGCATCGTTCATTTGTGCCTCACTAACACATCTCGACAAAAACTTTACGGCCTTACCGGGAAAACTCTCATAAGGGAAATAACGAAGGAGGAGCCTGTAAGCTAATTCAACTGCTGATTTTTCGAGTGTGATTTCCAGGTTTTGGCGGCTGAAATCGGCAACTTTGTCAAGGATAGTCTGGATCTTGGTTTCAGGTAACTCTTCAATAGTAATCACCTGGAAGTTCTCTACAAACCCAGGCAACAGTCTTTTTATGGAATCCAGTTCCTGGGGCGTCGCTTCACCAACCAGTTGCAGCTTTCCTTGCTGCAGGAAAGAGATCATGAAGGACGCCACACTGTCTTCTGGCCCTTCTCCTCCAATCTGGAGTAAACGCACGAAGTCGACCACCCACAATATACCATTGGCCGAATTAAGATCTTCTACGAGTTCCTCTACAGCTTCCTGCCATTCGCCGAGATACTTGGAGCTTGCGGTTATCCGCTGTGGCATAATTTGCCAAAAGGTCTGCTTGATCTGCTGTTTTCGGTTTTGCGTATCCATCTTCCTGATGGCTTGTTTCAACACCGAACTTTTACCGACTCCAGAATTACCTATAACGAGCACGTTGGATCGTGTTTTCTGAATCTTGTCAATGACCTGGATCACCTTATCTTCCAGTTCCCAGGCAGCCTCAGGGAAGGTGCTGACATTTTTCCTGATCGCTTTGGAATAGGGATATTGTTCCGCTAATCGGGTAAGCACAGGGTATATGTCTTCGTAAACAGGATTTTTCGAATAATCTCTGCGGTAATTTACTCTCAGGGTAACCGTATCCAGTTCTGGTTTGCCGTGCAGGAAAAGCCGATTGAGCTCATCAGGGCTCATATTATTCAGGATATTCGCTGCGAAATGGGTAGCCAATGAATGGTATTCCTTGGCATTATAGTAGTAAAAACTTTCGTTGAAAGTCGGGATATGACATTCGAAAAAACCCCTTCCATTTGGTCCGTAGACGGTGACAACCGGTACTTTTATTGTATGACTAAAAGGATACGAGCCAGTCCGTTCACGGTATGCCGGTCTGACCTTTACTTCAATGACCTTTAAACGGGGTTCTTTGATACCGACGTAAGGATATTCGTCGTATTTCTTGTATTGCTTTTGGAGGAAATCAGATAAAGTCGCTTTAATACCACGCAAATCCTTGTCGACAGCTCTGAAATCAGTACCAACAAGAATACCGAGGATGGACTTGTCCTCCAAATGGTAATACAGCAATGGATAAATTATAGTCTCCAAAATAAACCCAGTTTTTTCAGGGTGATCACAAATTTAAAATTTAATCAGTATTGCATTGTCATTTAACCCAGTAATTGCTCGAAGGCATACCATAATTGTACCCGAAAACTATTAATTTGAGGTTTATGAAAGTTGCTGTTTTCCAATGAACCTAAATCCCGGACCAAACGACAAACAACTGATGGAGCTTGTCAGAGATGATGACCACAAAGCATTCAGGTCATTATTTGACCGGTATTATAAATACCTGGTGGTCACCTCGTATAACGTCCTTGGAGATCCGGAAAAATCAAAGGACGCCGCCCAGGAAGTATTCCTGGAATTATGGAAAAGGCGCACCACTATTCAAATTACTTCTTCACTAAAGTCCTACCTGCGCAGGGCCGTAATCAACAAAACCCTTAATCTGATCAAAGCCCAACGATTAGACTTCAACGCACCAGGCTCCTTTTCCGCAAAGGTAAGTAAGGATCACAGTCCCCAGGCGCATCTTGAAAAAGAGGACTTACAAGAAATCATTAACCAAACTATAGAACAGTTACCTGAAAAATGTCGGTTGATCTTCACCCTATGCCGCTTTGAACATATGTCGCATAAGGAAATAGCCGACCAGCTTGGCATATCAAAGAAAACTGTAGAAAACCAAATGACAAAAGCCCTAAAAATCTTACGAACAGCAATCGCTCCTTATCTGTCGGTGGTTTTATTTTGGATCTATTGGCTACTAAATTGTTGATTTTGAATAAAAAAACTGACACTTAATAGGTGTAACATAAATTTTGATTGTCTTGAATTCAAATTGAAAAAATGCAGGAAAACCACTACATATCGCTTTTGCAAAAAGACCTGGTCGGTGAGATTTCCGAAACCGACAAAAAAGCTTTGGATATTTGGTTAGCTGCATCTCCGGAAAACAAGAATATAGCCAAATCGGTCGGGAAAGTATGGGAATTGAGTGGTGGATTCAACGGTAAACCTGAGGTCGATCTCAACACGGAATATGCCAGATTGGAAGCATCCATCAAAGCTGAAAATAAGACCTCCAAAGTTGTACGCCTGATCTCCCGAAGAAGATGGATCTGGGCAGTAGCTTCAATTGCTATCCTTCTTGCTTCGGCTTTCCTCATTAATCAGATGGAAGATGAAGATTCGGCTATTATCACGGAAAAAACGGGAAGCAAAGCAACGAAAGAAATTCAACTGGATGATGGCACAATTGTTTGGTTAAATAGTAATTCAGAATTGCATTACCCGAGCACTTTTTCCGGCAAGGAAAGAAAAATTAACTTGTCAGGAGAAGCCTATTTCAAAGTTGTCCATCTTCCTGAAAAACCATTCATTGTTACATCTGAAAACGGTATTGTTGAGGTGTTAGGGACCAGCTTTAATGTTCGCGATATGCCTTCTGAGCCAACCATGACCGTCCATGTAATTGATGGGAAGGTTAGTTTTGAATCTGAAGCAGGCAAGATGTCGGTCATCCTCGAAAAAAATGAGGCAGGCATCCTCACCAAGTCTTCCAGTGATTTAAAGGAAATCATCAATGATGACTTCAATGATATAGCATGGCACACCAAAAAACTGAGTTTTGACAATGCCCCGCTCAATGAAGTTGTGGATGTCATTCAAACCTTTTATAAAATTGAGGTATTTGTAGAAAATCAGTTATTACAAGATTGTACTTTCACAGCTGAATTTAATAACAAGAGTGCTGACCTGGTACTCGAAACAATAGGGATCGTATTCGAAATGGAAGTTGAGACTATCTCAGACCGTTCATTTCGATTAAAAGGAGGAAGCTGTTAATGAATAAAACCGTTATTCTGATCCTGCTTTGTGGGTGGTGGAATATGGCGTTATCCCAAACGACCGATGGGGAATTTATTGATTTTCATGTAAAGAACATGCCGATTAGTGAGGTGATTCAGTTATTATCTGAGCGCACCAATATTGACATTAGCTTCAGTAATCGGTTTTTCGAAAACAAACCTCCGGTCACTATCTCCATGAAGCAGGTGAACGGAATTGATATCCTGAAACATCTTTTGGATGGTACTGGCATCAATTTCAAGCTCCTAGATGACCAGGTAGTCTTATACAGGGAGGATATTCCACAGAAAGAAAAATTTACGATCAGCGGATTTATTGAAGATGCAGAAACGGGCGAAAAACTAATTGGCGCCAACGTTTACATTCCAAAATTGGATAGAGGTACTATCACTAATGCTTACGGCTTTTTTAGTATTTCCCTTCCGGAAGGGAAACAGGAGATCGTGTTCAGCTACCTGGGTAGTGAGGCGTCCAGCAGCATATTAGAACTTCGTGAGAACACCCGCTTGTCTATTGCTCTGGAACAATCGGTAACCCTTATCGAGGTAGTAGTGACGCCCAAAAATTCAGCTTCCAACAACAACAGATCATCGGTAACCGAAGATCATTTAAATTCAAAAATGGTAAAAATCCAGCCTGAACTGGGTGGGGAATCGGATGTCATTCGTACTGCTATGTTGTTACCTGGTGTGCAAACCGGGGCCGATGGACTGGGCGGATTACATGTTCGTGGCGGCAACCCTGACCAAAACCTGATGTTGTTAGACGGAGTTCCGGTATATAATGCCAGTCATTTATTGGGTATTTTTTCCATCTATAACACCAATGCCATCCGCTCTGCCAAACTGGTCAAAGGACCATTTTCGGCCCGGTACGGTGGTCGGATCTCTTCCATTTTTGATGTACACACTCGAGAAGGTAATTTGAAACGATGGTCAGGAGAAGCCGCCATTGGCCTGGTGAGTTTCAATGGAACAGTTGAAGGGCCATTCATAAAAGATAGAGGTTCAGTATTACTTACATTCCGGCGAACGCACTCTAACTTCTTTCTCGAACAGGCCAATCAGGATATTTTTTATGATAATGACCGCGGTATATTTGATTACCATTTTTACGATCTTAATTTCAAAGCCAATTTTGCATTTTCAAAAAGAGATAATCTGTTTCTAAGTTATTATTCTGGAGGCGACCAATTCTTGTTTGAAGTAGGTCAGGATTACCAGATCATTGGCGATCCGTTAGAGCGCATCGCCAAATACCAATATTCAAACGATGTAACCTGGGGAAATAATATAGTTTCCTTACGTTGGAATCACCTTTTCAGCGATAAATTGTTTTCAAACACAACGCTAACTTTCAGCGAGTATCAATTCAGAAATGCTGCTCTTGCTACTTTGGACATCCCGGAAGAGGTGGTTGAGAATCGTGATCAATATTATTTTTACGACCTGTTTACTGACAACCAGGACTTTTCAGGGAAAATCGATTTCGACTATAATTCTGGTCCGGACCATTACATAAAATTTGGATTTGGGCTGTCACACCATGAGTTTACTCCTGAAGCTGCTTTTGTTCAAAGAGACACCAATATTGCTATAGAAAGTCTTGATCTCAATGATCTCCTGGACGAGGTACAAGGCAAAACTTACCAGGGTTTACAATCGTATTTTTACATTGAAGATCAGATTAGGATCAATGACGAGATTACGATTTATCCCGGACTGAGACTATCATCATTTTCCATTCTGGAAAATCGTTTTTTTAATGTTGAGCCACGTTTCAGGGCCGATTATCGCTTATCAGCCAAATGGCTCTTCGTATTCGGCGAAAGCCGGATGGTTCAATACCTGCATCAGATTAATGTTTCAGGACTAAGTACCCCTGATGATGTCTGGTATCCGGCTAATCGATTTGCCCCACCGCAGACTTCATGGCAGACAGATGTGGGTTTATTCTATTCATCGGCAAATGGAATGGAATTCAGTGTAGAGGCTTACCATAAGTTTATGGATAACATCTATGCGCTTAACGACTCTATTCCTTTCCTTTCGGAAGACCAACAAATTGACAATGAAGTGGTTAGTGGCAGTGGCTGGGGATATGGGCTGGAAGTCATGGTGAAAAAAGATTTTAAACATGGTGGTGGGTGGATCAGCTATTCTGCTTCGTGGGCGGAAAGACGCTATAGCTCATTAAACATTGGTCAGACTTATCCATATTCGATTGACAGGCGCCATATGCTGCATATTTTCGGATACTTCTCCTTCCTCAAAAACTTCTCTGTCAGTTCCACATGGACGATTGGCTCGGCCAACCCAAGGCTGATTGTCAGCGAGGAGGATTTTATCAATAATATCTACCCAATTGAAGTTTCTGAGCCAGGACGAAAAAATGAGATAAGGGCAACTCCATATCATCGACTTGATCTTGCGCTAACCTATGCTCTGACCAAAAAGCGTTTGAAACACCAATTAAAGATTAGCCTCTATAACGTATTTAACCGTAGCAACACCGCTTATAGCAGGCTTTATAATGAAGATGGGGAATGGAAAACAACTCCTGTTTCGGTTTTGCCGACAGTGCCTAGTTTGTCTTACCAGATTCGGTATTGATGGTTGAGAGTAAAAAAAAGTGTAGCCAGGTAAATCTGACCACACTTAAAACTGTCTAAATTACACTTACAATCAAATCTTACTGTGCATTTTCCTTCAGCTTACCGCTGAAGTCTTTTCTGAATTTTTTCAATTTAGGAGCAATCACATAAACACAATACCCGTAATTAGGATTCTCTGTATAGAAATCCTGGTGATAGTCTTCCGCTTCATAGAAATTGATAAGCGGCTGAATCTTTGTGACAAAAGGGTCTGGCCAGTAGCCTGCAGCTTCAGCCTCCTTCATCGACTTTTCTGCGATTTCTTTTTGCGTATCGTTGTGGTAAAACACTACTGATCGGTACTGAGGGCCTTTGTCTGCACCCTGTTGATCAAGCGTGGTTGGGTTATGGGTTCTCCAGAATACATCCAGAATTTCATCAAAACCGATCACTTTAGGGTCAAAATGTACTTGTACCACTTCAACGTGGCCAGTAGTTTTGGTTGTTATCTGCTCATAAGTGGGATTTTTCACATGTCCACCAGAGTATCCTGAAACAACTGCTTCCACGCCTGCGAGATCTTGGTAAACAGCTTCAACACACCAGAAGCATCCACCACCAAGGGTTGCGATTTCAAGGTCTTTATTCATAAGATTTTCCATTGGTTTAACTTCGTTTTTTACAAGTTTAGCCTGGTTTGTCTGGGGTTGGGAGCAAGCACTGATCACCATCCCTATCATCAAACAACCGGTAATTATATTCTTAATCATATCGACTCATTTTAGTTTCTAATAGAAGTACGATACAAAACTAAAGGCAAAAGATCACAAATGGTTCACGGAAGTGTTCTTTTATGGTGTCGGCAGTCGGCAGTCGGCAGTCGGACATTAAGGAAATGGCAATTTTGAATAGTTCGAAATATTGAGTCTAAAATCTTTCAACTAAATGTGAAATTGCAGATTAAGTATTGCGAACTGCAACCTATCAACAATTAACCAATCACCCTACCCCACCAAAAGTGTCATATGCGTGATCCCAGTCTTTCCACACAGGTTCGTAGCCCGCTTGTTTTATCATTTCAGCAATCTCCTCTGGACTGCGGTCGTCGGATATTTCGAATTGTTCGAGACTTTCTTGTTTGTAGACTGCATATCCGCCCGGATTTGTCTTGGAGCCTGCACTAAGAGAAGTGACTCCAAGTTTTATGACGTTATTTCGAAAATGCTCTGACTCTCTGGTTGATAAGGAGAGTTCTACTTCTTCGTTGAAGATGCGGTATGCGCAAATGAGTTGTACCAGTTCTCGATCGTTCATGACGACTTTGGGCTCAAGGTAACCTTGAGCTGGCCTTAGCCTGGGAAATGAAATTGAATACTTCGTCTTCCAATAGGTTTTTTCGAGATACTGAAGATGTAATGCGGTGAAAAAGCTGTCGGTTCGCCAGTCTTCAAGACCGATTAAAACGCCGAGGCCAATCTTTTTGACTTCAGCTTGCCCTAGCCGATCCTGGGTTTCGAGTCGATAGTAAAATTTGGATTTTCTGCCTTTGGGATGGTGAATTTTGTAGTCTGCCTTATGGTAAGTTTCCTGGTAGACCAAGACAGTATTGAGGCCTAGTTCTGTGAGTTCGAAGTATTCATTTGTGTTTAAAGGTTGTACTTCAAGTGATATATGTGAAAAATGCGGTCTGATAATCTTGATGGCATTTTTCATGTATTCCACCCCTACAGTTCTGTTGGCTTCACCAGTGACTAACAGGATATGGTCATAGCCTAATTCTTTAATGGCTAATGCTTCGGTTAATATCTGTGCACCTGACAGCGTCGTTCTTGGAATCTTATTATCGAGGCTAAAACCACAATAAGTACATATGTTTTGGCACTCGTTAGACAAGTACATCGGTGCGTACATCTGGATGGTCTTTCCGAATCGCTTCTGAGTTAGTTGCTGACTTAAAACAGCCATCTGTTCAAGGTATGGCATTGCCGCGGGGGAAATCAGGGCTTTAAAGTCCTCAATACTCCTGCGGCCATCTTTGTTGAGAGCAGTTTCGACATCATCCACCGTTTTGGCATAAATGCTGTCTTTTATGGTTTCCCAATCGTGTTTGTCAAATACTTCGCTAAACACTTTTACTTTTTCAATTTTATATTTTCAATCTGCAATTAAGAGCAGTTATTTGTTGTCTTCTAAAAAAGCGGTCAACGGACTGGAGGCTACTGCATGGTCTGCTTTTTTGCCAAGTTTTGCTTCAAACGCTATTCTTCCTGCCTGAACTGCCAGCATAAAAGCTTCACCCATCCTTACGGGATCGCCAGCAACTGCTATTGCTGTATTTACTAAAACTGCATCGGCTCCCATTTCCATCGCTTCTGCTGCATGAGATGGTGCACCGATACCCGCATCAACTACTACTGGCACATTTGCCTGTTCGATGATGATCTCCAGGAAATCCCTTGAAGCAAGCCCTTTGTTACTACCAATTGGTGACCCTAGCGGCATGACTGCTGCTGTCCCAGCTTCTTCGAGTTGCTTACATAACACTGGATCGGCATGGCAATAAGGCAGTACGATAAAACCAAGCTTTACCAGTTCTTCAGCGGCTTTCAGTGTTTCAAGCGGATCAGGCATCAGGTATTTGGGATCTGGGTGGATTTCCAATTTTAGCCAATTCGTCTCAAGAGCTTCCCTGGCTAATTGGGCAGCGAATACGGCTTCTTTGGCATTTCTTACACCTGATGTATTTGGCAAAAGGCTGAATTGATCGTGATCGAGGTGTTTCAGAATGTCATCGGTGTCATCATTGACATCAACTCTTCTTAGGGCTACAGTTACCAATTCTGAGCCAGACCTGACCAGCGCTTCCTGCATCAATTGGTTTGAGCTGAATTTCCCAGTTCCTGTAAACAACCTGGAGTTAAAAGTTTTATCTGCAATTTTTAATGTTTCCAAAATTCCAATTTTAATATAGCTTCCGAACTACCCGTTTCTTAGGTATTCAAAGCTGAATAATAATGTTGAATTTGATTAATAAAATTAGCAGCCTGTTTTGAAGGTGCATCACTTTTATTTATACCTGAGGAAATCGCTACACCATGCACACCTGCCTCCAAAAGACCATTGATGTCTTTGGTTTTTATGCCACCAATAGCAATTAGTGGCAAGTTCAGATCAGCTGTTTTACAGCGTTCGGCCAATGTCCTGTACCCATCAATTCCAAGTTGAGGACTGAGGTTCTTTTTTGTTTCGGTAAACCGGAAAGGGCCAAGACCGATATAGTCAACATCCGCTAAATGCAGCATCTGAATATCTTCAAAGGTATTCGCTGTACCACCGATAATCTTTGATGGGCCTAAAGCCATTCTGGCCATTGCCGGGGGAAAGTCATTTTTACCGAGATGTACTCCATCTGCTCCTACCTCCCTTGCTATTTCAATGTTATCATTGATAATCAGCTTTGCGCCAAACCTGTTGCAAATCTTTTTTACTTCCCAGGCGGTGTCCAGCCAATCTTCGTAGCCTTGCTCTTTCACCCTCAACTGAACCCATTCTACGCCCCCTTTACAAGCCAGTTCAGCCAAAGTCTCGTGTCCTACACCGGGTATATCCTGGGTGAGATAATGGAAATGTGCAATTTGTTTATGCATAATGATGCTGTCCTAACAGCGTATTATTACTTGAAATAAACTTTGAAATATATTGCTTGGCCCGATAACAAGACGTTTCAAGGGTTTCTCCATTGGCCAGGTTAGCTGTAATTGCCGATGAAAGCACACATCCAGTCCCATGTTTATCGCCTTCCAGCCGCGGACCGGAAATAGGAAGGATCACGCCATCTTTGTAAAGTAAATCGACTGCATCGTCACCGATGTCATGGCCACCTTTGACCAAGACGTTGGTCTTGTTGGCCGGGGTCCTATTCCCCGTAAGGGAATAAAAAAGGGTTCCCCATTCCTCTTTGTTGGGTGTAGTCAGATAGCACTTCTCCAGTATTTGAAGTAGCAGTGGTTCATTTATCGCCTTATGAAATTCAAAGCCTGCAGAAGCTTTCAAAACAGGATCCCATACGATCTTGATCTTTGGATTTTTCATAAGCAAGAAATCGAGGATTTCATTGAGAGTTTCAAAATTTTTGATGATCCCAATTTTGATGAAACCAATTTGAAATCGTTCAAACAAAATGGCTATCTGTTTCTTGATCAGACTACCATCCACCCATTCTACCATATCAAAATCCATGTCATTTTGGACAGTAATAGCCGAACAAACCGAGAACCCATAAATGCCATGGGCTTCGAAAGTTTTTAGATCGGCTGTAAGTCCGGCTCCCCCGCTGGGGTCATGGCCTGCTATGGTCAAGGCGTAAGTCATTAATGATAAATCTCAGAACCTTTGTCAATAAACTCCTTGGATTTTTCCTCCATACCATTTTCAATGGCTTCATTTTCGGTTAATTCTTTTTCGGCGGCATATTCCCTGATATCCTGTGTGATCTTCATCGAGCAGAATTTCGGTCCGCACATTGAACAAAAATGGGCGACTTTAGCATTTTCCTTAGGCAAGGTAGCATCGTGATACTCCTTTGCAGTATCAGGATCAAGCGACAAGTTAAACTGGTCTTTCCATCGGAACTCGAATCTTGCCTTGCTAAGCGCATCATCCCGAACCTGGGCTCCTGGATGGCCTTTGGCAAGATCAGCGGCATGTGCAGCTATTTTGTAGGTGATCACACCTCGCTTAACATCTTCTTTATTGGGAAGGCCCAAATGCTCCTTAGGCGTTACATAACATAACATAGCCGTACCGAACCAGCCAATCATCGCTGCTCCTATTCCAGAAGTAATATGATCGTAACCTGGTGCAATATCAGTGGTTAATGGCCCAAGCGTGTAAAATGGAGCTTCTTTACACCATTCCAGTTGCTTTTCCATATTCTCTTTGATCAGTTGCATTGGCACGTGACCCGGCCCTTCATTCATCACCTGGACATCGTGATCCCATGCAATCTGATTCAGTTCACCCTGAGTTTTTAGTTCTGCGAATTGGGCTTCATCGTTGGCATCGGCAATTGAGCCAGGTCTTAGTCCATCACCCAATGAAAAAGAAACGTCGTAAGCCGCCATGATCTCACAGATTTCATGAAAGTGGGTGTACAAGAAATTCTCTTTGTGGTGCGCCAGGCACCATTTGGCCATAATCGAACCACCTCTGGAAACGATTCCGGTGACTCTTTTTGCTGTAAGGTGAATATAACGTAGCAATACCCCTGCATGGATGGTGAAATAGTCGACACCTTGTTCTGCTTGCTCGATTAGTGTATCGCGGAAAATTTCCCATGTCAGGTCTTCAGGTTTCCCATTTACCTTTTCGAGTGCCTGGTAAATCGGAACAGTCCCTACTGGAACAGGCGTATTTCTGATGATCCATTCGCGTGTTTCGTGGATGTTTTTACCGGTAGAAAGGTCCATGATAGTGTCCGCTCCCCAGCGACATGCCCAAACGGCTTTTTCAACCTCTTCTTCGATACTTGAAGTCACGGCTGAGTTACCGATATTGGCATTGATCTTTACCAGGAAGTTACGGCCAATGATCATAGGTTCAATCTCTGGATGATTGATATTGGCAGGAATGATTGCGCGGCCTTCAGCAACTTCTTTTCTGACGAATTCAGGGGTAATGTGACTTTTTGGAGTATTTGCTCCGAAACTTTGTCCTGGATGTTGTTTTGCTATAGCGTTAAGCTCATCTATTCGCTGGTTTTCGCGAATAGCGATATATTCCATCTCGGGTGTGATGATGCCCTGGCGAGCATAATACAGTTGTGTCACCTTCTTCCCTTTTTTAGCTTTAAGCGGCGCTTTCAGGTGTTCAAAGCGGAGATAATCGAGCTTATCGTTTTTCAGTCTGAGTTGACCATATTTTGAAGTAATTTCCTTCAATTGTTCAACATCTCCTCTGTCCAGAATCCATTTTTCTCTGAGCCGGGGCAAACCTTTTCTTACATCAATATGGACATTTGGATCGGTGTAGGGGCCACTGGTATCATAGACTGTTATCGGTGGATTTTCTTCAACTTCTCCAAAGGTGAATTTCTGGACTGTAGGTGTAAGCTCAATTTCACGCATTGCCACTTTGATATCATGAATTTTTCCTTCTACATAAATTTTCTTGGAATTTGGAAAAGGGTCACGTGTAATGGTCTTTGAAGTAGGGATCGTTTCTTTCTTCATTAGATTATTTTTTCTTTGGTTGAAGTTCTTGATTCCAGGCTTTTGCTGGCAGGTCATCCTCCAGCAGTGGCCGTAATAATTGTAATTTTATCTTCTGAGTTCAGTTGATGAGCAGGCCATTGTGATTTAGGAACAACAAGGTCATTCACCGCAATAGCGACACCTTTATCATGCCTTATTTCAGCCATTTCGAGATAAGCTTTTATCGAAATCGGATCCTGGACCTCCTGCCTTTGATCATTTACCCAAAGGGTGATCATAATAAATAATTTAAAGACAAAATAAAATAGCCAGGAATAATCCGGAAGGAGAGATTTATCTGAAGTAAAATCAGATCTTTGAATAGCAATAATTGATCGCTTTTCCCTACGACAGTCCGAACTGTATCAGGTTCAAAGGGTATCTCTCAGTCCTGAAAATGGACACCCCTAAAGCTTTTGCAAGATAAGTATTTTTAATGTTTTTTGTTTGATTAAACCAAAGCCTTAAAAAATCATTAAATAAAGACAGGTTTTGTTTTAATTTTTTATCTTAGTTACAGTTACATAACTAAGAATTAATATTCTCAAATAAAATACTATTAGTATGATTACAAAAACAAAAACGGTAAACGTGTTCATTGCGTATGCCAATGTCGATGTCGATCACTTCAAGGCATTTTCCCACCATCTTGAAGAAATGAAGCGGCATAACAAAATCCATGTGTCAGACATGCATGCGACCACTTCAGAAGAAGGCCGTGGAAAACGCCTTGACGACGCCGACATGATCGTAGCCCTTATCACCTCTAATTTTTTAACCTCTGAGCAGTGTAGTGATGTTGAAGCAGTAGCCATGCATAAGCACCACACGAAATCTATCCCTGTAGTTCCTGTCCTCTTAGAAAATATCGACCTTTCCGGCACTAATTTTTCAGAACTTAGTACTTTGCCTTCCAACGGCAGTTCCGTATCTGAATCAGACGACCAGAATGCAACTTTCAATGGTATTGTTGAAGAACTTAAAGAAGTAATTTATAATTTGTAATCAACGGAGCCATAATCCGTAAAAAAGATCTTGCCCTCGGATTTACTTCGGGGGTTTTTTATACCTCATCTTTAACAGAAAAAGAACACCCTGGCCGATTGGTTAAGGAAATTCTTTTCCAGAAAAAATAAAATCTCCTTTTGATCATCCATATTAGCGACAGCCACGATGGCATTAAATCCTGACATCGTTTTCAATGCTTCGAAGTCTTTCAATATGATTCCATTGATGTTCACGCCAATTTTCTTTTGATTATTAGTGACCCATAAAAAAGGGATGTTTTCATTTATGAGGTAATTGGCGATCCATTTCCCTTTAGAACCAGCGCCCCAAACCACAATCGGTATATCTTCATTGACTTCCAATTTGAGGAACCAATTTATTTTCAAACTGAGGAACCTATTATCCGCATATTCTGGCAATATCCTGCTGGCACGGTTTTGAGAATCTCGCCAAAGATGTAAAATGTCCTCACTACTGGTCACTTTCAGCCCGGCAGCATAAAATCTAAAACAAAGATCATAGTCTTCAGGATAAGTTTCAGGTTGAAAGGCTCCACACCGTTCAAAATCTTTACGCCAGATCATCCAACAAGGGGAAGGGATAACACACTCCTTATATATTTCCCGGAAAGGGTCACCAGCATCCATTAACTGGTTAAGCCAAGATTCGTAGCGCTGGTATCCACCGCCAACTTCTGTAGATGAAAAATACCTGACCTTACCTGTCGCCAGGTATCCAATTCCCTGGTCAATCAACATATTTTTCAAAGTGGCCAACTTCTTTGCTGGCATCAAATCGTCGGCGTCCATCCTGGTAATCAGGTTGCCTTCGCATTTTGCGTAAGCAAGCCTTAATGCATGAATTATGCCCCGTCCTTTATTTTCAAAAACCTTAATTCGGAAATCCTTGTTTGAATAGTGCTTAAGGATTTGGTTGGAATCATCAGTTGAATGGTCGTTAATGGCAATCAGTTCCCAATTTGTCTCAGTCTGGGCCAGAATAGAGTCCAGACATTCTTTGAGGAAAGGACCAGCATTTTTTACTGGCATAAGAATGCTGATCAATGATTTGGATAAACTCTGAGACATGGTACACTATCCTATTTTTTGGAGAATATCGACTAATTTAGCGAGAATTGTTCGACACCATTCTGTATTCTTGAATTATGCAGGTTATCAAGGAGAAAAAAATTGGCGAATATTTATCTCAAATGGTATTCACACCAAAAAACCAATTGAGCCTGCTTTGGTATTCCCCACAAGGGACATTACTAAAAACACAACCATCCGCAGTTAAGAAAGCTTTTCCTGATGACTTAATCAAATGGAAAGATAAGGTTAAGAAAGACCGAAGATATTTGTCTAATCGAAGAAAGGAGATCGACCGATACTACATCAAAAAGCAACTTTGGACTTACCCCGAATTTGATAAAAAACTCCTCTCCCACCCTCTGACTTCCTGCCTTACCAGGAAATTGATCTGGCAGATCAGAGGAGAAGGTGGTCGTGTCAATGTTTTCAGGGTTGAAGATCGATGGATCGATATCAACGGTCAGCCAGTCAGTTGGATTAACAACAAATCTGAAGTCAGACTTTGGCACCCGGTTTATTCTGATAAGACAGAGGTTGTGACCTGGAGGGGGTTTATGGAAAAACATGAGATCATCCAACCGATCAAACAGGCCTTTAGAGAAGTCTACATCCTGACCGATGCTGAGCGAAGGACTCATATTTATTCCAACAGGATGGCCGCCCACATTTTGAAGCAAAAGCAATTCCAGGCACTTACAAGAGCTAGAGGCTGGAAGAGCTCGACAATGGCCTATGATGTTGAGTTTGGTGCAGCAACACTTGATTTAAAAATATGGGGACTAAAAGCTGCTTATTGGATCAGCAGAGCGGATGACGATGAAGAACAGGGTTTCGCACGATACATTGCCACTGATCAGATCCGGTTTGATAAAAACAGTAATCCAGTGGCTTTAGAACTTATTCCTGCTGTCGTGTTTTCGGAAGTCCTTCGCGATGCCGACCTATTTGTAGGTGTGGCGAGCGTAGGCAACGATCCCACCTGGCAAGATACTGGTCCTGAAGGTCATCGCGACTATTGGACCGAATATTCGTTTGGAGAGTTATCAGAAAACGCCGAGACCCGAAAGGCAGCATTGGAGAAAATCATTCCAAAGTTGAAAATCGCTAATCAATGTCAACTCGAGGGCCGTTTTCTCAGAGTGGATGGAGGGCTAAGGACCTATAAAATCCATCTTGGTAGCGGCAATATTCTAATGGAACCTAATGACCAGTACCTCTGCATTGTTCCTGATAACAATCAGAAATCAGACAACCATCTCTTCCTCCCTTTTGAAGGCGACAGAACACTTTCCGTAATCTTGTCTAAGGCTTTCATGCTCGCTGATGATGTTTCGATTGAGGATAAGACGATTTTGAGTCAGATTGGGTAGTCGGCAATCGGCGGGTAAGGGAATGGGTATTTTGAATGTTTCAAAACATTTGGTCTAAATTCTTTCAACTAAATGTGAGATTGCAGATTGAGTATTGACAATAACCTATTGTTAAAGGAAACTGACAACTGCCGACTGCCGACAGACAACCCTTATCTAACCCCCCACCACGCTTTTGGCTTTAATCTGGCCCCAAACTTTAAGAAATCGTCTAGTCTTAGCATCAGGCGTCTTAACGGGGTCCCTGCGAGCCACAGGCTCATTCGATTCCACCATTTGGTGTAATCTTTATTGTAAGGACAGACGCGGATACAAATGGCACAATCTGTATTCATATTAACCCAGAATTTGAAGCATTTCTCGGCGTTGACGGTCCATTTGGTGATATGTTTAAAACTGGACATATTTGGCGGCTCGGATTGGGGTTCTCCTTGCGGGATGGCTTTAACGGGACAGGAATCAGCGCATTTTCGGCATATTTCACAAAATTCTTTTACCCCAAAATTGATGGGTTTATCGGGCATCAATGGCAGATCTGTGAATATTTTTCCTATGCGGATCCTTGGGCCAAACTCTTTTGTTATCAGGAGACCATTTCGACCATATTCACCTAATCCGGCCTCGATGGCCATTGGGATGGTCAGCCCGGTATCGTTCATTGAGGCATGTGCCTGATAACCCAGATTTGTAATAAACTGTGCCAGGGCATTCAGGCTTGATAAGCTCGTCGAATAAGCTACTCCTGTGATGGCACCACCAGTAGCCGAGGGTACTGTTTTTGCCAATTCGTAGTCCATTGGGGTTGCTATGACAATAGCATATTTCATACCTTTCGGAAGATCCAGTGGTCTCGATTTTTTATTTTTCCGGTCATACCGGGAAGCGTAAAGCCAACGGTCATCCAGCGCACAAACCCCGACGAGCCCTGCACCAAGCATTTTGGCTGCCCGTTTAACTTTGATCGTTGTTTCTTCAGCTGACGTCAATTTCACCTTGGACTTGGGCCCATCCAGTTGGATAGAGAAAAAATCGGTAAAACCCTCTACCCGGTTAGCGTCTCCCTGATGATCTGCAAAATAATCTGCCAGATGCCAACTTGCGTTTCTTAAAGCGTAATCCCAGTGATCAAAACCTTCCGATTTTTTAGGCACATAATTGGTGATATCGTAGCTGAGATAAAAGTTTTTTGGGTTTATTTTTTCATCCCAAACTGACCGATTAAAAATGTCATATTCCTGATCGAATTTTTCGAACTCGGGTTTAATCTTAAAGGTTTTATCGAGATAACCAGTTGACATTTTCAGGTGTGTATTTTCAATTTTGGAATGGTTCAGAAATATATCCTAAATTAGGATAAAAAAAATTGAATCCCCAGGAACAATTTAATACCGCTATCCAGGCCTACCAATCTGGCCGTTTAGATGAAGCTATTTCAACATTATCCGCTCTTATTGATGAATTTCCAGATTTCCTTGATGCCTTATTGATCCTTGGTGTCATTCAGGCTGGGAAGGGTAACTTTGAAGCAGCTGTTGATGCTTTCAAAAAAACCATTGCCCTTGCTCCCGAAAGAGGTGATCTCTACTTCAACCTTGGCAATGTTTACCTGCAAAGTGGTAATCCGGTAAAGGCGAGGGAAACCTATTTGAAAGTTCTGGAGTTACAACCCGACTTTATCCCTGCTTTGATCAATATTGGCCATATTCTTTCCGATGAAGGTCATGCTGACAAGGCTGAAATCTATTATCAGAAAGCTGTCTCCTTACAACCAAAACAGCCTGAAGCCTTGACAGCACTGGCAAAATTCAAGTTGGATAAAGGATTGAATCATCAGGCTATTGAATTATTAAAAACGGCCATCAACGTTGCTCCCGAAAATGTTACCGCACTTGTCCTTCTTGGGAATGCTATGAAAGAAACCAGGCAATTTGATGCAGCAGAATCTCTTTATCGGCAGGCATTAAAGCATGATCCTAGCAACCAGGGTGCTGCTCAGAATTTAAGGAGACTGCTCAGTAACTCGATTCCAAAATGGCATTTTACGATGTTAGCCGATGAACGCCGCAATGAAGCTTACGATCAGGCTTTAAGAAATGCTATTAGTAACGATGATACAGTTTTGGACATAGGGACTGGTTCAGGTCTGTTAGCTATGATGGCTGCAAGGGCAGGCGCTACAAAGGTTTATGCCTGTGAAATGCACACCAAACTCGCCAACCTTGCTGAACAGGTCATTTCAGACAATGGTTTCAGTGAGAAAATAAAGGTGATCAATAAAAAATCTACAGACCTCGATATTGGGGCCGACCTTGATAAAAAAGTTTCTGTTTTGGTATCAGAAATCCTTGATGTAGGTGCCGTTGGGGAAGGCGTAGTCCACGTCATTCGACATGCAGTCAAAAACCTGACTACTGAAAATGTAAAGATAATTCCATCAGAAGTCGAACTGTTTGGGCAATTGATTGAGATCCCTTCAAGGAGTCGGGTTAATCCGGTAAAGACTATTTCTGGTTTCGATTTATCTGCATTTAACCTTTTCAGTGTACCTGAGGAATATACTTCGGTCAACCTTGAAACAGAATTTTACCGCGTATTAACAGATACCATCCCACTGATCAGTTATAATTTTTATCAATTACCTCCGGCCATCCAGGATAATCAGCCTCAGGTAAAAGAACTGGAATTTTCCGCTAAGGAAACTGGAAACGTTCAGGCAATTGTTTTTTGGTTCGACCTGGCACTGGATAAGGAGATAACGGTTTCATCAAAACCTGGAGGCGAACTCAAACATTGGGGACAGGCATTGTTTTGTTTTCCTGAACCGCTTTCTGTAAATCCCGGGAAGAAGGTAACTGTTAAAATGATCCACTCGGATCATTTGATTCAATTTGCGCTTTGATTGATATGCAAATACAGGCCTCACAATACAAATTTTGCCAGCTTCTTGAATCCTTAAATTGTCCTCCAAAAAAGGCAGCAATTCTATGGGAGGAGATTTACAGCTATTACAATTCGCCCAAAAGACATTACCATAATCTCAATCACCTCGAAAGCATGTTTAATGAAATGGAGACTCATCGTGGTATGATTGAAGACCCTGAGATTATGGCTGTTTCGATATGGTATCATGACCTGATCTACGATGTCAAACGGAAAGACAATGAATTGTTGAGTGCTGAACGTGCCAAATCAGTTTTAACAGAATTGGGAATTACAAATGAGAAGATCGACAAATGTTACTCCCAGATCATCGCCACTAAGTCACACGAAAGCTCCAATCAGGACAAAGATCTCAATTGGTTGATGGATATTGATCTTGAAGTGTTAGGCAGGGATTGGGAAAGCTACAAATTGTATACCCAGCAGATCAGGGCAGAGTACAAAATCTTTCCTTGGTTTATGTATAAAAAAGGACGTAAAAAAGCGATGCAATCGTTCCTGCAAAGGGAGCGCATCTATCATACCTCTCATTACTACAGCAAACTCGAATCAAAGGCAAGAACAAATATTGAACGAGAAATCAAGGAATTGTTAAAGTGAGCAAAAGCCCTCATCTTTTCATTTTCGAGTATTATTTTCAGTTGAAAATCACTGTACTATGAAACTGCCTTTAGTTTTAATCTTGATCGGTGCCATGCTGTTTGCCGGTTGCACTAATCCATCGGAAAATCTCTTAGCCAATAAATCGATCAATTTACAACCAGGCTATCAAAATGTAAAAACACTTATCACAAAGGCAAAATGCACAGGACCTAATGGAGATTATTCGACCACTGTCCACTCCACTCTGGATGGTTATACAATTTTTCACCAGGAGCGGGTCGAAAGAGAAGATTTTCAAGTGGTGCTCATCAATCATGAAACAGGATTTCAAGTAGGTGATGATGAAGTAATTGGTGCCCCCATTCAAAAAGTCGTGGCGGACATCGCAAAAGGCCATGAATATCACAAGATCAGCATGTTCCCGAGAACATATTTTTCGGACTTGAATTTTTCAAAAACTACTGACTTTGAGGGGATTGAATGCAAGTTATTTTCAGGAATTGATCCTTCCGGAAATCCAGGCAGTCTATTCATTGACACCAATACTCAAACTGTTAAAGGTTTTGAAATCAGGAACCCCTTTGATACCATACAAGTCATTAAAACCGTATATAAAACCTGGCAGACAAGTGATTATGGTCAATTAGTTAAAACCCTTGAGATCATCCAGGGTGGAAGAGATACCTTTACTTTTGATTTCGAGGAAACAAGCATCAATAGTCCTGATTTTGAGCGAAAGCTGTCTTCAGATGAAGGAGAATTGTTAAAGGCAGTCCACCAGTTTAATGTCGCGTTCAAGGATAGTGATTTAGCCATGTTGGACTCTTTGACCACGCCGAATTACATACATACTAATGGCAATTCGAGAGCCATTCGGAAAGCTGACTGGTTTAATTACCTTGAAAAAAGGCAATCCCAGTTATCTGATAGTACACTAGTCGTAAAAAATTACTCGATGGACGAGGTCAGGACAGAAATATACAAAGATGCGGCAATCGTAACTGCCAAGATTTCTGTAGACAGTGACAAGGAAGGGAACAATTCAGAGAATAAATATCGCGTAACCAATTTTTGGGTTCGCGAAAATGGACAATGGAAGCGAGCAGGATTTCATGATGGGAAGATCAAATAGTTGGAGATACGCAGAGTCCTCTAAGAGAGACCTTGCTAGGACAAAAGATTTTTCGTTATTACTTCAGAGTCGCTTTTAACGGCTACCGTTTGTAACTTAGGCTTTCTATAATTTCACTAGTTTTCCTTCCTTAAATCCGTCTTTGTGTTTAATCCTATAGAAATAAACCCCGTTACCGGAAATGGTCGGTCTTACGACCTTAAGGTCATTCCCGGTAAGATCCCATGTTTCACGATAAACGACTTTCCCTAAGGCATCAAACACTTCCAATTGGGTTGGGCCTGTCAAATCGGTAAGTTCTATTTGTATTTGTGCAAAGAAAGGATTCGGATAAACTTTTACAAGGAGTTCGCTAAGCGATAACAAGCTTGTTGATACACCTAAAGCCTCGTTCACAGCATTCAATGCATCTACTCTTCCGTACCCAACCAGATTATTAGGATAGATAGTTGGTGGAGTGCCTCCGCAGGTATCCTGATCAAATGCAAGCTCGGTAGTACCGTGTAAAATATCTCTAATCCGGTCTGTATCACCGGCTAGTGTTGGATCGGCAGAAATCATCAGTGCAACGACTCCTGCTACATGCGGACCGGCCATGGATGTACCATTCCAGGTTGCATAATTCCCATTTCTGATGCATGAACGTACAGAAACACCTGGCGCTACCAAATCGGGCTTCATTCTGTTACTGCCATCAACGGTTACATCGCCTTTACTACTAAACCAGGCCAGTGTATCCACAGAATTAGAAGCACCTACGGTAAATGATTTTTCGAAAATAGCTGCCGGGGTTCTAACAGTACTACATCCCTGTCCTCCAGAATTTCCTGCTGATACTACCACAAACACCCCTGCCGCATCGAGATTTTCAACTGCGGTTTGCATGAGACTAAAATTTGAAGGATTACAGCCTTCCATTTCTGGACAGCTCCAGGAATTGGCAATGACATGTGGGGCTTTTGACGGGTCAGGGTTCGCATTATTCAAATCAGTTGGCGCCAAGAACCATTCGAAGCATTCGATATAAGTTGATGGTTGTCCGTAGCCTCTATCCATATTTCTACAGCCAATCCAACGAGCAGAAGGTGCAATACCAATATAATTAGAATCTACGCGCCCAACCATTGTACCCATGGTGTGTGTACCATGGTTGTGGTCATCACATGGCACCGAAACACTTAAGCCACAAGGATTGGCATCAGGAATGGTATCCATATGAAGTGGGTTGAGTTCGTGAATCGCATCATGCCAGTTGTAATTGTGATCAGCGGTCATACCATCCCATCCACGGTATTTTTCCATGATGGCAGGATGAAACCACTCGTAACCGGTATCCTGTCCACCGACAACAACTCCTTCTCCTTCATAGCCCATTTCCCAAACTTGGGGTGCACGGACTTTCTCTACCCCCCATTCCAAATTAACCACGGGATCTCCTTTTTCTACAGTTGAGGAAAAAGGCTGAGTCAGCTTGTACCTTGAGTTTTCAGTGATCTTTTCAACTGCTGGTAACATGGCTATTGCCTGGATCAGATCGAGGTCGCCTTTTGCTCTAATAGCATTGACGATATAAAATGATTTATACTTTATACCATTTGAAACAAGGATATCGACTATCGGCTGTTGTGTACTTAGTGCTTTAGCTTTCAATGTTTCATAAACCATCCTTCCTTTATCTTCTTTAGAACGAAGTGCACCAGCCATAGAAACATTGGCCTGGTCAGCCATCATAACAAGGAAGTCTCTCTCTGTATTTTTGTTTGCCTCCAAAAGACGATCATCGACTTTTTGATGCCATTCCTGTTCAACAGATTGCCAGGACATCATCAATGGAATTGCACAAACAAATACAAGAACATGCAGGTACTTTATCTTTTTCATAGTAAGAGAGCTATATGGTAATAAGAATAAGAGGGGGGATATAATGAAGATAATAATAATTTCAATGTACCAGAAGGGCAAATATCATCCTTGACATTCGCATGGCAATTGAAATTAGAAACCAACCTTAACTTCTTTCAAACGAGGACCGCAATCCTGGCATTCAGCTACTTAAAAGCATTCAGACCGGTGACATCATGACCTGTAATCAGCAGGTGAATATCATGAGTACCTTCATAAGTCAATACCGTTTCAAGATTCATCATATGGCGCATACACGGGTATTCACTTGTGATTCCCATTCCACCATGAATTTGTCTTGCTTCACGTGCGATTTCCAATGCCATATGGACGTTATTTCGCTTGGCCATTGAAATCTGTGCAGGTGATGCTTTGCCTTCATTGGCCAGCCTACCCAATCTCCAACATAGCAATTGAGCCTTTGTGATCTCAGTAATCATTTCTGCAAGCTTCTTTTGCGTTAACTGAAACTGACCAATTGGTTTTCCAAACTGATGACGCTCAAGAGAGTATCTAAGTGCTGAATCGTAGCAATCCATGGCTGCACCAATAGCCCCCCAGGCAATACCGTAACGGGCTTTAGACAAACAGCTTAGTGGTCCTTTCAGGCCTTTGACATTAGGTAAAATATTCGCTTTAGGTACTCTTACATCTTCAAAGACCAGTTCACCGGTAATTGAAGCCCTTAACGACCATTTCCCTTTGATCTCAGGAGCAGAGAGTCCTTTCATACCTGCTTCGAGGATGGCTCCGCGAATCTTGCCTTCTTCATCTCTTGCCCAAACAACGCAAACATCGGCAATTGGTGAATTGGTAATCCACATTTTGGATCCATTCAGAATATAGCTGTCACCATCGTCAACGAGGTAAGATTTCATGCCGGCAGGATTTGATCCGTGATCCGGCTCAGTTAGTCCGAAACAACCAATCAATTCACCTTTTGCCAATTTTGGCAAATACTTCATGCGTTGTTCTTCGTTTCCGAATTTATAGATGGGGTACATGACCAAAGACCCCTGAACGGAAGCTGCAGAACGAATACCGGAGTCACCTCTTTCCAATTCTTGCATAATGATGCCATATGCCATCTCGTCCATACCGAGGCAACCATATTTTTCGGGGAGGCTTGGGCCGAAGGCACCTAATTCTGCCAACCCGCTTACCAGGTGCCTGGGGTATTCTGCCTTTTCAGAATATTCTTCAATGATTGGGCTAACTTCTTGCTTGACCCACTCACGGGTTGCGTCTCTAACCAGAATGTGCTCGGTATCCCAGAGTTCCTCAATTTGGTAGTAATCATGTCCTTGGAACCTGTCTTGACGTGCATTTTTTTTGATTTCTGTCTCTGTTAACTGGCCGTTTCCCATGTTATAATAATTTTCTAGGTTGAATTGTCGTGAATCAAATTTGAACCGCAAAATTAAGCATTTAATTCTTTCTTTGCTATTTTGAGCATGCTAATCATTTTAAAGAACCCCCTGGTTTGACTGTTGTCAAAAAAGGACTAAAATCATTTTCGCATATGGGTCTGATTGCTGTTGAAGGCATGCATTTTCACGCTCACCACGGATTTTATGAAGAGGAACGTATCCTGGGAAGTGATTTCGTGGTTGATGCCTACATTGAAACAGATTTCGACAAGGCAGCTGAAGAAGATGAATTAGCTGATACGATTAATTATGAAATCGTTTTCCTTGTTGTAAAAAGTGAAATGGCGAAACCCAGCCGTTTGACTGAAACCGTCGCGAAAAGAATTGTCAAAAACATAAAAAGCCGATTTGACAATATCAAATCCATCAGGGTAAGGATTAGCAAATCAAACCCTCCTCTTCGGGGAAAAGTAGACCGGTTTTATGTAGAGATCTCGCAAGAGCACCAGGCTAAATGTCCCAAAACCGGTAAGGGATTCTTTTGTTATAAAGATGAGAATTGCTGGTGTACCAAAAAAAGAATTAGTCAGGAAACACGAGATTTAATAAAGGCTGAATTCAAATCATGTTTATCGCCTGAAGCACTGGCATTCTACGAAGGCTAAAAGATCACCCCAGATCAAAATTGGCACAGATTTTTCAATTCAATCGAAAAAAACAATTCAATCATGTTGAAGAAAATTACATTTTTTGTGTTCTTGATAAGTTTTACCGCTTGTACGGAACTCACCAATTTCGGAACTGCGGTTTTAGATTCAATGGCCGGCGGGTTAACTGATGAAGAAGTCTCTGGTGGATTAAAGGAAGCACTTGAACAAGGTATTCTGAAAGGAGCAGATATTGTTTCTGTGACGGATGGCTTTTACAAAAATGCTGCTATTAAGGTACTTTTTCCTGAAGATGCCCAGAAGGTAATGGATGTGGTGTCAAAAGTACCAGGTGGTGACGTTTTGATCGATAAGTTTGTACTTTCTCTGAACAGAGCAGCTGAAGATGCCGCCAAAGGGGCAAAGCCTATTTTTGTGAATGCTATTAAGCAATTGACTTTCCAGGATGTTATGGACATTCTTCTAGGTGGTAATAATCTTGCAGCAACACAATTTCTTGAGCGGACAACCAGTCAACCGCTGTATGACGCATTCTACCCAGTCGTCAACCAGTCATTGAGTAAAGTTAAAGTCCCGGAAGCATGGGAGGCAGTAACCAATGTCTATAACAGAATTCCTTTCCAGGATCCTGTTACAACAGATATCAATAAATATGTCTGCGATAAAGCTCTAGCCGGCCTTTTCCATATGGTCGGAAAAGAGGAGCAAAATATTAGAAAAGACCCATTTGCACGTACAACTGATCTTATGAAGAAGGTATTTGCTGCGCAAGACAACAAGTAATTATTCCGGATTGTTTATTCTGGATAAGATAAAATTAGAAGAGGCTCGAGTTGTTGCTCGAGCCTCTTTTGTTTTAGCGGGCGAAATTTTGGACCCAGGTATTTTTCATTCTGCCAATGGTGCCTGCTTCGTAGCAGGAGACGTATTTCCAATCTTTGTTAAGAATGTTTTTACGGTGACCCCGCCCTGAGATTCCAGCGTCAACAAGCAGGCTAATTACAGCATCTCGAACATTATCTGGTCCGCCAACAAGATTTTCGTTTCCATCTTTTAAAGAGGCATCTTCCCTGATGATACGATCCCATGGATAAGAGCCATCAGCCCCGATATGACTTACTTTGCCTTTGGACTTCATTTCTTCACCATGTTTTTTAGCAGCATTATGAACCGCTCTTGAAGGTTCAAGAATGCTAACGGGTGCCATGCTGGAAAGCTGTTGTTTTAGCTCATCAATCGCCTGGAGCTCTTCTTTGGTCTCAGGTGAATTTGGATTATTATTTCTTTTGACTTTCGCTCTGTATTCATCGATATACCGAACATAACGCTGCGGATTGGCACGAACACGGTTGATCTCCAGGATCATGTCTTTTTCTTTGGTAGTCAGGTATGCTACCCCACGTCCTGTGTCAAACTTTCTTTCTTCCACCGGAGTCGTTGAATTAAAAGTAGTTGACGAAATAGCAGCTTCATTAGTTGGATTGGCTCTTGGAGGAGCTGAAGGTGCGGTTGTCGTCGTTGCAGGATTTGGCCTTGTAGCCGTTGTGTTGGTTGGTTTGGTCGTCGTTCCTGCAGGCCGTGTATTAGTGGCTGTATTTGGAGCCGTTGTATTAGCTGTGTTGGTATTAGGCCTGGTATTATTACCTGTAGTATTAGTCTTTGTAGATCCTATTGGATTACTTGACGTCCATGTAGATCCAGAAGCCGGTTTTGTTGTCGTATTGGTTGTGTTGGGCTTAGTAGTTGTGGTTGGGCTAGTCTTCATATTCGGCTTTGCACTCGTGTTAGCAGGTGTTGTTTTATTGCCACCCCATGAGGAAGTCGAGGTAGTTTGCTGAGGCTGATTTTTTGTAATCGTTGTCCGGGGTGAAGTGCTAGTTCCAGGGGCTGGTCCCTGGTTAATTGAAGTGGTCAGATTAGGAAAATCATCGGCTGGATTCTCGGCCTCAACCTGACCCGGAGCGGTACCTGTAAGTGGTTTACCACCGCCTTTTGCAAAATTTTGGACCCAATAATTCTTGATTCCTCCAACTTCTCCTACTTCATAACAGGCCACGTATTCCCAGTCTTTCTGAAGAATCGTTTTTCTATGTCCTCTTCCCTGGATTCCGCTATCAACGAGCAGGAGAATAACAGCATCACGTACTGACTCAGCTCCGCCAACCAGGTTTTCATTTCCATCAATCAGCTCTGGTACTGCTTTTGAAATTCGATCCCAAGGGTAGGTACCATCATTGCCCAAATGGCTTGAATATCCTCTTTTCTGGATAGTAATGCCATGACCCATTGCTACATTATGTAGCTCTCTATGGTCTTTGAGCTCACTTACCGATGTCATAGTTCTGAGTTGTTTGATCAGTTCGTCTGATGCAATAAGTTCTCTTTCCAGGTAATCAATATCATTATACTTTACCTTTTGGATATCCTTTTTATAATTCTCAATGTACTGGATATAGCCTTTAGGATTAGTTCTGACAAGATTAATCTCTTTTATCATTTCCCGCTCACGGTCAGTCATATAATCTGGCTCGGCAGCTGTAGTTGTCAGATCGGTCGATTTGGTATTACCCGGAGTATTCGGGTTGGTAACGACTTTATTATTCAGAGGATCTGCAGCAGTCTTGGTTTTACTATTATCATCAAGCGGGCCGCCTTCTTTATGCATTGCAATGACATCAGGACCTACGAGTGCTTCTTTTTCAGTACCATCTTCCATTGGGACCACTACTGATGTGGTTCTTGTAGTAACTGATGAACCATCTGGTTTAGTCTCGGTAACGGTAGTAATGGTTGTGTACTTTTTAGGTACCGCTCTTGGTTGATTAATTTTTGAGACATCGTCACCGACATCTAAGGATTTCTTTGCGGTTTCGCATCCGCTGAAACAAAAAACTCCCACTAATAAAACGAATAACACAATCTTTTTCATATTAAATAGCTTGTAGTGAAATTGAATTACAATTAAAGTTCAGATGTGGTTCATTTTTGCAAATACTTTTGTTCTTTTTTTTCAATTGATAAAAAAAACGAATCAAAAAAATCTTGTCAAAATAAACTCGAAACGCTCAACCAGTATTCTTTTCTAACATTTAAAATTCTTAAAAACGTTAAGATTTGAAAACAGCCTTGATTTTTTTGGTTCTTTTTTCCTTGATGAAAAAAGAATATTTACTAAAAAGAAAACAAAAACCACCTACACCTATTATTATTAGGTGTTTAAAAAATATAAGGAAACAAGCTTTAGGGTTCACCTGGAATTGTAGAGTGGTGTAATTTTCAAAGTGCTTGACCTCAACAACCCAGAGGAAGGTTTATAGGGGTGCCAAAATTAGAATAATTTATTCATCAATCGACATATGTAAACAAATTTATGCAAAAATCGCTTTCCGCACAATATTTTGTTTTAATTATGACCATTAATCAACAAAATCGGCGGTAAATAAGGTAAAAATCTGGTTTTCAGTATCTTTAATTGCCCAAATTGGAAGAAATAGTGATCGTCAGGAAGGAATTTTGCCTCTAAAGTCTAATTACCGAAAGCCCCTTTCCGGTAAGGAAAAGAACACCTGCACCCAATAAGAGTATTAATTCAAAGACTGGTGCAATTATGGAAAGGAAAAACAAAAGACAGACAGAACTCCAATAAGGCAGATAGCCCGCATTGTATGAATGCCCCGTATGTTTAATCTTGAGTGGTTCAGGTAAAGGAATGTTTAAAGCATTTTCCAATCCTTTTTCAGTAAAATAATTGCGGTAGTTATGGTCGACCTGGAACGCTGGAATTTCCATTGGGTGGAGTTCATATGCTAATTGTCGGGCATTTCCAATACCCATTTTCCATACATTCTGGAAAAATAGCCGAAAGAATTCAGCAAAATAATGAACCATAAATATTCTGAGTAACCCTACTCCCCTGCTCTTATACAACTCCTGGTATTGCAATGCGTGAAAACATTCATGAACAATAGTTGAGACATCATTTATGGATTTATGATCAGCAGAAGAAAAGTGAATATGTATCCTGTTTAGGTTATATACACCGGGAAGGGTGATGGCAGAAGCGTATGCTTTATTAATATACCAGGGTAAGCCTTTGTAAAATCTTATTTGCGACAACTCCAATGTAGGAAAGGCGGCCGCAAGAAAGTTTATCACTGGCAAAGGAAGCGATATTTTCCGGGGGAACACCCTTCGAAAAATATGGCTGGAAAGTGTTAAAAGTCTATGGCTTGTACGCCTGGAAGTCATGGTTGAATAAATACGTTAGATTAATAAAAAAGCCTGCACACCCTTTGGCACACAGGCTTTCGTCTTTGTCAAAACTTACTTACATCTTATCAGTCTTTCGGCACAGCCGAAGAAAGACCATTATTCTGACTCCACAGGATAATATCGGCCCCGTTAACATCTCCATTCAGATCGAAATCTGCTCTTAGATATTGATCAAAGTTTCCATTTTCCTGTGTCCAGACAATATTATCAAGTCCGTTAATATCGTAACCAGGGAAATCTGCACCCTGATCGGCGTCACCAGCAAACAAAGCGTAAACACCAGGTTCAACTTGTGCCTGGCCGAAGCTTGTATTTGTCCGGTATGAATCTGTAATACGGAAATCGTAGACCAGGGTACCAGCATTAACTGTAACCGCTGTATCTGACATTGCTGCCATATGATTTCTATGCTCAATAACAATCCAGACCTCTTCAGGGTCAGATGAAGTGAGTATACATGGTTTGATAAATTCAATTGTTCCGTCTTCATAAAGCAGTCCGTCAGCACGCGAGAATTCATCAATTTTCGATGGTGTGCTTCTCAGCGATATCAATACCCAATCCACAACATTAAGTCCTTGTGCATTTGTGTAAGGCCCAGTGTAGTTTTCTTCTGCCGTTGTACCGTCATAATCCCATGGCATTTCACGATATGGGTTACCCGGAGGCGTCGGAATAGCCAAAGGATTGACCGGTGTTTGTCCGGGCAGAATCATCCTTGCAGAACCGAGATCGGTTCTCATACTGTTAGTCCCTGACAGGTAAGCTCCTTGCAAGTAAGCAGCCACCGTAACCTCAATACAGATCTCAGGTAATACTGTGATATATACTGTCGCAAAATCGCAACCACTTATTCCGTCACAAAGCTCATAGATGAAATGATCAGGTCCGGAATAATCCGTAGCAGGATCATAATTGAATGTTCCGTCAGGATAAATGAGTACAGTACCGCCATTAAGTGTCGTAATCGTCGTTCCGGCCATATTTATAAATGCGCCATTGATCGACACAACAGAAGTAGCATCACCATCTGGATCATCAGGATCATTACCCGTTACATTTGCTCCCATAATTGGGACATTGAAATCTGTGTTATAACCATCATCAACAGCTACTGGCGGATTGTTCAATTCGCCAGATTCTGCATGTACAGTCACCGTGGCTACAGCTTCGTCACAACCTGAAATGCCATCACAAATTTCGTAGATAAACAGGGTATCAAGTCCAGTATATCCAAATGCTGGCAAATAGAGGTATGAACCATCAGGGTTCAGGCTCCAGGTTCCGCCCCCGGTTGAGAAACCAGTGGTGCCACCACCTGTAATCGTGAAGCTATCTTCATCAGGATCGAAATCATTTTCAAGGATATTGCCGCCAACCCCAGTTTCAAACAGGGTTTGGTTGTGGTCGTCATTAGCAACTGGTGGAACATTGACAGGGTTTGTGCCTTCAATGACTTCAATTACCAAGGTAGCAACAGAGCACACTCCGGAATCACAGACCTGGTATTCAACAGGATCAGTAGTACCAATGAAGCCGGGCTCGGGAACAAAGGTATAGGCTCCTGTGGAAGGATCTGTCAATGTAAGTGTACCTTGACCAGGAAGCACTATAGTTAATGAATATGGTCCTCCAAATGAAGTTGTGAAACCTGTGGCAGTTAACTCATCATTTTCAGGATCATAATCGTTAGTCATAACTGAGCCAGTTACCTCAATGTCTTGTAACGTATTGTTAAAGTCATTAATCGCAACAGGTGGTGCATTCCCTGCCATGACAAGCAAGTAGACAGTAGCATTTGCGCAGTACAGTTCTAGTGTACCAACTTCACAAATCTGGTATGTTACCTGATCAGGACCAATATAGCCCGGTGCAGGCATGTAAATGAACGTTCCATTATTATTGAATGTGATGGTACCACCATTTAAAGTTGGATAGGTACCTACAGGAGTTGGAGATCCATTCGGGTTAATTGGCATTCCAAATCCATTAATAACCAATGGGTCATTATTCGGGTCACCGTCATTATCAAACCAATTACCTGTATTTGTCTGGTCTGCGGTGGCTGTTGTAAAATCATCACCAGCAAACGGACGGCCATTGATGCGTCCATCATCCGGCAAGACAATTACGGTCAATTCTGCAGTTGTACAAACTCCGGATCCGTTCAGATCACAGATTTCGTACTCGATCGTCACTTCACCTGTGAATCCGGCGGCCGGGGTAAAGGTATAATCACCGTTACCAGGCGTTCCCGGGTTAGTAAATTCAAATGTACCTTCCGGAAGGTTAACAATAGCCAAATAACTGTTACCAGATTCAAATCCAGTGATGGTAAGGACATCGCCATCATGATCAGAATCATTGCTGATTACAGTTCCACTAACAGGCGTATCTATTTCTGTAATATTGTCATCATCATTCGCAATTGGCGGCTTGTTACCAACCTGATCAGCAGGTGTTACGATAACCGTTAGTATGCCTTCATCACACATTGGACCCGGGATGCCATTATCACAGATCTTGTATGTAGCTTGAACAGTTCCTGTAAATCCGGTATTCGGAACGAAAATGTAGGTGCCATCCGGATTTGGAACAATGTTACCAGCATTAGCTACAAACATACCCAGGTCGTTGATACCCGGCAAAAATACAGGGGTTTGCACAAATACACCCGGTATGGCTACTATTTCGATACCTGCAAAAGTTATCAAATCGTTATTCGGATCATAATCGTTTGTGAGAAGCGCACCGCTTACAGGCGTTTCCATAAACGTATTATTATCGTCATTTACAGCTACAGGAGGATCGTTTCTAGGACCAACAACAATGTACACTGTTGCATAATCGCAACCACTCACTCCATCGCAAACTTCGTAAGTAAATTGATCCGGACCACTAAAGCCATCGTCAGGAGAATACGTAAATGATCCATCTGGATTGAATACCAAAGAACCATTAGCTGCCGGAGTCAATGCCGTGAAAGTCAATGGCGCATCTCCTTCAGGATCATAGTCATTGAGTGAGGCATCTCCTGAAACCTCGGTATTAAAAGGTGTGTAAACCACATCGTCAACCGCAATCGGTGGATCGTTCACAATGTCATTGTCTGGTGTTACAACAATAGTTACTGTAGCATCATCACAAAGACCATCCAGATCGCAAACTGTGTATGTGAAGCTATCTTCACCCACAAATCCGGAATCTGGTGTATAGACGAATGAACCATCTGGATTTTGAGTTACAGAGCCATTTGACGGTATAGACGTTTGAGTTGGTGTCTGCAATATATCTCCATCAGGATCATAATCATTAGCAACGATATTAATAGTTACCGGATTATCCATTTCTGTCTCCGTAGCATCATCATTTGCAATCGGAGGATTATTAATTGGATCTTCAGGTGAGAAAATCTCAATAGTAACTGTTGCATCGGTACACAATGGTCCTGGAACACCATTATCACATACTGTATATGTAAACTGGTCCGTACCAAGATATCCTGGATTTGGAGTATAGGTGTAGGTACCATCTTCATTGATCGTAACAGAGCCATTTGGAGTTGAAACAGTAGTTCCGCTTGGTTGAACAGGGTTTCCATTGACTTCGGTCACATTGATAATATCCCCATTCGGATCATAATCATTGGTCAGTACCTGACCGCCTACCGGAATATTAACCAGGGTATTGTTAATATCATCGATGGCTATTGGCGGATCATTTCTTGGCCCCACAACAATATAGACTGTTGCATAATCACAGCTGCTTATGCCATCACAGACCTCATAAATAAATTGGTCTGGACCTGAGTAATCCGGATCCGGTGTATATGTAAATGAACCATCATTATTGAATACCAATCCACCATGGTCAGGCAGGCTAATATTCGTGAATGTCAATGGTGTATCACCATCTGGATCGATATCATTTAATGAGGCATTACCACTGACGGATACATTCACCGGGGTATAGACCGCATCATCCACAGCAACTGGCGGATCATTTGGCAGCTCATCATCACGCGAAACGACAATGGTCACCATTGCATCATCACAAAGTCCGAATGGATCGCAGGTCGCATAGTAGAAAGTGTCTTTACCAACGAAGTTGAAAAACGGCGTATAAATAAAGCTATTTCCATTAAGCGAAACCGTACCATTAGACACCAGGGATGTTTGTATTGGAGACGTCAGGATATCACCATCTGGATCGTAATCATTAGTTAATACAAAAATTTCAACTGGTGTATTAATCTCGGTTTCCGTTGCATCAACATTCGCTACAGGAGGATTATTTACAGGACTTGCCGGAGTAAAGACTGTAATCGTTACAGTCGCCTCATGACATAGTGGCCCTGGTACACCATCATCGCAAATCTCGTAGACAAATGTTTCTTCACCCAAGAAACCAGGCAGAGGTGTAAAGGTATAGCTACCATCAGGATAGATAGTAACACCTCCATTTCCGGTAAGGATGGTAGTTCCACCCGGATCAACTACCTGACCATTAATAGTCGTAACGATCAGGTTATTACCCTCATTGTCGTAGTCATTGGTCAAAACATTTCCGTCAACAGCAATTTCACCAAGTGTATTATTGAAATCATCAATGGCTACAGGTGCGGTGTTATTCGGGAATACTGTGATATAAACTGTTGCGAAGACACATTCTCCAGCTCCATCACAAACTTCGTAGATGAATTGATCGGGCCCTATGTAACCCGGATTCGGGGTATAATCATATGTACCATCAGCGTAAATAATTACTGACCCATGATCCACATCATCAATTGGTGTGGTATTATAAGTCATGCTAATGATATCCGGATCTACATCATTTGAATGCATAATGCCTCCGATCACAGGTACGTTAACAAATGTAGCTGCCGCATCATCTCCTGCAAATGGTCTCAGGTTATTTGTAATTGGCTGATATGGGAACGGATAAACATCAATTATCACATCTGCCTGATCACAAAGACCATGCGTATCACAGATCTCATAAGTAAATGTATCAATGCCAAAGTAACCCTGGTCTGGTATATAGATATAGCTGCCATCAGTATTGAACGTCAGGGAACCATTATCTGGTAAAGTTATTGGTGCTGGTGTAACGATCAACTGGTCACCATTAATATCATAATCATTGCCTAGAACATTCCCGGTAGATGGATGGGATACCTGGGCAGAATTATAATCATCCTGTGCTACTGGTGGATCATTAACCGGTGGCTGACTATATACAACAATGATCACCGAAGCCTGATCACAACCGGCAACACCATCACAAGTTTCATAGACAAATGTATCTGTACCTATAAACCCGGCATTTGGTGTATAGGTATACTCTCCGTTTGCGTCAACAGTCACTGTACCATTATCTGGTTGGTCAATTAGCGTTGTTGTAACAGTTAGCGGATCTTCTTCTGGATCAACATCGTTTGTTGTTACGTTGCCGCTGACAGGAGATCCTTCAGGTGTACCATTCACATCATTAGTTGCTACCGGAGGATCATTATTGATAGTTTCATCAAACACTTCAACAGTAACTGTCGCAGTATCACATCCGCTAATATTATCACAAATCTCGTATTCAAACTGATCTGTTCCGATAAATGTAACACCAGCCGTATATCGTACTGTACCATCAGGATTCATGGCAAGCGTACCATTAGCAGGAGGTGTAATCGGCGTTAATGAATAAATAATTACATCCTCGTCAGGATCATAGTCATTCGGTTTCAAATCAAAGTCAACTGCTAGTCCTGGTTCGGTAGTGGCATAATCGTCACCAGCGACTGGTGGTGAATTAAGCTGACTATACACCGTAATGGTAACCGTAGCCTGATCGCACAAGTTGGACGGATCACACATCTGATAGGTGAACATATCCGTTCCTGTGAAACCTGGGTTTGGTGTGTAGGTATAAGAACCATCCGCATTCAACACCACTGTTCCGTTATCCGGCGGATCTGTAGGTACTGAATTCACAGTCAATACATCGTTATCCGGATCATAATCATTGGGTAATACATTGCCTGAAACCGGAACATTGGCTTCTGTAACATTACTATCATCAACTGCAGTCGCCGGATTATTTGCTGGCGGTACTCTGAAGACAATAATAGTGACCGTGGCTGTATCGCATAATCCTCCTTCATCACAAACTTCATAGACGAATGTGTCTTCGCCTTCAAATCCAAAGGTTGGGAAGAATGTATAGACACCTTCCGGATTCAGGGAAACATTTCCATGATCTGGCGGATTAATCGGTGTCAGATTGAGAATTAGTGAATCACCATCAGGATCATCATCATTATCCAATAGATTAGATGTTCCCAGGAAGTTTTGCGGTAAGAAAGTCACATCGTCATTAGCGATTGGCAGATCATTTCCAACAACATTTTCTCTTACTTCCAGAGTTACATTTGCTGTATCACACTTCGGACCAGGCATTCCATCATCACAAACCACATAGGTGAAATGGTTGGTTCCGATAAATCCGATATCCGGAGTGTATATGTATGAACCATCTGGGAAAATCGTTACGGAACCATCTTCCACGGCGAAGGTTGTACCAGCAGGATCAACGATTAGTCCATTAGCTTCGGTAACGGTCAGGTTATGGCCATTAATATCAAAATCATTGGTAAGTACAAAACCAGGAACCGGTATATCTATCAATGTATTATTGATATCATGTATGGCCATTGGAGGATCATTACAATCGATAACGATTACCGCTACCTGGTCTGTAGTTGAACATCCACTTGCGTCGGTTTGTGTTAATGTATAAACGGTCGTGTATTCCGGATTCGCTTCCATTATTCCACCAGGTCCACCAGGATTGGTCAATCCATCCATTGGTGACCATGAGTAGGTAAAGAATGGATTGGATGAGGTGCCTATTGTTACTGGGCCATCTCCGGCACAGAACGTCTGATCTTCACCTGCATCAGCCGGAGTAGTTGGGATCACTAAAACTTCAACTTCATCAGTTCTGCTACAACCATTCCTTACTACAGTAACCGTATAGGTCGTAATCTCGGTTGGATAAACCACTGGATTAGGGTCAAATACATCAATCAATGTTGGATCAGGAGGATTAGCTGTCCAGAAATAAGCTGCGCCTTCAGGTCCTGTCGGAGTTGGATCCATTCCGCCAAGGGTAAGTGGTTCTCCGGCACAAATAATCTGGTTGATTCCTGCATTTGCGAATGGAACAGAGACAACATCAACATTTACAGTAATATCTGCTGTACTTACACAGTTTCCAAAAGTCACAAACAAGGAGTATTCAATTGTAGACAATGGTGTTGCCATTGGCTGCTCAGCAAACGGGTCATCCAATCCATCTGCTGGTACCCATTGGAATACAGCTCCATCAGGATAGTTGGCATTTGGTGCACCAAGCTGAATAGTCTCACCCTGACAGATAATTCTGTCTGGGCCGGGCTCTGCAATAACAGGCGGATCAACCTGGGCAATTGCAGTTGTAGTTGCGCTACAACCCTGAGCATCAGTAATTATTAGTGTTACTGTCTTATCTCCTATCGAACTGTAGATGACTGTTTCAGAAATCATCGTAGAGGTAGGCGGATCGGCATCAGCACCAAAGTCCCACATATATGAACCACCAGGACCAACAGGCACCGCTTGTATCAATACACCTTCACCTTCACAGGTTTGAGGAATCGGTTCAATTTCTGCAACAGGCTCATTGATGGTAACCGTAGTACTTGTTATTACCGTACATCCATTAAGAATTACCGCTAAGGTGACTGTTTTCACTCCTGGGGTCGAAAATTGAACATCAACAGGCCCTATTGAATTCGAAACTGGCGGAATCGCATCAGCTCCAAAATCCCAGATATAAACCGCATCTGGTCCTTGATCAACGCCTGTAAAGGTAACCGTCTCAAATGTACAAGCCGGATTAGGACCAACAGCACTAATGATGGCTTCAGGACAACATCCCGCTTCAATAATCTCATAAGGCCCTGGAGCGGTTGCAACACAATCATTATCATCAGTTATCGATATATTAGAATATGTACCCGGAGGTAATCCTGTTAACACAAATGGAGATTGTGTAAACAAGCCAGCAATCACCGTTGAACCACCAAAGCTATAAGTTACAAAGTACGGAGCAGTTCCTTCTTCATCAAGTGTGATCGTAAGGGTTCCATCTTCTTCATCACATTCTGTTTCATCAGTCGGCACCACATCCAGAATGGAGATTGGAGGTGGTGGGAACAATTCTACAGTGCTTCCCTGCACTTCGCAATAGCCATCAATTGTCCTTACGGAAATATTATAGACTCCAGCAGGAAGGTTGGTAAATATGTTCATTCCAGGATGCCACCCAGTTCCATCGCCAATATTGTATTCAAATCCTGCTGGATCGAAGACACTACTGATGAAAATACTACCACCCTCGGTACACGTAGGATCAGTAGTAAATACATTACTCAATTCAGGCGTTTGGATCACGGTGATTGTTGAGTCCAATTGATCTATACATCCATTCAGTTCAACTGTAAGACTTACCAGTGCATCACCTGCATTAGCATATTCAACAGAATGCGGTCCAGGGCCAGTAGCGGACGGAGGTGTAGCTCCTATGCCAAAGTTCCAGGTAAAAGTGGCACCTGTGCCATCGTCAAATGCTTCGAAAATGCCTTGTTCTCCTGTACAAAGTGTATCTGGAGCACTACTCATTATTGCCACAAGATTATCTTCGAGAATAATCTCAGCTTCTGAGGTTGTAACACATCCGTTAGCGTCGGTTACTGTAACAGCATAAATTCCTGGGGATAAGTTGGAAAGGTCTTCACTATCATCTGCATCACCAGTTCCGTCATTATCCCAATCAAATGTGTAAGGGGTTGTACCTCCATTGACGGTCAAATCGATATCACCTTCATCAATATTTTGACAGAATACTGTTTCACCAATAGCGGTTGCCACTAATTCAGCGGGTTCTTCAAGTGTAATTACACCTGTTGCGACACAGCCATTGGCATCCGTTACCGTTACATCGTATGTTCCGGCAAGGAGATCATTAAGATCCTCAAGTGTTGAGGTAAACCCATTAGATCCGGCCCATTGATAATCATAGGCCAGGCAATCTGCTCCACCTGAAACTGTGATACTGATTGATCCATCGTCTTCACCGAAGCAGGAAATATTCCAGCCACCGTTGAACTCAGGGCTTGTCAATTCAACAATCACCAATTCATTAGGCTGAGTCAATGTAATTTCATCTGTCAGGCTACAGCCGTTGGCGTCTGTTACTGTTACGTTATAAGTGCCAGCTTCAAGACTGCTGATATCTTCCGCTGATGCAGAATAACCATTTGGCCCTGACCAAGAATAAGTGTAAGGTTCACAACCACCTGATAAATCTAGATTGATTGACCCATCTGTGGCTCCAAAACAGCTGATGTTGTAACCACATTCAAATTCAGGAGCATTCAGGGTGGTTACTAATAGTTCATCTGGCTGAGTCAATGTAATCTCATCAGTGAGACTACAGCCGTTGGCATCGGTAACTGTTACATTATACGTTCCAGTCTCAAGAGAAGCCAGGTCTTCTGTTGCAGAAGTATAGCCGTTTGGTCCAGTCCAGTTATAGGTGTATGGTTCACAACCACCAGTCAGGTCGAGATTTACGGAACCGTCAGTAGCACCGTTGCAAGTTACATTAAAGCCACACTCAAATTCTGGTGAGCTTAGATCAGCTACTAATAACTCATCTGGTTGGGTTAGCGTGATCTCGTCAGTCAAGCTACAGCCGTTATCGTCGGTTACCGTTACACTATAGGTGCCAGCTCCAAGACCACTCAAGTCTTCGCTTGTTGAGGTAAAACCGCCGGGGCCTGTCCATGAATATGTATAAGGCTCACATCCACCCGTTAAATCTAAGGCAATTGATCCATCGGTAGCGTCATTACACGTTACGTTTGTACCGCAGTCATAGGTTGGACTGCTTAGGTCAGCTACTAGTAACTCATCAGGCTCTGTTAAGGTAATCTCGTCTGTTAATGAACAGCCGTTATCATCGGTTACAGTTACATTATAGGTGCCTGCTCCAAGGCCACTTAAGTCTTCACTGGTTGAAGTGAACCCACCAGGTCCTGTCCATGAATAAGTATATGGTTCACATCCACCCGTTAAATCTAAGGCAATGGATCCATCTGTTGCGCCATTACAAGTTACGTTAGTGCCACAATCATACGTTG
>JBCCHF010000023.1:0-100094 GCA_039028895.1 Bacteroidota bacterium | reverse complement strand
CACCTCTTCCCATTCCGAACAGAGAAGTTAAGCCCTTTAGCGCCGATGGTACTGCCCCTGGGTGGGAGAGTAGGTCGCTGCCAATCTAATTTAAAAGCCTTCTGGTATTTACCAGAAGGCTTTTTTGGTTTAGGGTAATTTCATCCTATTCATCTCCTCAATATTTCACTCCAAGTAATTGGTTATTTTATATTAAATAAAATTCAGTTTTTAATGTAAATTGAGTTTTTGTCAATAAAAGCTAGCCATTTTAACTATCTTAGCTAACCGCGACTAAAATCTTTTCCCCCGATATGTGTCGCATACCTGCTAGCCAGCACCCAGCAAACACGCCAAAAATCACTGGATTTAAAAGTAACTCCTATTGTATCAATTTTCATATTGTAATATTCTAAATTTATCCACTATGCGTAAGATTCTATTTTTTAGCGTTCTTTTTCTTGTTTTGGGCTTTGCAGATATGAATGCCCAAAAAACGCCTGGCCAGTATGGCGTCCAGGTTGGTGTTTTTATTGAGAAGGTGCCAAGCGATTATTTTAAAGGCCTTTCTGATGTTTACATGCAAATCGATCAAAATCAGATTTACAGGTACTATACCGGCAATTATACCGAAAAATCTGCAGCAGATGCAGCAAGACAAACTGCACTTGATGCTGGATACTCCTATGCAAGAGTTATAGATTTTGACGAAATTCGTCGCCTTTGTGCTGCTTCTTGTGGTCTGCCAGTAGCCACCCCGGTCAATGAGCCTTCTTACCTTGAATCCATATTTTTTGATTTTGATAAATCTTTCCTAAGAGCTAAATCAAAGTCCGAACTTGACAAGTTGTACCAGATTCTTATTGATAACCCAACTTATTCTGCCGAATTAAGGGCACACACAGATGCAAAAGGTAGTAACGAGTATAATGATGCACTTTCTCAAAGAAGAGCCGATTCAGCTAAGAATTACTTACTCGGGAAAGGTATTGATGCTTCTCGTCTTGCCGCTACAACTTACGGAGAAACCGACCCAATCGCTAAAAATGAATTGGCTGGAGGCGTTGATACTCCTGAAGGGCGACAGTTGAATAGAAGAGTCGAGTTAGTCGTAAAAGGACCTGACGGACAGGTTATTCAGATTGTTCGCGATATCAATGTTCCGGGTGGACTAAGATATATTGGCGGGTAAGTTTACTGACCAGGGAACGAAACCTGGATGCGTGCATCCTTTTTTGAGAAAAGAACAACATCCTGAGTGGTCTCCAGGAAGAAGCCTTTTCCACTTTGATATTTAAGGTTTTGTTCTGAAGTATATAAAATATTATTGACTATGTTGGAAGCCTCAATTATTTGGGGCTTTCCATTTTTATATTCAATTTTTAAATGCTTGGTCTTCAGCTTTTCGTCTTCAGTAGTATAAATGATGTTATCTAATGTACCATCCTGGTTAAAAGTGCTGTCTACCTCGTATTTATCTTTCCATGCTCTTTTGTTAATGTCAAATAGCTGAAATCCTGAAAGATCACTAGTTATATTTGAAACCTCCACATCGGATGTTTCCGAATTCCCGCTAACTGATACAGTTTTGGCATATTTACCCGGAATCAATTCAGAACTCTCCTGGCTGAAAAAACCAATAAGATCGAAGAATTGGACTTCCTGCCTGGAGTCTTCTGGATCATTCGATATACAACTTGCCAAACAAAATACCAATACGATAATAAAAGAGAGATATTTAATGTCTAATTCCATAATTGTCAAACAGATGCTTCTTCAACTGGTTTAATCAAAATTGAACCGTTCATTTCTTCCGGAATTTCAATTCCCATACAAGTTAATATGGTAGGAGCTATATCAGCCAGTTTCCCATTTGCAAGGCTAGTACTGTCCACATCATTTGCAATGAAAAAGCAGGGTACCGGGTTTGTGGTATGAGCAGTATGCGGTGAACCATCCGGATTAACCATAGTATCTGAATTGCCATGGTCGGCAATGATTATGATCCCATAATTGTGGTCTAAAGCTTTTGCAACTAATTGCTCAACACAATTATCAACTGTTTCAGCCGCCTTAACTGCTGCTTCAAAAACACCAGTATGACCTACCATGTCGGTATTTGCATAATTCAGGCAAATGAAATCCGGTTGATTGTCGTCAATTTCAGCTAGCACTGCCAATGTCACTTCCAAGGCACTCATTTCTGGCTTTAAATCATAAGTGGCGACCTTTGGACTTTGAATAACAATCCTTTTTTCACCTTCAAACTCGGCTTCTCTTCCACCTGAAAGAAAGTAAGTGACATGTGGGTATTTTTCTGTTTCTGCTAAACGTAATTGTGATTTGCCGGCATTGGATAAAACTTCTCCAATTGTACGTTTTAAGTCTTCTTTCTCGAATAAAACCTGAATATTTTCATAGGTCTTATCATAATTTGTCATGGTAACATATTGGAGCGGGATAGTCTTCATGTCGGCTTCTGGCATATCTCTTTGTGTTAAAACTTGCGTAATTTCCCGGCAACGGTCAGTTCTGAAGTTAAAACATATAACAAGATCATTTTCTTTTATCTGACCAATGACATTACCACTAGTGTCAACCATTGCCACAGGCAACATGAATTCATCTGTTAAATCAGCGTTGTAAGAAGCTTTTATTGCATCAACAGGATTAGTTGAGGCAGCACCTTTTCCTTCAACCAGGAGGTCGTATGCAAGTTTTATTCTCTCCCACCTTTTGTAGCGATCCATGGCATAATACCGACCGATCAAACTGGCGATTTTGGCCTTTTTCCCGGTAAGGTGATTTTGTAAATCAGAAATGTAGTTTTCACCGCCATTAGGATCTGTATCCCTGCCATCCAGGAATGCATGAACAAATATCTCATTTGGTCCATGATCCTCAGCTATATCACAAAGTGCTTTAATATGGGAGATGTGAGAATGAACACCCCCATCTGACACCAATCCCATGAAATGCACAGCATTACCATTGTCCCTTGCCGATTTTAGTTTTTCAAGCAAAATAGGGTGTCGCTGTAGTTCGCCATCCTCGATAGATTTGTTAATTCTTGCTAATTCCTGATAGACCACCCGACCGGCTCCAATATTCAAATGACCAACTTCAGAGTTACCCATCTGACCTTCAGGTAATCCGACCTGGCGTCCGTAGGTTACTAATTCAGAATTGGGGTAATTTTTATATAAACTGTCTACAAAAGGCGTTTTTGCTTGTGCCAGAGCACTAACTTTGGGATCTTGACCATGACCCCAGCCATCAAGAATTACCAGTAAAAATCTGTCAAATACTGCCATGTCAGCAAAAATAACTTATTGGGCATTAACTTCTCTATGATCCAAAGATTATTTAGGTGTTTGTTAAAACTTTGTTTTTCCCGCTAATTTTTTGTTACATTTGAAAAGCATACCCCAGTGTTGATTTATTGTTAAAAGTGACATTACAAGGACAAAAAACAGACAACCAAAATAGGCCGTAATCCGTCCTATGTACTATAAACTTCCCCCTAGATCCTCCACGAAACGACCTTTTTGTCGAATTATTAAGTAATTGATAGTGATACATTTATGAGTGATATTTGTTGTCAATTACGTTTTTTGGCATAGTATTAGCCTAGAAATGAATAAAAACCATTAAACCATGAAAAATTTATTGTTCGTTTTAATGCTTACTCCTATGGTTGCCTTGACTGCAGCCCCGGATTTTTCAGCAATTACCAGAGCGCTGAATTCGGGAGATGTTGCCACCCTTGCCAAGTATATGGACAATACTGTTGAAGTTGGAATCCTTGGTGAAGAAGGGGTTTATCGCAAAGTTCAGGCTGCTCAAATACTGAAGCAGTTCTTTGTGGAGCACGCCCCCAAGTCATTTAGCCTTGTACACCAGGGAACGAATAACAAAAGTCTTCACTATTGTATTGGAAAAATGGAATGTGGAGCCGATAAGTTCAGGGTTACCTACTACATTAAAGAAGTAAATGGTGAATTCCTGATACAGGAAATCGGAATTGAAAAAGGATAAAAAGGTTTTGAACTGTGTGAAATAATGGAAAAAGCGTCCCTCGGGGCGCTTTTTTCTTTTATACCCTTCTCAGTTGTTGCATTGATCAAAAATCAGATCTTCGTTGAATGATCCTTATAAAAACCGTACTTTTGCAGGCGTTTAGAATTTAGCAAAAAGATAAATGATGGATCAATTTCAAATTGGCAAACAACAAATCCTCGATTTTATAAAGCAAGGCCTCCACGAAGATGTACAAGATGGAGATCATACCTCCCTTGCCTGCATTCCCGCAGATGCCCGAAGCAAAGCCAGACTACTTGTAAAAGACCACGGAATAATTGCCGGAATTGAACTGGCAGAAATGATATTTAAGTATGTCGATCCGGATTGTACCATCGACATTCGGATAAAAGATGGTCAAACCGTTTCACATGGCGATGAAGCCTTTTTTGTTGAGTGTAACAGTCAGGCTCTCCTTAAAGCGGAAAGATTGATCCTTAACTCCATGCAGCGCATGAGTGGAATCGCCACGATGACCGATCGGTTTGTTTCCGAAGTGGAAGGACTGCCTGTCAAGCTTCTCGATACAAGGAAGACTACACCGCTAATCCGATTCCTTGAGAAATGGGCTGTTAAAATCGGTGGCGGAACCAATTACCGACATGGTCTTTACGACTGGATTATGATCAAAGACAATCATATCGATGCTTGTGGGAGTATTACTGAAGCGATCAATCGCACTAATGCCTACCTGAAAGAAAACAACCTTGATCTTGGCATTACCATTGAAGTCAGAAATCTGGAAGAACTGAACGAGGTTCTTGAAGTAGGCAATGTATCACGAATAATGCTTGATAACTTTGATATTCCTATTCAGAAGTTAGCAGTTGAGATTATTGATGGCCGTTTCGAGACTGAAGCCTCAGGTGGTGTAAATATCCAGACTGTAGGGACGCATGCTAATACGGGTGTTGACTTTATTTCTATTGGGGCGTTGACCCATTCTCCTCAGAGTCTTGATATGAGCCTTAAGGTGATTAAAGATTAAACGTGTTTAACGCGGAGACGCGAAACCGCAAAGGTTATTATTAATAGATGGAGACGATTCTGGTTTGAGGGACTTATTCATATTTATAGAAATACCTTTTAATTCTTTTGGACCAGTGCCTTGTTGATGGATTTGATCAGGCTTGGACCTGCGTAGATTAATCCAGTGTATACTTGCACTAAAGAAGCACCAGCCTCTAGTTTTTCCAAGGCGTCTTTTGCTGAAGCGATTCCACCTACAGCTACGATTGGAATATTACCACCTGATTTTTCTGAAAGATATTTGATTACTGCGGTTGATCTTGCCCTTACGGGGACGCCGCTAAGTCCTCCGTTTCCAATGCTTTCTATGGTTTTCTTATTCGTGGCAAGACCTTTTCTTGAAATAGTAGTATTTGTCCCAATGATGCCATCAATACCTGTTGACTGAACGATGTCTATGATATCGTCAAGTTGTTCATTGGTTAAATCGGGAGCGATTTTTAGTAAGATGGGTTTTGGATTGTCCTTTTCAGCGTTTAGTTTTTTTAATAAACTTAATAATTTGGTCAAGGGTTCTTTCTCCTGTAATTCGCGCAAGCCAGGAGTATTGGGTGAACTGACGTTAACCACGAAGTAGTGCACATGTGGGAAGAGTGCTTCAAAACAGATCCTGTAGTCTTCGTGGGCATTTTCATTTGGGGTAACCTTGTTTTTACCAATATTGCCTCCAATAATTACCCCTTCCGGCTTACCTTTTTTTAACCTGCTGACCAGGGCTTCAACACCTTCATTATTAAATCCCATGCGATTGATCAAAGCCTCGTCTGCTGGTAACCTGAACAGCCGAGGTTGCGGATTCCCGGCTTGTCCCTTTGGGGTAACCGTTCCTATCTCAATAAATCCAAATCCCAGATTCGCCATTGTGGCAAAGTATTTGCCATCTTTATCGAAACCAGCGGCTAGTCCGACCGGGTTTGAAAACTTCAATCCAAACACTTCGCGTTCCAGCGATGGATGTTTATAAGTGTACAGCTTCCTGATGATTTGCCTTACTCCAGGTATGGTCAATGCCGTTTTGAAAATAAAAATGGTTAAATAGTGTGCTTTTTCAGGCGGGAAGAGAAAGAAAATTGGTTTTAGCAGGTATTTGTAGATCATACTTTTGTCGACTGCCGTTTTGAATTTTGAAATTGGCGCAAGATAAGAAGATTTAAGAGATCATTAACTTTGGAACTATGGCTTTTGACTATGGCATTTGTTAACTTTAAAAATCAAAACAGATCATCTGTTTTTTCTTAATCTATGGAAATCCAAAACAAGATCCGGAAGAGGAAGGAGGAAATCCAACTGCTTGTTGCTGCCGGCAATATCAAGAAAGCAATTAAACGGTCGATGGACTACGCTTCAGACTTTTGCCATGATAATTTAATTTTGCAAAGTCTGATTGAACTGAATATAGATTATAATGTGTTACTATCACAAGAAGGCAGATCAAATGGCCAAGGTGATAGTTTCAGAAGTGAAAGAAATACCCTGGTCATAAAGCTTTTGGAACATTTAGATTCTATCGAAAGCACCTTTTAAACCGCGGTAAAAGGTGTTACACCAAAATCAGAGTTCATGGCATCTATTGTTGTGAGTCTTCGTTCCGTCAATCAATAATTAACGCTACATGAAATTCCTAGCTGACGAAATTAAAACTGCTTTGCGCAATGATCCGATAAATGCGGCAGGTCACCTGGTAGAATTTGCCATGGAACATGCCCTGGACAATAAGTTGGTACACCAAGCGCTTATTCTGAAAATGAACCTTTCGGAAAATGCAGGAAATGGTGGACAAGAACCTATCGTCAACGACATGATCAGCCTTGTAGATAAGATTTCAGCAGCAGCGATCCAAAATGACCAAACGGCCAATGCTGGAGCTAGTCTTCCCGTAAGGAAAAAAAGACATCTACCCGTCAGACAAAACGATATTGTCTGTAAAGGAACAGGGCTCAATAAAGCGTTTAAGAGAAATGGATTTGCTTTACGTGATATTGATGTAAGCTTCAGACTTGGAGAGATTACAGGTGTCGTTGGGGAGAACGGTAATGGTAAAACAACCTTATTCCGCCTGATCATTGGTGATTTGGCCCTGGATGCAGGGACGATTGACTATCCGTATATTCGGGAAAAGGCAGGCATCTTTCCAGAAGACTGGACGAATATCAAAAAACATATCGCGTTCATTCCCCAAGACCTTGACAGATGGTTTGGCTCGGTTCGCAATAACCTGCATTATGAACTTTCGGTTCATAGTGTTTATGGTCAAAAGAATGATGACGAAGTAGACTATATCATCCATCGTCTTGGCCTGGAAGAACATCAGGATAAAACTTGGGGACAGTTGTCGGGTGGATACAAATTGCGCTTTGCCCTTGCGCGAGCCCTTGTATGGAAGCCAAAGTTATTGGTAATTGACGAGCCACTGGCTAATCTGGATATCAAAGCACAACTGGTTATTCTTAATGACCTGAGAGACCTGGCAAATGGATACCGTTATCCGCTTTCCATCGTAATCAGTTCGCAGCATTTGCATGAGATAGAATCTGTATCCGACAATATTATTTTCCTGAGGAATGGTAATATGGTGTTCAATGGTAGAGTCGATGACTTGGGCAATGAAAGAGAAGAAAATACCTATGAATTTGGATGTGGATTAACACAGGAAGAACTAGAGAAAAAATTAAAGGGGTTATCTTATTATGGTATCGAAAACACGGGTTTGGCCTTTGTAATCAGGACCCCATTGAGCGTTACACATGATCAACTATTGAAAAAATTACTTGAAGAAAATGTGAATATTGAATATTTCCGGAATATCAGCCAATCCACCAAAAAATTATTTGTGTAACCAGAAATTAGTGTAGTGATGTCAGTAATCAATAAAATACAACCGGCTTTTCTTAAAAAAATTGATCATTATTTATTGATCAACAATCCTGTAATTTGGCGTACGAGGGTGCATTACTTCCTCTTTTACAGCCTGGTTGTTGGTAACTTTATCGCTTTCACCGCTGCGGTAGCCACTCCTGTTAAATTGGATAACGTTATGCGCATATCCAACTTTGATATGACCTATGTCATTTCAATGATACTAATGGGCTTTGTTGCTATTTTCTGGACTTATAGCCAGGTAAGGTATCCACTGCGTTCTACGAGGATGATTGATATCTTCAAGACCTTGCTTTTATATGCTTTTAGTCTGGTGTGCCTCTCCACTAATGTCTGGACATTTCAGCATGTGCTTATTTATAAAACTGCAAACGTTGTCTCTAACACAGAATTTCAAAAGGACTGGCAAACGATAAGGGCCAACTCGGTTTTGCAAAGTTATCAGCATCAGATTTTGCATGATCACGTGGATGAAATCTATGACGTTGCTCAACTTGATCAGGAAATCATTGCACCATATATGGCTGTTGCCGAAAAATATGGGGTGGAAAAATATGATATCTACCCAAGTACATTAAGTGAACTTGGAGAGATCCGTCTACATTCTTACGAATTGAATTCAATTTTTATATCCATAGAATCGGCCAAGAACTATTTGGGTAAAAGGGCACTTAATAATAAAGCTTTCGACACTGATGCTTATTACGATCACTATTACCACTCAGCTTACGAACAGTCTTACCGATTTAGCGAACATGCTTTCACAACAGGGGTGCTACTGGCTTTTATTCCAGGACTATTGTTTCTTGCATCTTTGATCTCCTTCAAGGTGCTCTTGATGATTGGTGCTATTGAGTTTGGCTTCCTGGTTGGATTAGGATTGCTAGTCGAACGCTTTAATCTCGATTTCCCGTCAATCCTGGCTGTACTCTTTGTGGGTACATTCGCTGTAATCATGGTTTATGGCAAAAATTCGTTCTGGGCTCGTCTTGGACTTGGACTGGTTTTCGTGACCCTTCCCATTATGGTATCTGTTGGGTATTATTGGGATGTAAATTTTGATACCATACTTGGAGATGCATACATGGCAGCGGGCATATCATTAGTGTTTTTAACCGGACTGGGCAAGATCATCCAGGGAAGAATAATGGAACCCAAAACAGGATCAAATCTTCTTTAAACCAGATTGCTATGAATTTGAATACGATAATTAATCCGGGTTTCATGAAAAATCTTGACCACAAACTGTTGGTCGACCACCCAGAGTTTTGGCGTACAAGAGCGCATTATTTTTTCTATTACTCTTTTGTTTTGGGCAATATTGCTGCTGTTATATTACCATTTCTTTTGATCAGGTCAAATAATGCAGTGACCATTAACCAGGTGGAAGTCATCTATTCCGTCCTGGCCGTGTTTTTCGGCTTTTGCTTTTTGTATTGGGGGTATACCCAATTTAAGTTCAAGCTAAAAAGTGGCGAATTCAAGCATACTCTAGCTACGATTCTGGTTTATATTTTTTGTATCGGATCCCTGTTTTCCAATGTGTTCACATTAAATATGAGCATTACGACCCGGTTGGCTACGATTGCCCAGACCAGTAACTGGGAAAGCGATATTGCTTTTCTAAAAAAGTATAATTACTTAAATGGTTATGGCGCATTCTTTAATAATAAATTTTCCTTTTTACATGATACTGGGTTTTACGGATCAGAAGAAGAATGGGCAGATTCATTTACCAGTGTCCTGGAAAGAATGAACGCTCCGGTACCCCTGGATGGGGATATTTTTACTTATAGTGATTCACGTCATCTAAAAAAGAAGATCAGAGCAATTGAACAAAGTCGCGAGTATCTGGCTCATCCGTTCGAGTATATTGACTATAGTAGTACCCGCTTTCATGACATGGTGAAAACTTCAGCTATGTTTACCTTGATGCTTTGCATCATAATTCCACCAGTACTGCTTTTGCTGTCAACAGTGGGATTTTATGCTGTGTTTACTTCATTACTGATGTCATTTATTGCGGTCATAGGAACGGTGTTTCTTACATTTTTCTTTGGTGTGGATTCATATGAAGCGTTGGTTTCAAACTTTGTGATAATCTCAATTCTTGGGTCAACTATCCTTTTGTTCAACCGACGAAACAGCCTTGGGTGGAGAATGTTAAGCCAGGTATTATTGTTGATTATACCGTTTACTGTGCTATTCTCAATTGCAGAACATATCAGTCTGTATAAATCGATGGAAGTGTTGCTTTTAGGGGTATTCCTTTCTGTTATTCTAACTTCAACGGCAGCAATCCTGAATACTTATTTGCGTTCTCGACCACAGGTATAACTTCAGTTTCCTATTTTTGACGGGAGAAAATAAAATTACCCCGACAAAATGAAGTTGAGACCACTGATCGTTGTTTTTATAGTTGTCCTTACGGGATGCATTGCTAGCAATTCGAAACCGACCACCCCGCCATATGAAAGTGAAAAAATTTCCCTTGATGAGATGGTCGGACAAATGCTGATAGCCGGGTTCCGAGGCACAACGATCAGTACGCATAGTCATATACTCAAAGATATCAAGCGGTACCACCTTGGAGGAGTAGTATTGTATGAATACGATGTACCAACAAAATCAAGACCAAGAAATATCGAATCTTCAGTCCAACTGAAAAAACTGGTTAATACCCTCCAGGATGCCAGCGCAGTGCCAATGATCATTGCAATTGATGAAGAAGGTGGCAAAGTCACCCGCCTTAAATCCAGGTACGGTTTTCCGAAAGGGAAATCTGCTCAGTACCTTGGTGAACTGAATGATTCTGATTCAACGACTTATTGGTCAGAAGTGAACGCTAAAAAACTAGCTGAAAACGGTATCAACTTTAATTTCGCACCTGTTGTGGATGTCAATATTGACCCGCTGTCACCTGCGATTGGTAAAATTGAAAGAAGTTTTTCTGCTGACCCAGACTCAGTAACGTTTCATGCAAGCCTTGTGGTGGAAGCACATCGCAAGCATAATGTGCTCACCAGTCTAAAGCATTTTCCCGGACACGGCAGTGCGTCAGCAGATTCTCACCTCGGATTTACGGATGTCACTGATACATGGCAGGAAAAAGAGTTGAAGCCTTTCAGACAACTAATTGGTTCAGGGCATGTGGATGCCATCATGACGGCCCACGTCTTTCATTCAAAGTTGGATAGTCTTTATCCTGCTACCTTGTCTAAAAATATTCTGACTGGCATCCTACGCGAACAATTGGATTGGGATGGAGTCATTATCTCCGATGATATGCAGATGGGCGCAATTGCTGATCACTTTGGATTGGAAGTGGCACTGGAAAAATGTATTAATGCCGGAGCTGATATGTTGATCTTTTCCAATAACATTCCTGGGAAATATGATGTCGAAATTATCCCAAAAGCATTTGAAACCATCAAGGCCCTTGTTGAATCCGGGAAAATATCAGAAAAAAGAATTCAGGAAGCTTATCAGCGAATAATGACCCTTAAGGAAAAATTGAAATAAGCCGATGCTTGAAATTACCATTTCCGAAGCGATAAAAATCAAATGTCCGGATTTAAGACTCGGATGCCTGCAGTGTGAAGTTGACATCGTAAAAGAACATTCTGGTCTTTGGGCACTCATTAACGAAACTGTACTCAACCTGCAAGCGATTATGACTCGAGAGCATATTGCTACTTTGCCTGTTATCAAAGCTTCAAGGGAAGCCTATAGAGCTTTAGGTAAAGACCCGGCCCGTTATCGTTTATCTGCTGAAGCTCTGCTGAGGAGAGTACTTGGTGGAAAATCACTTTACAAGATCAATAATGTGGTAGATCTTCTCAATCTTGTTTCCATTCAAACCGGTTTTTCAATTGGCGGATTCGACACCAGTCAACTTGAAGGTAATGCCATACTGGGCATTGGGGAAGAAGGAGAACCTTATACCGGCATTGGAAGGGGCACACTTAATATTGCTAATCTGCCAGTACTCCGTGACGAAAAGGGGGCATTCGGAACCCCTACCTCAGATTCTTCCAGGACCCTTGTTGGACCATCAACCAAACAATTCCTGATGGTATTTTATGATTTTGGAAGCAGTGATACCCTCGAAGCTGCGATGGAATTGGCAGAAAGTCTGCTGTCTAATTTTGGAGGTGCTGAAAAATTTGAGAAGTGTCATATTTAAACTCGTAAGGAAAGAAGTTTTTGGATCGGGCTGCTTGCTCATTAAACTGCATCTTTGTATTGTAAGATCCATTCGTTATATCGCCCTGGTTCTTGCAGTAAAATTGTAAACTTTACTGTTTTAATTTGGGTTAGACAGTTTTTTGGTCCTGACGCTTTCCTGGCTCGGGACTTTTTTTCTCCACTTTGTCATAAACCACTTTGTTATGTTTGGTCACATACCTCTTTTCTGATCCGAACATCCATGACGCAAAAAGTATTGAAAATTCTTTAACCATTTTTGTCAGTATAAACCGTATATAAAGTAGGTTAGAAATCCCAAACCGCTTTATCCTCGGCATAATTGTATAGATTTGTCAGGTGCCACAAAGTCAATCCATATTAATCCCTAAGTTAGCACTCCCTATAGGTCATACAAGTGCTGTATGTAATGCTATATTTTCCCCTTCCGGGAAATACTTTCTCACCCTCAGCAGAGACGAATCAATATTGCTATGGGATAAATCTGGTCGCCAACTACATGCTTATGAGCTTGAGCATGATATCGTAACTATTTTTTATTGTTTTTCTCCAGATGAGGATCGCTTTCTGACATTTGAAGGCTTCCAACTTTTATTGACTGTCCGTGATCTTGCTGGCACAACTGTGGAACACTTCACAGCTGTCAATCCATTTGATGCTATACGTTCCTTTATCAGAACTGGTAAATTGGATGGTGTAATACCGTTTTTCGGACCTTTTAAGGAAATTCCAATTGAGGGAAGGCCTCCAACCGCTCCACTTGGGTGGAAATTAGCTTTTTCTTCCAGCCTTGATCACTTTGTTACGACACGCATTCCCAAAGGTGCCTCGGCCTTAAGAAGTTCTCCGCCAACATTACGTTCGCCGGACGGCCAATTAATTGAATTGAAGATAGAAGATCGGCGAAATTTTGAAAATGGAGTAGCTTTCGTTACCCTCGACGGAACGGAAAATGTATTGACCTGCCATAAGAATATGGCCAGGGTTTGGAATTTCGATGGAAAAGAAGTCTTAACCTTTTTTGCAAAAGGAGGAAGGCAAAATCGTATAACTGGAGTCGTCTATGCAAAGTCAATTGAACGGTTTATTGCGGTTACGTCAAAAGATATGGTACTCTTTTACGATAAGAAAGGTGGTTTGGATAACATGTTCAAAACAGGATTGGGGCAGCTCAACAGTATTGTACTAACCAATTCTGGAGATCAGATGTTGATTTGTGGAAGTTCAGGAGTTAAGCTTTTCGATCTCAAGGGCCAACTGATTAACCATATTGGCGGGGGAACTTCAAAAGTTGAATTCGCTGAGTTTTCACCCTTAGATAACCAGTTGTTAACCTACGATAAATATCGGTACAAACAAATCATCACTATTTGGGACCCAAAGCTAAATAAGATCAACAGCTACTTTTCAGCGGGAAGAGACCTTCGAAGAGTAGGCTTTGATGCCGAAGGTAAACTAGTCAAAGCCATATACCGGGATTTTTCTCTCGCTGCCTGGGATATTGAAAATGATACCGAATCAATTTCAAATCTTGGAAAGAGAACGTTGGATCAAGCTGCATATGCCAGGGCCGATGACTCATTTTTTACCCTGGACAAGCTTAAGGATTATCAAAAGCTGATTGTAAGAATCTGGAATGGAAATCAGCAATTAGAAAAGACGATCACCATTGAATTGACAAAAGAAAGATCACATGCCAGGCTTCCTGATATCGGTTGTTCTGCTGACGGAAGTCTGTTTGCGGTAAAAGGTCCTTTCTACTTAGGATGTTATAACCGGAAAGGAGAAGAGCTTTTTTCTGTTGATCACGAAATAACTCTTTTCCATCAAAAAGGCGTTGCCAGAAAAAGGGATCCTTGGGGAGGAAGAGGCCCATTGGAATTTAGTCCGGATAACAAGTACCTGATGGTTGCTTCTACTGACGATTACCTGCTGAAGTGGGGGTCTCGAAAACTTTATGCCCCTTTACGACACAGGGAAATATTTGTTTTCGATATGAAAGGCAATGTAGTTTTGAAGTTCAATGGTCAAAAAGTATGGACATTTACTTTTTCTCCAGATGGGGAATCCATTTACCTTGGTTACATTGAAGGGCAAATCGAAAAATATGATTTTAAGCAAAACCTGCTGGCCTCCTTTAAAGGTCATGAGGCTGCAGTGCTATCTATCAACTTTTCTCATGATCACAAATTTATGATCACTGGTAGTTCAGACTATACTTCCAAAGTATGGAACCTTGAAACTGCCGAAGAACTGGCCACTTTGATCCAGTTTGATAATGATTTGACAGATCCTGTAAACACTGATGACAAAGTTGTAATCCCTGTTGAAATTAAAACAGAATGGGTGGTTACAACACCTTCCGGACTTTTCGATGCCTCTCCCGGTGCCATGAAGGAACTATTCTACGTGCTTGGCACAGAGATAATAGAGCTCGATCAGATAAAAGAGCGATTTTACGAACCTGGATTGTTGGCTAAAGTATTGGACATCATACCCGGAGATCTTCGTGAAGTGGCAGGGTTCGAAAAATTAGATCTATTTCCGCATCTACAAAAGTTCGAGATCAAGCAGAATAAACTTTCGCTCTCCCTTAATCCAAGGTCCGGGGGCATAGGCAAAGTGAGTTTGTTTATAAACAACAAGGAGGTTATAGAAGATGCTGATCCCTCAAGATCAAAAACTCCAAAAATTGATCTTCAACCTTTCCTAAACTTCTTTTTGCCCGGAGAAAATAAAATTTCAGTCAGGCTCTATAACGCAGAAGGATGGTTGAAGTCTGCTGCATATGAAATTCCATTTTATTATAGTAAAGTCAAGGCACTTGGAAGCCTGATTCCTGACACCGAACCTGAAGAACCTGAAGAAATTCCCGATCCTTCCTTACACGCTGTTATTGTTGGAACGTCTCAATACGCCAGGGATGAACTCAAACTGACCTATCCAGACCAGGATGCCCGCTTATTGGCCAAAGCATTGGGTCTTGTTGGGAATTTGCTCTTTGAAAACAAAGTCCATATCAGTCTGTTAAGTACTGATGCTGAGTCGGCTCACAACCTACCAACCAAGGAGAATGTAAAACAAGCCTTTTCCAAAATTGCCGATTCTGCTTCCCCTAATGATGTTCTGGTTGTTTATTTTTCAGGTCATGGCTCTAATTATGGTGATGGTGATAAAGCCAAGTTTTACTATATAACCAAAGATATCCGGTCGGGCCGACTAAGTGATCCCGTGATTCGCGAGCAGGGTACGATTTCTTCAAATGAGCTGACCAGTTGGATTAACGCCATTCCTGCTAAAAAACAGGTCTTGATTTTCGATACCTGCCATTCTGGAAAGGTGGTTGATAGCCTGGTAGAAGGCAAAATGGTAGATTCAACGCAGGAAAGAGCCATTGAGCGTATGAAAGACCGGACTGGCATGTTTGTTCTTGCCGGAAGCTCTGCTGACAAAGTTAGTTATGAGGCATCAAGATATGGGCATGGTCTACTAACCTACAGCCTGCTTTGGGGTATGAAAGGGGAGGCGCTGAAAACCGATTCTCCAACCCCAACTGTGGATGTAATGGAACTGTTTCAATACTCGCGAGATAAAGTACCTGAGTTGGCTGCTGAAATAGGACAGGAGCAGATCCCGGTCCTGTCTTTCCCACATGGCGGCGAAAGTTTTGCATTAGGTATTGCTAGTGATGATAGCCGACAAAAGATCATGCTGGCTCAGCCGAGGACAGTGATTATTCGTACAATTTTCCTGTCAAATGATGATTTCTACGACCATCTTGGACTTTCTGAGGCAGTTGACAGTAAGCTGGCTCAGTTAGGGGCACAAAATGAAACCCCAAACCTGATATTTGTTAATTTATCAAAGTTTCCTGGTGCTATAACCATGCGTGGCATGTATGCCAATTCTGGCGATCAATACGATTTAGCAGTAAACCTTTTTCAGGATGGAAAGATGATTAACGATTTTTCCGTTACCGGAATAGAAAAGGAAGTCCTTTTAAATAAAGTCGTTAAGGAATTGCTCAAAAATCTGGACTGAAATCATGGAAAACAAAAAACGCCACTCCGTAAGGAATGACGTTATGAACATTTTCGAAAAAATAGTTATTAGCCTAAGAGAGACTGTAATTTCATTGCAAGGCCCATATCTCCATCAATTCTGATATCACCACCCATAACTGCCATCATTGGATTGGTTTCTCCTGATGTTACTTTTCTTAAAGTCTCTGCAGAAGTAGTAATAGTGCAGTTTGCTTCACCATCTTCGGTTGAAACAACGTTGCTGTCACCGCTTCCGTTGATCAGGATTGGCTGACCATCGATGACAAACTTTAGAATACCACCTAATGGAGCAGCATTTGCAGCCTGCGCTGTTATTTGTTCAATTACTTGATCTAACATGATTTGTCTTGTTTAATTACTGTTTGAATTTGTCAAATTTGTCGCAACCAAAGTTTATGTCGACTGTTAAAATTGCAACCAGGCTCAAGATAAAAACAAAAAATGACACAGTGTCACTTTTTAATGGAATTTTAACTAGCTTAGCAAATAAATTCCCCTACATACTCATAAAATCAAGCGAAATAAATGACTTACAGACTACAAAAGGCAGCGGTGCTCGGTTCAGGTGTAATGGGTTCCGGAATCGCCTGTCACCTGGCCAATATCGGGATGGAAGTCCTGATGCTCGATATTATTCCTTTTGACATCAACGACAAAGACAAAAATAATCCTGTCGTTAGGAATAGCATCGTCAATGGAGCTCTAAAAAACGCTCTGAAATCAAAGCCGGCAGCCCTTTATGAAAAAGGGTTTGCCAATAAAATAAGAACCGGCAATTTTGAAGATGATTTTGAAAAAATTGCTGAAGCAGACTGGATCATTGAGGTTGTCGTTGAAAGACTGGATATTAAGCAACAGATTTTTGAAAAAGTTGAAAAATACCGCAAGCCTGGGTCACTGGTAACTTCAAACACATCAAGCATTCCGATAAGGATGTTGGTGGAAGGTCGATCTGATGACTTTAAAAAGCATTTTTGTGGCACACACTTTTTCAATCCTCCGCGTTATATGCGGTTACTGGAGGTGATTCCTCATGAAGCGTCAGACCCTGGTGTAATTGACTTTTTTATGGAATTTGGCGATGAGGTTTTGGGTAAGCAGACGGTATTGTGCAAAGATACCCCGGCTTTTATTGCTAACAGGATTGGGGTAATGTCAGGTGTGAAAATGATCGAACTGACCGAGAAATACGATATGCGAATCGAAGAAGTGGATTCAATTACTGGTCCGTTAATTGCCAGACCGAATACTGCAACTTACAAACTTCAGGACCTTGTAGGCATTGATACCAGCGATAAGGTCAACCAATTCGTAGTCGAGACAGTAGATGGAGATGAATACATTGACACCCTGAAAGGTAAAGCGGCGCCTGATTTTATGAAGTTTTTAATAGACAACAAATTCTTCGGCAGAAAATCAGGAAAAGGTTTTTATGAAAGGACCAGGAAAAAAGATGATAATGGTAAAACCATAATCAATGCCCTAAATCTGAAGACGCTTGAATACGAACCTTCTATCAAGCCAAGACTGGCAGCTGTTGGTACTGCAAGAAAGATTGAGGTATTCTCAAAAAGATTGAGCCACCTGGTGGATGGAGGGGAAAGAGAAAATAAATTCCTTAAAGAATATTTCGCCGCATTATTCGCTTATGCAGCTAACCGGGTTCCTGAGATTTCAGATGAAATTTATCCGGTCGATGATGCTATGCGTTCTGGTTATATGTGGGAATACGGTCCCTTCGAATACTGGGATTTGCTAGGTATTGATAAAGGTATTGAAATAGCTGAATCTTGTGGTGAGTCCATTCCTGATTGGGTAAAGGCGCTTCCCGGCAAGGGCATTAATACCTTTTATAAACTAGAAGACGGTAAGAAAAAGTACTACGATCTCGCTTCGGAAAGCTATAAATCTGTACCAAGCCTTGAAGGATTTATCATTCTAGACGCGATAAGGTCAAAAGCGCCTATTGTCAAGAATAGCGAGTGTACGGTCCACGACATTGGAGATGGAGTTATGTGTGTTGAGTTTACCAGTAAGTCTAACGCCATTGGTGAAGGTATTGGGCAGGGAATCCAGCAAGCGATTAGCAAAGCTGAAGAAGAAGGTTGGAATGGTGTTGTGATTGGAAACAACGCCAAAAACTTTACAGTAGGCGCCAACCTGATGAACGTTGGTATGCTGGCCATGAAAAAGGAGTTTGATACGCTAAATCAAATGGTAGATGGTTTCCAGCAATTGAATATGTATATCAAAACCTCCAAAGTTCCTGTAGTCATGGCGACACAAGGCTATGTGTTTGGTGGTGGCTGCGAAATGTCGATGCACGCTAATTCAGGTATATATGCTGCGGAGTCTTATATCGGATTGGTAGAAGTTGGCGTTGGTCTTTTACCAGGAGGTGGGGGTACCAAGGAGATGGCCGTTAGGGCTTCTGATAAGTTCTTTGAAGGCGATGTAAAAATGCCAACACTAATAGAAAATTTCCGGACCATTGCCACCGGCACTGTTTCGACTTCAGCCTATGAAGCGTTTGGTCATGGCTATTTACTTAAAGAAAAGGATTTTGTTTCTGCAAATACGCCTCGCAATATTGCCCAAGCTAAGGAAAAGGTACTTGAAATGGCAGACCATTTTGTAGCACCTACCCCCAGACACGACATTGAAGTATTGGGCAGAGCCGGCATGGCTGCTCTTTATGCAGCAATAAATGAATTCAGATTAGGCGAATATATGTCAGACTATGATGTCGAGATTGCGAGAAAAATTGCCTACGTGTTATGTGGAGGTGATTTGACATCTAATCAGCAGGTTAGCGAGCAGTATTTACTGGATATCGAAAGAGAAGGATTCTTAAGCCTTTTGGGCAACCAAAAAACACAGGAGCGTATCCAGTACTTGTTAATGAATAATAAGCCGCTTCGTAACTAGTAAATCCAATTCTTGAACAATTTTAAATCGAAATAATAAAATGGAAGCATATATCGTAACAGGTTATCGTTCGGCTGTTGCCAAAGCCAAGAAAGGAGGATTCAAAAATTACAGGTCTGACGATCTGGCTGTTGAGGTAATCAAGCATTTAATGTCTACAGTTCCTGATTTGGACCCTAAGTTGGTAGACGATGTAATTATAGGCTGCGCAAATCCTGAAGGAGAACAAGGATTACAGATTGGTAGGATGGTGTCAGCCAGGGCACTTGGCAAAGAAGTGCCAGGCATCACGATTAATCGCTACTGCGCTTCAGGTTTGGAAGCCATTTCAATTGCCGTAGGGAAGATCAAAGCAGGTTTTGGACATGTTTACATTGCTGGTGGAACAGAAACCATGAGCCTTATCCCGATGACTGGGTACAAACTAAGTCCAAGCTATAACGCTGTAATGGAAAATATCAATTATACCGTCAGCATGGGAGCAACTGCGGAGGCGGTAGCCAGAAAATACGAAATTACAAGAGAAGAAGCCGATGCCTTTTCACTGGGTTCCCACCAAAAAGCAGCAGCTGCTATCGACGGAGGCCTGTTCAAAGATGAGATCGTGCCAATAACTGTTAATAACGTTTTTGTAAAAAATGGTAAGCGCATAGAATCTTCACATATCGTTGATACTGATGAAGGTGTGCGTCGTGATACCACCCTTGAAGGTCTCGCAAGATTGAGACCTGCTTTCAAGAATGGTGGTGTTGTGACAGCTGGAAATTCTTCACAAACTTCAGACGGAGCAGCCTTTACCTTGGTGATGAGCGAGGAAATGGTTAAAAAACTGAACCTCGAACCAGTTGCTCGTTTGGCTGCATGTGCTGTTGGTGGTGTCGACCCTCTTTACATGGGTATTGGTCCATGTGTTGCGATTCCAAAAGCATTAGCACAAGCTGGAATGTCACTTAACGATATCGAGCAGATCGAATTGAATGAGGCATTCGCCACCCAGGCTTTGTCAGTTATTAAAGAAGCCAAGCTAAATCCTGAAATTGTGAATTTAAACGGAGGTGCAATCGCATTGGGCCATCCATTGGGTTGTACTGGTGCGAAATTGACTATCCAGTTGTTGAACGAAATGCGTCGCCGTGATCAGAGATACGGTATGGTAACGGCATGTGTCGGAGGCGGACAAGGCATCGCTGGTATTTTTGAACGGTTGAATTAAAAATAGATTTTGTCTTTCAAATAAGTCGTGATTTTTTTCGTTTCTTTTTTCATCAGGGAAAAAGAAAATTGAGTTATTAAATAATTTAAAACCTGCTTTCCTCAATATTGAAAAAGAAAGCAGGTTTTTTTATTTTATGGGTTCAACCTTCGGACTCTAACCAATTTCAATTTGTCTGATCAAATTTTAACCCTATGAAAAACTTGATACCTTTTGCCCTTCTCCTGATTTGTTTTTCCTTTAGTCATTATGATAGTCCTGACTATAAAGTCAACTGGGGCCCTGAATATAAAGTTGAAGGTGGATTGTATTCGAGTTTCTATCCAGTAGGATTGATCGATGATCACTATTATATCGTATCGAGGCCGAAAAATGCCAATACACTTTTGAAATTTGACTTGAACCATAAATTGGTATCCACCAAGTCAATGGATCTTAAACATGGGAAAAAACCAATTGTCCTCAGCAGTTTTGTCGAAACCTCCTCAGGTCATTATGGCTATCATTATTCCTGGGACAAGAAAAGGGCCAATGAATTAGTTTATGTTTCAAGGTTCGAAGATGGCAATTATTCAAACCCCAAAGAGTGCTATAATTTTGAGTACAGTGACAAGAACGATTACTATGGTGATCTTTCCTCACCTCGTATCAGCGCTGATAAGTCTAAAGTAGGCTTCCTCTCGTACCGGATCGGGCGGGGAAAGAAAAATGAGAAAATGCGGGTTATCCTTTTCGATGATCAATTCGACCTGATGTGGGAGCAGTCACATGAATTACCTTTCCAAGATAAAAAAGGATCTGTTGTTCAAACCTTGGTTTCAAATTCGGGAGATGTCTTTGTAACAGTCAAATTATCTTTGGAGAAAAAAGACAGGAAAAAAGGTGTTCCAGTATATGAATACAAAGTTTATCAAGTCGGAAAAGAAGGAGTAGTGAATTCGTTTGATATTGATCTGGGAGACGATATTCCAACCGACGTGGGCATGTTTTTTACCGATGCTGAAGACGATATCATTTTTGGTGGAATGTACACCACTAAGGATAAAGGAACTGGCCTGAATGGCGTTTTCTTTATGAAATTCAACCTAGCAAATGGATCATCGACTTATAATCTCGAGCCTTTTTCTAAAGAAGTTTTGGAAGACCTTGTCAAGGATAGGAAAATTGAGAAAGGAGAGGGTCTTAGCTATTCCTATAATATTGAGGATATGGTCACTTTTGAGAATCATTCCTTTTCATTCCTTTTCGAACAATATTATGTCAGAAGATCCACAACAACTGACTCAAATGGCAACGTCAAGGTAACTTACACCTATTACTCAAACGCTATTTTAATCCCAAGATTTGATGTGGAGGGTAATCTATTGTCTATTGAAAAGATCGACAAAACCTTCAAGAGCGGGACGTCACTAAATACTTCTTATTCAATGGCTTTCCACGATGGGAAAATTTTTCTGGTCTATAATGACTTTAAGGATAAATCAGAAAGAAGTGACCTGAGAGCTGAAGGCAAAAAAGGCAAAAAACGTTCAAGGTATACCGATATGACCGTGATCAGCGAAGAGGGTGAGATCCTATTCCAGGAAACACTTTTCTCAAATAAGAATATCGAAACTGAATTTGTGCCCAGGTTTTCAATGCATGACGATGATGTACTGATCATCGGAGGCATGGGTGCAAAAGGTGCTATGTATTTTGGCAAACGAACCTATCAGTTTGGCACAATCGAACTGAAATAATCAAAGCATACTCGAGAACCAGAACTACATATTAATGCGCGGACGCACCTCCTGATCCTCGTGGAATACGGATATCTTCAACAATGTCCTGAATGTGCGGAGGCGGCTCTTCTGTAAATCTGTTGACTGTTAGGGCTACAGCAAAATTAATTAGCATGCCCAATGTGCCTATCCCTTCCGGGGAAATGCCAAACCAGTAGTCTTCAGGTTGACCACCCATGAACTTGAAGTAGATGATATAGGCGGCGGTAAAGGTAATACCAACGACCATTCCTGAGACTGCTCCTTGCATATTCATCTTTTTATAAAAAATGCCCATAATGATGGCTGGAAAGAAAGAAGCGGCGGCAAGACCAAATGCAAATGCGACAATCGCCGCAACATAGTCGGGTGGATTCATTCCGGCATAACCGGCAATAATAACTGCAACCCCAATTGCAATACGGGCCGCCCACAATTCCTGTTTCTCAGAAATACCAGGAGCAATAGATTTTTTTAAGATATCGTGAGACACTGAGGTGGAAATAACCAATAACAACCCTGCAGCAGTAGAAAGCGCAGCAGCCAGTCCACCAGCGACTACCAAGGCGATGACCCATCCAGGTAGCTGGGCGATCTCCGGATTGGCCAATACCATGATATCCCTGTCTATTGTAAGTTCGTTGCCATTCCAGCCATTTGGAGCAGCAATAGCATTTACAAATTCTGTGTTGGTGTCGTTATAATATTGGACAAGGCCGTCTTCGTTTTTGTCCTCATATTTTAGCAAACCAGTCTTTTCCCAGTTATTAAACCATTGAGGTAACTCAGCATATGGTTTATTGTCAACGGTATTAAGCAGATTCGTTCTGGCAAAAGCGGCAATTGCCGGTGCAGATGTATAAAGCAATGCAATAAACAAAAGTGCCCAACCAGCAGATTTACGTGCATCCGAGACTTTTGGAACAGTAAAAAACCTGATAATGACATGTGGTAAACCCGCAGTACCAAGCATCAATGCTGCTGTAACAAAGAATAAGTCTATGGTAGGTTTGTTGGGTATGGTATATTCCTTAAATCCGAGGTCAGTATGTAATTGGTCGAGCTTGGTTAATAAGGCTGTCCCATCTGCAAGATTTCCGCCAAACCCGATTTGAGGAATGGGATTTCCTACCATTGTAATGGAAATGAAAATAGCTGGAACGAGATAGGCAAAGATCAATACACAATATTGTGCTACCTGTGTATACGTGATGCCTTTCATGCCGCCTAAAACAGCATAAAAAAAGACGATGCCAACCCCAATGAGAACACCTTGAGAAAAATCTATTTCAAGGAACCTTGAAAATGCAATACCCACACCTTTCATTTGTCCGACCACATAGGTGAAAGAGACAAAAATCGCACATACCACCGCCACCAGTCTTGCTGTCTGAGAGTAATATCGATCTCCAATAAAATCGGGAACGGTGAATTTGCCAAACTTTCTCAGATAAGGTGCCAGTAATAAAGCCAAAAGAACATAACCACCAGTCCACCCCAATAGATATTGAGCTCCATCGTAGCCCATAAAGGAGATCATTCCGGCCATGGAAATAAAAGAGGCTGCCGACATCCAATCAGCTGCTGTCGCCATTCCGTTAAGGACAGGATTAACGCCTTTTCCAGCAACATAAAATTCAGAAGTGCTGCTAGCCCTGGCAAGGATAGCAACGATGATGTAAAGCAAAAATGTGGCGCCGACTAAAGCAAAGGTCCAGGCTTGAACGTCCATAGTATTTCAGTGAAAGGATGTGTAAAGGGAATAGGTTAAAGCAATTACTCTTCGTGTACATCAAACTCGCGATCAAGTTTGTTCATTCGAATTACGTAGACCACAATGAGAATAATGAACACATAAATCGCTCCTTGCTGAGCAAACCAAAAGCCCAGTTTAAATCCACCGATCTGAATATTATTTAAAGGTTCGGCCAGTAAAATGCCAAAACCGTAAGATACCAGGAACCAGATGAAGAGCAGGATGGAAAGCAGTCGCAGATTACGCCGCCAATATTCTTTTAGATTTTTTTCTGACATGGTTGCAAGGATTGTTAAGTGCTATAAATATACAATCCTTAGCCAAAAAGATACTTATTCCTTAAAATGCAAATATTTCTTTCCAAGGAATGACCCACGGCAATGCCACTACCCAGATTAAGAAAAACACAGCCATTTCTTTGGGATAGGGTTGGCCGTTTAAAATTGCAGGAAAAGCAGCAACAATAAGCCAAATAGACTTATACAAAACCTGAAATATAAGGACCAGGCACATTTCTTTAGGAAAGAATAACCCGATAATTGAGAGGATAAAGATGGTGGTCCAAAATGCGCCAACAAGCCTGAAAGATTCAGAATAGTCAAAGGCATTAGAGAAGACTGAAACAGCAGCAGTTTTTGGTAAAAACAAAGCAGAAATTCCAACCCATCCCGCTACAAGAATATTAGCCAGGTAAGCAATTTTTAATGCTGTCATACTTGAAAATTAAAAAGGGATAATCTAAAAATCACAGGCCAATCAAGATGAATATGACGTAAACGCCTCTTCAACATGAATATCTCCGTTATTGTTCTAGCCATGCTTTAAAAGGGGTGACTTTTAAACGACTGACGATTGGCTTTTCCTCCAGGGTTATTTTTAGTGATAACACAATTTTCCTGTTAAAATAGGGCTCAAAGGAAATGACTGCTTCGCGGTTGACTAACATTTGTCGGTTTACACGAAAGAATTGATCGGCGTCACAAACGGATTCAATGTATTCGAGCTTTTTGAAAAGCGGGTATTTCTTCCCATCAAAGGTGTGGAGATAAACCGTTTCGTGTTGCACTGAAAATGCCGCAATATCTTCAACTCTTACAATAAGGGTCTTGTCCCGGTATTGAGTAAGGAAATTCTTTTGAAAGGATTTTGGAGCTGTATTCTGGAATCTTACAGGCTTTGAGTTATGAGATTCTACTTTGGCAAATAGCTTTTTGTATTTCTGAAGTGCTGAATGAATTTCTTGCTGCTTAATTGGTTTTAACACATAGTCAATACCATTGTTTTTAATAGCTTTCATCGCATACTCATCGTATGCAGTGCAAAAAATAACAGGAACTACAATATCAATATGTTTAAATATTTCAAAACTATGCCCGTCCGCCAACTGGATATCGAAAAACAGAAGGTCTAAATTGTTTTGATATTTACTTAAATAGGCAACTGCTTCAAAAATTGACTCCAGTTTTTCGACGACGATAAAGTCGCTATCTTGTTCTATGGTTTCCTGCAATAATAATGCAGTATGTGCTTCATCTTCAATGATCAGGACATTCATAGATCAGGTCAACTTTAAATTAACACAGAATTGCTCGGGTGTTTGCGTGAAGGTCAGACCGTTCTTTACATTCATTAGTTCATATCTCTTCTTGAGGAGTTCTAACCCCAGGCCAGTAGTCTTGTCTTCTTGTAATTTGGGCTGTATATTATTACAAACCCTTATGCATAGGTCATCTGTATTGGTAATAGTAATTTCCAAAGGGTTTTTGGCTGTCATACTATTGTGTTTGAAACAGTTTTCTACCACCGTCTGCAGAGCCATTGTTGGGATCTGGTAATTGAGCAGAGACTCATCGACGTCAAGTTTTATAGTAACAGCTTTTTCATTTCTGCTTTTCATCAAAAACAAATAGGATCTTAGCACCACCAGTTCTTCGGAAAGTACAATTGTGGTGTGCTCATTATGCTGGAGCGTTTGTCTATAAAAGTCAGACAGACTCAAAATAAACTGTTCTGATCCTGAATGTTTTTGATGGACCATTGAGCGCAAAGTATTTAAAGAATTAAATAGGAAATGCGGATCAACCTGGTTTCGCAGCGTTTTGAGTTGCACTTTATAATTCTCGGTTTGGAGTTGTTCTTTATCTAACTGTAAACGGGCAATCTTTTGCTGAGAATTTAGTGCATATTGAATGGTTAAAAATAATAAGGTTGGTGGGATCAATCTGAAAACAGCGCCATCGGCATAGGACCCAAATAATTTAAAATAGATGGCGATTAAAACAATGATAATACCAAGAAGTGCTGATGCGATCCATTTCTTATTATCCTGTTTGATGTCCCATAGTTGCCAATAGAAATACCATAAACAATAGAGGGTCAATGAGGAGAATAGCCAAAGCGCAATAAATAAGTTATCCGTTATAGGAATTACTCCATCTTGTGAAAAAAAACGTACTCCTGGCAATACTAAAGCCAATATTATTGGCATTATATGGATAATCCTGAATTTCAAGTTCTGTATCGTGAATTGAAGCGCTGATAAAATAGCTTGACGTTGCTTTGTCCACAATTTACGGCTTTTAGATTCATTGCCATCACTTTTGCCAGAAACGAAAATCCCTTTGACTAATCCTATTCCTTTGTCCATTCGAGTGTTTTACGCATTATGCCTGCTTTTACTGTAATAAGGAGCTGATTACCATTTTCTTTTATAACAGTGTCCATCCATTTTTCCTTTTTTGCAGCAAATAGTTTTCCTTGCCATTCTCCCTTTACAGACTTGATGTCTTTGAGTAGTACTTTCCCTATTTTGACATTAGGATTATCTGAGGAAAATATCTTGCCTTCTAAGACACCATCGACTTCTGAAATTTCAATTTTGGTATTTTCTTTTCCGGTATTCCAAATGCCGTTTAGTGATTGCTGTGCATTCATTGTCAATGTTGAGCATAGAATGCCTAATATTAATACGATTTTCATGTTTTTAATTTGTTATTGGTTTACGAATTTTTTTTAAATGCGAGAGCTAATTCCAATGTAATTGTGACGCTTTACCAGTTTTTGTTCCTGCGCTTTTCAGCCCACTCGCGCCTGTCTTCTTTGCGTTCTCTGCGGTCTTCGATTGCTTCTCTTTTGTCTTCTGCTATTTCTGCTTTTGTAGTCGCAATATCTTGTTCCATTGTATCTGCAAATTCTATGAGTAATGCTTTATTCATCATTGCTTTCTCATGGATAGATCCTTCAAATGAAAAGGTAAATGCTTGGAGTGTGGTATAAATTTGTTTTTGGCGTTGGGTACGGGCTATTTGCTGTTCCAGGTCGGATTTGTCATCCATCGCATCTCTTTGGTCATCTTTTAGGTCTCTGCGATCATCTCTCAGGTCGCGGGCATCCTTGGCGTCATTGTCTGGCGTCACCAAATCGAATCGGCTGCGTTTGGTTTCTCTTTTAGAATCGGCTACTTCAAACTTGCTTCGTGCCATTTCCTGTTTGTCTTGTGCTATTTTCTTTTCGCTTTGCTCAATTTCTCGTTGCATCATGGAAATCAGGTCAGCTTTTATGGTGACCACTTTTGATCCGTTTTTATTTGCAAAGGCAGTTTCAAATTCAGCAACTTTTGCCTGATAAGCCTTCAATTCCTTCACATCTCTATCTAATTGCGCTTTGTTTACAGCCATTTCCTGCTGCGCATTCATGTAGAGTGTAGAACAAAGGATAAATATTAAGACTGATAGTTTTTTCATGGTTAAATATTATTGAATAGTTAATCGAATTAAAGGATGATAACCCCCATAATTGGTGAGCTCGCCTGTGAGTGGTAGCACCTTAAATGTCGGCACTACCACTCTTTTGATTATCAACGCACTTAATCCTCAATTTTTTGATAGGCATTTTCCAGTTCATCCTGTACAACAAAGGCTATTCCGTCAGCAATTACTTCTAAATCCGCAGATAAAATTTCGGATTGGAATGTCCAGCCGGAAGGCAGAACAAGACTTGAGCCAAGAGATGCTAAATCGTCAATCGTCAAATCGGGATTTAGTCTTCTGCTATAAGATTGCATCACGTATTCTTCTCCTTCAGGATTGATCAATTTATATACTTCATTTCCGGCTTTGAAAGTGAACGTAGTAGAACGTAGTACCTGGTTTTCTGAATACAGATCATTGGAAAGCGTTCCTTCTATTGTGGCAGATAAGCCCATTTGCAGATTGCCGAATGAGGCTATTTTTTCAAAATTGAATCCTTCGCCACCAGCGATTTCGTTCATCAGCCAATGTCTGGGGCCATTTAATTTTAATTCCTCAGCTCCATATAAGTTTTTTAGGTCCTCTGCATTGAGCTCATACCAATCATCCTCCGGACAATCATTAAAACTGATGGTATTGTATACCTCTGTAATCAAATCACCATCGCATTCAAATGACGGAATCACTTCTGCATACCTGAAATTTCTTAAATCTGACGGAGGAACGAGGAGCTGGCTTCTATCTTCATTCGGAATAGGACTGTCAAAGTCGACACATGGATCCAAAACGACATCTTCCCAATCGGTTGAATAAAAGTCTACCAGTCGATTGGCAATCTCAACTCCCTGATCACTTTGCAGAAAGTGGCCTGCCTCAGGAAGTCTTACATGCGGTTTCCCAGCGGCACCAGGTACATTGTCAATAAAATTTTGTTGAGCCTCACAGGTGCCAAGGCTACCGACATCATTGCCTCCCCAAATCGTAAGAAATGGCTTTTCAAAATCGGTGAGTCCAGCCCAGGCATCAGCATTTAAACCCGTTAATTCGTTGACCAGGGAAGGGAAAGTCCTCACGCCTGCCATGTACGCTCTGTTAGGGAAAGGTGCATCATATGCCGCCTCGACTTCTGTTGGCAGGTCGAACCAGGTCAAAGCTTCAACTACTTCAGAAGCTGTAAATGACGCCCCTTTCATAGAATAATTTGCCCAGGCTTCAAAACCACCTGCATCTCCTTCAATAATCAAATCGCAGCCATCATAAAAGGGTATCTGTTGTGCCGGAAAATCAGCGAACACAAATGGCAGGTCCTCAATTTGATTAGGATTCTCAATAGGTGGTATTGGTTGTATGCCAGCGGGAATTACCGGTAGCGCTCCATTGCCTACACTAATTGTAGAAAACCAATCCGTATTCAGCCCCGCAACTCTGAGTCCAATGAGACTTCCCCAGTCCTGAACAAACAAGTTAATATCACTCAATCCAAGTTGCTGAATAAAACGCTCCAGCCGATCTGCATGGCCCAGATAACTGTATTCAGAAATATCAATCGGCTTGTCAGAACGGCCCATTCCTAAATGGTCCATAGCAATGACTCTGTATCCGGCATCCGCCAAGACTGGTATCATTGTTCGATATAAATAAGACCAACTTGGTTGACCATGCAGCAATAATACAATCTCACCATCAGCTGGCCCCGCTTCAGCATAGGCTTGTCGGAGTCCTTCAATTTCAACATAATTATACGTATAAGGCCATTCGGGTAGGTTGTCGAAACACACCTCCGGAGTTCTGACATATTTTACCCCGGTAGGCGTTACAAGAGTGTCAATCTGCGTTTCATCAAGGTTGTCATGATCTATCAAAACAACTTCTTCCTCCTTGCAAGCAGTTATCAGAAGAAGTGAAAGGAAACAGGCGGTGAAAAAAAATCGAAAATTCATTTTATTCATTTTTATTGGTTTGATATCTACCGCAAATGAACATTGATTTCGACTAACGGATCGCTTAAAATATAGTGGATTGAACAAAATGGAAGGTGGATTGAACACGCCAACTCTGAAAAGCAAAAAACCTTCCACCAAATAAAGGTGAAAGGTTTTCTTCGTAGCGTGAGGCAGGCTTGAACTGCCGACCTCAGGATTATGAATCCTGCGCTCTAACCAGCTGAGCTACCACGCCATTTATATATACATGAATCTTTCTTCAAGCGGACGCAAATATAGCGTTTTTTGAATTTCTGCTACTAATAATAAACCCTTTTTTTTAAGATAGGTTCCCTACTTAAGTTAAAGGGAAATTGACCTCAAGTTTTTCGGAGGGCTGAATAGATCTCCATTGGTCTAATAAGGCATTTGCTTTTTCGCGAATGGCAGCCAGCGTCTCATTGTTTAGGGTTTCTGGTAATTTAGTTTTCCTACCAGAACATATTTCTGCTAAAATGTCGATAAAATTATCGTAAGTCTTGTTGTCTACCTGTTCCATTTGGAGTAACCCAACAATGTATTCAGACTGAAAAACCTGTTGCGTAAGCTTCAATGATCGGGAAAGTTCTGCAGCTTTTGAAGTTGGAGGCGCAAAATCTTCAAGTGTATAGCCCTTGGCGAGTAACCCATAGAAGCCTTCGTTGAAATTTAATACCGTTTCCACAGCATAGTGCATAATATCATGCTCTATCATTCCCCTGTTCAATGGAGACAAGGATATCGACCCATCTTGCCTTGAAAAGGACATTGTATCTGGAACGCCTTTCCCTTTTGTGAAAACGATTTGCATAAACAGGTTATTCGAAATGTGTGAAAACAAAAATAAAAGATAACTTAATATCATGCTGCCGAAATTTTAAAGCGAATGTCATTTTTTAATGGAATAGGCGCATATTTCATCCTACTTAATGCTGTATCTTTATGGCTGTGCAGAGGTTTTATGTTTTCCTAACTTTGGTTTTACTCTCTTTTTCTGTAGCCCATGGGCAGAAATCATGGAAGATATATGCCTTAGAACAAGGTCAATCTGACCCGCAGTCTGTTACTTATCTCGACCTTTCATACATGGGGTTGGAAGAGTTGTCTTCTGAAATCCAAAATTTTAAAAACCTGTCAACGGTAGATCTTTCCGGAAATAATTTCGACCATTTACCTGCCGCTCTTTTAGCTTTACCCAGCCTTGAAAAACTAATCCTTGACGACAATCCTTCATTTAAGGTTATCCTATTAATTGAACAACTTAAGAAACTCCCAACACTCCAACATCTTAGCATTGCCCGATGCAACCTCCGGATTTTAGACGCTCAAATCGGAGATTTGGAGAATTTGGTAAGCCTTGACTTGACAGGTAATAACTTGTTTTCGCTACCAGAAACATTCCAGAAGCTGAAAGGGCTTCAATCATTAAATCTCTCGGATAATGCCCTAAAATCTGTAGAATATTTACCAAAGGGAATTCAACAGCTGGATATGTCATTTAACCCTGGCCTTTTATCCAGTGAAAACATGACCAGGCTAAGTGAATTACCAGTGCTTACAAATTTGAGTATTCGGGGCGCCGGGAGTTTATCTGGACTAATTGGTCAATTAGCCAACCTCATAAAACTTGATCTTGGAAATGGGACCTTCCAGGTTTTGCCGGATGAAATTACTTACCTGAAAGATCTGAAAACAATAAATCTGGAGGGGTGTTCCAGGCTTAACCTGACCAGGACTTTTCTGCAGCTAAGCATCCTAAAAAAACTTGAAGAACTGGTCATATCAGACCATAACCGCAATAGAATCCCTCCCGGACTATCTAATATTAGACGTTTAAAAGCATTGACGATTTCAGGAGCAAAACTGGAGTCAATGCCTTTTGACCTCCACCGTTGTCGGAAAATTGAATCATTAAAGTTTACAAAGACCTTATCTCTTGACCTTGAGTCGGTAATTGCTCAGGTTGGGTTGATGCGAAAATTGAAATCACTAAGTTTTACCAATTCGGCATTTACGTCGTTACCTACAAACCTTCACTTACTGGATAATATCGAACAATTAGACCTTACTGGCAATTTGCTGGATAGGGGGCTAAAAGAATTGTTGGCCACTGTTCTGCCTGCATGCAGTATCGAATTTGATCAGGCAGGAGAAGCGGCCCAACTTTCAGCTATTGATATTCCCATTTTGGAGATGCCCTGGGAAAAAGTTGAAGCCCATGAACTAAAAGGAGAACACAGATTCACATCAGGGGTAAAACTCAGGATTGATGATAATCAAAGTGAAAATTCGGCCTTGGAAACGCTGAAAATCCAATCATTTTCTGATCCGCTTAGTGCTTTTTTGCATGGTTTTTTCAGAGAAGATATCTTATTGGATCAACCTTCAGTTAAGCAAATGGCTGCCTGTTTTTCCATTAACTGGAAGTCAAGCCCAGGTAATGAGGAAACCAGTCTTACACTCGATTGGCCAAGTCAGCACAGCCATTTTCATTTAGATCTTTTTCTAAAAAATGATGTAGCCTGGGAAAAAGTGGGCCGAGATGAACTATTGCTAAATGGCGAACAGGAACTGGAAGCAACTGAGTCGGTTTCCGCCACTTCTTTTGAAATACCAAATATTCCGGATCCTCCGAAGGCACCATTACAGGAAAAAATTGGTGTTAACATTATTGAAAAAAGAAGTAACCTTGTTTTTAGTATAGAAAAGACCAATGCTCTTCCTTCCTCTCATGGAGAAATGCCTGTTAAGCAGTTTACCGAACTACCTTTGCTAGAAAATGTCAGGTGGCGTTTCACTGGCGGTTCACCTGCCCAAGGCATGAAGGTTATTGAATCGATTAATATTCGTAAGGAAGGTTTTGCAACAGATTTCATAATTGTTCCCAATAAAGAAAATAAGGCATTCATAATTTATTTTGAGACCCCTTCCGGGGAATTTGAGATTCCGGTTTTGCCATTATTTGTTGGTGATGAACTCCCGGTGCCAGATGCTGCTTCTATGGATGATGTGTTAGGAGATTTTTCTAATCAATATGCGGAAAGTTATTTTGAAAGAACCAAGGAATGGACAAGAATCGATGATCAGTACACCAGGCAGCTAACCATTCATCAAACAGCAGTTGAAGACTTTCGCAAAGGCATGGAAGGACTGGCTTCTCTGGTCTCACCTTCGGTTGGCTCGAACCTTGACCATGCTGGCCAATTCCAACGCAGAGTTACACTCCATGCTCCAGGCGATTACTGGATTGGACGTTATCGTCAAGTCATTGGAGAAGAGAAGGTGATTGTTTTTACCAATTCGAATGGTGATCCGGTTTATCCGTTAAAAACCCTGATTTTTGATCAAACCAATGATGTATTTATGGTCTTTCCCGGTTCTGAAATCCAGATTGATACACGTTCAGATAATACCATTTTGGTCCTACTTGAAGATGGAGACATCGGTTTGACAACCAAGGGATCCATGAGGAACACAACCAATCAGCAAAATTCTAAAAGGCTTGTCATCCCATTGAACGTCATGGAAGCATCAGCTATTTCCAAAGAAAGGCTGAAATACCATTTGCTGGGTCAGTAACTTTTTTGAACTTGTCCGGAGTTTGTCAACAATTCGCCTAAGGATAAAATGTGACCAAGCGCTTACTTTTTATTACTTGGGTGAAAGTTGAGGATGGTGTCACGAAGGAAATCTGTGTCCAGGTGGGTATAGATCTCAGTAGTGGTTATCGATTCATGACCCAGCATATCCTGTATAGCTTTTAGGTCTGCTCCACCTTCAATAAGATGCGTTGCGAAAGAATGTCTGAAAGTATGCGGGCTTACCTTCTTTTTGATACCAGCCATGCCTGCGAGTCTTTTGATAATTGTAAAGATCATCACACGAGTTAGCTGTTTCCCTCTCCGGTTGAGAAATAGAAAGTCCTCATGACCAACCTGGGCCTTGACTGTCCACCGACCGTTAGGCTGATAGAGATAATCCTTGATCGCTTCACGTGCACTTTGCCCGATGGGTACCAATCGTTCTTTATCGCCTTTTCCAATAATCTTAATAAATCCAACATCGAGAAACAGGTTACTGAGCTTAAGGTTGACCAATTCGCTAACTCTTAGTCCGCACGCATAAAGCGTCTCCAGAATGGCCAGATTACGAATTCTCAGCATATCATTTCTTTCAAACTGTAAAGCGCCCATCAAAGCCGAAATTTCCTCGTAGGTCAGCACAGAAGGTATTTTCCGGTCTAGCTTAGGCCCTTCAAGGAGTTCAGATGGATCCTCATCAATGATATCCTCAATCAACAGGTATTTGAAAAAGGCTTTTAGTCCTGAGATAATCCTGGCTTGTGAAGTTGCCTCAAGGCCGAGTTCGTTGATCCAGTGGATAAATCCCTGGACATGATGTAGCTCTATTTCTTTCGGTTTTAATCCAAATCCTCTGAGGTGATAGTAATCTTCAAATTTTCCGACATCCCGGATATAGGCCTCGATGGAATTCGCAGAAAGCGAACGCTCAAGCATTAAATATGCTGCAAAACCTTTTATCAGGATCTCCCAATTCATACAACTAAGTTAGGAAATCCGAACAAACTCTTAAATTTGCTACATGAAGATCATGGTAATCAATGGCCCCAACCTGAATTTACTCGGTATCCGTGAACCGGAAATCTATGGCAATCAGTCCTTCAGCAATTTCTTCGAACAACTCGTTGACGAATTTCCTGATGTTGACCTTCACTATTACCAAACCAACTTCGAAGGGGATATCATAACCAAACTCCAGGAAACCGGTTTTGATTATGATGGTATCATTCTCAATGCAGCAGGTTATACCCACACCTCAGTCGCGATTAGAGATGCAATTGCGTTAATTAAAGCACCAGTTGTCGAGGTTCATATTTCAAATATTCACGCCAGAGAACCGTTTCGTCACCAATCGATGCTGGCTGGCGTCTGTAAAGGATCAATCGTCGGTCTGGGATTAGACGGGTACCGACTGGCGATCAGATATTTTGAGGGAGGTCGTTGATAATTAGCAATCTGCAGTTGGCAGTCGGCTGATTGCTGCATGTGGTGCGCAGGGTTAAACTTGTTGAAGGATATTAGATAGAAAATTTTGAATGCTTCAAAATATCAATTTCCTTGAACGCCAACTGCCTAAACCCCCCCAACAGGATTTAAAAAATCAGAAGGAGATATATTCAGATTGAGAATCCTGAGCCTTCGTTTCTTTCCAAGTTTTAATTTTCGTTTTGAGAAAAGCCATTTAATGAGGTAGCCGACCAGGATAGCGCTGCCAACCACCACAACTGCTCCCCAATGGAAAGTGCCGCCTACTGCGACATCAATGGCCGTAAAAAGAGCCCAGCTTAAGCCGAAGTTGACAAAGGTAATATTCCATGCCCGGGCTGCACGCTGGTTTTTGGTAACAATAATTTCTCCAATTTCACTGATGTGAAAAATCCCATTATCAAAAGTCAACAGGCCGGTGCGATCATCCATATCTCGTATCGGGAGCGAGTAATCGGTCTTTTCCCCTTTTAATTTAAAATTGAGGATATCACCGATGTAATATTTTTGCACTTTCTTGCGTCCTGAACGCTCAACTTGAAGAATTTTTTGACCTTCCGATACATGAGTAAACAGAAATAAACCCGCAACCATCAGTAAAAGAAATCTGGATATCATACCATTAAAAAATTTTGAACAGATTCTAAAAATTGTACAGGCTGCTCAGCGTGAACCCAATGACCGGCTTCCTCAATAGTTTCCATTTTAGCATTTGTGAAAATTGTTTGAATACCTTCAATATCATTTTCCGAAAGGTAATCAGACCGACCTCCTCTTATGAACAAAGTTTCACCATCAAAAGGCTCATCGGATGGAACTGCCGCCAGGATGTTAACGTAATTGTCGTAAATGCCTTGAAGATTCATCTTCCAGGTCAATTGCCCTTCAGAATCGCGGCCAATATTTTTAAGCAAAAACTGTCTTACACCAAAATCTGGGATGAGGGTTTCCAACTGACTGTCAGCCTCTTTTCTGGACGAAAGAGCGGGTGGATTAATGGAGAACAGTGCATCAAATATATCCTGGTGACCGGGTTTGCTTTGTGTGATGTTGATATCAACGACGATCAGCTTTTCAACCATATCCGGATTGGCGATTGTGAAATACATCGCGGTTTTTCCGCCCATCGAATGTCCTATGATATGAGCACCATAGATCCAGTGTTCCTCCATGAAAACCCTGAGATCCTCTGCCATTAGCTCATACGATAATTCTGTGGTGTGTGGTGATTTTCCGTGGTTGCGTTGGTCGACGATGAAAACCGTAAAATCATCAGCCAGCTTTCGCGCAATAGACTGCCAGTTATCTAACATCCCCAACAAGCCGTGCAAAATAATCACTGGAGGGCCTTGCCCGAATACCTTATAATTTAATTCCATGATTTTTTTGAAATTGACTAATCGACGAAAGCCTGGAATTGGACTCTGACACGTGTGGTAATAAAACTTTGGGTAGTCTGATTAGGTTCAAACTCAATAATCAAGTTAAATCTGTCTGACTTGAGATACTCAGAAAGCTGGGTGATTGAGGGGATCATGTCGAGCGTATTGTTCGTGTTGAAAATCTGGTCACGATAGCCAACTTCCAATCTTGGTAAATCATCAGTTTCAATAAACATCGTAATCTCCCTGAGGAAATCCCAGTTTTCTGTAGCCGGGTTAATGGCCTGAAGGCTTAAAAAACTGGTTCTGATATCATTTACTTCTCCAGGTAAAGCACCATTGGCATTAAAAATCAGGTCTGCATTGGAATCAATATTCTGAATGACAATAAAAGTGGATCCAATCGGGGCTATCCCGGCAGGGACTTCAATATCATGCACATATTCCATCGCAAAATCCCCAATTAGAGGCTCGGTACTGCAATAAGAAAAAAGCAAAGGGCAAAGAATGATCCAAAGATATCTCCTCATAAAATGATAATCATGTTGATGAATTAACAAATAAACTTATTTTTATCAACAAAAGCTGCCTTACCACGAGGATTTCATTGCGGTAAGCATAACCAATTCGTCAAATTCAAAAATTAGCGGAAACAACCCCGTAAAAAGATAACTCTCATGGGTGAACAAAAAGTATCTCAGGTTCAGGATGTTGAATCAATGCAGGAATTTATGCGACACCTCTTGCATGATGTGCAGGCATTGGAATATATGATAGAAAATGATTGGATAGAATCTGGCATCAGCAGGATAGGAGCCGAACAGGAAATGTGTCTCGTTCAGAAAAATTGGAAGCCTGCTACTAATGCCATGGAAATTCTGGAATCTCTTGAAGAATATAAATGGGTAGAAACCGAATTGGCAAGGTTTAACCTTGAAACGACGCTTACTCCAAGAGAGTTTTCCGGCACTTGCTTAAGCGAAATGGAAAAAGAACTCATTAACGAGTTAACGATTATCCGTGAAAAAGCCGCTGAACACAATACCAATATTCTCCTTACCGGAATAATGCCGACGCTTAGAAAATTCGATCTTGGGATGCATAATCTCACCCCGAAAAAGCGTTACGAGGCGTTGATGAATGCTATCAACTCTCAATTACACAACCGGACCTACGAGCTTTCGCTAAAGGGCATTGACGAACTACAGGTTTATCACGATTCTCCATTGCTTGAAGCCTGTAATACAAGCTTTCAGGTACACCTCCAGGTGGAGCCTTCCAATTTTGTTCAAATGTACAATATTGCCCAGGCCCTGGCGGGTCCGATTATTGCTATTTCAGCGAATTCACCATTATTATTTGGCAAACGACTCTGGCATGAGACGCGAATTGCCCTTTTCCAGCAAGCATTAGATACGAGGACAAAGAGCGACCACCTCCGTGAAAGAAGCCCAAGGGTAACTTTCGGAACTGGTTGGCTGGAATCTTCAATCCTGGAAATTTATAAAGAAGATATTGTCAGGTTTAGAGTGCTGCTAAGTTCTGATGTTGAAGAAGACGCTTTTCAGAAGATTAAAAATGGGGAAATCCCCAACCTGAAAGCCCTTCAAGTGCATAACGGGACAGTGTATCGCTGGAACCGACCTTGTTATGGAATTGGAGGTGGTAAGCCTCATCTGCGCATTGAAAACAGGGTGTTGCCATCTGGTCCTACCGTGCTTGATGAGATAGCCAATGCGGCCTTTTGGCTGGGATTGATGAAAGGCATGGCAATTGAATATGGTGATATCAGGAAACATATGAGCTTTGATGATGCTCGCGATAATTTCATGAAAGCCTCGCGTACAGGCATCGACTCCAAGTTTACATGGGTTAATGATAAAAAACTGAGTGCAGTAGACCTTGTCCTTCAAGAATTGATCCCGCTTTCGCGGAAAGGACTGGAAAGTCAGAATGTCGCTAAAGAAGATATCGATCGCTACCTCGGCGTCATTGAAGGAAGAGCAAAAAATCACATGAATGGCGCACGTTGGTTGATCCGCGCATTCACAAAGCTAAAAGATGAAACAAGCCGAGATGAGGCGGTGACTGCCATTACTGCAGCAATTGTAGAAAACCAGGTCAAGGAAATCCCGGTACATGAATGGGAAATGCCTAGTACGGAATTCCTAAAAGATTATGAGCCTTATTCCCTTGTGGTGTCAGAGTTTATGGAAACAGATATTTCCTCTGTTCGTAAAGACGACATTATAGAACTGGCTGCTGATATGATGGAGTGGAAACAAATTAGGTATGTACCCGTGGAGGATGAAGCAAGCTCCCTGGTCGGGCTGGTGACTTCTCACCAACTTTTAGGGCATTTCGCTCAACGAAAAGGATCTTACCATCTTGGCGGCGGTCCAAAGACCCTGGTAAAGGATATTATGATAGAGGATCCGATTACCGTATCGCCATCTACAAAGATTACAGAAGCTCAAAATCTGATGCAGGATAACAAGATTGGGTGCCTTCCTGTTGTTAAAGACGGGGAACTGGTAGGCATGATCACCGAAGTCCATTTCCTAAAGATTTCCGGTCGATTGATGAGAAGACTGGCCGATAGCTAAACAGCCTAAATCGAGACTGTTATTCCTTTGAAAAGAGAGTGGATTGTGCTAAATTTGCACGTTATAATTGCCCCTATTTTCTGCCTCTCTTTTTCTACAAAATGCAGGCTTCTAAATGATACCAGAAAGGATAATCGGAAAACATATTGGCGAAGACCCAGGTCCCTTGTTGATCTGCCTGGCAGGCGTACATGGTAACGAGCCGGCAGGGGTAAAAGCGCTTGAGTCTGTTTTCCAGATGCTGAAATTGGAATACAAGATAAATCCAGGTTTTCGTTTCCAGGGAATGTTGTTAGGCTTACGCGGAAACCGACGAGCCCTCAAAGGAGGAGATCGCTATATGCGTGAAGACCTCAATCGACTTTGGACCACCGAAAATGTAGAAAAAGTCAGAAATACGCCTGTCGAAAATCTTGAAGATGAAGACCTTGAATTACGTGAATTGGTTGATGTCATTTATCAAACAATAGATGATTACCAGCCTGCAAGTATAGTGCTGATGGACATTCATACGACATCTGCACATGGAGGCATCTTTACCCTTGTCACAGATGATCCGGAAAGTCATCGTATCGGGATCGAATTACACGCCCCGGTAATCACAGGTATGTTAGCGGGTCTGGAAGGCACAACATTACATTATTTCGTGGCTGAAAACTTTGGGATTGAAACTACTGGCATCTGCTTTGAAGCGGGCCAACATGAAGAACCCAATTCAGTGAAAAATGCCATCGCAGCAATCATCAATTGCATGCGGAGTATTGAATGTGTATCGGCAGACGATGTCGAGAACAAGCATGATGAATTACTCATCAGGCATTCCCAAAACTTACCTAAAGTCGCACACCTGATCGACAAACATAACCTTAAGCGCCACGATAAGTTTTTTATGCTTCCCGGATACCGGAATTTTCAAAAAGTAGAAAAGAATGAAGTTCTGGCTTTTGATAAATCTGGTGCGATAAGAGCTTCCGAAGATGCCTTAATCCTTATGCCATTCTACCAAAGACAAGGTGAAGACGGGTTCTTTCTTATTAAACTTGTCGAAGGGTTTTAATGGCCGTCAATCCGGGCGATTATCTTATTCATTTCATCCAATCTTTCCATCATCTTTCCGCATAGGTCAAGTTGAGCTCTTGCTCTGAAGAAATTCTGATCTTCAAAATGTGTTTTATAGTATTTATCGCCTTTAAGATAATCGGTCAAAAACCGGATACCCATAAGGAATGCCAGCATTGGACAGCTTAATGCCAAAAAACGTTTTTCTTCCTTGGTCAGAATGTCCCCAGAACCCTCTAAATACCCTTCTGAAAAACTTTTAAACCTGGCCATTTCAATATTAATATTGGCGAGATCTGCCTCATCTTCCAGAGCATTAGTAATGGACGTCCTAACGCCATCACCAAAATCAAAATGAACAAATCCGGGCATGACGGTGTCCAGATCAATTACACACCTGGCCTTCCCTGAAGCGTCAAGTAAGACATTATTGAATTTTGTGTCGTTATGCGTAATCCTTAACGGAATCTGACCAGCATTTCCAGCTTTACTGATCTGTGTCATGGAATCTACATTGTTTCTGGCAAAGGCAACAAGGTCTTTTGCAGATTTTAGCCGATCAAATCCATCCAGGTCAATTGCTTCGTTTAAAGCATCCATTCTGTAAATGACATTGTGAAAATCCGGAATTGGGATATACATCTTCCTTTGATCGAAATCATTGAGGGCATTCAGAAATACTCCGAATGCTTTTGCACCTTCATAGATGTGGTTCTCCTTGGTTAATTGATCATAACCAACAAGGTCATCAAAGAAGCGGTACATGCGCCAAAAACCTTCATGTCGAGAATGGTAAAATAGATCATCCTCTTTTGTGGGGATAATCTGAAGCGTTTGGTAAACTTGAGGACTGTCTTTAGAAAACTTATTAGATAGATGCTTAGTCACAAGATTAATATTCACCATCATTTCGCCGACAGCGGGGAACACTTTACGATTGATCTTCTGCAGTAAATAATTAGGCTTGCCTTGTTCCGAATTTAGAACCTTATAAGTCGAATTGATATGCCCGTTGCCAAAGGGCTGCATTTTTCCAATTCCGCCTTCCACCCGAAACTGTCTGGCAATAAATGACATAGGTTCGGGCTTTAAATATTAGCCATAATACCTAATTCCCGTTTTCCTTCCCATTTTCCTCTTGTGAAATCAGGGAAACCTACAGGAATACTACCTAATTCGACAGAGATTTTGGATAATGGGGAAACCACTGACCAGTCCACGCCATCATAAACATCCATGTCAAGAGGGAGGCCCCGATTGAGACAATCTACAAGTCGGTAGATCATTACAAAATCCATTCCTCCATGGCCACCGTTTTTCTCAATCTCATCTTCCAGGCTTTCCCAGATGGGGTGTTTGAATTTAGTCCTCATTTCTGAATAGGCAGCTTCGTCCAGCCATCGATGACCACCTTTATGACTTTCGAGGGCCAACCGACTTGGATAACCTTCGTGGTAGGCTTTCGTTCCCCCAAGGGCATTGATCCTGCTGTATGGCCGCGGTGTAATGACATCATGCTGGACGAGGATTGTTCTACCCATTTCTGTTTTGATCAAAGATGAGTTCATATCACCATGGGCGAAAGTCTGTTGGTTGTAGAATTCGTTATCATGATCAACTTTCAGGCTGTTTTCTGCGAGACCGGCTTGTCGACTGCTCATTGATACTATATGATCAAATCGATCGCCTCTGCTGATTCCCAGGTATTGGGCAACGGGGCCCAGTCCATGGGTAGGATATAGGTTGCCGTCCCTTTCAATATGGTGCCTGATCCGCCATTGATTATAGTAATAGGTTTTGCTATAAAGGTGTTCACTCAAGTCATGGATGTAAGCAGCTTCAGCATGGGTAAGGGTGCCGAAAATGCCTTCATGGACCATGTTCAATACCCAAAGCTCTTCGTCTCCGTAACATACATTTTCCAGCATCATGCAGTTGCGTTGGGTTTCTTCAGCTGTATTTACTAACGCCCAGCATTCATCCAGGGTAATGGCAGCTGGTACTTCAATCCCGACGTGTTTGCCGTTTTTCATCGCATGAACGCCCATCTCAACATGATCTTCCCAGGGGGTGGTGATAATTACAAGATCGAGATCATCTCGTTCCACCATTTTCTGCCATGCCGTAGCCGAGCCTTTGTAAACTGCTGGGTTTTGACCATTTTCTTTTAGTCGAAGGGCGGCTTTTTCCGCTTTTTCATCCCTGATATCACAAATTGCAAGGACTTTGGCCTTCGGACTTAGCGCAATAAACTGGTTCATCAGGCTGTAACCACGATTGCCCATACCGATAATGCCGACACCTACCTGCTCGATTGGCTCAACAGTAAGATTCATTACGGATTTTCCTTTGGATTGTCGGTTGGTCAGGACCGCATCAAGATGATTATCAATTTCGTTGCGAGAGTAACTTGATTTTATTGGTAAACCTAAAAAAGCAGCGCTAATAGCTGAAAGTTTAAGGAATTTTCGCCGGCTATTCATGCCATAGATTTTTTGGATAGTAAGCGGTATCGATCATTTTTTCAAAAGCAGCCTGCACCTTTGGCTTGTCATCAGGATAGGTGACACCATACCATTGATCTTCACTTGGGATAACCGCCATCTGGATCTCTCCTCTTTGGATCAATAAATTGACGATGTAAGGAATGTAAAATTCAGCTTTCGGATTTTCGCGGTTTTCTTCAACGAAATTTTTGAATTCTGCTTTCATAAATCCAAAAATGCTGGGGTGAAACCCGAAAAAGTTCATGGAGGCCAGGTCAGTTTCGGCTAAAGGATGTCTTTCATCTCCTTCAAGGTAGGTGATCTGCCCGTTTTCTTTCTGGATTTTTAATCGTTCATGAATATCGACCAAATGGTTGTTGTCATCTGTCTGAGCGATGCCCCGGTTAACCATGCCATGATCGGAAAGGGTTTTACCTAAAACATAGCCAGCCATTGCCCATAAGATCGGCGTGCAATCTCTGGTCAGGAAGGTAGCCATATCCCTGAATGCTGAACGGCCATAGTAGTCATCTGCATTTATGACAGCAAAAGGGGTGTCAACCAGTTGTTCAGCTACCATTACAGCATGAGCTGTTCCCCATGGTTTTTCACGTTTTGGTAAGTCGTCAATGCCTTCAACCGGACTGTCGATTTCCTGAAAAGCATAGGAAACTTTTACTTTCCCCTCGAAAATGGGTTCGAATTTTTGGGAAAAAGCATCGTGAAATGCTTTCCGGATAACAAAAATGATATGATCAAAGCCAGCATTGATGGCTTCGAATATTGAATACTCTATTATCGTCTCACCATTAGGCCCAAAACTATCGATTTGTTTGAGCCCACCATATCGGCTTCCCATCCCCGCAGCAAGTATTACTAATTTAGGTTTCATGTTTTTTTAATGGCAAATATATGGAACGCACCTCACATTCCTCTATACTGTTTCTCCCAATTCCAGGCAGAACGTGTCATATCATCAAGTGTTTTTTTGGCTTTCCACCCTAACGTCTCGTTAGCTAGCTTAGTAGATGCGTAGACAACGGATGCATCTCCGGGCCGCCTATCGGCAATACTATATGAAAGCTTAAGTCCGGACGTCCGTTCAAAGGATTGAATGACCTCTAAAACGGAGTAGCCCAAACCTGTGCCTACATTAAAGGTTTCAACATTTCCTGCAGCTTTACCTTCTAACACTCTTTCCAATGCCACGATATGCGATTCAGCAAGATCTATTACATGAATATAATCCCGGATACAAGTGCCATCCGGAGTGTTATAGTCATTACCGAATACCTTGAGTTCATCTCTTATGCCACATGCGGTTTGGGTGATAAAAGGCATCAGATTGGATGGCACTCCAACTGGTATTTCTCCGATTAAAGCACTTTCATGCGCACCGACAGGATTGAAGTAGCGAAGAATGATGCTGGAAAATCCAGGTTTGGCAATTGCCATGTCTCTAATCATATCCTCTCCAATCCTTTTTGATGCGCCATAAGGAGATAAGGAGGGTTTTAAAGGGTGAGATTCGAGAACAGGTAGTTCATCTGGCTCGCCGTAAACTGTAGCAGACGATGAGAAAATCAGATTAGGGATGCTGAATTCATGCATAGCATCAAGCACATTAATAAAACCAGAAATATTATTTTGATAATATGCTAGTGGATTGGCTACAGAATCACCAACAGATTTTAACGCTGCAAAATGAATAACGGCTTTGGCATTTTTGTGAATATCAAAACAATGCAGAAGCGCGGGTTTGTCACAAATATCAACCTGAAAAAATGCAAAAGGACGCTTGGCAATAGCCGATATTCCATCAAGTGAAGGTATTGAGGAATTAATAAGGTTATCAACAATAACGACATCAAATCCTTGTTCCAAAAGACAAACTACTGTGTGGGAGCCGATATACCCGGCTCCTCCCGTTACAATTATTTTATCTCGTGGCATAAGCCATAGTTTAGAGTTTTTTGGACACTGGTTTACTTAAAAAATAAGACTATTTTAGTCATTTATTTTTACAATCCCTCAACTATGACTGCCCACCATTTTCTGCAATTCCCATTCTTTCAAAACCAGGGTACCAAAACAAAGACTGCTGAATTTTTAATGCATGGTCAATCTTACCTGGTAATATTATACTGTCTGCTGCTCCTCGCATCCTGCACATCAAAGGAATCGGAAGAAGCCCCATTAACCTATGACATCATACCAAAACCAACCAGCCTGGTTGAAATTCCAGGATTTTTTGTGGTTGACCAGGATGTGGAAATCATAGTCAGCGATGAAAGTTTAAAGCCTGTAGCCAATCAGCTTAAAGAAAAATTTGCAGCCAGGGGTCTTGAATTGGAGATTGTGGATGCTGTTGGAAAAAATAAGGCTATCATTTTTGAAGTAGATGCTCAAGTTGCACATGAAGAAGGTTATCATCTGACGGTAACCCCAACTGAAATTACGATCAGGTCCAGTAAACCTGCCGGTGCTTTTTATGCCTTTCAGACATTACGGCAATTGTCACCAAAGGAAATAGAGGAAAACGGTAAAATGGCAGCCGGTCAATGGAAAATTCCTGCTGTAGAAATAAAAGATGCCCCGAGATTTAGTTATCGAGGCATGCACCTTGATGTTGCCCGGCATTTTTTTCCTGTAGAAGCGGTCAAAGAGTATATCGATCAGTTAGCTTACCATAAAATGAATCGATTTCACTGGCATTTGACTGAAGATCAGGGCTGGCGGTTGGAAATTCTCAACCACCCTAAACTGACTGAGGTTGGTGCATTCCGGAAGGAAACCCTGATTGGGCATGCCAACGATCGGCCAAAAAAGTTTGATGGCAAAAGGTATGGCGGTTTTTACACACAGGAGGAAGCCAGAGAAATCGTCAGATATGCAACTGAAAGATACATTACGGTTATCCCTGAGATAGAAATGCCAGGACATTCAACTGCAGCACTGGCTGCCTATCCTGAATTAGCATGTACCGATGGACCTTTTGAGGTAATAACGGAATGGGGTGTTTTTGAAGACGTTTATTGTCCTAAACCATATACGTTCCAATTCCTTGAGGATGTATTAGCAGAAGTTATGGCGATTTTTCCAAGTGAATATATTCATATCGGTGGTGATGAATGTCCAAAAACCAGGTGGAAAGAAAGTGAATTCTGCCAGGAGTTGATCAAAAAGGAAGGATTAAAAGACGAGCATGGTCTTCAAAGCTATTTTATTAAAAGAATAGAATCATTCCTAAATGCTCATGGACGTAACATAATTGGCTGGGACGAAATTCTTGAAGGCGGACTAGCCCCAAATGCTACGGTCATGTCATGGAGAGGTGTTCAAGGCGGCATTGAAGCTGCCAGGCAAGGTCACGATGTAATAATGACACCTACATCACACTGCTATTTTGATTATTACCAGGCTGATCATCCGGAAGAGCCTTTGGCTATAGGCGGATTTTTGCCTTTGAGCAAGGTATACAGCTATGAGCCTGTTCCTAAGGAATTAAATGCAGCAGAAGCCAAACATATTTTAGGGGCTCAAGGCAATGTATGGACCGAATACATTCCAACAAGGGAGCATTTGTTCTATATGGCATTGCCCCGTATGTCTGCTATGGCGGAGGTAAATTGGACACCAGCAAACCAAAAGGATTACGATGACTTTACAGAAAGACTGACCACGCATATTGAGCGCTTAAATGCTATGAATATTCAGCCTGCCAATCATATTTTTGATGTGAAGATGAAGATAACGTCCGGCAATGGTGACGGCGTACAAGTGATGTTCTCTAAAGAAAACAAGGCAGGGACTATACTTTTCTCTGTCGACGGCAAACCGATCACAAAAAATAGTAGTGAGTTTTCAACACCCATTCTATTATCTGGGAGCACCCATCTGACTGCTCAGGCATTTGATGGAAAAAATCTTGTTGGTAGAGGAGTAGACCAGCAATTCAACTGGCATAAAGCGGCAGGTAAGACCATTACTTTCAAAGAGCAACCTGCTGAAAGGTACAGCGCAGGAGGTACGGGGGCAGTGATCAATGGCGTCAGAGGGAATACCGTGCGCTATGGCGATGCTGAGTGGTTAGGGTTTGAAGGTAAGCATGCAGAAGCCATCATTGACTTTGGTGAGGCTGATACATTTAAGAAAGTCACACTCCATTTTTTCAAAGGTGAGGCCCAATGGATCTACCTGCCAAAAAATGTAAGTGTTTACACCTCCGATGATAAAGAAGTGTATACCCAGGTAGGCGCTTCAGCCGAGATTAAGGGAGACCAAAAAGTAATCACCGTCCCGATAGAGCTCAATTCTGCCAAAGGACGGTACATGAAAGTTCTTGTTCAACGTTTCGGCCTTATCCCTGACGGCAAACAGGGTGCTGGTCATGAAGCCTGGCTGTTTATTGACGAGATAATTGTTGAATAACCCTATGAGCCACGGCAAAGAAAAGCGGCTGGTATCACTTGATGCCTTTCGGGGTTTTACGATTGCAGGAATGATTCTGGTCAATATTCCCGGGAGTTGGAGTTATGTTTATCCACCACTGCAGCATGCGCCATGGTTTGGGTGTACCCCAACGGATCTGGTGTTTCCATTTTTTCTGTTCATCGTTGGGGTTGCCATGTGGTTTTCCTTCAAAAAGGTGAATTATGAACTGAGTGGCCCTGTGGTAAAAAGAGTTATCAGTAGAGCGGCTTTGATTTTTGCCTGTGGTTTATTTATCAGGGCATTTCCATTTTATAATATTGATTTTGACACCTTTCGCCCAATGGGCGTTTTACAACGTATCGGAATTGCCTTTGCATTAGGGGCTATTGTTTGTCTTTACTTCAAAAGAACCAGACCGCTACTCATTTTTAGTGCCATTATCCTTTTGACCTATTGGGTATTGCTCTGGTTTTTCGGAGGACCAGACCCTTATTCTCTTGAAAATAACCTGGTTCGCAAAGTTGATGTCTTTGTCTTTGGTGCCAATCATCTATGGCAAGGATTGGGAATACCTTTCGATCCTGAGGGCTTGTTAAGTACATTGCCTTCAATAATCTCGGTCGTCCTGGGTTTCCTTGTTGGTCAAATGATCGATAAAACACCACGCGATCAGCTAATGATACGAATGGCTGTTATTGGTGTTATTAGCCTGTTCATTGGGTATACGTGGAGCTTTGTTTTTCCCTTGAGCAAGTCGTTGTGGACAAGCTCCTATGTCATTTACACTACTGGTATTGCCATTTTTATCCTTGGGATATTTGTTTGGGTGATTGACATCAAAAATAAGCAAGGCTGGGCTTTCCCATTACTCGTTTTCGGAATGAACTCTTTATTCGCCTATATACTTTCGGAACTTTGGGTAAAAACGCTCTGGACCATTCAGGTTATCGGAGCTAATGGATCGAAAATAGATGCCTACACCGGTATCTACCAAAAAATAATGGTGCCTATAGCAGGAAATATGAATGGCTCATTGCTTTTCGCGGTAACGCATATTGTGATATTTTGGATTATTCTTCTAATCCTGTATAAAAAACGTATTTTCATTAAAGTCTAAACAAAAAACCATGCAACTCGCTACCCTCGACTGGACACTTATCATCGCTTTCTTTGTGCTTTCGCTGGCTATCGGATTGATAGTGGCCAGGCAGTCCGGTAAAAGTTCTTCAGACTTTTTCCTTTCCGGAAGGAATATGCCCTGGTGGTTACTCGGTATATCGATGGTAGCAACCACGTTTTCAGCGGACACACCCAACCTGGTAACTGACATCGTACGTAAAGACGGCGTAGCTGGCAACTGGGTCTGGTGGGCTTTCCTAATCACAGGAATGTTGACAGTATTTATCTATGCTAAGTTATGGCGTCGATCAGGCGTTTTAACGGACCTCGAATTTTACGAATTACGCTATAGCGGAAAGGCGGCCAATTTTCTCAGAGGCTTCAGGGCTTTATACCTTGGGGTATTATTCAATATTCTTGTAATGGCAGCTGTATGTCTCGCCGCCATTAAGATAGGGGCGGTTTTACTTGGTCTGACCCCGATACAGGTATTGCTGATCTCGTCTATTGTTACGGTAGCTTATTCAGCTATCGGAGGACTTAAAGGAATTATATTGACTGATTTTTTCCAGTTTTTGATGGCGATGATAGGGACCATCTGGGCAGCTATTTACCTGCTGAATCTACCGGAGATTGGTGGATTGGATAATTTGCTGGCCCATGAAAATGTAATTGACAAAATGGCATTTTTCCCGGATGTCAGTAATAACGAAATTTTGTTTTCTCTGCTTATCATACCCATTGCGGTGCAATGGTGGGCTGCCTATTACCCGGGGGCTGAGCCTGGTGGTGGCGGATATGTAGCACAACGCATGCTTGCCGCAAAAGACGAAAAGAACGCCATAGGCGCTACACTTTTATTCAATATTGCCCACTATGCATTAAGGCCATGGCCATGGATCATTATCGCACTTTGTTCATTGGTCATTTTCCCTGATCTTCAGTCTTTGGCTGTTGCTTTCCCTGAAGTCGATAAGACTTTCATCAAGCACGATTTGGCCTATTCTGCAATGCTCACTTACCTGCCCGCGGGCTTATTAGGATTGGTGATAGCCTCGTTAATCGCAGCGTTCATGTCTACTATTTCTACGCATCTGAACTGGGGCGCCTCCTATATTGCCAATGATTTTTACAAGCAGTTTGTCAACACTGAGGCTTCTGAGAAGGAGTTGGTCTGGATTGGCAGAATCTCGACGTTAATCTTAATGGTGATTGCAGCGATCGTTGCGCTTTACCTTGAAAATGCCAAGAAAGCATTTGACATCATCGTTTTGATGGGTGCGGGTACAGGACTTTTGTTTATTCTAAGGTGGTTTTGGTGGCGAATCAATGCCTATTCAGAGATATCAGCACTTGTAATCAGCTTCCTCGTAGCTATTTTCTTCAAATTTGGTATTCCCGAAGCTTTGCCAGGTCACTACGAACTCATTCTTGGGGTACTTGTCACTACAATTGGGTGGGTAGCTGTTACATTCATGACCTCCCCAGATGACGAAAAGACGCTGATCAGTTTCTACAAAATGATCAAACCTCATAGTTACGGTTGGAGACCAGTGATAGAAAAGGGTATCGAACAGGAAGCTATTTCAAAATCGGATGTAACCACAGGTAAGCTGCCTTCTGAGTTGTTGGCCATGTTCTGTGGTATTTTCATGGTGTACGGCGCGCTTTTCACCATGGGTTACATCTTATATGGGCAAATGACCTTCGCGATTATTGGATTGGTGATTACAATCGCTTCAGGTTATACGCTCTTCAAAACCTGGAATAAAACTATAGGGGAGCCGCAGTAAGGTGGTTTTTTGCACCATTTTACACCTTTGCGTAAATCAAGATCATCCCCGAAGGTAGACTGCCAGTTCCTTTCCAAGACGCTCAAGCCCTTTTTTGGTTTTGGCGTAAATGATATGATCAAACCGTTTGAAATCGAATGGCAGGGCCTCTGCATTTTCCGTAAGGATAATTATTTTCTTTTCCTGTGCATGCGCTAAGCCTAATTCATACCAGATAGAAGGCGCACTTGAAGAAATATCTACAATGAAAATGTCAGACTTGTCCATTGCATAAAGGATTTCGTCCAGTACCTTAAAGCCGTCCAACCCTTTGGGCATGACCCACTTGATGTCAAGTCCGTCTAATGTCTTAGTCACCAGGTCTTTTACAAGGCTTTCGGCTTCGGCTTTCTCACCCAGCGAAAGAAAAACCTGTTTGGCCTTAGGTTGAACCTCTTCTTCAATTGAAACTTCCTGTATGGACTGATCTCCAGTTTCGGGAGCGAAAAAAGCAAGTGCTGCCTCTTGTTCTTCTGAAGCAGGATCTTTAGCAGGACCTTCCATAGGTACTTCCTCTTTTTGGCCTGTCGCAGGTTGATCAGGTAAGGCGTTATCAAAACTTTCAAAAATATAATCCCTTACTTTCAGGTTTTGTGCCTCATCTCCACAGTGAACGGTAAAGTGGCCATTTTCTTTTTGTTTATTGTCTTCAAAGAGAAATGCCAGTTCAATATATTTCCCACTTTGGGTGATAGAAGAACAACTCAGGATATGGATCAACGGTTTTTCCCTTATAAACACTGATCTGAAACCATTATAGTCTAAATTGACATGGGTGCTACCATCGAAGTTGCGAATGTTGAAATTGAATCGCTTGTTTTTTATAAACCGTTCGCCAGAGAGGAATTTGCGAACAAGTGCATTCATAAAGGCTATGATGCGATCAGCATTTACCGTTTCCGGAAAGGTGAAATTCCCCTTCAAGGAAGTGCCTTCATCGTGGTTAATGTTTAGTTTAAAGGCTTCGAGTTTACCAAGAATTAAGTCCTTAACCCGTAAATTACCTTCATCGGAGCCAGTCCTGATAGAAAAATAGCCAGATTGATCATTATCCTCGCCAAACTGAAGATAAAGACTCAGCTTCTGCACATCCATTATACCTTTTTGGATGTAGAGATAATCAATGTCTTTTGTTTGCAATAGGTGTTGAAGGCGATTCGTTTCATCATCCATGAAGAAATATTCCTCTCGATTTCTGGTCATCACCCTGATCGTCATTTTTGTTTTTGGCAAAAACAGGCTGGTCAGGTCATGGAAGAAATCCATCAATTCATAATTCTCAAGAAACTGATTAAATCGAAACGTACCTTCAAGTGTGTCGAGGTCGTGGGGTATCTTACTGACTGCCTTGGTCTTGGCTTTTCTGGAACTCAAAGTCGGGACAGATTTGAGATTTGAAAGAATGAAATCCATGACTCTCTCATTCTGTTCATCGTCATTCATGACAATGGAAAAATAGCCATTGGTGCCAGCCACCGTACTTTTGAACTGGAGGTGTACGCTAATGCTTCGGCCTCCGTTTTCTTTGAGATTTACATAGATCAAATCGTGAATATCCTGCTCGAAAAAGACATTCAGATCATGATATTCCTCATCATAGAAATAATGTTTTTCACCATCGATGGTAGTAAGCCTTACAGTAATGATTTCTTCAGTCAGAAAGCTGGAAGACAATTCATGAAGGAACGTAATTACTTCCTCCGCTCTCATACCCCGATCAAATGAAAAGGCATCTTGAAGTTGAGGTTTTACTATGATTTGAAGGTCAGAAGTCTCTTCATCTCTTTCCCCTAAAACCCCAATTATGAAATCTCTTACGGTTTCATTCTCTTTGTTGCTGCGCATCAGGATGTAATAGTAGGCCGAAATCTCGTTAAGGTCGCGGAACTGCATATTAAGAGTGATCACATGACCCCTGTCATTCGACTTTGTGGCGAATAACATGCCTTCCTTATTCTTTCTGAATAGTGCACGGAGGTCATCACACTGATTTTCAGCGTAACAATAAAGCGATTTGGTAGGTGTCAAAAACCGGAGATCCAGTAACTCAGGACTCATAAATTGTCTTGATATTTCCTCAATGGAATCTACTACCTGGTCAGCTTTTAAGCGATTGTCAACTTTCAAAATACCTTGAAGTTGGGGCCTGTTGATCAATTGCTTTTTATGCTGAAGCATTTGCTTTTTTGACAGCTCAAGCTTTTGTATGATCAATGCTTTTAACGACTCATTAGTAGCCTCTTGACCAGAAGCAACCGAGAAGTAACAGAACCCTGGAGAATGTTGTTCGAAAAAAAGAGAGATTTCAAGGAAACTTCCTTTAGGAGAAGCCTTATAAGCAGAAATGATGTGGTGATCCTTTTTCCGGATTATGTTTTTGATTTTAGATAATTCCTTTTGAGAAAGATTAAAAATGGCATCCTTCGTAGTGACGACATCAAACTCGAAAGGGGTGTCATCAAGGAATTTTTTTGAGACCTCTTTGAAAAAAATAACAATATCGTTGGCAGGGGTATCTTCATTAAAAAGGAAAGAGTCGTTGAGTCTTGCTGCAGTATTTGCTTTGTGTTCTTCCCGTTGTTCTTCAATCTTTTGGACGATAAAAGCTGCCATCATCTCATTGACCTCTAGCGAATTGGAAGTTACCGTTACGCTGATATCATGATTGCCAGGAGTGTTGTTGAGATAAAGTACGACCGACTTTTGACTGCCGACATTATTATCAGCCAATTCGCTTAAAGTGACGCTATTCACGATCTCTTTGTACTGATGCATCAAATTGGTGAGTTCATCAAATGATACATCGTAATGATAATCGCCTTGAACGGTAGTCAGATCAATCGTATACTCTTGATCGTCCAAATAGTGCAAAGCCACTTCCCGCATCACCTCTACGATCGCTGCTATCGAGAAATCAATGTCAAAAACATAAGTCTCCGGCAAATGGGTTATTTTCCTTTGCATAACTGATGAAAGTCAAAACGGAAAGATACAAATCATTAAGCCTCCCGTCAACGTGATTAACGTTTTGATAATTCAGATTGGTATATTTTCCTTTCGGAAATGAAGCTTTTCCGATTTTCTTCATGAAACAATAAGGCCAGAATTAAATTATTTGTTCAATTCCATGTCAAAAGTGCCCATCGCCTGATAGGCGATATGATGGATCCTTTCCCTGATCTGACGGGTATACAGGCCTTTGTTTTTTCTTGTAGGATGGACCCGGTTGGACAAAAAGACGAACAGTAAATCGGATTCAGGGTCTGCCCAAACGGCTGTTCCTGTAAAACCTGTGTGACCGAAGGTTGCTTCAGAGGCTAGGGCAGAGCAGGCTGTAGCACCTTTATCTGATTGGCAATCGAACCCAAGTCCACGATGATTGCCATGAGAAGGCTTGGTGAAGAGTTCAACTGTGTTTTTGCTGATAAAGCGTTGTCCACCATAGGTGCCCTCATTTAAGAGCATTTGGAACAGAATAGCTAAATCATAGGCATTTGAAAAAAGGCCAGCATTTCCCGCCACACCACCTAGTAATGCGGCTGATTCATCATGGACAAACCCATGCACCAATTGCATCCGCCAGTATTCATCTTCCTCGGTTGGAACGATCTGTTCTGGTTTGAATTCATCCAGTGGGTTGTAGGTGATCTTTCGCAAACCCAGTGGTGCGTAGATTTGCTGATTCACAAATTCATTGATTGGCTTATCAACTGACGCTTCAATGAGATACTGAAGGATGTTAAAATTGACATCACTGTATTGGTAGCCCATCGATGGTTCCACAGGTAAATCATAAATCGCAGTCCACATAGAATCTATATAATCATCTCCCATGTAGAAGTCTTCCGCAATCTTGATCTTGAAATATTGTTGATCATCCCAACAAAAATATTTGTCATAACGGCCGGTGGTACTGTCGATATAAACGATAAATGGTAGGATTGGCATATTGGCTTGCAATCCTGACTCGTGGATAAATAAATTTTTGATCTTGATATCTCCAATAGGGGTTTCAGCCGATTGAGGAATGTGTTGGTATAAGGAATCATTGAGTTTGAATCCTCCTTTGTCGAAAAGCTGCATTGCTGCCACTGAGGTGGAAGCCACCTTGGTAATTGAGGCCAGGTCATAAAGATCAGAAGACTTGACCTTTCTCCTTTTCTGGTAAGTGTGATATCCAAATGATTTATGATAAAAGACTTTTCCTTCTTTTGCCAAAAGAACCTGGCACCCGGGGATAGAATTTGAATTGATAGCCTCAAATACAAGGGTGTCTACCATTTTTAATTTTTCAGGCAAAATGCCCACATCTTCCGGAATGGTGTACTTGAGCCGACTGGACTTTGAAGATTGGATGCCATCACCAGCGCTACAAAGTGGAAAAACGTCAACAGGACTTTGACCATGAGCAGGTATCCCACCAAAAATGACCTGAGCGGTTAAGGTTTCCAACAGGGCATTAGATTCATAAACTTGCAGGAATGCTGTTTTGGTACCAAAATATCGAAGGTTGCCGGGGTTCTTGAAATTGACTACCACAACTTTAGTCTTTCCCTGTAAGGTTTTACAGGCATCAATGAAAGCAGAGTTGACACTTGTGTCGATCTGAAAATCATTGAGGGCGATGACCACAGTCCCGTATCGCCTTAGCTTTTTGGTATTCAGGTTTATGATCGAGCCTGACCCCTCAGCTGAAAAGTGCTGTGTTGAAGGTGATGAATACTTCCATGAAGTATTGATGAAATCTTGCGGTTTTTGCTCACCGACGGTTACCAGGTAAGTTGATCCAAGGTCTGCATTCTTAACTGGAAGGTATGCCTGAGAATCCCTAACCAAAGTCATAGATTGTTCGTACAAGAAATGCATTAGCCACCGCTCTTCATTTTTTGAAATTTGAGCAGAGCTTGACTGTTGCATTACCATATCATCCAAAAGGCCGACCCATGATTTGGCCATTAATATCTTTTGGACTTTTTTATCAACTGATTTTGAGGTTTCTGATTCAAAAATGGTAAGTAAGGTGTTAAATGAGGTTTCGGGTTTTGATTCGAGTATGAAAAGATCAATGCCTGCCTTTAACATGGTTCTAAAAAACTCGTCTGATTGTCTTTTCGATTCCGGGACATCGGTTAATAATAATCCGTCAAAACTTAACCGAGTCAGCAGGTAGCCTTCAAGGGAGTCGACCGGAAACATCGGGAAATTCTGAAATAAATACGGATCAACAAAAAGTGCCGGGCATCCTGCCAAAGCTGCTTTCCGAAAATACATATTTAACGAATCAACGGCGTTAACAGTGTCAGGGAGAGTTTGTGGGAGATAAGATAGATGTTTGGCCCCTGTAAGGATACGCCTGGATTTCAATTCAACGAGGAAAGCTTGGTTTCTGTCAAAATGTAATTCCGGATTTGTGGAGTAGGCTGAACCTCCGTTCAGGTCAGCTACCTGGCGAAAAGTGAGGTTGGTACTAATGTCGAATTGAAATCCTAGTTCCGAAAGCTTTTTTGCTTGCCAGCTTTTTACAAAATTGATAATCGAATCAGACCTGACAGCCTTAAGGCTAATAGGTTCAGGGAAGTCAGCATGCTGTGAAATTATCTGATCAGCCTCATTCACACATAACATTGGAATATTTCCGAGGGTATCCAAATTGTAGAAATTCGAGATAAAATTGCGACCGTTGGAGTGTGTGCTAATTACACCTGCCGGTTTAATTAATGCGGTTAATTCCCTGAGTTGATCCGGCCCAATACTCTTATTGGAAACCAGGCAAAGTTGGCCTACCTTTTCATGTAGGCTGAGGTCAGATAAAAGGGAATCGACTTTTTCGGTAGCTAAATTTCGGAATGGGGCATTAAAATGCCTGGCTTGTTGAACACCAACGTCGCGACAAGCATTATAAAAAAAGAGGGTCAGTAGGAGCGGGATAATCGAACAGAGGTACTTTAACAACTTCATTTTCAGAGGTTGAGAACTGTTGACAAATTATCCGAATTGTGGACTATCTACAAGAAAGTAAAAATATCCTACATTTGAATTACGAATTTCATGCCGTATTCGTTCCCAAAATTTATACTTTCCATAATCATTATTGTTGATATTAGTGTTTGATGTACTTGTTTTTGGGACAATACTAACAATGTATTAGTGTAATTTTTTTGTTTAAACTTATTAATTTTTGCGCAAAATAGTTATATTTTTCTTATCTTTATAGCATCAAACAAAAATAATTTTGAATGACTCCGGAGGATCAAAAAAAACAAATTGCCAAACAAAAAAGAGAAGCCAAAAGGCATGCTCGTATGTTGAGTGGTTTGAATGATCTTGAAACATGGATGATTGACATTCTGAGGCAGGGACTTGCTGCTTTAGAGAGCCAGCCTTATAGTTTTTGGACTTCGATGGCGTCCAGAATGACAGACAGCCAGGTTAAAGGTGCGGACCGGATAATCAAGCAAATGGCCCTTATCCCTGCCAGTCAACCCAATTGGCCGGCAAAGATGTTGGAAAAAATGACACAGCTGTACATGTTGATAAAGGCTTTCCGACGGATTAATGATCTTCCTCCTGAGTTAGCCACTGACGTTAAGACATTTGCCGGAATTTCCATAAGAAAAGAGGATGTGCTGAACGGCCAAAAATCCAGCGATAATTGGTTGATTATAGGAGTTTTGGAATCCGTAGAAGAAGATCTTAAAGTAAGGAGAACATGGCTTTTGGGCACGAGCACGGGACAAATGCTCCAAATCAGGGATTATGCCCACGGAGCACGAGAGTTTACTGAATCATACACCTTCGGTGCGACCCTGAAAGGAGAAATTGTTTTTTATCCGGGAAGTATTCCCTTACGGGGAATATTTTCAGCTCCTTATGATATTATTCCTTTTCAGACGTTGCCTCCTGGATACCGGGATTTTGACCAGTTTTTGTCTAAGTATTCACATAGTATCAGCCAATCTCCGTGGATGAGAACTTTTCCATTTTTTCTGGATAATGTTTTTCCCGTGATCAATGATGATCAGTTTTTTCTGGTTGACCAGGAAAATAACATCATTCCATGCCTGGATCATGATCTGTCCAGTTGGAAACTATTAGCCTTTAGCGGAGGGCATCCGTGTTCAGTGTTTGGAGAATGGAATGGTAAAGCATTATTTCCTTTATCTGCCCATATTGATGGTCGACTTGTAAACTTAAAAATCTAGACCTTTGAATCTACCCTGGAACAATTTGGTGAAGTCGGCACTTATCGGAACAGACCGAACATCGGATGGGGTTATCGAAGATCCTGTCATTCAACAGTTTCTGACAGACAATAGCGTCTCCACAGAAGAAAAATACCTGGAGGCTGCAACCTACATGTATCACCTCAAAACTGCTGGTTACAAACCTGCAAAATTTGAAGGTAAGCCAAAGGCATTTGATGGTAACAAAACGGGAGAGGATATAGGCCTGGCAGCATCAGGTGACCTGAAAGAAATTTTGTACGGACCATTCGAAAGCGCATTACCTGAGTTTTTATTGATTTTGAAAACATCCGGAAAACGCCTGCCAGATGAAATGCTTCCCGATATATTAGATATATGCAGGTCAAAGCCAGCAATTCAAAACCTGTTAAACGCAGTTTTAGATGAAAAAGCCTCATGGCTCATTTCGAAGAATCCGGATTGGAATTATTTTTCCATACAGCCCATGCTTGAATACTGGCAGACTGGAAATAAAAAACAGCGAATTGATTTGATTCGGTCATTAAGAGAGACGGATCCCCCTCATGCCATTACATTAATAAGGTCTACTTGGGAGGTAGACAGCCTACAGGACAAACAGGATTTCCTGAAATTGCTGATAGTTGGACTGAGTATGGGCGATGAACCGTTCCTGGAGTTTTGCCTTGATTTTCGACGCAAAGAAATCAGAAAACTAGCCGCTAGATTGTTGGCTATGTTACCTGGTTCCGAATTGTCTTCTCGTGTTTTTAATCGTTTAAAAAAACTCCTGGTTCTAAAAAGAGCCGCTGGGACTAAACCTAAGCTATCCGTTTCCTTGCCGGAAAAATGTACTCCGGAAATGATCCGAGATGGCATTGATCCCGCCGCACAATGGTTTAAAGGTGGCGTCAAAGTCAGTCGTCTGGGACAGATGATCTCAATCACACCACCAGCCCGATGGGAAGAAGCTTTTGAAATGGATTCAGCCGATTGCCTGAGAGTTTTTGTAAGATCGGAATGGAGTGAAATGTTGGTCCAGGCCTTAATTGAATCAAGTGCACTTCACGAAAATGAAGCCTGGATGATAGCACTCCTTGATTTTGGATTTACCAATAAGGAAAAGAGTCGGTTCCAGAATTTGAATTTTAATCCAATTTTCCCACAGCTTTCACAAAAGGCCTTTCAGAAAGTTTCAGATAAATGGATTGCATCAGAAAAAGATCTTCTTCCGGAAGGCCACCTGGCCTGCCAGATTTTGAAAAAGACGGAGCTTAATTGGAGTAATAAGTTAACCTTATCTGTAACCGCGGCATTGAGTAGGTGGATGGGATTTGAAACCTCAAGATATTGGAATGGCTGGCACTACAGGAGCCTGCTCAAAAAAGCCGCCTATCAGTCCAATCCTCGTATCGTTGATAAGATTGAATTTATCTGGCCACGGAATTCCAGAATTTGGCAGAGTTGGGAAAAAGAAGTAACAGAGTTTTTAGATGTCCTGAAATTCAGGAAAAAATTTAATCATAATATTCAAAATTGATTATGGCAAAAAAAGCGACAAAACAAAAGGATAATTTTATCCGACCCCATGCGGAGACCCAGTTTGCTGAGGAGTTAAAAGCAATTGCAAAAGAGGACACCCGTTCTAAACCAACAAATTGGGTGCTTTCTCCATGGGCCGTCGTTTTATATATCCTTGGCGGGAAATTGGAAAGCGGACAGGAAATTGAGCCAAAGTATTTTGGTAACAGGCGATTGATCGAAGTTGCGGTAGCTACCCTTGCTACTGACAGGGCTTTGCTTCTTGTTGGTATCCCTGGAACTGCAAAAACCTGGGTTTCCGAACATTTGGCAGCAGCCATCTCTGGAAACTCCACTTTACTTGTACAAGGTACTGCAGGTATGAGCGAAGAAGCTATGCGTTATGGTTGGAATTATGCACGATTACTTGCAGAGGGCCCATCAAAAAATGCATTGGTACCCAGTCCATTGATGACAGCCATGGAGCATGGAAAAATTGCAAGGGTGGAAGAGCTTACCCGAATTCCATCAGACGTTCAGGATACGCTGATTACCATGCTGTCAGAAAAATCATTACCCATTCCTGAACTTGGGATGGAGGTCCAGGCACAAAAAGGATTTAATATAATTGCTACTGCCAACGATAGGGACAGAGGGGTTAATGAACTGTCATCCGCTTTAAAGCGCAGGTTCAATACGGTAGTTCTTCCATTGCCCGCCACGTTGGAAGAAGAAGTAAAAATTGTCAAGACAAGAGTTGAGAAAATCGGAAAGGCATTAGATCTTCCAGCCCAAGCAGCACCCCTGAAAGAAATTAAGCGCCTGGTAACGATTTTCCGAGAATTGCGTTCCGGAAAAACCATGGATGGCAAAACGAGATTGAAGGTTCCTGGAAGCACATTAAGCACAGCCGAAGCGATTTCTGTGATCAATAGTGGTCAGGCGTTGGCAGCTCATTTTGGGGATGGTACCCTAAGTGCTGCTGACCTTGCCGCAGGACTAACCGGGGCGATTATCAAAGATCCTAATCAGGACGTAATTGCATGGAGAGAATATCTTGAAACAGTGGTCAAAGAGCGCAAAGGATGGAGCGACCTTTACAGGGCCTGCAAAACTATTTTATCGGCCTGACCATCAATTTATCTAACAAACTGAATATGAAAGGGAAAGCGAATATCCATGCAGCTTGAGATTTTTGGGATTAGACATCATGGGCCAGGTTCGGCAAAAAGCCTTTTAAAAGCATTAAAGGCTTTCGAGCCTGATGCGATCCTCATTGAAGGACCGCCAGATGCCAATAATATGATCCATCATGTTGCTAATAAAGCCATGGATCCGCCAGTAGCCTTACTAGTCTTTAATCCGAAGAATTTACGAGATGCTGTTTATTTCCCTTTTGCTGCGTTTTCTCCGGAATGGCAAGCCATTAAATTTGGGCTTGAAACAAAAGCTGAGGTCCGCTTTATCGACTTACCACAGTACTATTGTCTGGCACCTCAGCCGGAAAGTTCCCAAATTGAAAATGTAGAAGAAGCCGAACCTGCAAAGGATCTTGAAAAGGAAATGATTTCAGCAGACCCACTTGGGTACCTGGCCAGTCTTTCTGGCTATGAAGATAGCGAGCGATGGTGGGAAGTATCTTTTGAACATCGTGAGCATGAAGCGCATATCTTTTCTTTTATTAAAGATATGATTGGCTTGCTAAGAGATAACCTGGATTATCCCGAACCTATTTCAGAACAACGTCGGGAAGCATTTATGCGACAATCAATCAGGCAGGCTAAAAAAGAAGGTTTTGAAAAAATAGCAGTTGTTTGTGGTGCCTATCATAGTCCGGTACTTGATCCGGAGTACCAGGCAGTGGGAAAAGATAAGGCATTACTCAAAGGTTTGAAAAAAGTTGCCACAAAATCCACCTGGATACCTTGGTCCTATGAAAGACTATCCAGATTTAGTGGTTATGGAGCAGGTGTGATTTCCCCAGCCTGGTATCATTTCCTTTTCGAAGAAAGCAAAGCTGTAGTGCTGGTCTGGATGACCCAAGTGGCCCGATTAATGCGTAAAGAGGATCTAGATGCTTCTTCAGCGCATGTGATTGAGGCAGTCAGATTAGCGGAATGTCTTGCCGCTTTACGCGAACTGCCTATACCAGGCATTGCAGAATTGCATGAATCCGCAAAAAGTATTTTTTGTGGAGGATATGATGAACCGATGAAGCTGATAGAGAAAAAGCTCATTATCGGAGACAGAATTGGCAATGTTTCTTCTGAAATTCCTCAACTTCCACTTCAGCAAGACTTGGAGGCCCATAGGTGCATAAAAAACAAGAATGGTTTACTAAACAAGGAATACCAGGCACCAGGAAAATTTACCAAAGAGTTAAACATCAGGGAGCAAACCCATATCGAAGTAAGTCATCTATTGCATCGGTTACAGCTATTAGGGATCAAATGGGGTAAGATCAAAAAAGTTGCGCGAACCAAAAAAGGCAGCTTTCACGAGCGATGGGCCCTCGAATGGAAAGTCTATTTCTCAATTGCAATTATCGAAGCCGGTATGTGGGGAAATACAGTATACGAGGCAGCGCTGAATAAAACCCAATTCAATGCTCAAAAGGCAGATTCACTATCTAAAATTACTGACCTGACCGATATTGCTTTAAAAGCAGACCTGGTAGAAGTCATTGAATCATTGATTTTAAAAATCGATGAGCTTGCAGCAATAAGCCGGGATATCCAGGACCTTATGGCATCACTTTCACGACTGGTCAAAATATTACAGATAGGATCAGCAAGGGGCATGAATAAGGAAGTGATCAGGAAAGTAGTCAAGAAGTTGGTACCAAGGATTTGTATCTCTCTTTCAAAAGCCTGTGCCGGACTGAATGAGGAGACTTCTCGCAAGATGTTCAACCATTTTATGGAAACCAATCAGGCCATTGGTATTCTGAATGACCCCGTTTTCCATGATATGTGGCAAACGGCATTAACCCGTTTAACTGCTGCAAAAAATATCAACCCAATCCTAAAAGGAGCATCAACCAGAATATTATTTGACAAAGGAAAATTGAATGTTGATGAAACTGCTAGCTTGTTAAGCTTCGGCTTATCGACAGCCAATAATTCTGCATCGTCTGCAGGATGGATCGAAGGATTCCTGGTAGGGTCGGGCTTATTACTCATTCACCAACCAAAACTTTGGCAAATTGTAGACGACTGGGTAGCTGGAATTCCTGAACCAGAATTTGTTGAATGTTTACCCCTGATCAGGCGTTCATTTGCAAGATTCTCTGGACCAGAAAAAGAACAAATGCTGAAACTGGCCTCGAAAGGTCCAATGGCTGCTTCAGTATTTAAAGAAAATACAACTGAGATCAACCTGGAAAGAGCTGAAAAAGTGATTCCAACACTGAAATTATTAATGGGCGGATGATGGAAAATGAAATTATGCAAAAAAGATGGCGTTTGATATTAGGTGCATCCTCTGATCCTGAAGCCTCATTGTCCTTATCAGATGAAGAAGAAGGTATGGATGAGGCTCTTGAACAGTTATATGAACCAGAAAGAACCGGGAATCTAGGTAGCTCTTCTCCAGGAATTAACAGGTGGCTAGGAGATATCAGAAAATATTTTCCATCATCCGTTATCCGCGTGATGCAACGCGATGCCATTGACCGACTTGGATTGGATCAAATGCTCCTTGAACCAGAATTGCTGGATGCAGTAGAACCTGACGTCAACTTAGTAGGCACGTTACTTTCGCTTAATAAAGTAATGCCCTCAAAAACAAGAGAAACAGCGAAATCTGTTATTCGGAAAGTAGTTGATGAATTGATTAAAAAAATGGCGAGCCCATTGCAGCAAGCGATTTCAGGAAGTATTAGCAGAGCAGTAGTTAATCGAAGACCTAAACTCAATGAAATTGACTGGCGGCGTACGATTACTAAAAATCTAAAACATTATCAGCCAGGATTACGAACCATTATACCTGAAAACCTTGTCGGATTTGGAAGGAAAGGCAATGCCTTGAAAGATGTAATTCTTTGTGTTGATCAATCCGGATCAATGGCATCTTCTGTGGTATATGCCAGTATTTTCGGTGCTGTAATGGCAACCATCAGATCATTAAAAACGCATATGATTGTATTCGACACCTCGGTAGTGGATCTGACTAATCAGCTCAATGATCCGGTGGAGTTATTGTTTGGAACACAACTTGGGGGAGGAACAGATATTAACCGGGCCCTTTCTTATGCGCAAACCCTTGTGAAACGACCTTCTGATACCATTATGATTTTAATTTCCGACCTGTTTGAAGGTGGTAACCAGGAGGAACTCTTAAAACGAATTGCGGATATTAATAGTACTGGTGTACAAATGATCGCCTTATTAGCACTTGATGATGAAGGTGTTCCTTCTTATGACAGGGGAGTAGCCGGCTTTCTAGGGGCTCTTGATATTCCATGCTTTGCCTGTACACCTGATCTGTTTCCAGAAATGATGGCTGCAGCCATAAAAAAAGAAAGTTGGAAGCAATGGATGTATCGAAATGAGGTTTTCGACAAAAGCTGATGCAGTCTAAGTATTCTGGCGTTCCTTTTCAATTTTCCTAACTACCTCTTCCAGCAGTTTTTCATCAGTCTCACTAGTCGTTATGCTTCCGCGAAGTGCTTTTTTTGAAATGTTGAAAATAGGCTCTTCAATCCATTTCCCCAGATTTTTCATGACCAGGTACATAATTAGAATATGGATAACGGCTACTATGGCAAAACCTGCGATGTAGGACCCGGTAAGTGCCCCCAGGCCCAAGGCTATGGCTAACCCTGAAAAAACCAGGAATAAAATAATCATGGTCCAGATTGCTATAACTCCTGCAAGTTTGGATAATCCTTTAGATATATCTATAGAAATCTGACCTCGGTATTCATCAAATCGATCATCCAGAAAGTCAGCTACCCTGTTAGCCATTTTATTCTTTAAGGAATTTTCTCTACTCATGTTAGAAAGATAAACATTTCAAATCGAATATTTTGTTACCCCTCTGAATTCATGCGTCTACACAACAAAAGCCTATCTTGACGGTTTAATTTTTATTAACTATCTTTATTTTCAGAAAATTTTGAAAGTTTAATAATCCTATGAAGATTGAAAAGATGAGCGATTGGGAGTTTGGATTTCCAAATGATGGCCCAATCATCATTTCAGGCCCCTGTAGCGCTGAATCTTATGATCAACTTTTGTTTTCCTGCACAGGTGTAGCCAACCAGGGAGCTCATATTCTACGTGCTGGTATTTGGAAACCTCGGACAAGGCCCAACTCCTTTGAAGGAATAGGTGAGAAAGCCTTACCCTGGTTAAAAGAAGCTGGAAGGATCACTAGGTTGCCGGTGATTATCGAAGTAGCCACTCCATGGCATATTGAAGCAGCATTGAACCATGATATTGACATGCTGTGGATAGGCACACGCACTACAGTAAGTCCTTTCGCCATGCAGGAAATTGCTCAGGTGCTTTCCGGAACTAATATCCCCGTTTTTGTCAAAAACCCGATAAATCCAGATGTAAACTTGTGGCTTGGTGCAATTGAGCGATTATCTTTGGCAGGATTAAAGCAACTGGTAGCTATTCATCGAGGATTTAATGTGCCGGATTCAAGTCCATATCGAAATCTTCCAATGTGGGAAATACCCTTAAGGTTAAAAGAAATAATTCCGGAAATAGAACTCATTTGCGACCCCAGTCATATTTGTGGGTCGAGGTCGTTATTAATGGAGGTTAGCAAAAAAGCATTGGAATTAGGTTATAAAGGCTTGATGATTGAGTCACATATTCAACCGGAAATTGCCCTCAGTGATCCGTCTCAACAAGTGACTCCGGAGGTGTTAGGTGAAATGATCAATGCTTTATCTCCATCATTCTCACTCCATTACCAGGACTGAGGATTTTCCTTTTCCATTGAGGGTTGATTTAACGATGAAAATCTTATCGTATTCTGACTCGTCGAGTTGTTCGTGTTTTTCTTTGCCAATGATCTTATTGACCAGGTTAGGCGTAGTGTTCGAATGTCCGACAATTAGAACTTGTTGCCCTTTATGATTCTGAAAGAGATGCTTTTTGAAGTTGTCAAGGTTATGAGGGTCGTACAATGTGATCACCTTATCTTGTTTGTCTGAAATTGGGGTAGCTGTAGACCGTGTTCGCTTAAAGTCGGAAGTGTAAATCGCATCAAAATCAACTTCTGAAAATAAATCGGCAAGTAGCAGCGATCTTTTCTCGCCTGCATCATTTAGAGGTGGATCTTTGGTGCCATCGCTCATTTTTTCTGCATGCCTCACCAGATAAAAAGTAGTGACTTCTTTTTGGGTATTACATCCGCCAAAAACAAATATACTTAAGACAAGAAAGAAGAGAATTTGCTTTATCATTTCAAAACCTTGATTTTAGTGTCTCCCATCGGTCATCGTTAGCCAGGTTGTTGAATCCAGCTGATTTTTCAATAGTATTCAAGTCTTCAAATCCCCTGGCAACTGCTTTGCTAAAGTAGAGGAATGCATCATCAAGAAATTCCCCGCCTAATTCTGCATTAAGCAATCCGGCGGTCACCAGATCCCCGGTATTGATATACCCATTTAGCATCAGTGCGGATTTGAAATGATTGGCTGCTTTTGCTTTTCCACCTTTTTCTAATTCAGCTTTTGCACTGTTAATTTCATTGGCATATTTTGATATCCTGGAATTATGAAGGGCTTCAGCCTCTTCTCTAGAAAGCGGTTGATACTCAAACCCCATTGCTTCTGCATATTCTGCTGCGGTTTGGATCAAATTCATGGATGCTCTTCTGAAATCCAATTCTGATTCATCTTCTATAGGCTGAAAGATCAATTCGCCAGATTCTGGATCCCGAATGGCTTGTGTTGCATATAACTGGAATTCTCCTTTGGCGCATTGGACCCTGTCGTGTAAATATGCATAATCTCTTCGACTGACTTCACCAGTTTCAAGCAACTTGTCCATTTTCTGAAGGCAATAAGCTTGAAACTCGGGTTGTCTGTCTGCATGTTGAGCGATCAGCCAAGCAGCATTGGCACCTTCCTGGCCAACCAGCGTTTTGCCAGGCCAGCCATAACTTTCAACGATGGCTTTTAACCGGGCTGTTTGTTGGTGATCAATGGATCGGATCTTATCAATTTGTTCCTTGACCTTTAAATCAGACCGATCGTATGATTCCAGTAGTTTGATGACAGTTCTCCTTGCCTCCTGGTCAATTTCTTGCATAGCCAGTAACTCATCTCGCAGTTCAGCATTTAAGGCACTTTCTAGTTGTTTTCTTTTATCGGCTGTTTGACTAACTACTGCTTCCCATTCCGGGAAACCGTGTAAATAATTTAAATCAGAATCCTTTTTCATCCAAGCATCGTTGGTCCATCCATTATTTATTGCTAACTCAAGGTATTGAAATGCATTTTGCTCCTGTTTTACCAGAGCGTAGCAACAGGCAAGATTGTATGCGTCACCTGGATCGGCTTCACTGATGTCGAAAGCTTTAAGGTAATAAGAGATGGCGTCAATATATGCAGCCTTGTCGTAAGCCTTATCTCCTTTGACTTTCCAGTCATAATAAGAGCCTTGTGCAAAAGAACTTAAAGCAGTGAATAAGAAAAAAATAATATACGCCGTTATAAATGAGGCAATTCTATTGTTTGTTCTGATCATGTTGTGAAGATACTTAAGCTCAGGTTTTTTTGGAACACTTTTGGATTTATACAGTATAAATGACCTCAAAACGTATTTTTGAATAAAATTTCGCTACGCCAGAATAGTTATGATTTTAAATTTGAATAACAAGGCATTGAACCCGATATTTTTGATGATAATTGTTGTTTTTGCCCTTTCGGGAATGCAACCGTTATTCAGCCAAAATTATTACACAACAAAAACAGCACCGGAAAAAGCACAAAAGGCTTATAAGGAAAGCAGAGAATATGCATTTAAGGGTGATTTGCAAAATTCAAGGAAAGCGGTTGAAAAAGCGCTGAAAATTGCCCCGACTTTTATTGAAGCCTTATACCTTTTGACGGATATTGATATAACTGACAATAATCTCGACGCGGCAGAAGCTGGATTCAGGAAAATCATAGAACTTGCTCCTGACCATAGGCCAAAGGTTTTTTATTCATATGGTGTCTTTCTCTGGGAAGCCGATCGATTTGAGGAAGCTGTGATGCAGTTAACAAAATTTTTGACCTATCCACAAAAATCCGAAAGCTTACAAAAACGAGCAACCCGATTATTATCAAATGCTGAGTTCGCTGCCATAGCCACCAAGAACCCAGTTGCCTTTGCCCCAAAGAATATGGGACCACATATCAACAGTTTGTACCCAGAGTACTGGCCATCGATGTCGGTTGATGGTTCATCCTTTATTTTCACAAGAAACACAAAGCGAAATGAAGATTTCTTTGTTTCAAAAAAGAGTGATGGTATTTGGGAGGAAGCCAGAAATATTGGACCACCTATCAATACCCCTTTGAACGAAGGGGCCCAGACGATTTCAGCAGATGGTAAATACTTTGCCTACACAGTATGTAACAGACCTGGAGATTTTGGGAAATGTGATATTTATTATTCTGAGCTGGTTCAAGAAAAATGGACCATGCCACAAAATATTGGCGCTCCTATAAATAGCCCACTCTGGGAGTCACAACCTTCTCTTTCAGCGGATGGGCAAACCCTGTTTTTTGTCAGGGGGTCAGACAACAGAGCTTCTGATAAGGATATTTGGGTAAGTGTTAGGCAAGAAGGCAATAACTGGTCAAAGCCTGAAAAACTTGGAACTGAAGTTAACACTCCTCTTGCCGAAGATGCTCCTTTTATTCACCCTGATGGACAAACGCTTTATTTCGTTTCAGATGGTCATCCCGGAATGGGGAAATCAGATATTTACCTGTCAAAGAAACAGCCGGATGGTCATTGGGGAAAAGCAGTGAATATTGGTTATCCGATCAATACGAAAGGGGAGGAGCCTGCCATTTTCATTGCGCTTGACGGTAAAAAAGCTTACTTCGCCTCTGATCGTAAAGGCGGTTACGGATCGTTAGACCTTTATGAATTTGATTTACCTGAAAACGCTAGGCCTGAACCCGTTACCTTTGCACGAGCAATGGTTTTTGATATGGATTCAAAAACGCCATTGATTGCATCCGTAAATCTTAAAAGCTTAGCTGATGGTCAACAAGTAACCCTCGCTGAGACTGATGAAAATGGCATTTTCCTGGTCTGCTTGCCAATGGGCACTGATTATGCACTTGAAGTGGAAAAGAAAGGCTATCTGTTCCATTCCGAAAATTTTGCCCTAAAGGGTGTCAACTCACTCGATAATCCATACGAACTTGAGATTGGCCTGGTCAAAATACCTGAAGCAGAAGAACTGACTTCTAAGGAAGAGGCCACTCCTGTTGTTTTGAAAAATGTATTCTTCGAATCAGGATCTGCGGATTTAAAGCCTGAATCAGTTTTTGAGCTTACCCGTCTCAAAGAATTACTTGACGATTACCCTGAAATGAATATTCAGATTAATGGCCATACGGATAATGTTGGTTCAGAAGAAGACAATCTCTCTCTTTCCGAAAACAGGGCAAAAGCAGTTACGAACTTTCTTGTACAAGCTGGGATCGCACAGGAAAGATTACAATTCAAAGGATTTGGTGAAACCATTCCGGTAGACACCAACGATACGCCAGAAGGAAGGGCTAATAATCGCCGAACAGAATTTATTGTCATCGATTGATGGGCATGGTGGAATCCTGCAATTGTGATTTAAAGTGATTTTGTCTTAATTTTAGTTGATAAGGCACAATCCTTTACCTGTATGAGATGTCCAACCTGCAAGAAAGATGGTTTATTAATTACAACCAAGATATGCCCGAGGTGTGAAACACAGATTACCTCAGACTATGAGTTGGAGGATAGTGCTGAGAAGATCCACCTTAAAGAGTACAGCCTTTTACGGGGCAAAATTGTGGAACTGGCTCAGAAAAAAGAGAGAGCAGAACAAAAAAATAGCAGAACAAGAGCTTATTTGATCCTAATGGGGTTGATGCTTTTTGCAGTCTTGATGTTTCGAAAAACACCAGCTCCAATCATCGAAACAGTTGAAAGCGGTCCGAAAATTCAACAGCTTGAAGAACAACAAGCAAAATTAGAAGCGACCATTGAAGACTTGCAAGACCAACTCGGAAATCGCACGCCTGAAAAAATTATTTATGAAATTCAGAAGGGGGATAATCTTACCAAAATTTCCAACCTGTTTTATAATGACCCTGATCTGCTAACTGCTATAGCAATGGAAAACAATATCCCCATTCCCGACCGGATTATAGAAGGGGATACCCTTGAAATTTTGTTGGTCAGGTAAAAAAGCTTATCAAAATAAACTCACTCCGTTCAAACAGTATTTTGACGGCCTCCCGCCGCTAAAAGTCATTTGGCAAATTCGACCTTTTTGAAATACCGTCAAGAAAATCATGAAATGAAGCGAAAAATAAGTTTTACTGTTTGACGACCAAAGGGAGGAGTTTAAAACTTATCGCGTAATGCAATGTTTTTTTAGGTATTTCAAAACAGTCTAGATTCTTTGGTTCTTTTTCCATGATGAAAAAGAACAAATAAAAAATGCTGAATTAATAAGTCAAAGCTAAGCTCCAACCTATCAATTCAGCATTTTTAAACTGGAAGAAGATAATTTTATCTCCTTACAAGTATTTTCTTGGCTACTGAAACACCTTCGAAAGTAACTCTTACGAAGTAAATGCCTTCAGCCTTTGGTAGTTCAATAAAGTTGTTTAATTGAGGCTCATCAATTGAAATCAAGCTTTGTCCGATGACGTTGTATACCTCTATTCTGTCAGCTCTGTGGCGACTCTCAACATAAATTACACTACTGGTTGGGTTTGGATAAATGTTCAATCCGGTAACTTCGATAACATTCTCGATACTGGTTGTTTCGAGTGCAACAGTAGTACAGAGTGGTGCAGATTCACACCCATCAGCATTTACAAGAACAATGCAAACTTCGGCTTCTGAAGCATCGTTATCGAAAACGACACCAGCGATGTTGGTGTTTCCACCAGAAGTCTGCGTTCCGCCAGTAACAGTCCAGTTATAGGTTGAACCTGGAGAAGGAGGAACAGCATAAGTTTCTAGTGCTCCTTGAGTACTGGTGGTTGGACCGGCCATCTGAGCAGGGGGATTAGGATTAGCGACTACGGTAATTGTGGTAGAAGCGTCAGCAGAACCACCCATACCATCACCTGTCATCAGGTCAATGGTGTAGGTGCCAGCAGAACTATAGGACCAGCTTGGTGTTTGGCCTGAATGAGAAGCAACATCTGCTCCTGTTGCGGTCCATGTCCATTCTGTAGCATTGGCACTGGCGTCAATCGGAGTAACCGTTTCACCAATACAGTAAATGTCTTCAACGGTAAATCCCGCTGTCAAATCAGCAAACGGCAGGCAAAATTGAACAGATTCAAGAGGGCCTGTAAATTCTCCTCCTGTAATGAGTTCAGATCCATTCTCATCAATTAAGGTGTAACTACCATCTCCCCATTGTCCACAGCAAATGCCATCTTCATAAGCGTCGAAAATTACAAAGTTGTAACAACCGTCAGCAAGACAGAAGTCATCGAGGTACAATGTTGCAGCATCAGCAAAAGATGTGACTGAATGAAGTACTGTTCCATCAAGCTCCTGGATCTCGTAACTTGTTTCTTCCGGGAAGTTATCCGTTAAAAGCTCAATTGTCAGGGTATTACCATCAACAATTCCAAAGTTGGAAGTTGCACTGTCATTGGATGTATCATTATCCAACATCCCATTTGGATTTGTGACAGTAACGTCGAAAGTATGATTGCCTGTAGCGAGCATAGTAACTGGAAGATCAATAGTAACACTTTGGAAGAAACCCAGTGCAGATCCGCTCCAGTTTTCAGTCATTACTGTTCCTCCATCGTATTGATATTCAAGTGTAAAAGAAGTGATATCAGTTGCACCGATATTTCTAACTGTTACAGAAGGGACGATGTTTTGATCACAGAAATCACCACTAGCGCCAGAAATTTCAACAGCTTCCATGTTAATCGTTAAGGGAGGATCAATAAAGTAGGCACCTTGAACCGTATCATTAACACAAATACCATTAGGATCAAGCCAATCACTTAGTCTTGAACTTGGAGAACCACCACCATTCCAGGAAGCGAATACACCTCCGTAAGAATCATACGTAATACTTCCACAAGAAGCCGAACCTCCGTGAAGCTGTCCTACAATCAGCTGATTTTCATCAAAAAGAGGAGATCCTGAAGAACCACCTTCAGTTGTACCATCTTCCCACTGACCAACGATCCAGTGGTCTCCGTTAGGAACATTGGCTGGACCAGGCCAGTCACCGCGGTATAACGCATCACAGTTAAAGGAAATCTTTTTTACATCACCAGATGGATGATGAATACCTACACTGTTTGGCGGAGGAGTAGATGATTTATTCCAGCCAGCATAATATGCAATATAACTAGCCGGTGGAGGCATACTCAACTCAAACAGTGCAACATCTGAAGGGCCATAATTGGCTCTTAATGCACCACCGGTTACACTATCACTTAAGCTACCATCAGGTCCGCTGCAACTTGGGCTGTCATAATTGAATACGAATACCCAGGTATTATTGATATTGGTTCCACAGTGATTAGCACTAAGGAAATAAGGCGTACCATCATATTCAGCGTTGTTGATCATGGCTCCGGTACATGCCCTGAAACCATTAACTACGATCATAGCCACTGAGCGAATCTGATCACCCCAGATAGAAGGATCGATACACGTGGTAGCGGTATTGGAACAAGCTACATCGTTATTACAGGAACCGGAATCGCCAAAGCCTTTCTCAAGATTCTCGTGTGCAGTAGCAAATAGGTTTTTATAAGCGTGAACGACATGTGAAATCACGATTTTACCTTGTTTCCTGGAATAGGCAGGCTCGTAATATTCTATGGTAACGGATTCACCTTTAACAGGAGCAGTGGCGAAAACGCCATCTTCCTTATTGTTTAACATGGTAAAAGCACCGATTTGGTACGACTTATCCTCGTTATAAAGGTAGAATTCGCCACCTCTTGGCATTTCAAACTTGCTAAATAGGAAATTCAAGCTTCTCGCACCATATGAGGTTACTGTTAATCGCCAAACACGACCTCCGTCAGGTAATTCCTCCCAGGTTCCGTATTCCTTTGGAGAAATTTTGACTTCCATTTTATGACCAAACCTTGGAGGTACGCCTCCTTTTCTCGATTCGGCTATATCCTCTTCGATCAATCTGTTGAGATCAAAGGAAGGCATGTAATGTTTATCTACATCAGTGGATAAGGTATATAATTCGCTCGGCGGAGTGCCTGGTGTGGATATTTGCGCATGAGCTAAATAGCTGATACTTAAGATAAAAAGTAGAGAGAATAAGTGTTTCATACAATAATGATTAGCGAAATGGTAATTGAATATGACAAGATAAAAAAAATGTAATCCTCAATTCAGGAAAACTGCAATTTTGATAAATTGGTGACGTTTTACGATTCAAGCTTTTCCCTTAGCAACTTATTGGCCAAGTTGGGGTCTGCTTTTCCTCTGGATATCTTCATCACCTCTCCCATGAAAAGACCCAAAACCCCCTTTTTCCCCCTACGATAAGCCTCAACTTTATCAGGGTATTTTTCCAGTGCCATTTGAATATAATTGGACAGGTTATCATCATCGGCCTCTTGAAATAGATTTAGCCGGGTGGCAATGGCTTGTACCGACTCACCAGGGGAGGCGATTAAAGCAGGGAAAAGTTGCTTGGTCGCCAGCAGTTTCGTTACCTTTTTGGTATCTACAAGGTCGACAAGCTCGGCCATTGAGTTGGCTCGAACAGGGAATTGGACAATAGAAATACCTTGCTCATTAAGGTAAGCTCTGACTGTGTTAACTAACCAGTTTGCAGAAGGTTTGGCTTTATCAATTGCTTCAACCATTTCCTTGAAATAAGATGTCAGCATCCTGTCTTCAGCAATGATTGAGGCGTCCTTTAGGCCAAGTCCATATTTTGCAATCAAGTTTTGCTCGACAGCTTCAGGCAATTCAGGAATTGTACTTTTTATGGCTTCAATGAATGATTCTGAAAGCTCGATGCCAGGTAAATCTGGGTCGGGGAAGTATCGATAATCATGCGCATCTTCCTTGGTCCTGAGTACATTATTAGTATGTCCTTTTGCCGCATCGAAACTTCGGGTTTCCTGGTCAACGGATTGTCCGGCTTCCAGGAGTTTGATTTGTCGGTTGGCTTCGTAGGTAATCGCTCGTTTGGCATTACGCATGGAGTTGACGTTTTTGATCTCACATCGCGTTCCATACGTCTGTTCACCCTTTAATCTTACGGATACATTGCAATCACAGCGCAATGATCCTTCCTCCATATTACCATCGCTGACGTCAAGATATCTGACAATTTTTCGCATCTCATTCAGAAAGGCATGGGCTTCATCTGCACTGCGAAGGTCGGGCTCTGTGACTACTTCAAGAAGAGGAACGCCAGCGCGATTGAGATCAATCATCGAGTGCTTTGGATCAATGTCGTGAATCGATTTTCCTGCATCTTCTTCCATATGGATTCGGGTAAGAGCAATGAATTTTTTCTTACCGTTTACCGGGATGTTTAGCCCCCCACCAAGACAAATAGGGTGTTCGTCTTGTGTAATCTGGTAGCCTTTGGGCAGATCAGCATAAAAGTAGTTTTTACGATCAAATCGATTATGCCGATTAATGGTACAGCCTAGTGCAAGCCCCAGTTTTACTGCAGATTTGATTTGCTGAATATTGGCTTTGGGAAGTGTCCCTGGATGCCCTAATGAAATTGGACTTATTTGTGTATTGGGTTCGGCACCAAAAGTAGTGCTGTCCGAGCAAAACGCTTTACTCTTCGTTTTGAGCTGGACATGCACCTCGAGTCCGATTACTATTTCGTATTTGTCAATTGGATTTTGCACTGCCTTCTTCTTTTCCGCTACCTACGTTCCACTACTGGCTTATTGATTATTATCAAGGATGGTCCTTGCTTTTGAGATAGCGTGAATAATACCATCAACCTTTTTCCCACCTGCTGTTGCAAAAAATGGCTGACCACCACCGCCTCCCTGAATTTCCTTAGCCAGCTCACGAATGATCTGGCCGGCATTATAATCAGAGGTAAGGTTATCGCTCAATGCCACAGTAAGGTTGGCTTTTCCATTCAATTCTGCACCTAAAACAAGAAACAGATTATCATACTCCTTTCTCAGGTCAAAGGCCAATTTCTTAATAGCATCTGAAGAATCGAGATCAACCTTTTTCCCAATAAAGGTTAATCCGTTGATCTGTTCTGCTGAATTCTTGAGTTTATCTTTGGCGAGGTTGGCCTGGAGACTGTTAAGCTTTTCCAGTTGTCGCTTGAGTGCTTTATTTTCATCTTGCAGACCGCTTACCTGGTTAACAATGTTTTTAGGATTTTTAAACAGGTTTTTTATTTCTGCCAGGGTTTTCGCCTGGTCATTGACATATGCTTCCGCTCCATCGGCAGTTAATGCTTCGATCCGCCGTACACCAGAAGCTACAGATTCTTCTCTGATGATCTTAAATAGACCGATGACCCCAGTTTGCGGAACATGGCAGCCTCCACAAAGCTCAACAGAGTATTCAGGGTCGAAAGTGACCATCCGAACGGTATCGCCATACTTTTCTCCGAAAAGCATCATGGCACCAGCTTTTTTGGCATCCTCGATTGGCACCAGTTCGGCTTGTCGGGCTATATTTTCCCTGATTTTACCATTTACTATGGTTTCTATTTGAGCGATCTCTTCTTCTGTGACTTTTTGAAAATGTGAGAAGTCAAATCGCAAGTACTTGTCATTGACCAAAGAACCTTTTTGTTGTACGTGAGTACCCAGGACTTCTCTTAGCGCAGAATGGACAAGGTGAGTAGCAGAGTGATTGTTTTCCGTCATTTTGCGTTTTGTCTTGTTGACAACTGCTTTTACTGGAAGGGTAATATCTTCAGGCAGGTTTTTGACAAAATGAATAATCAGGTCATTTTCTCTTTTTGTATCCAGTACAGGTACCTTCTCGTCTCCAAAAAACAGCAGACCGATATCGCCAACCTGGCCACCGCCTTCAGGATAGAAGGGTGTTTTATTCAGGACAACCTGGTATTGATCTTTGTCTTTAACTTTTACTGTTCGGTATTTCAAAACTCTTGAAACGGCTTCAAGAGTGCCATAGCCGATAAATACTGATTCATTATCGTCAATTACCTGGTTCCAATCTCCAAATGCTTTTGCAGCATCTTTTTTCGAGCGTTCACGTTGTTCAGTAAGGGCTGTTTCAAATCCTGCTTCATCTACCTTAAAGCCTTTTTCTGAAGCGATGAGGCGGGTAAGATCAATCGGAAAACCGAAAGTGTCATATAACTCAAATGCTACACGACCATCAATAATTCCGGTAGAGGTGTCAATAGAGTCCAGTCTTTTCAATCCCGATTCAAGCGTTCTGAGGAAATTCTTTTCTTCTTCAAGAATGATTTTGGCGACAAGGCCTTGCTGAGCATCCAATTCGGGAAATACTGCTTTGAAGTCTTCAGATAGCTGTGGGACCAATTGGTGCAGCAGGGGTTCCTGGTAATCGAGAAAGCTGAAATAATAGCGAACAGCTCTTCTCAAAATCCTTCTGATTACATATCCGGCTCCGGTATTGCTCGGCAATTGACCATCTGCTATAGCAAATGATACTGCTCTCAAATGGTCTACAATCACACGCATCGCAATATCAGATGAAGCGGAGGATTCATATGAGCCGGTATATTTTTTAGATGTAATGTCTTCAACTTTGGCAATCATGCCGGAAAAGACATCAGTTGCATAGTTGGAAGTTTTACCCTGAAGCACCATACAAAGTCGCTCAAACCCCATTCCCGTATCAACATGCTTTGCTGGCAATGACTCAAGACTACCATCAGCCTTCCTGTTATACTGGATAAATACCAGGTTCCAAATCTCAATAACCAATGGGTGATCCTGATTGACCAACTCTTTGCCTGGAGTCTTCGCTCTTTCCTCTTTTGATCTTAAATCGACATGGATCTCGGAGCAAGGACCACATGGACCGGTTTCACCCATTTCCCAGAAATTATCCTTCTTGTTGGAAGGGATAATCCTTTCTGGAGCGATCCAGGTTTTCCAAAATTCAGTGGCTTCGTCGTCCTCTTCAAGGTTTTCGGTGTGGTCTCCTTCAAAAATTGTCACATAAAGTTTGTCTTTGTCAATGCCGTAAACTTCGGTAAGCAGTTCCCATGCCCATGCAATAGCTTCTTTTTTAAAATAATCTCCAAAGGACCAGTTTCCCAGCATTTCAAACATGGTATGATGGTAGCTGTCGATCCCTACTTCTTCAAGGTCATTGTGTTTTCCAGAAACGCGGAGGCATTTTTGAGTATCTGCCACTCTTGGGACTTTAACCTCTTTATTACCCAGGAAAAAGTCCTTGAATTGGTTCATCCCGGCATTTGTGAACATTAGGGTAGGGTCATTTTTGATAACCATTGGCGCTGAAGGCACAATTTTGTGGGATTTGGATTCAAAGAAATCCATGAATTTTTGTCGTATCTCTTTGGCTTTCATTTATTTATACCATGTTTGAAGTGTCGAAGCAGACCTTTAGTTGCTCTAATAATCCGCAAATTTGAACCATTTTTAATAAAATATCTAAGATTCAGGCTTAAAGATTCAACCAAACTTGTTGAAAAAGGGTTTCCTTTTGGAATTTAAGTTTAGTATGTCAACAAAAAAGGATTATCGGTCTGTTTTTTCAAGTTGTTTTAACTAAATTGCTTATATTATTCAGGATTTATATACAAGATTTAACAGGTGGCTGTTAATAACTTATGTGGTAAAATTTTGAAATATTAAGGTCTGGATGTTACCTTTGGTCCGGCCCAATAAAAAATATTGGCGCATCAGATACTTGAAGACAGAGGGAAAAAAGAAAGGTTTCATCATTCTAGAGCCCTAAAAATGAGAAAAGAAAAATTCATTTATAATACTAATACCTTACGTTATGAGAAGGTTGAAGTAAGCTGGAAAACTCGGCTTATGCAAGGTGTTAGTTTTTTCTCCGCAGTCCTCGTTTTTTCTTCCATTATCGTTTTGCTGGTCTATAGGTTTCTAGATTCTCCAAAAGAGAAAGAACTCAAAACTGAGATCACTTTCATGGAAAAGCAATACGATTTGTTAAATGATCAGATTTCAGTTTACGACAAGATTCTTCACAATATGAAGGATCGTGATGATAACATCTACCGAATGATGTTTTCAATGGATCCTATTGATTCCTACGTTTGGGATGGTGGTACTGGTGGTAGCCAAAAATATGAGCAACTCAAAAATTTCTCTAATAGCCAGTTAATGACAGAAACTTCCAGGAAGATTGATAAGTTGGGTCGCCAGTTGGCCATCCAGTCGCTTTCTTTGGATACCATTTCAACCATGCTTGAGGAAAAGGAAAAAATGCTGGCTGCAATTCCAAGTATCCGCCCTGTTCGCAACCTGACAAGAGATATTAAATTATTCTCAGGCTTTGGCATGCGAATTCATCCTATTCACAAAGTGAAAAAAATGCACTGGGGGATTGACTTTACTGCACCTAAAGGCACCAAAGTCTACGCTACAGGAAATGGTAAAGTTGTGGATATCGGCAGGAGCAAATCCGGCTATGGTAACAAAATTATCATTGACCATGGATACGGCTATAAAACTCTTTACGCTCACCTGGCATCAATCGATGTTGTAAAAGGTCAAGTTGTGATGAAAGGGGAGGTGATTGGTTCTGTAGGTAACACTGGAACTTCTACTGCTCCTCATCTTCATTATGAAGTGATTCAAAAAGGTCATAAAGTAAATCCTATCCACTTTTGCATGGATGGACTAACTCCTGAAGAGTACCGTGAAATGGCCGAAATGGCTGCCGTAGGTAATCAAAGTTTCGACTTTGGAGGAGAAGAACACACCGGATTAGACGACTAACTCAAGTCGTTCACGATAAGCTAAAAAACTTGCATTTATTGACTGGATGCAAGTTTTTTTTATTTTTGCTTTATTGCATCCCTTAATTATTCGCATTTCAATATGTCTGACGAGATCAAAAAACTCTATTATTCTATCAGTGAAGTTTCCAGCATGTTTGATGTTTCAAACTCATTGCTCAGATTCTGGGAATCAGAATTTGATTTTCTCAAGCCCAAGAAAAACAGGAAAGGAGACAGGAAATACACGCAGAAGGACATTGATAATATCAAGTTGATTTATCATCTCGTTAAAGAAAAAGGATTTACACTCGAAGGGGCAAAAAGAGAGATAAAAGAAAATAAAGACAACCTCAAACAAAAGACACAAACGATTGAACGTTTAAAGGAAATCCGCGCCTTCCTGGAAGAAATGAAGAAAGACCTGTAAACTTTTCCAACCAGTTTTAGAATTAACAGCCAACTAGTAGTCCACTATCCGGTCTGCAATATTCCACCTTACACCAAAGCCTACAAAGATGCGGGAATAGTCTCTTGAATCATCATCAGATTCGAGGTTGCGCATAACAGCGTTGAAGTCGAGGTACAGATTATGTTTAAGCTGGTAAGCAGCATTGAAGTCGAGGATCAATAATTTATTACCAATACCCTGGCCAATTCTATGACCTATTTCATCATCGGTGCCATCAGGGGCTGATCGTTCAAGGTGATTGAGGAAGATATTACTTCCCCAGTTAGAATCTTCGATATCGGTACCGAAATTAGCATACACCAGCCGTCCCTGAAGCTTCAAAGGAAAAATTGGCTGATAACGGAGAATGGCTATGATCTCTTTAAAGTTGGCACCAAGAGGGTGAGCAAGCGGTTGGTTATAATGTGTGTAATTGGCTGACTCGTCTCTATGCGTATAAGTAAATGGCCTTACAGAATTATATTCCAGTTGAAGATCCAGGTGGTCGATACCAATGACATCAATATACTTTAACCCAAGTTGATAAGCAATCTTGTTGGCCCACCAGCCTCGTCGTTCGACAACAAGTTCGTTAAATACAAATTCGTCGATCATGATCTGACCATAAAGTGAAAAACGCTTCAGAAAATTGTATTTAAAGTCGAGGCCGATATTTGCATTGTCAGGACTCCCAACGGCTTGTTCTACAGTTCGATATAAAATAACCGGGTTGAGATATTGCAATTCAAAAGTATTGCCCCGGTCAAAAACGACAGACTCAAATAGACCGATGTTCAGATTAGGCAGAATGTTAATGCTTAGGTGGTGAGCAGCAATATATTTCTTAGGTCGGGTAACATCGCCAAGGGTATCTCGATCAAACTGAGAAGTCAGTTCCGCAAAGATGTTTTGATAATTAAACTTCCAGACCTTGGTGTTCAATTTCAGATAAAAATAATTGGTAGAATAGTCAGATAGAAAGAGTGATCGATGCCCGTTGCCAATAAAGTTTTGACCATGCCCTAACTGAACGTGAATATGTTTGGAGATCCGGGCATTAACATATCCGGTGGCCAGTAAATAGTCGTATCCATTAGTGATGTCAAACACCCTGCTTTCATACCGTTTGTAAAACCCGGCACCAGGGACAGAACTTGTTGCAATATTACGCTCTGTAACATGGATCGGGAATCTGGCCTGGTTCTCCAGAATTCTCGTATGGAACCAAACCCTGTCATCAATACTGCCCCTCACATCTACTCCACGCGTATTGAGAAAGGTGTAACCACCTTCGTCCTCCTGCTCCTTGCCAAGTTTAAAATGGATGATTGGATTAACCCGCATTTTAAAGGCAGGTTTGTTGATTTCCCAAAGATTAGCAGGAGTTTTATAGAATACCTTGAAAATTGGTTTTTTACTCGAGTAATATCTTTTTAAAGTCGGGTTAGAAGAACGTTCTGTTTCTCGGTAGGTATAGAAGACTTTTGAGCTGTCAACATAGACTTTCTCATAATGTTTTTTATCGCTAAAAACCTGCCCGTCAAGACCTTCTGCAGGCTGATCGATCCAGTCGTTATTGTCTTTGAAAATGTAAACCCTGTCTTTATGATTAAGGTTGCTGGAATCTACCCCTGCTTCGTCAAGGTTGATCATAAATTGGGTGACATCCTTCCTTTTATAGGGCTTGAAAGTGGAAAAAAAAGGGGCCTGAAAATCCTTTCCAGCCTTTATTTCCTGTCGGTCAAGAATGTGATAGGCATCATTGCCCAATGGCAATTCTGTCGATTGGCCAAAGACAGTGGCCATGCAACAAAAAAATATGATCGCTGTAACCGCTAGTTTGTTTTTTTTCATCTATTCTGCTGGCTAATGATCAACAAATTTAGAAGAATATTTCTTCTACGGGCTTTCAGGCGTCCAAACTTTCTTTAAGATAGGCCATAACTTCTTCTGTAGCCCCGGAGTTGTTTGAAATATAAGTTGCTATCCGCTCCTTTGATGCGGTATAGTTTTGCTCCTTTGTCAGATAGTCAAAAGCATTTTCGAGTTCTTTATTTCCGTTTACAGGAATGCATGCTTTGTTTTTAGACATTTCGACGGCTTCCCTGATATGCTTATGGTTTGGTCCGAAGATAACCGGGATGTTATAAACCATTGCTTCGAGGATATTATGCACACTTACGCCGAAGCCTCCTCCTATATAAACCAAGTCTCCAAATCGATACAATTTTGACAACTTCCCAATATTATCAATGATTATGACTTGGGCAGCATTTGCCTTTTCTGGGTTATCATCTGAATAAAGGATGGTTTCGTCAGGTAATGAAAGTCTTAGTTTTTCAATAAGTCCGTGGTCAATATTATGAGGGGCAATAATGGTTTTCCACCTTTTCTGGTAAAGTTCATTGATGAAAGGTACGAGGATGGCCTCATCTTTTGGCCATGTACTGCCGGCAATAAAAATTTTATGGTTTGCTGAAAACGAAGCAATCAGTTTGTCTTCATAAGGCGTATCCGCAATCTTTATAACGCGATCAACTCTTGTATCGCCTGTGACTTTTACCTTTTGCAGGTCAATTTTTTCCAATAACGATTTTGAGAATTCGTCCTGTACAAAAATCATATCAAAGAAACCCAGCATTTTCCTGAAAAAACCACCCCACGATTTAAAAAATACCTTATTGGCCTGGAAGATGGCAGAAAGCAAAATTACTGGGGTTCCATTCCCCGAAAGGGTAGATAAATAATAATACCACAACTCGTACCTGACGAAGATGGCTAATTTGGGCTTAGTAAGGGCGAGAAATTTTTCTGCATTGCCAGCAGTATCCTCAGGAAGATAAAAAACGTGGTCAGGCAATGTATGATTTTTCCTGATCTCATAGCCTGAAGGTGAAAAAAAAGTAACCATGATGACATGATCAGGGTATGTTTGTTTGCTAGCTTCGAGTATAGGCAGACCTTGTTCAAATTCTCCAAGAGAAGCACAATGCATCCAGACAAGCGGTCGGGAAGGATCTATTTCAGTTTTGATTCGATCAAAAACACCATGGCGACCATTGGCCCATAATTTGGCTTTTTTGTTGAAAGGAGCAGCTAATCTGATGGCAAAACCATAAACCCATATAAAGATGCGATAACCCCAAAGCATAAACAGTGAGCGAGTTTGAAGGGATCAGTGAAAAGCCTGATCAATAAAAGTATTCGTCTCCTTCGCCAATGAAGATAGGTAGTGTCCAGCCAATTCGAAAGCCATAAAAGGCATCCAACCTGGAGTTGGTATCAACCTCCATAGTGTCAAAGTTGAAATCCCTGCGACTTTTGGTAAAACCCTGAGTAAATTCAAAACCAGCATAAAAGTTTATCAGGCGATTCCTGCTAAAGTGATGATAGCCTATAAATTGTCTTGTAGCGAGACCATTTGTAAGTCTGTCATAACCCTTTTTGTATTCTCCCTGAAGTTGGACCAGCGTGCCAGCCTCATCAGCAATATTGATTTTATGGGACAATAATCCGAGTCCAAGCGATACCCGTAAACCCGACCGCGGATGGTTCTTCAGCACCGGGAACACCTTACCGACATATCCACCGGTGTAGAATCCTCTTTCAGAAAGACGGGGTATGGCAAATTCGAAATCATCGCCTATCAATGCACCTTCAGGCGTCCTCAAAGGTGCGAGAACATCGGTTTTGACTGTTCCTCCGAAAAGAAAATCGCCTTCAATACCAGCAAAATAGCCTTGGTAGATGAATTCGATTTGAAGACCTGCCGAGGAGTTGGAACCAAAGCGATCTTTCATATCTCCGCCGGGCATATGAAATCCGTAGCCTACATTCACAAGGAAAGCCTTGAATTTACTTTTTTCAGGAGTTTCAGGTGCTTCTTGGCCAGTAACCTGAACCACCGTAAAAACGATAAGCAAAAAGGATAATAAATATTTGAACATAAGGTCGGTTGATCGTTTAGATAATTTGACTTTACCTGATTACGGAAAAACTGTACCCAGCGCTGCCAAAAAAAATGATTTAGAGCACAAATTTAGCCTTTTCAGATAACTCTTTTCATCAAAATACTAAAGTCAGATAATTTGACTGTTATCAAGTATAATATTGGTATATTTGCGCTCTGATTTTTTGAAGCTTATAAACCAGGCAATTTGAAAATAGCAGTAGTTGGCACAGGTTACGTTGGACTAGTAACGGGGACCTGTTTTGCGGAAACCGGGAATTATGTCACTTGCGTAGATATTGATGAGAAAAAGGTAAAACAGATGCAAGCCGGCATCGTACCAATCTTCGAACCCGGACTAGATCTCCTCTTTGACAGAAATACTAAACAAGATAGATTAGGTTTTACAACCAATTTGGCCGATGCTGTAAGAGATGCAGAGATTATTTTTTTGGCCCTTCCTACGCCTCCCGGGGAAGATGGTTCAGCTGATCTCCGATATATTCTTGGTGTTGCTGATGACCTTTCTCATCTGATAAAAGATTATAAAGTCATTGTTGATAAATCTACAGTTCCGGTAGGCACAGCAGAAAAGGTGCATAAAGTACTGGCCACAAGGATTGATGAAAGTTTGTTTGATGTAGTCTCTAATCCTGAATTTTTAAGAGAAGGTGTTGCGGTTGATGATTTTATGAAACCCGACAGAGTTGTAGTAGGTACGGATTCCGAAAAGGCCAGAAAAAAAATGGAACGTCTATATGCGCCTTTTGTAAGACAGGGCAATCCCATAATCTTTATGGATGAGCGTTCTGCAGAAATGACTAAATATGCTGCCAATTCTTACCTAGCTACCCGAATTTCTTTCATGAATGAAATCGCCAACCTTTGCGAGAAAGTTGGCGCCAACGTCGATATGATCAGAAGAGGCATCGGCACCGATACAAGGATTGGGAAAAGATTCCTCTTTCCTGGAGTGGGTTACGGAGGAAGTTGTTTTCCTAAAGATGTACAGGCCCTTGCCAAGACTGCCGAAGAGAATACCTACGATTTCAAGATTCTGAAAGCTGTTATGAAGGTTAATGACATTCAAAAAAGAGTTTTGGTGCAAAAGATCAAAAACCATTTTGGCGAAGATCTTACCGGAAAGAAGATAGCAGTTTGGGGATTGGCTTTTAAGCCAAATACCGATGATATCAGGGAAGCGCCTTCATTGTACATTATTGCAGATCTTCTTGCGGCAGGCGCAGAGATTGCAGCCTATGACCCGGAAGCAATGGACAATATTGCAAAAATTTTTGGAGATAGAATCACCCTAACCACTAACCAATACGAAGCCCTTGAAGATGCTGATGCCCTGGCCATTATTACAGAATGGAGTGTTTTCAGGACACCAGACTTCCGGGCTGTTGAACGGCATATGAAAAACAAGGTAATTTTTGATGGAAGAAACCTGTTTGGGCTGGAGCAGATGAAAGATTTAGGGTATAACTACGAAAGTATTGGTCGGTTAGTCGTCGAATAATTCACATTTCAATGAAGAAAAAGCGCGTTTTAATTACCGGTGCAGCAGGATTCCTCGGATCTCATCTTTGCGATCGATTCATAAAGGAAGGTTACCAAGTTATTGGTATGGATAACCTTTTGACAGGTAATATTGAGAATATCGCTCACCTGTTTCCGCTGAAAGAGTTTGAATATTACCACCACGACGTCACCAAATTCGTTCATGTACCTGGTGATCTCGATTTTATTCTTCACTTTGCTTCACCTGCCAGCCCTATTGATTACCTGCAAATGCCGATTCAAACTTTGAAAGTCGGTTCATTAGGAACACATAATCTTTTAGGTCTTGCCAAAGCCAAGAAAGCCAGGATCCTTGTTGCTTCGACTTCCGAGGTATATGGCGATCCGGAAATTCATCCCCAAAATGAAGAGTATTGGGGAAATGTCAATCCGATAGGACCAAGGGGTGTTTATGATGAAGCTAAACGCTTTCAGGAAGCGATTACAATGGCATATCACAACTTCCACGGTGTTGAGACCAGAATAGTGCGCATATTCAATACTTACGGTCCGAGAATGCGAACAGATGATGGTCGTGCTCTACCGGCATTTTTATCTCAGGCGATCAGGGGAGAAGATTTAACGGTCTTTGGAGATGGCTCTCAAACTCGCTCTTTCTGCTATGTTGATGATGAAGTAGAAGGTATTTACAGATTATTATTAAGTGATTATCACCTTCCAGTAAATATTGGCAACCCTGATGAGATTACCATCAAGCAATTTGCAGAAGAGGTAATTGAGCTCATTAACCCCGACTTACAGATAATTTATAAGCCATTGCCCGTTGATGACCCCAAAAAACGCCAGCCAGATACCACAAAAGCCAGGGAAATCCTTGGATGGGAAGCCAAGGTAGACCGCAAGGAAGGGCTGAAAAAAACTTACGAGTACTTTAAAAAAGTGTTAACCAAAGAAGGTTAAACAGGCAGTACGCCAAAATTGGCTAATTTTCAGTTTAATTTTGAATATGAAAAATTGGGAAAGATCAATTCTGATAACTGGTGGAGCCGGATTTATTGGTTCTCATCTGGTGAGGGTATTGGTAAATAAATATCCTGCTTACCGAATCGTCAACCTGGATAGCCTGACTTATGCCGGAAATCTTGAAAACCTTACTGATGTCCAGGAGTCACATAACTACTTTTTTGAAAAAGGAGATATTACGGATGCTGAAAAAATAGATGCCATATTCGATAAATACAGTATAGATGGTGTAATTCATTTAGCTGCCGAATCACATGTTGACCGGTCGATTACCGATCCGCTCAGTTTTGCATATACAAATATTATTGGCACCCTCAATCTTCTTGACCGAGCAAAGAAAAAGTGGGGAGACCGGAAAGATGTAAGGTTTTTCCATGTTTCCACTGATGAGGTTTATGGAAGTCTGGGGGCAGAAGGATTGTTTCACGAAACAACGGCTTACGATCCAAGATCCCCTTATTCGGCATCCAAAGCCAGTTCAGATCACTTGGTAAGAGCTTATTTTCATACCTATGGATTTCCGATAGTGATTTCAAATTGCTCGAATAATTATGGCCCAAACCAGTTTCCTGAAAAGCTAATTCCGTTATTCATCAATAATATTAAAAATAAAAAGCCTTTACCAGTATACGGGGATGGGAAGTTTACCCGTGATTGGTTGTGGGTGGTTGATCATGCATTAGCCATTGACCTGATCTTTCATGAAGGAAAAGTCGGAGGAACTTATAATATTGGTGCTAATAACGAATGGCAAAATCTTGACCTCATTCACCTCCTTTGTGATCTAATGGACAAAAAACTTGGTAGGTCGGAAGGGTTCTCAAGATCATTAATTACTTTTGTCAAGGATCGCCCGGGCCACGATCGTCGTTATGCTATAGATTCGACAAAACTAGAAACTACCTTAAATTGGTCGCCAACGGTAACCTTTTCAGAAGGTATGAGCCAGACTATCGATTGGTATCTGGAAAATGAAACTTGGCTCGAAAACGTTACTTCAGGAGAATACCAGCAATATTATGAAAAACAGTATTCGGTTTAAATTGGAACTATAATGAAAAAAACCGGTATCCTAATTTTTGTTTTTGTCCTTATTGCCGGGATGAGCTTTGCACAGATCGAAGATCCGAAGATCAAGGAAGAAATTGAGAAAAGAGGCATCTCAGAAGAAGAGGCTAAACAACAATTAGACAAACACAACCTTACGGAAGATCAAGTAAAGAAAGAGCTTGAAAGTCGCGGTCTTATCGCACCGGACAGGCCTGCAGCTACTGCGGCCGAGCGCCTCAAAAAGCAAGAACAAGAGCGCAAAGAAGCCGAAGCCAAAGCACTTCAAGATGCCAAAAAGGTATTGCCCCAGCCAGAGGTAGATGAACCAAAACCTGTAGGTCCCTCTGAAGAAGAACCAGAACCAGAAGAGTTTTCCGATCTGGTGTATGGTCAGCATTTCTTTAAAGAAAACAGTTTTACGCTTATTGAACCTAATGATAACTTCAAAGCACCAGATAATTACATCGTAGGTGCAGGTGATGAGTTTACTGTAACCGCCTGGGGTAATGTAGAGTTTAGTAGTTCATACCTAGTCAATAAAGAAGGCTTTATCAAACCTTTCCAATTACCGCGAATTTTTCTGAAAGGCTTAACATTTAAAGATGCCAGAGAAGCGATTATCAGCAACTTTGGTAATGTAATGGACCTCCGCAGCGGATTTAATCAGATTGAAGTCACTATTAGCTACTCCAGACCTATTACTGTTGGAGTATATGGGGAGGTTGTTAATCCGGGTAGTTATAGTTTTGCTGCAATGAATTCAGCCTTAAACGCTCTCGGGGAGGCCTCAGGCCCAGCGCCCAATGGTTCGGTTCGTTTAATTAAAGTTTTACATTCTGATCAATCTGAAGCATTGATTGATCTTTATAAATTCCTGGGTAACCCGGAGGTTAAGGATAATGTGTTCCTTCAGGATAACGATATCATTTTTGTTCCTACAGCTGGGAAAGTGGTAAGCATTGAGGGCGCTGTTATCAGGCCCTATAAATATGAACTACTCCAGAATGAAGGCCTTCTTGATCTCATTCGGCATTCTGGCGGTTTAAAGCCGGAAGCTTATCGGAATAATATCCAGATTGAAAGATTTGTTGATGACAGGCAAGTCTTATTGGATGTCAATCTGATGGATTTATTGTCAACTAATAGTGATTATGAACTGTTGCCAGGAGATAAAGTCAATATTTACCTGGTTGAGGAACCTTTCAGAAATTTTGTAACAGCAGAAGGTGCTGTTGAATTAAGCGGTAAATATGAATTACGCGATGGAATGCGCCTGCTGGATGTTATTCAAAAGTCAGGACTTAAAGAAGATGCCAGACTTGACCAGGTTTATATTTTGCGAAAAGCGGATGACCTTTCCAATAATTATTTGAGATTGAATCTCAATGAAGCCATCAATAATCCTGATTCTGATCAAAATGTAGTTCTTCGACCTCTTGATAAAATCAGGGTAGCCTCTAAATCTACATTTGTTACGGATTATGAAGTCAGTGTATTAGGGGAAGTTCGCAATCCGGGTATCTTTGAGTTTGATGAAAATCTCCAGATTAGCGATCTTTTGTACTTTAGTGGCGGGCCAAAACTTGAAGCAGCAGACGTCGCTATTCTAGAAAGAACCAGGCCTGATAATACAACCGCAACTTTCAGGGTAAATATCTCAGAAATTCTCAATGATCCAAACTCTGCAGACAATTTAAACCTGGAACCGAGGGATCAATTGGTTGTCTATCCTAAATCCAATTTTGCAGACCAACTGACTGTTGAAATTTTTGGCGCGATCCGTAGCCCGGGACCCTATAACTTCTTCGAGTCTATGACACTGAAAGATCTACTTTTCCTGTCAGGAGGCCTGAGAGAGGAAGCAGCGAATGACAGAATTGAAATTTCAAGATTACAATACGAAGGAGAGGAGAAAGTCTCAGTTGTAATTGCAACGCTAGCTGTTGAAGAAGATTTGAGTTTATCAACCCAGGATGAATTCTTGCTTCAACCACGAGACCAGATATTTGTACGTTCTTTACCAGAATTTGAAGTTCAGCGAAATGTGGAAGTTATAGGGGAGGTGCTTTATCCTGGCGTATATCCTATTGTAGATAAAAATGAACGTTTGCTGAGCCTGGTTGAAAGGGCTGGAGGTATTTCTGAGTCTGCATTCCCAGCTGGTGCCACTCTGGTTAGAAATGAAGATAGCATAGGTTATATTCTCCTTGATCTTGATAAGGTTTTGAAAAACCCTGATTCGAGATTTAACTATGTTTTGAAGGATGGAGATGTTATTAATATCCCGAAAACCAAAGACCTGGTGTCTATTACAGGAGCTGTTAAGCATCCGGCAATTACTGCTCAAAAAAATATTAATGTGCCTTACCATAAAGGAAAGCGTGCACGTTTTTATATCAATAAGTACGGTACTGGTATCGATAAAAAAAGAAGAGGTAGGAAAAAGTTGATTTTTGTTGAAGACCCTAATGGATTTGTGAAGAAAACAAAGAACTACGGTGTTTTCAAGATTTATCCAAAAGTTGAAAAAGGGTCTTTGGTTTCTGTACAACCTAAGTCAAGAAAGGAAAAGAAAGAGCGTGATGAAGACCGCCAAAAAACAGACTGGGGCCAGGTCATTACAAACTCTGTTAGCTCAGCAACTGCTGTGCTCACCTTAGTGGTCCTGATCAATCAGGCTTTCAGATGACGTTATGAGTGCTGAAGATTACATACCAATAGAGGAAAATTCATTTAGACTTACCGATATAATCGAGCTGGCTAAATCCTATTTCTTTTATGCTTTAAAATATTGGTGGGTTCCCATAATTACAGGTTTGCTTATTGCAGGCTTCTACTTTTACAGATCCTATAAAACGCCTCCTGCATTTACTGCTAAAGTCTCTTTTGTGCTGGTTGATAATCCAAATTCAGGAGGAGGAGGATTTGCCAATATCCTGAGTCAATTTGGTTTACAAAGCGGGAAACGAGGAGCTAATATGAACCGTATTATGGATTTGCTTAATTCCCGGGAAATTATTGGGAGAGCCTTGTTCTCAAAAACCACTTTTCTTGAGAAGGAAGACTTTCTGGCAAATCATTACATCACGATTTTCGAACTCCACGACAGTTGGAAAGAGGGAATTAATGAAGACCTCTATGATTTCTACTTTGAACATGATTCTCTTGATGGGTTTAATTATCTTGAAAACAGTGTTCTTAAAGGACTCCAAAACCGGGTTTCAAAATGGCATATGTCCTATGAAGTTACTGATGGTGATATGTTTATTATTCGGATTGTTTCTGCCTCAGAATATATGTCATACGAATTGGCAAACAGTCTATTCCATGTGCTTGATAGCTACTACGTAGAAAAAACCGTAGAAAAGCATCAGGAGACATTCGATATTGTCAATAAAAGAACCGATTCACTGAGGAATGTATTAGCAAGTGCTGAAGCCAGACTAGCCAGGTTTCAGGATAAAAACAGAAGCATATTTAAAAAAGAATCTCTTTTGGAAGAAGACAGACTTGGAAGAGAGGTTAATCTTGCCAATAGTCTCTACCTCGAATCTGCAAGGAATCTGGAGTCTGCAAGAATGTCGTTACTGTCAAGTAAGCCAATTATCCAGCCTGTAGACATGCCAATGTATCCGCTTAAAGCAAAGTTCCAAAAACCCAGGGATCATGCCATAAGAGGGGCATTTATTGGAGGTGTACTAGGCGTATTTTTGTTATTCGGCCTCAAATTCGTCTTCGATCTTCTTGAAAAAGAAAAGCAGGAAGAACAAAAGGAAAATGGCCAATCAGTTTAGTCACCCTGAATTGCTGCAACTCCCGGGAGTAATTTACCCTCGAGGAATTCTAACATTGCTCCTCCTCCAGTTGAAACATAACTCACTTCGTCGGCCAGGTTTAGCTGGTTAATGGCAGCAACAGAATCCCCTCCACCAATTAAAGAAAAAGCACCTTTTGATGTAGCTATTGCTACAGAATTGGCGATGGCTTTGGTCCCTTTAGAAAAAGCATTCATTTCAAAAACGCCCATCGGACCATTCCAAAGGATAGTTTTTGATTGCATGATAACCTGTTCAAACTCATTTCTGGCTTCAGGGCCAATGTCAAGGCCCATCCAGTCTTCAGGAATGTCGTCGCTATCAGCCGCGTTTATCATCGCATTTTCAGAAAACTCATCCGCAATGATTGAGTCTTCAGGTAACAATAACTTAATACCTCTGTCTTCAGCTTTGGTCATTAATGATTTGGCTAACTCCAGACGATCATCTTCACAAAGTGATTTGCCGATTTCTCCTCCCTGAGCTTTTATGAATGTGTAGGCCATTCCCCCACCAACGATTATGTTATCTGCAAATTCGATTAATCGATCCAGTAGTAATATCTTATCCGAAACTTTTGCACCACCAATAATCGCGGTTAATGGTCTTGAGGGGTTGTTGATGACTTTTGATGCATTGTGGAGCTCTTTTTCCATAAGCAACCCAAAAGAGCGGTTTTCAGCAGAAAAGAAGCGGGCTACTACTGTGGTAGAAGCATGTGCCCGGTGAGCAGTGCCGAAGGCATCATTGATGAAAATGTCACCCAGGCTGGCCAATTGACGAGCAAAGTCATCATTACCCTTTGATTCTTCTTTATGAAACCTGGTATTTTCCAGCAACAAAATCTCTCCTGGCTGCAAGCCAGCCGCTTTATTGCTGGCCTCTTCCCCAATACAATCGGATGCAAAATGTACTTTTGCACCTGAAAGCTCAGCAAGATGATCTACTAAGTGTTTTAGGGTAAATTTCCCTTTGTTAATTGTGCCATCTTCATTTAGCTTTTTTTGCGGTCTTCCCAGGTGAGACATTACGATCGGAGAGCCACCATTATCCAGGATATGCTTAAGGGTAGGCATTGCTCCGCGCATCCTGGTGTCATCCGTGATTTGTCCATTATCATTTAGAGGCACATTGAAATCAACTCTTATCAGGACTTTCTTGTTTTGGAAGGATATAGTTTTCATTGCTTTTCAATTTTGCTGCAAAAATAATCTTTACCCATAAATATTCCACGATTCGGAACTTAATTTAATGGAACCAGTGTTTTGTAAAATTGAATTACAATTTTATCTTTGCCATGCTTTTGAAGAAAAGCCTGAATGATTTGCATCAATGGCCCATTCGTCTAGTGGTTAGGACGCAAGGTTTTCATCCTTGAAACAGGGGTTCGATTCCCCTATGGGCTACGAGTTTGGTTGACAGTTGATTGTTTATAGCTGATAGCAGTTTAAATAATTCATTACTACCAACCACAACCATCAACTGTCAACCGCCCTGGCCCATTCGTCTAGTGGTTAGGACGCAAGGTTTTCATCCTTGAAACAGGGGTTCGATTCCCCTATGGGCTACGAGAGACACGATAAAAAGCCATTGCAAAATGAATATGTTTGCTTTGGCTTTTTTTTATTATCCTACATTAATCATATCGAAAATGTGGTACTGAAAGGTTCGTTAATTAACTGTTAAAGCCTTTCTATTCAGATGTGAAAATCATACCTTTAAACATCAATCAATCTCGCCTGATTTCTATAAAACCCGTTTTAGAAATCAATTTTTTAGTCAAAAAAACTTAACAAATGAGTTATTTGGAAAAAGCCAAAGACCTTTACCGTATGATTGGTGAGGGCAACATGCTGGATGCATTCGAAAAGTATTACCATGAAGATGTCGTGATGGTTGAAGCGACAGGCGAAGCCCGGGAAGGGAAAGATACCAACCGCAAGTTTGAAATTGAATGGCTAAATAGTCTCCAGGAAATGCACGGTGGAGGCACAACAGCAATCACATCAGATGAAGGAGCAGGTGTAACTATCGTTGAAGCATGGATAGATTGTACCTTCAAGAATGGTAACCGGATGAAAATGGAGCAAGTTTGTGTACAGCGTTGGGAAGATGACCAGATTATTCGTGAAAGGTTTTATTACAACGTACCCGGACAGTAATCTATTGTCATTAAAAAGCAAAAGAAGCCGTTCCTGTTTTCAAGGGATGGCTTTTTTCATTTACCATGGTATGATCACAAAATTTGTGTTGTTGGTTTCGTCACACTCTTTTGTAATATGCGTTGCATCAGCTTTAAGGATCAAAACTCCTATATGATTTGTTTTTGCTTTCAGGCTTACTTTTATAGTGCTTTTATAAGTTTCATCTGGGGCTAATTCTAAATTTTCACCATTCCCAATCAGGAAATCCCCATCGGCTAGGATGTCTCCTTTATTCAGCTTGCGGTCGCCGGAGAAATGTGCCTGGATGGCAAGGTTGTCAGCAATTGAACGTGTGTCCCCTCCAAATCGCACAGGTTGGTCGCCTTTGTTAACAAGCTCGTACTCCACAATTATACATTTTCTTTTTTGCTCGAGTATTTTGACTGTAGTAATTTCGAGATCAGGACACCCCTTGTCCGTTTCCGGGTTTTCATCATTGGCAAAACAGAGATTGACCTGGCAAAAGAGGAAGGCTATCAGGAAAATAAGTCCGTTTCTTATGTGGTTGATTATTTTCATTCCTTTTCAAAGATCTGGACGGGGCGATTGATATTTTCAAAAAGAGAAATAAAGGTTTCTGTCCTCTGAATACCCGGTATTTTCTGGATCTTATCGTGTAAAACCTCTCTTAGGTGGTTAGTGTCTCGACAAACAATTTTAGCAAAAATATTGTACAAGCCGGTTGTATAGTGAGCGCCTACAATTTCTGGAATGCCTTCAAGATCTTTGGCTACATCGTCAAATAATGAACCTTTGTCAAGATAAATCCCAAGAAATGCACAAATGTCATATCCGAGCTTTTCATAGTCTACCTCAAGACTTGCGCCTTTCACAATGCCCATTTGTTCAAGTTTTTTCATCCTGACATGGATGGTTCCACCTGAAACATGGATCTGGTTGGCAATTTCAGTATAAGGCTTTTTGGCATCCTCCATTAAAATGGAAAGAATCTGTCTGTCAATATTATCAAGTTCTAAATTTTTCTTCATGAAACAGGTGGTTTAATGAAAAATTCCAAACAATATCGGGTATTGCTTGCAATTATTCAAAAATCATGCCTTTTCATAATTGCCTTTTATTTCATGCCTCCATATGAAAATGGATGAGCCTATCCATAGGACCTTTGGTAACCACCCCTTTGTTCAGATGGTAGCTTTTCATAAACTGGTTTAAAAGTGGTTGGAAATGGAAAGCTATCGATCCGGTAAAATGGATGGGACATTTTTGATGATCGGTATATTTCAAAACTGCATTTTCGAAAAATTGCCGGAAGGTTCGTTTCGCTAAACCATAAATTTCAGCATGATCAAGATTGGCGACTACGAAAGGTGCAAAACCAGCAAGTTCTCGGTTTGGAGTAGATGAAGAATAAACTTTTTCCAATATGGCTGTACGGTCACTGCCAAAAGCCAGTTCAAATTTTTCTGCAACTCCAGCACTCAAATCTTTCTGAAAATAGGCTTTTACTAATAACCTACCCAACTCAGCTCCACTTCCATCATCACCAAATAAGAACCCCAGGGGTGGAATATGTTCTTTAATCTCTAAACCGTCGTACTGACAAGAATTGGAACCAGTGCCCAGGATGCAGGCGATGCCAGGCTGGTTACCACAAAGACTTCTGGCTGCAGCTAAAAGATCTGAGTTGACTTCTGCTTCAGAATCCTGGAATACAACGCCAAGGGCATCCTGTACTTTCTCGTTCACGATTTTTCCTGAACATCCAGCTCCATAAAACCAGATCTTGCTAATTGCTGTTACCCATTTGTCGAGACAAGGAACTAACTCGGATCTTAAACCGGAAATAATATCGACTTCAGACAGGTAATGGGGATTAAAGCCTCTTGTTGTGCAGGCCTTGATTACCTCATTTTTGTTAAGAAGAACCCAGTTGGTTTTTGTAGAACCGCTATCTGCGATTAACTGCATTTTGTGTACATTTGTTTTTCGTGTACTTCAAAGGTTAAAGTACAATCTTTTGTTCGAAAATTATTCTGAAATGAATGAAAACCTGCCGATTGAACCGGAACAGAAAAAACTGAATATCTGGCTGCCATTGCTGTTTGCTATTACAGCTGTGGGCTGCATCATGCTTGGATTTGAGTTAAGAAAGGCAGCTCCGGTTAATGTGGAAAAAGCATCGATCTCTTCTTTTTCAAGTCGCTCAGAAGTAGGGAAGATAGAAGAGATGTTAAGGTACATTGAATCAAAATATGTCGATGAGGTAGAAAGAGAGAAAATCATGGAAGCTGCTATCAAATCCATGTTAAAAGAACTCGATCCGCATTCCAATTATATTCCTGAAGAACAATTGCAGTCGATTAATGAATCTCTGGAAGGTAGCTTCGATGGCATTGGCGTATCCTTTTTTATTCTTGTCGATACGCTATATGTAGTTTCAGTTGTTGAAAATGGTCCTTCCGAAGAGGCAGGCATTTTACCAGGAGATAAAATTGTTCAAATAAATGATTCGACTATAGCGGGTATTGGTATTTCAAATAGTGATGTCATTGATTTATTGAGAGGACAAAAAGGCAGTAAAGTCAATCTCGGTATAAAAAGAAAAGGCAATGAAGATCTCCTTAATGTAACAGTCACCCGGGCTTCAATCCCCGATAAATCTATTGAAGTTTCGTATATGGTCGATGACAAGACAGGGTACATCAAGGTCAGCCGCTTTTCAAATACCACTTACGAAGAATTCATGAAATCCGTTGAAAATCTTAACGGAGAAGGTATGGAAAACCTCATCATTGATGTACGGCAGAATAATGGAGGCTACCTTTCAGCCGTCACGAAGATGGTTGACCAGCTTTTTGATGATGGCCGAAAATTGATAGTCTATACACAAGGTAGAACCCAAAGAAGAAGCGACTATAAGACTTCGGGTCGAAATTTTTTCCCAATAGATCAGATTATGGTGTTGGTTGATGAAGGCTCGGCTTCAGCCTCAGAGATTCTCGCCGGTGCAGTACAGGATTGGGACAGAGGCACTGTAATAGGCCGGAGAACTTTCGGTAAAGGACTGGTACAGGAACAATATAAATTGAGTGACGGGTCAGCATTAAGGTTGACGGTTGCCAGGTATTATACTCCTTCCGGAAGGTCAATTCAAAAAGAATACTCCAGTGACGAAAGTGAATATGGGTCTTCCTCATTAACCAGGCTGCAAACTGGTGAATTGCTGAGTCGCGACTCTATTAAGATTACGGACTCTACAGAATATCAAACTGCCAGCGGCAGGGTAGTATACGGTGGGGGAGGTATTATTCCTGATGAATTTGTGCCTATTGATACCGTAGTTTATAACGAATACTACTCAAAAGCCAGGGCTTATTTGCAGGAGTTTGTTTATTATTATTTTGACAGGCACAGTGGATCAAAGACCGCCTATGAAACCATTGACGACTTTAATAAACGATTTGAGGTCAATAATTCTATGATGACCTCATTTATCGATTATGTAGGCGATAAGGGCGTAGTGTATAACGAAACAAGTTTTTCAGATTGTCGGTCAAAGATCGAACATCAGCTAAAATCGTTTGTAGCTCGCCAGTATTTTGAGGAAGAAGGTCTTTTCAGGGTATTGAACGATAAAGATCCGGTTTACCGGAAAGCCCTCGAGTTGATAGATTAAATCAGGTGCACAAGTTTAGAGGCGTAAGGCTCAAGTTCCACATTCACACCAGCAATTAACTTTTTTATCTCCTTTCCGGAAAGGTTGAAATAGGCGACTTTGTCTTTACCATCTACTTTGAATCGCGCGATATAGAAGTCTTCCTGCTTTTCTATGCGAAGGTGTGTTCTCCGAAAAAGTGCAAGTATTTCCCTTAAATGTGTAAGGGTCTCTTCATCATACAAGCTGAAGTTATCAGACGAGAAAACGAGATCTCCCGCAAGTACGTTAGCCAGTAACAACGTTCGTTGTTGAGTCTCAGTCAGCTTGTTTTTATGTTTTCTCAGAATAAAAACATCGGGGTCATTCAGAAAAGCCAATTTATTCAACTCATACCTGCCGAAAGTATTGGTAAGTGCGAGGTGAGTGGAAACTCTCTCCCTGTTACGCAACCATTTTAACAGACCATGTTCCCATTTCAAATGGACATCGGCACCAATTCGGCAATAATCAGTTGTGCCAAAAGCTGCGCTCAATGGGACCCCACATCCAAGGATTAACTTCGATTCAATGACTTTCCTGAGAAATGACATCGCTTCATGCATTACCTGACCTCTGGTCTTGTTTTTGGGAGGATGTAAAGCAACAGCATATAAAAAATCCAGCTTCACCATGTCAAACTTCCATTGGGATAGTACGGTGAAAAATACAGCTGTCAGGTGGTTTTTCACTTCTTGGTTATAAAAATCAAGAGCGTAAAAATCACCACTCCACAATGGGTTATAACCTGCTTTTATCGGTCTGCCTTTTTTGTCCTTAAGCAACCAATCCTTTTTGAATCTGAAAATATTCGATTTCTTTTCGCAAATAAAAGGGGCCAGCCAAATCCCGGCTTTTATACCTTTTGCTTTTATCATGGCAGCAATAGCACCCATACCTTCCGGGAACTCGGGCTTAATATCTGTCCAATCCCCAACTCGGGTCTGGTAACCATCGTCAACCTGGAAAATGTCGACTGGCAGCCCACTATTTGCAGCAGCTTCCAGATTTTCTTCTATAATTTGATGAGAGATACTGGTGTAATGTTCATACCAGCTGGTCCAACCAAATGCAGGTTTTGCATGGGTAGGTTTGAAATCCATGAGTTCGAAATATTCATTGAATAAATCGTGTCGATCTCCTTTACCGGAAAACAGGTTAATTGCAGGGTAAGAATGATCTAGAAATAAACCTCTGCAATCCTTTTCCACTATCAATGTACTTCCAGGAGCCTCATGCCTGAATAATGTGAAACCCGTAAACTCGGATGTTGATCCAAGGAATATTATCTCATTTTCCTTTTCGGAAATATAGGTATAGGACCAGGAATGTAAATGTCCTGATAGGCCTGGGTAATCTGTAAAACCATAATCCCCGTAAGGATTGAATAACTTGGATGTGACTTTCCGTAAAGGTTGGATAAGTTCATCTCTTCCGAATTCTCTGCTTTCAGTCCACGATTGGTATCCATTACAAAAAACAGAGGCATCATTCCCATAAGGATGTGTAAAAAAGAGCTGCAACTTGTGAATGGTAATCGGTACTTTTGGATGGATGTTTAGCTTGATGATTGTGCCACCGCTATTGGTATTTTCCGTAAGGAATTCAACAAATAGCTTTTCCTCAAAAACGGATTTTCCGGGCCGGAGGATTAAATTCTTGTCATCATAGCTGAAAAGCGCTTTGTCGATTACCATAAAGCAATATTAACGAATCCTCCTAAAATTGCGGGTTTGTTTTATCTTTAAAAAAAATATTACCATGTCTGAAGTATTAGAAGCCAAATCGGTAAAGAACGAATTCGACATCAATCACCCTGAGGTTCGGAAACTGCTGAAACAATCCAACTCGAAATGGATGATGCGACTTTATATGCTTCAGAAGTTGCCTGTAGCCTGGTTTATGGGATTAAATATCAAATCAGTTACCCCTTACAAGGCTGAAGCTACCCTGCCTTATGGCTGGCGTTCACAGAATCCATTCCGGTCAATTTACTTTGCCGCCCAGGTTGGAGCTGCCGAGTTTCCTGCAGGAGTTATGGCAAGATTAGCTTTGACTGGCCGTCCCTCAATGTCAATGCTACCCATAAAGATAGAAGCAGAGTTTATCAAGAAAGCCAATAAAACGATCACATACACTTGTGAAGATGGACATCTCATCCAGGAAACGGTTCAGAAAGCATTTGATACAGGTGAAGGTCAGGTTTGCACTGTAACCTCAACCGGACGCATGCCTGATGGACAGGTTGTAGCAGTTGTAAAATTCGATTGGTCGTTTAAAGCCAGGAAAAGCTAGGCTCTAATAGCATCTACCGGATCCATTTGAGCAGCAACAAAGGCAGGAATCACTCCCGAAATCAAGCCAATGATGGTCGATATGGATAATCCCATAATGATATTTCCATTCGTAAGGATAAACTCAAAACCTACGGCAGAAGTTGCTGCCTTCGCGGCCAGATATACCAATCCCAAGCCCATTAATCCGCCTATGATGCATAATATGATGGCTTCAATAAGGAACTCAAGCAGAATCATGTAGCGCTTGGCACCCAGAGCTTTTTTGATACCGATTATATTTGTCCTTTCCTTTACGGAAACGAACATGATATTGGCAACCCCAAAGCCCCCAACGAGGATGGAGAATATACCAATCGACCAACCTACTCCAGATAAAACACCGAATAATTGGTCAAAAGCATTAGCAATAACAGAAAGTTTGTTGAGGGCGAAATCATCTTTTTCCGCTGGTTTCAGGCGTCGATGAGCACGCATCACTCCTGTAATCTCGTCTTCCAGCTCCTGGACGGTCGCATTTTGCTCGGCCTTAACATTAATAAAAGCCCTTGGAAGATTACTGATGTTGGCAATCTTCCGTGAAGTGTTGAATCCAATTAGAAGGAGTTCGTCGAAATCAAGAATCCTAAGGATGCTGTCTCCCTCTTTTTCAAGAACGCCAACAACGGTCAACTTCCGACCCATGACCTTGATCTTTTTACCGATAGGGTTAATCTTGTCTCCAAAGAGTTTGTCGGCCAGAACGTTCCCAAGGATCACAGTATTACTGCCATTTTGATATTCGAGAGGCGTAAAATATCGACCTTTCTCAAATTCAAACCCAAACATATCGCCATAATCGTAGGTCATTGTAAACACATAGACATTGGATACGTTGGCAGCTCCGTATTCAACGGGCTTGGCAGCAATAACAGCGGCAAAAGACGATTTACTGGCTGATTTTACCTTCTTCCTAATGGCTTTATAATCTTTGTAACTGGGATCGGGGCGTCGCATCCACTTCCAGTAATTGGCATTGGGGTCTTCAGCCCAGGAGAATTTATCGACATAAACAATGTCATCTCCAAGTTTATTGATGCTGGAGCGAATATTGGCCTCAAGCGAGTCTACTGCTGATAGCACAGATATGATGCACCAAATACCTATTGTAATACCTAACAGGGAAAGGAATGAGCGCATCTTGTTGGCCAGCAATTGCTGAACAGCCTGGGCGATACTTTCGTAAATGATCTTAATTATCAGCACTGGAAGATGGTGTATATTTCAATAAATGTGAGATATCTTAATTTTACAAAAACTAATGTAGCAAATTAGGCATGGGTGACCTAAAACATTCGATCAACGTTAGGGTTTTATCTGCTAAGTGCCCTACTACTAAAACCTAACGGAAAAAAATGTCTATTTACTCCAACTTAGTAAGTGTAAATTGCTATCTTTGTCCCCCTAAAATCTCTGCCTAGTGAGAATGAAATTGTCTCAGTTCAATTTTGAACTACCGGAATCTTTAATTGCAAAATATCCTGCTGAAAATCGTGATGAGTCAAGACTACTTGTACTGCATCGTGAGACAGGTGAAATTGAACACAGAGTCTTCAAGGACATCCTTGAGTACTTCGATGACGAAGATGCCTTGATCCTCAATAATACCAAAGTTTTTCCAGCGCGTTTGTTTGGCAGGAAAGAAAAAACCGGTGCCCGCATCGAAGTTTTCCTGCTTCGTGAATTAAATGTAGACATGCGTTTATGGGACGTACTGGTAGATCCTGCTCGTAAGATCCGGGTTGGCAATAAGCTTTACTTCAGTGATGAAGATGATAATGACATCCTGGTTGCGGAGGTTGTAGATAACACAACTTCCAGAGGGCGCACCATTCGTTTCCTTTATGATGGTTCTGATGAAGAATTCCGCAAGCAGCTTGAAATGCTGGGGAATACCCCACTTCCAAAATATATCCCACGTGAAGTAGAGGAAATCGATAAAGAACGTTATCAGACTCTCTTTGCCAAAGAAGTTGGTGCCGTTGCAGCACCAACAGCAGGGCTGCATTTCAGCCGCGAACTGCTCAAACGGTTTGAGTTAAAAGGCATTGAATTTCCTGAAATCACGCTTCATGTTGGTTTGGGCACATTTCGTAATATCGAGGTTGAAGATCTTTCAAAGCATAAGATGGATGCTGAATATTTCAAAGTTAATCAGCAGGCTGTTGACCTGGTTAACCGCAGCAAAGGCAAAGACAAAAAGGTTTGCGCTGTAGGTACCACTTCAATGCGCGCTATTGAATCTGCGGTTTCTGCAACAGGCACGCTCAAGACAGCTGAGGGTTGGACCAACCTTTTTATTTATCCGCCATTTAATTTCAACATAGCTAATGCTATGATTACGAATTTCCACGTTCCTAAAAGCAGTTTGCTGATTATGGTTTGTGCATTTGGTGGCTATGATAATGTCATGAATGCCTATAAAGAAGCTGTAAAAGAAAAGTATCGTTTCTACAGTTATGGCGATGCCATGCTTCTGATTTAATATTCTGCTGGGACTACAGCAGGGGAACCTCTCATTTTTCTTGTCAGTTATATAAATAGAATTCCATTTTTTATGGAACTCTGTGACTTTTGTGTGTACAGTCGTCACATGATTACAAGGCTGTTTTTGGAGTGATTTTGCCCCAATAAAATAAATAGCTTTGTG
>JBCCHF010000022.1:0-100425 GCA_039028895.1 Bacteroidota bacterium | reverse complement strand
CAAAGTAATCTTTTAAATACCTGAAAGGGAATACTTGCGTTCCTGGGGGGATTAAGTAATGAATAAACGCATTACAAAAGATGAAATCAATTAAAGGAAAAAACAAACCTCAATCCATCATGAAAACATTTGTTAATTTATTTTCATTGCTCATCTTGCTTGCTTCATGGCAGGTAGGGCTGGGGCAACAAGCGTTCCTCCATACAGCACATTCAAGTAATATTAACGGCCATATAACAAGTTTAAATCACAGTTCGACCAATAACCGAGCAAGTGCTATGGTATTTGTTACCCCAGTTTTTGGAAAATACAACACCAGTGCTCCAGGGGTCTGGTATAACAACGGTAAATGGAACATTTTTAATGAAGACCGAGCTGCTTTAAAGAATGGCGAGAAGTTCAACATATTTACATTCAACGGCCCTTCATCCACTGTTTTTGAACATACTGCAACAAGGTCCAATTCTTTTGGTTTTCTTTCACAGATTCAGCATGCAGCTGCCAACGACCCGAATGCCAGGGTATTTATCACTCAAAAATATGGCGCTCCAGGTGTATATAATACGGCACCGGTTGGTGTTGTTTTCACCAACAACCAGTGGCATATTGCCAATCTTGATAAGACAGCTATTCCTTTTGGCGCAAAGTTTAATATTTACATCGTCACTTCTTCGAACCGAAATTACGTTTCAAAAACATTCGAATACACCGCTTCAAGACCAAGTGGACATATCGGCAATATCAGCCATCAGGCTATCAATAATAAACCAGGGGCATTACTAATGGCAACCCAGGTTGTTAAGGGGGTACGCCCGTACAATGGCCATAATATTGGGGTGTGGCACAATGGCAATAACTGGACTGTCTATAACCAGGATAAATCTGCAATGCCAGTAAATTCGAAATATTTCATTTTAAATTCGGCTTCCATGTCCAATTCGGTGATGGTCTACCCCAAGCCTACTCAACAGGAACCAGAATCTATTTTATCAAGATTTGGATACAATACCATGAAAGTCTATGGGAAAGAAGCGAGAGGGCAAAGGCCTTTACTACTTATAATGGTTCGTTATCGGGATATCAATTTCCATGGCGACCACAATGTGAGCTATTACGACAACTTGTTTTTCGGCAATGGAAGAGATGAAACCGATCCATCAGTAAAAACATATTTCTCTTATGCTTCACATAGCAAATTTACCTTCCGGAAAGCTGGAATCGTTCAGATCAGGTATGAGGATCTCCCCGGAACTACTATTGATGAATCACTCCTCCATTGTGCAGCTAATCGGTCATTTGATGAAGAAAAGTTATGCGCTGGAGCTGACCACCCATGGGAAAATATCCTTCCCAATGCGGTAAGACTTGCTGAGTCACAAGCAGGCTTCGAATTCAGTCGATACGATATTAATCGCGACAATCGAATTACCCAGGATGAATTGACAATTTGTATCATTAATGCCGATGTACCGATTGGAGGCACCAATGCCTTGTATCCTGTTTCGTTTGCAGACGGTGGAGCAGCAAGAGGCGGCAGTACCGGTTTAGAAAATGGCAGACGCTATGAAGGTGCGGTGATTTCTGTCGGTGAAGGTGTAGGCTTTGCCACAATAGTTCACGAACTCGGTCACCTGCTTGGCGCTTTCGATCTTTATGGTGCTGGATCAAGGATCAACCAGCGAAGAACAATTATGAGCGGAACAATATCAGGCCGCGAAGACGATAAATGGTCTTTATTTATAGATCCATACCACAGAATGAGGCTTGGATGGATTAAACCACGAGTTTTTAATATGAAAGGTGCAGGCAATAGTGCTTACCTGGATGTAGCCAATAACGGAGGTGCCTATATCACAGAACAAAAACAACCCATCCTGTTATACGATCCTGATCGCGGTAATGAATATTTCCTTTTGGAATCAAGAGACAATAGAGTCACAGGTTTCGATAATGGAAATGATACTCGTGGAGTCGCTGTCTGGCACATCCGTACAAAAGCCAACCATGCTCCATTTGACAATAAAGTAATTCTCCGTGGTGAAGATGGTACAATGCAATCCGTCAAACGTGGTGACGACCTGGCTGCAAAAGACGGAGGCACTGACATTCTTGAACTTTACAGGGGAAGAAATAACTTGTGGGACAGCTACCTTAGAGGTGATGATGTAGAAGGACACGACCACGCCATCTACTTCTGTGGAGCACCTCAGCGAGATGTTAATCTTGTTGGTCGTGGAAGTTGCCTGCGAGAAACTTCAGGTGCATATAAACTCAAATGGTATGACAACTCTGAGTCAGGTGTTGAAGTAAAAGTAGGCCGAGGCACCTCACCCTCAGGCCCAGGGAAATACCCGGTTGAATGGAGTCGTGGCGGTATGCCTGCAGAGGTCACCTTAGCTACGCCAACACCTGTCCGTCCTGGCAACAAATTAACGTTAAAAGGCAATTTTAGTGTAAAAAAGGAAAGCCGCCTCGTCAAATTATCTAATTCAGCCAATGCCTATACACTTACTGTTGAATCATGGACAGCCCGATCGATTATTGTTAAACTGCCGTCTAATGTCCAGCCGGCAAATTATAAACTCTCCATTCACCTGAATTCGAGTGGTCAGAAACCCAGCAAGCCCGTTGATGTCACTGTAGCCCCAATAATGATCAATGCTCCGAATGTGGAAATACAGAATAAGGTGATCATTCCAAACTCTAATATTATTAAAAACAAGAAACCTAAGATAGATAACTGATTCTCGGTTGAATGTCACCCTCTCTCAGGGTTGGAGGGTGACATTCTGATCTTTTTCCACACGAAAAATTAAATGTGAAAAAAATTCCTGAAATGGGAATACATGGGATTTCTATGGGATAAAGAAGTGTAAAACGATTTATCTCAAACCTATTTCTCGCTTAAATCGCGGAAAAAACAACAACAAAATATCATGAATGCATCAATCAAATTAGTAACTATTTTTTGCCTTTTCCTGGTCAGCTTTTCCCAGGTAAATGCCCAAACTACATACAGGCTTGAAATGAACCGCGTGGTAGTAGACCAGGCACGTGAGACAGATGGCGACAGGCCGTATTTCGTAAGTATTCACTTCCGCGTCGCCGTTAACCAGCGCGGATCAACAGTTTCTACCGTTATCGAACAAGAGCCCCATGACTGGGTTAGCAAACCTGAATATAACCGAGGCACAAAACGAGGAAGAGATGGTAAACATATGATCGCCTATGATCAACTTGAGATCCCTTTCTGGATGGGGAGCATGGAGTGGAGAAACTTCGATATGCTCACGATTGAACAAATTGTAGATGACCCTTCAAAAGTCAATGAGATTGAACTTTTTGGCACATTGATCCTGGCGCTTGACAACAATAACACACCACCACATTTTGTGCGCGACCTGATGAACAAATTCAACCTCAGGTTCAGTGATTTCCTGCGCCAGAAAGTTGAAAGAGATGGTTTCGCGACTGCTCTCGAACTAGCCACAAACGGAACAGCTGCTGTAAATGCATTAAGGTCAGATTTATTAGGATTGACGCAGGGCCTATTCGGTGTATCAGATGCTATTGACTGGGTACTTGGTTCAACATTCAACCCAGATGCTATTGTGGGTGCAAACCTCTTGATTTTCCCTAACATAACGGGTTTTACCCAAATTACCTCTTCAGGCGAAAGCCGCTATCTCGGCAAGTGGAATGCACTGATCCAAACTCCCCAGGACTATACCGGTAGAATGGATTTTGAAGGAGCAGGCGCAAAATATCATGTTAATTATAGTTTCAGAGGTGAAACCTGTGGTAATGCAACTCATAATCGTTATATCCGCAACCTGACTTTCGCTATCAAAACCGGACAGGATGATCTGCGTGGAGGAGGTAATGCTGAGGCAAGAATCATCCTTAAAGATGGCCGCACCTTCTCTGGCACTTTAAACCATGGTCGCGAATTGAAGAAGAACTCAATCCATTTCGCAGACATCAGACTTACCAATAATGTCAAAGAACAGGATATCGCTACAGTAGAAATCACCTACACTTCGGGTTCCTGCTTTGGATGCACTACTGACAACTGGGATCTTAATTCTTTAAAACTATTAAACGCCCACTACCCGGTACTTACTGTTCATGGATTTCCGGTCAAAAGATTTACAGGTAATTCAAGAACCTTGACCCTTGAGGTTTATTCTGGCTGTCGCCAAATGCTGTTTTTGACACCTGGTGCCATACAGATCAATACCCCCATTCAGATCAACCAACAAAACAAAGTCAATACCCCCAAAATAGAAAAACAGGTAGATCCTAAAGTTGTCAATCCCAAGTATCAAGATCGTGGGATTAAATACTACCCGAAAAAGAAAATTGACAACTAAACATTTGATTGATGCATGAGGTTGCTCCCTCATTGTCCGATAACTTCTTCTAATATGCAATAATCCGGGAGTGATATCATGGGTTTCCGGTCGAGCCTCGGCCGGAAACCAAAATTTTAACATTAATCACAATAGTCTATAAACCAGATATTTCAAAAAATAACTTGCCTTCGGGCATTAATTTTATTAAACTTAAAGAAACCGGAGGTGAGTTGTAAAGTGATCCGGTTAAATTGATATTTGTCGACTAACCAACCACGAACAAAAACAAGAAAAATGAAAAAATTACTCATTCCACTATTTTGTCTCTTCGCTGCTGCGACATTTGCACAACTGCCAAAGTTGGATAAACCGCTGCAAATTGAAAAAGTACCACAAAATATCCCACAGGATCTGCGCATTTTACAACCTGACCTGGTTGTAGAGAATTTCACAATAAATCGCGCTGCACCATACGGTAACATTAGCGGGGAAGCATATTACAGAGCTACTTTTTCAGCCGTAATCAAAAACATTGGAGACATGGATGCTACCACTTTTCATGTTGCATTTTTTGTCGATGATTACTCTCATCCTGTAAGTGGAGACAGCTGGTGGTACAGACAAACTCAAAGAAATGAACAGATTAATCTAAAGGATGTACCAAACAACCTTAGAGTCAATGGCTATTTACCGCTTTTAGGTGGCAGAGATAAAAATACAGTAGTAGTTTCCAAATTGGAAAAGAATGGCTCTATTACAATTCGTGGCACTCTGATCATCAAAAAGCTATTCGTAGACCATTACCACATTACTGTTGCAGTTGATTGCAAAAAAGGAGCCACCAAGTACCTGAGCAACGAAGGGTCTATCAACGAATCCGACGAGCGCAATAACACTAAAAAAGTAATGCCAAGAGACTAATTTCTTTTTTTAAAAATACCTTTTTGACTTCGGTTTGCTGGTTGCAGCATGCTGTCGCCTGGTATCAGTTTGCCAATTGCAGATTGCAGATTACAGCTTCAGAAAAACCGAACCAACTAATTTTCTAAACTCTAAAACTCCATAAAAAACATGAAACGTTTAATCTTTTTTACGCTGGTCCTTGCCTCATGCCAAATGGCTTTTTCGCAAGGCGCAAGAATGACTGCTTTTGACCCTGCAACAGATGGTTTTCAATTTATAAACAGTTTCAGAAATATCGTTGTCAGCGAAATTGATTTAGTCACTGCCGGACTATGCGGCGGAATGGCTTATTCAGCGCTGGACTACTATTACAGCTCCAGAGAAATTCCGACACAATCTTACCGTCCTGCTGACAACTCGACTTTGAGAAACTACATTTACAACCGTCAAAACACCTCTACCTTCGAAAACATTGATAAATGGACTGAGTTGTTTGTAAACCCTTTTGGGTGGCGCACCAATGAATTTTTTAACTGGGGCCTCCAGGGATATGGCGGTGGTCGACTTCAAGAGTTAAAAAGCGAAATTGATGCTGGAAGGCCCGTACCATTAGGTCTATTCGCCGGAGGAAACGGAGGCGATGCTGGTCATCACCAGGTCCTTGCTATTGGCTACGACTGTGGCAGGTACAAAGGAGATTTGGGTAATTATAAGACAGATTTTAAAATCTACATTTACGACCCAAACTATCCAACAGAGACTATGGTATTAAGAGCCTCTCCATCTACACATGATTATTACTATGAAGATAAAGATGATAAGCGCTGGATGACCTACTTTGTTGACAAGAAATATCGGAAAAATCTACCTCCGGTAATTGCCTCTCCAAATTATCCAAAAGATGGGAAAGTCCACGAAATAGTCCTTTGTTTTTATACAGGAAATGATGATCTGAGAGGCGGAAATGACAATGTCAGTGCCACTATTGAAATTCAAAATACCACGAAAGAATCCAGAAATCTCAATCAGTCATTGCGCTGGGTTGGTTACTCGGTTCATTACGTACCGATCAGGCTTGACCAGCCAATTGACAAAAGTGATATCAAAAAGATCAATTTGTCAACCAACTTCAGAGGTGGCTTTGATGGAGACAACTGGAATCTGTTCAAATTCTGGGTGGTGATAAAAGGTGGCAATGTCAATGAACGAATCGGATGGTGGGAAGGACGGGAAAATGACCAGGGCAATGAAATAAGCCCACTCGTTCGCTTTACAGGCTCAAGAAAAACCTGGTCAACCGGCACTCTCAGTAGCTTTAAAATGAAAATGGTTGCCAACACCATGGTTAATGCATCTGTTCCAGTTATTCCAACAACACCATCTTCAAAAAACCCAAAGGTGGTCGATCCCAAAACAGCTAAGCCAGGCGTCAAGCCAAACAAAGCAGTTATTACACATAATAATATGGTAATCAAACCTGCTACAAAGCCAATCCCTGTAAAGCCAATAAAGGAAGAAGCGGTCAAAAACCTTGTATTGACCTTAAAAACCGGAAATGATGACCTGAGATCTGGATCCAGGGCCAATGTATATATTCTGAAAAAGGATGGCAAAAACATGTATTTTTCGCTAAACAATGGTAAAGGCTGGGGGAACAACGCCGTAAAAACCATCACTAAAGTTCCACTGGGATCTACAAAACCTTCTGACATTGTTGGTGTCCGAATCATCTTTAAATCCGGTTCAGGTATTTCAGCTGACAATTGGAACCTTCAGGAATTCGACCTTAGCTACACCACATATAGTGGACAAAAGAGATCATTACTGAAAAGAAAAGGCAATCCGTTGTTTCGATTTACAGGAAGCAAGAATAAACTTGAGATGAAAGTCACGCCGAAGTCTTAATGGAAGTTGGCAGTAGGCAGTTTACTACACGTGGTGCGCGGGGTTGAACCTGTTGAAAGATTTTAGTTAGACTGCCTACTGCCAAAAAGCTCATCTCAAATTTTCTCTCCACCAAAACGTTACATCTGCCAAAACCAGACGTCTAAATACTAACGACTCGCCTACATTCTAGAAAATCTGGCACGATTCTTCTCCTAATCAGTAGAAAAGACCGATTTTTTGCGAATGGGTTTTGCGTTAAATTATTTATTTTGAGGCTTGGAAGTTTTTCCGGTGTCTACCTAAACTAGAAACCATGCTCAAGAATCCTTTTCTAAATGGCTCTGTAATTTTGGTACTGACCTCCATTCTTTGGATGATCAGTTCTTGTGCTGTAAATCCCGTTACCGGGAAAAAACAGCTAATGTTAATGTCTGAAAGTCAGGAAATTGCTCTTGGCAAACAATCTGATCCTGCCATTGTCGCTCAATTTGGCTTATATCAGGATGAAGAGATCCAAAAATTCATTGATGAGAAAGGTCAGCAGATGGCCGCTATCTCACACAGACCAAACCTTCCGTGGGAATTTAAAGTTGTTGACTCTCCGGTCATCAACGCATTTGCAGTACCTGGCGGATATGTGTATTTCACAAGAGGGATTCTCGCACATTTCAATAATGAAGCTGAATTTGCAGGAGTACTTGGTCATGAGATCGGCCACGTAACTGCCAGGCATTCCGCGCAGCAATACAGTAAAATGATGGCTGCCCAGGTAGGATTCGTAGTTGGTATGGTGGCCTCAAAAGAACTTAGGCAATACGCTGACGTCGCAGGTGCGGGCCTTCAATTGCTTCAATTAAAGTTTGGTCGTGATCACGAAAGTCAGTCTGATCGCCTTGGTGTCGAATATTCTACAAAAATTGGATACGACGCCCATCATATGGCTAACTTTTTCAATACACTGAAACGTATGCGCCAATCTTCTGGTGCAGAACCTATACCTACCTTCATGTCAACGCACCCTGATCCCGGAGATCGTTTCAACAAAGTGCACCAGCACGCTGAAGAATGGCAACAAGGGGTCGACCCGTCAACCCTGGCCGTAAACCGCGACAGCTATCTCGATATGATTGACGGTATTGTTTTTGGAGAAGACCCGCGTCAGGGTTATGTCTATAACAACAAGTTCTACCACCCCGACCTGAAGTTCCAGTTTCCGGTACCTGCCAATTGGAATACCTTAAACATGCCTACTGCAGTCCAGATAGGCGCACCTGACCAGAAAGGATTGATCATCATGACACTGGCACAAGGGAGTTCGCTGCAACAGGTGGCTAATGACATTATTGCCAAAGATTCACTTAAAGTCATTGAAACCCGCAATATTAATGTTCATGGAAACTCTGCTATTGCTTTCCTTGCTGACCTGGATCAGGACCCACAGAATGTGCTTAGAATTCTGACTTACCTGATTCAATACGATGGTTTAATCTATAAATTCCACGGCTTATCGAAAGTCGCAGACTACCCAAGATTTAACACCGAATTTGTTAGGACAATGGGAGAATTCAGGCGTCTGACAGATCCTTCAAAGATTAATGTTAAACCCAACCGCGTTAAGGTGATGACCGTACCCTACGATGCAAGATTAACAGATGCCTTAAAGGCACTTGGTGCACAGACCAATGAAGATCTTGAAGAATGGTCAATTCTGAATAGTATGCTGCTTGATGACCCGGTCAAAAAAGGCATGAAGATCAAGATTGTCGAAAAGAATTTCACCTTGGGTCGTTAAGAATTTATCAAAATACATTTTCAAGAGAAGGATCTACATGCAATTATGTAAATCCTTCTTTTTTTAGTAGTTCTACACGATCCAATAGTATTTTCGTCTACTTGCTCTCAGCCCAAATCTTAAGCATCCTGTCGATATGTTCCTTGAGACCTAATGCCTTTTTCTCAACCGCATTATCTGCCACCTTGAAATCAATGTTATGAAGATTTTTTATCAGATCAAGCCAATCATTTGGGTCCAGGGAATCCAGAATAACCCCCTCCCCTTCTGCAATGATCTCACTAGCCCCTACCATTCCTGAAACAAGTATTGGTGTGCCACAAGCCAACGACTCTGTAACGATCTGGCCAAATGGCTCAAACCTTGCTGGATGGATCGTATAATCAACTGCCCTGAACCACGGTGCCAGGTTTTTCTTAAAGCCGATATAATATACATGTGGTAATTTTGGATTCACCTTAGGAAGACCCGCAATAAACAATTCATACCGATCAGGGTCCAGTGACATAAAGGTTTCAAGGAGGATATCCAGTCCCTTTCGCTTATGCCCAATTGACACGAAAAGAAAGGATTGTTTATTCGGATTGCAGGTTGGTTTTTCTGCCTCATTCGATTGACCGATTCGGGAATCATACCTGATTTTTTCAAGATTAATGGGCGGGAACAAAATCTCAATTTTCCCGGAAGGGATATTATAAAATTCGATTAACTCCTTTTTCATCATTTCAGATGCGGCGTAGATCACCTGGGAACTGACGAAAGAAGCTTTGTCCAGATGATTTTGCATATAATCTGTCAACTTCCAAAAACGTTTACCCATGGCTTTCATGTAGCCCTTATGGTTGGCTGCAGCCAAAACCGCATCCTGCCCTGTAGTACGGCCGAGAGATAAACTAAAATCAAATTTATGCTGAGTTAAATAGCGATCCACAAGATTAGAAAATCGCCACTTTCTGAATGGCTTTGGGGTTAAACCAGGTGAGAGTCGGACTACCTCTACTCCATTTGGCAATTCAACTTCTTCGGATAATTTGGCGCAGATAATCGTAACCCCATATCCTCTTGCATGAAATTCATAGACATAATTCCGCAACCTGGTTTCAAGTCCGCCTTTTAGAATCAGTCTGTAATGGATCAATGCTATTCGCATGAAAGGTAGTTTTCACGATAAATCTATGATTTTTTTGAGAAGTCTGATTCTCCCCGTAACTTCAATGCATGCATTCCAATAAGCAGAAATTTGACATTGCGGCAATGGTTTGTTTTGTAGTCATATTTATAATTGGCTGTTCAACTTCATCAGAAGAGAAAAAAGAGTTACCGCAATCTCCGGATCAACCCTATGCCCTAATACTTGGTATTGCACAAGATGCAGGCTACCCTCAACAGGGTTGCTATAAGGTTTGCTGCAAAGACATTTGGGACCAGCCCTCCAAGCACCGGAGTCCTGCATGCCTGGCGGTAATTGATCCGATTTCAAAAGAAAAATGGCTTTTTGAGGCAACTCCCAATGTAAAGACCCAGCTCGACATACTCCAAAATCACACGCCTGAATTCTCAAAATTTCTTCCGGATGGTGTCTTTCTTACCCATGCTCATATTGGTCATTACACTGGCCTGATCCAATTTGGTCATGAAGTGATGGGAACAAATGATTTACCAGTTTATGCGATGCCCAAAATGTGCGACTTCCTAACCAATCACGGTCCTTGGAGCCAATTGGTCGATTATAGGAATATTAGCTTGCAAGAACTACAAGCAGATTCAACCATTCAACTCAATGAACGTATTAGCGTTACCCCATTCAAAGTACCCCATCGCGACGAATTCAGTGAGACGGTGGGTTATCATATTTCCGCAAAGGAAAAATCACTCATTTTCATTCCTGATATCGATAAATGGGAAAAATGGGATCACTCGATAACAGACCTTGTTTCAGAAACAACATATGCTTTATTGGATGGTACTTTTTACAAGAATGGAGAAATTCCCGGAAGGGACATGAGCCAGATCCCACACCCTTTCATCGAAGAAAGTATGACTGTTTTCGAAGACTTGTCACCAATGATTAAATCTGGCATATATTTTTTTCATTTCAATCATACGAATCCGGTTCTAAGAAAAGGCAGCATAGAAAGGGAAGAGGTGGAAGGTGCTGGTTTCAAAGTAGCTGAAGAAGGGATGGTGCTGGAACTTTAGTTGATGGAAGGAAATCAAAAAAAGTAAATTGTAACTCAGAATAACAAAGGATCATAATGTCAAAATATCCAAAATTACTTAGTCCATTGGACCTTGGTTTTACGACTTTGAAAAACAGGGTGCTTATGGGGTCGATGCATACCGGTCTGGAGGAAGCCAAAGATGGCTTCAGGAAATCAGCGGCTTATTATGCTGAAAGGGCCAGAGGCCAGGTAGGGCTCATCGTTACCGGAGGGATTGCACCAAATCGTGCTGGCTGGGTAAAACCTTTTTCGGCCAAACTAACGACAAAAAAAGAAGCCAATAAACACAAACAGATTACAGAGGCTGTGCACAAAGAAGGTGGAAAGATTTGTTTGCAGATCTTACATGCGGGCCGATATGGTTACCATCCATTTTTGGTGGCACCTTCAAAACTTCAATCCCCAATTACCCCTTTCAAGCCTTGGGCTATGTCGACCAAAAGCGTTGAAAATACTATTGCTGACTTTGTCAATTGCTCAGTAATGGCTCAATTCGCAGGTTATGATGGGGTTGAAATTATGGGATCAGAAGGCTATCTGATTAATGAATTTATTGCGGCGCGGACTAATCACCGGAAAGATCAATATGGGGGCGAATACAAAAACAGGATTCGTTTTCCAATTGAGATTGTCCGACGTGTGCGTGAAGCAGTTGGAGAAAACTTCATTATTATATTCAGATTATCAATGCTTGACCTGGTGAAAGGCGGCAGTACGTGGGAAGAGATTGTAATGCTGGCCAAAGCAATTGAAAAAGCTGGAGCCACGATCATTAACACCGGTATCGGATGGCATGAAGCGCGTATCCCTACCATCGCCACGATGGTGCCTAGAGCAGCATTCACCTGGGTGACCCATAAATTGATTGGAGAGGTTAATGTTCCGCTAATCACGTCTAACAGGATCAATATGCCTGATGTCGCCGAAAAAGTACTGCAGGACGGGCACGCAGATATGATTTCTATGGCAAGACCTTTTCTCGCAGACCCTGATTTCGTGCTAAAAGCTATGGAAGACAGAGCAGATGAAATCAACACCTGCATTGGGTGTAACCAGGCTTGTCTTGATCATATTTTTAAAAATAAACGAGCTAGTTGCCTGGTTAATCCGCGCGCCTGCTACGAAACTGAACTCATTTACACCCCGACTAAAGCCAAAAAGAAAATTGCAGTAGTCGGCGCAGGACCAGCCGGATTAGCTGCTGCCACTGTTGCCGCAGACAGAGGTCACGATGTTACAATTTTTGAAGCTTCAGGCGAAATAGGTGGTCAGTTTAATATGGCCAAACGCATTCCAGGAAAGGAAGAATTCTATGAAACCATCCGCTACTACAATAAACAAATTAAGTTGACCGGGGTAAACCTTGTCCTCAACAAAAGAGTCAATGCGAAAGACCTGATCGATGGTGGTTATGATGAAGTCATTCTGGCTACTGGTGTCTCTCCTCGCGAACTGACCATTCCCGGCATCGACCATTCAAAAGTTTTGAGTTATATCGACGTACTATTTCATCAAAAGGAAGTTGGTAAGAAAGTCGCTATCATTGGGGCCGGAGGTATTGGGTTCGACATAGCTGAATACCTTTCTCATAGCGGAGTTGCCACTAGTCAGGATATCCCAGCATTTATGGAAGAATGGGGTGTCGATCAAAATGGTGAATTTCGTGGAGGATTAATCGATAAGGCGCCCAAACCAATGGAATCAGCAAGGGAGATCTACCTCTTACAACGATCAACGGGCAAACTTGGTGCAAATTTGGGCAAAACAACCGGTTGGGTGCACCGCGCAACACTTAAGAAAAAACAGATCCGGATGATGGGCAATCTCCAATATGAAAAGATCGACGACCAGGGCCTTCATGTTATCTCCAGAAATGAAACCAAGGTTTTAGATGTTGACAACATCATCATTTGTGCCGGACAGGAGCCGCTTCGCGAGCTCTTCCAACCCTTAAAAGAAGCAGGTATAAACGTCCACCTCATTGGTGGGGCTGATGAAGCCAAAGAACTGGATGCCAAACGAGCAATCGACCAGGGATCAAGGTTGGCTGCAAAATTATAACTGGGACTTTGAGAAATAGATATTTGTATATTCGGGTTTCGGGTTTAACCTTGAATAATCAACAAAAAACAACTTCATTTTTCGCTCATGAAATCTTTCAACAATAAAGTAGCTGCTATTTCCGGCGCAGGCTCAGGCATTGGTAAAGCATTGGCCTTAAGGCTGGCAGAACTGGGTGCATCCATTGCCATAAACGACATTAACCCCGACAGTCTGGCAAATACTCAAGCTGCGCTAAAATCAAATGGAACTGATGTCTTTTCTTCGGTCGTTGACACTTCAATAAGAGAGGAAGTCTACGCTTTCGCAGAAAACGTAATTGAACATTTCGGGCGAGTAGATATTGTCATTAATAATGCAGGTGTCGCACTGGGAAAAGTAACCGTAGATTCTGTTACTTACGAAGATTTTGAATGGATAATGGGCATTAACTTTTGGGGGATGGTGTATGGCACAAAGGCTTTCCTTCCCCATCTCAAAAAACAAAAAGAAGGCAGTATTGTCAATCTATCTTCAATGCTTGGACTCGTTGCCGTTCCTTACCAGGCGCCTTATGTAACAACCAAGTTTGCAATCAGGGGATTTACAGAAACACTGCGTATGGAATTACTATTGGAAGCACCGCATGTTGTAGCAACAACGGTTCATCCCGGAGGTATCAAGACCAATATTGCCGCAAGCTCCAAACTACCTGATACTGTTGACCCAAAAGTCCATAAAGAAGAGTCCATTCATTTTGAGAAGTTCTTTCGCAATACTGCTGCAATGGCCGCCAATGTCATTCTAAAAGGTATCCGAAAGAAGAAAACCCGGGTATTGATCGGCAATGATGCCAAATTACCAGATTTCCTGAGTCGGCTCTTTCCGCAATGGCATTCAAAGATTATTGCCGGATTTATGAGGCGGATGATAGTGAAATATGGTATTGATCCGCCAAAAAACTCCTGATTATTTTATCCAATTTATCCGATTCGGTTAAAAATCCGTCGTGGCCAAAATCTGATTCCACTTCTTCGTACATAGCATTAGGGATATTGCTGGCCAGGAAAATCTGTTCAGCAGGAGGGAATAACAAATCTGAGGAAATCCCAATAACTAAGGTGCGTGCTTTTATCGTGGAGAGTACTTTGGTCATATCTCCTCTTCCCCGGCTAACATTGTGGCTGTCCATCGCCTGCGACAAACGATAATAGGAAAACGCGTTAAATCTGCCTGCCAGCTTTTCACCTTGATAAACCTGGTAACTACTTGATCTGAAATCAGTGGTTTTGTTGTGGTCATTCTCAAATTGAGACAAACCATACTTATCGTAGGAACGATAAGACAATAGTGCGATTGAGCGGGCGACCTTTAGTCCATTTATACCTGCATTGATGGTATTTTCTTCCCATGTCGGGTCATTCCTGATGGCCATTCTTTGTGATTCGTTAAAGGCTATGCCCCAGGGTGAATGGGCGGCGTTTGTCGAAATGGCAATCAGATTTTTCACTCTCTGCGGTTCCTGTATGGCCCATTCCAAAGCTTGCTGCCCTCCCAATGATCCACCGATCAGGGTTTGGATTTCCGCTATACCGAGGTGCTTCCGCAATTGAATATGGGCTTTGACCATATCCCGAATGGTCACCTCAGGAAATTCGTGAAACTTTATAGCCTGGGTACAGTCAACTGGTCCGGTAGACCCATAACAGGACCCCAACACATTTGCACAAACGATGAAATAACGATCAGGTGAAAAACATTGATCCTGGCCAAAAAGTCCTCCCCACCAATCTACGATATCAGTATTCCCCGTAAGGGCATGACAAACCCAAACAACATTTGACTTTTGAGCGTTAAGTTCGCCCCAGGTTTGATAGCGAATTTTACAATCGGGGATTACTCCGCCTAATTCTGTATTAAAATCCCCTTCAAGCTCTAGAATTTGGGGGGTGGAGTTTTCAGAATTTTTCATTTTGATTTGAGATAAGTTATTATACATGGTTAATGGGTTTTAGAATTTTGGTCAGATCGGGGCGAACAGCAACCAGTTTGCGGAAAAATGGTAATCGGTCGGTTTTTCGTACCATGTTTATCGTCAAACCGGTTTCTTTTATTGTAAAATGATCAGCCGAAAAGCATGAACTGACGCACACCGCATCCACCAGAATCGGAATAGAAAAATGAGTTTCAGGAATTGGGATATGGCATTGATAAAAGCCCGGATATCGGCCTGGCTGTGTAAAACGATAACACCATAGATCAAAAAAGAACGCCTCCGACTTTTTTATTTCCGTCACCGGAAAATGTAAAGGCGGAGGCGGCACCAGGGCGTTCTCAATTACGGTTTTACAAAGCTTTTTACTAGCAGTATTGTCATGACAACAAATTTCAAGTTGACCTAATTCCGATACTAGGTCTGATTCAGCTTTTACGAATAACCTCAGTTTGTTATCGGGTTGTAGCCTAATTAACCAACCTCGATTTTCTGTTAAAAGTGCCAGTTTTCTCAATTGGTTAGCTGTCCAGAATCCATAACCTGAAAACAGATTAAGAACTGAATATTTTGTTTTGGAGTGTGTGGTATAAATTTGCATTGCAGAATAAAAAAAGGCCTTACCGGTAATTCCGGAAAGGCCTTGATGTTTGTGAAAGAATAGGATTAAATGCCGTTCCCGGAAATGATTGGGAATTGCATTACCATATTTTGACTTTGTGAAAATGCGCGTTCAAGATCAGCCTTTATATCATCGGGATGTTCAAGTCCAACAGATATCCTGACCAAATTATCGGTAATACCGACGCTTAACCGATCTTCTTCCGACAACTTGGCGTGAGTAGTGGACGCAGGATGTGTTGCTATGGTTCGGGTATCTCCCAGATTAGCTGATCGTGAAATCAGTTGCAGGCTATTGAGAAATGTTGATCCTCTTTCCAGGCCACCCTCCAGTTCGAAAGTAATAATGCCACCACCTGCTTTCATTTGTTTTTTGGCAATCTCCACCTGCGGATGTGATGCGAGAAACGGATATTTTACCTTAAGAACAGTTCCCTGAACCTCCAGCCATTTAGCAATCTCAAGTGCATTGGCACAATGGCGATCCAGTCTTACTGCCAGGGTCTCAAGGCTTTTTGAAAGTATCCATGCATTAAACGGTGCCAGTGCTGGTCCGGTGCGTCGGCAAAAACTCCTGATCTCGTTGATCAATTCCGCATTACCCGTAATTATGCCTCCTAAGACCCTACCCTGACCATCAATATATTTCGTAGCGGAATGCGTGACCAGATGAGCACCAAATTTCCCCGGTTGCTGCAAATAAGGTGTTGCAAAACAATTATCAACATTCAAGATGAGATTATGAATTGCGGCAAACTGTCCGACCCATTCCAGGTCAATGATCTCTAACCCCGGATTTGATGGCGTTTCGATGTAAATCAGTTTAGTATTTGGTCGTACCAGTTCGTGCCATGATTCCAGGTCAGTAGGATCTGCTAGTGAATAATCAATGCCCCAACCTGGAAGAATATTGGTCAAAATCTGGAACGAGGCCCCAAACAAGGCTTTTGAGGCAATTACATGGTCACCAGCTTTTAGTAAAGCGGCAAATCCTGCAAAAACAGCAGCCATCCCTGAAGCCGTTGCAAAAGCATCTTCCGTACCTTCCAATGCCTTTATCTTGTTTTCAAATTCATTGGAATTAGGGTTTGAATAGCGGCTGTAAATATCACCTTCCACCTCATCAGCAAACAAAGCCCGCATTTGTTCTGCATCATCAAAAACGAAGCTGGACGTATTAAACAAGGGCACTGAATGTTCGCGATATTGAGTGCGTTCTAACTGATGCCTGATCGCAAGTGTTTCAAAGTTCATATGGGTTGGTTTATTTCGGGTTATTTATTGACTTTTATTTGCTGACTGGTTAGGACGCCTTCTTTACCTTGGTCGAATGCAATCCACACTCTGTTTTCGATTGTCCATTCCATCGGCCATCTCGACCGCAACCAGCCACTGTGCAATGTGTACAACCGACAGAAGAAAAGCCTTTAGCCCAAAGAGGATGTTGAGGCAGTCCGTGCTCGAGGATGTAAGACTTTACCATAATTGGTGACCAATCAATCAAAGGGTAAAATTTTACTAGGCCATTGTCATATTCAAAAACCTCTTTGCTTAAGCGAAATTCATTTTGATGGCCCATCAAGCCGGAGATCCAAACCGAAAACATAGGTTTGATCGCTTCAAGCGGCATAAGTTTGTTTACCGTACAACAAAGATCAGCATCCTTTTCCCAGGTGCGATCAATGGCAGTGAAAGCATTATTCTTTTCATCAGGCAACAATTCTACAACATCAAGATTCAGCAATTCTGAAAGCAGGAGTTTATAGTCAAGGGTTTCTTTGAAAAGGAATGATGTATTGATAAAATGCACCACTTGGTGTGGTAACGCCTTACTCACCATATGCAATAACACCGCTGAAGTTGTTCCAAACGAAGAGGTGTACAGCATTTCGTTTTTGCCAAAATACTGCTCTAACTTTTCCAATCTTTCAAGTGGACCAAGTGGGCGGAATTCTTTATTCAATGCAGTTAAGTTCATGACATCTTCTTTTACACCGAAATGGATCAAATTTTCTGGTCAGGGTGAGCAACCAGATCTGCGGTAAGGCGCTCAAGGGTATCAACTTTATTACCAAAATCACCCTTTAACCTGGAACGGATTATCCTGAGGTTTTGAAGAATCTGAGGAATATTATCCGGTAAAACTTCTTCGAGAAGTTGTCGAAGACGTTTGGCAAAGGTTGGTGATTTGCCATTAGTTGAAATAGCGATCTTTAAATCGCCTTTGGTAACGATAGACCCAAGATAAAAGTCGCATAGATCAGGAGTGTCGGCTACATTGACGATAAGTCCACTGGACTTGGCCACTTGCCTTATCCAAACATTGACCGAACGATTATTCGTAGCAGCAATGATGATATCAAAACCCTTGATATCAGAAGGCCTGAACGTCTTTTTGATAACCTCGACATTTGGCTTGCCGTGCGCTAATTGCCTGACTTCCGGTGAAACCACTTCTGCCAAAACACGAACATTAGCGTTTGGACTGCTTTTTAAAAGAAAAAACAGCTTTTCGTAACCTACATTACCTGCTCCGACAATAAGCAGCTTAACCTTGTCCAGCTTTAAAAACACCGGGAATAATTGATTTTGATTAATTGCTTTCATGATGCTTTTTTGAGTTGGTTTACCCCGATTGACAGCGCGAATTGCGGGTGAAGGCTGACGACTTCTCCGATAATGATGATACCTGGAGTTCCGATATTTTCAAGTTTTGCTTGCTTAACGATGGTCGCAACAGTTCCAAGGACGATTTTTTCCTCTGGCCTTGATCCATTTTGAACGATCATTACAGGTGTATTTAACTGGCCGGCAGCTTTAAAAGCGTCAGTAATCTGCTTTAATTTCCGGATGCCCATCAGAATTACGACTGTTGCCGTTGACCGGGCTGCGATCAAAACGTCATTTGACAAATTCCCTGTACGCGTTGTTCCCGTCAGCACCCAGAAACTTTCATTAATTCCTCGTCGTGTCAGGGGTACTTGTTGTAATGCCGACAAACCAATGGAGCTTGAAACACCTGGTACAACATTAACCGGTATTTCAGCTTCTCGTGCAGCAACAACTTCTTCATGTCCTCTGCCGAAAATAAATGGATCACCACCCTTCAGGCGCACAACATGACCATGGCTAAAAGCATGCTGGACCATCAGAAGATTGATCTTTTCCTGTCGTGTATATCGCCCCCCTGCCCTTTTACCGACAAACAGGAATTTTACTCCGGGTGAAGCAAGCGCCAGTATATCTTCGGTTACCAATGCATCATACAAAATGACATCAGCGGATTCAATTGCTTTCAATGCTTTAATTGTCAGTAATTCCGGATCACCTGGCCCTGCACCCACGATGCTGATCTTCGGTTGTATGTTGATTATATTTTTCATTATTCAAAGTTTGTTTTCAATATTGATTAATACAGGTTGCCAACTGCTGACTAAAAAACCTACGCCTTGTAGTGACTGGAGATCACCTCCTTTCCTTTCAACTGGCTATCCTGCCTGAGCTGCCGATCTCTGTATCCGGTAATAAAATTGACGAATTCTGCTGCTTCCTGATGATATTTTGACGCAAAGCCAGGAGTAGGTTTTGATTGCTTTATATCGAGTACTTTTTTGGAGAAAGACCCTCCGATATCCAACTTTCCTGTTTCGATGAAATATTGTTCAAAGTCACTGATTATTGCGATATGTGCATTACACTTTTTGTCTTCACTCAGCAATAATCCTTTTGCACCGATGATGAAGGCACCATAACTGTGATAAACAGCATCTTGATAGGCGTTTTCAGCGTAAGCCTCCTGTGATAATTTCAACTTTTCACGTGCTTCATCCAGGATTGCCCCGACTACATCGACCATCACCCCTGCGCATTCACCAACCCCTATTTCAGGAATAAATTTGGAATCCTGACCCCAGTCCTGGTACTCTTCAGGCTGGATTGAGGAGAGGTCACTCAATGGTTTTAGTAAATCGAAAAAATAACGCTTACCCAATCGCTGAACATAATCATTAAAATATTCTCCTTTTTGCGACTGTTCCAGGTAATCATTCAGTAAGAATTGAAGTGCAGTGGGGATTCTTTTTGTTGGAAGTTTAATTACCTTTTCGGCAATGAAGCCCTCCCCTTTCGGGGAAACACCTCCGCCCAACACCACTTGCATGGCTGGAATTATTAAGGGAGATTTCTTAATCGAACTTCCGTGAAAACCGATATTCGCTGCCATGTGCTGTCCACAGGAATTCATACAACCGCTCATCTTGATACTGATATCATCATCAAGGATCAATTCAGGAAATTCATTTTTCAACAAATGTTCCAGGGTTGCTGCTAGACCAGTGCTGTTTGTTACAGCCAAATTGCAGGTATCTGATCCCGGGCAGGCGGTAATGTCAGCGATTGTATTGAATCCATAATCGTTAAGTCCAATTTCTCCAAGGGCATTATACAATGCTGGCAGTGCTGTTTCGGAAACATAGCGTAGGAGGAAACCCTGGTTAACGGTTACCCGAATATCATCAGCAGCGAATTTTTCAACGATCCTACTCAATTTGCGGGCACGTTCAGAATCGATATTTCCCAAGGGAAGCTTAATACTGACACCAAACCAGCCTATTTGCTTTTGTTCGAACACATTGGTTTTCAGCCATTTTGCATAAGCATTTTCGTCTTCGACCGTTTCCTCATGACCATCGGCATTAAATCTTGTATTCGGAAATTTCGGTTCACCCAGATCGATTTCGATTGTCTGTACATTGAGAATCTCCAATTCTTCATCAACCAAAGACAGGAATTTGTCAATACCTATTCCACGTCTGTCATCCACCAAAAACTTAAGTCTTGCTTTAAATCGCTTTTCTCTTTCTCCGTAACGGTCAAAGACTCGGAGCACAGCAGCTGTAAAAGGAATGATCTTATTGGCGTCCAGAAACTCGAAAACGGGTTTAGCTGTCTTTGCCTGTGCACCGAGACCGCCACCTATCAGCACTTTGAATCCTCTTTTTTCTACGCCATTCTCAATTTTGATCTTTGGAATGAACCCCAGATCATGGAAATACACAAAAGCCGAATCACGATCTGATGAAGAAAATGCCATTTTGATCTTGCGTCCCATATCCTGGCATATTGGATTACGCAAAAAATAATCACTGAGTGCTTGTGCATACGGAGAAATGTCAAAGGCTTCATCAGGGTCAATACCTGCTTTCGCAGAACCGGTTACGGTGCGAACGGTGTTACCACATGCCTCCCTGGCAGTAATACCAACTTCCGCCAGATCGGCCCAGATAGCTGGTGAATCATCCAGTTTCACAAAATGATACTGGATGTTTTGCCTGGTGGTTGTATGTAGATTTCCATTAGTATACTTTTCAGAGACATCTGCAATCCTGGTTAACTGGGCAACGGTTAATTTCCCGAAAGGGATCTTAATCCTGAACATTTGAACACCAGTCTGCCGTTGTCCATAAACACCCCTCGTCAGCCGATAGGCTTTGAATTTCTCTTCCGGGATGGTACCCAGCTTGAATCTTTCGATTTTTGACTCCAGTTCACGGATGTCTTTTTGAGTTGCTAGACTCACTTTTTCAGAAATCGGTATGGCCATTGTTTAACATTTTAAGTTGTCTCTTATAATCACGATCAGCCGAAAAATTATCAACTGACAGGAAAAAAGAAAGGCCCTCCAAAATGGAAGGCCCTAAATCAAAAAAGCCTCCCTGATACTTATCAGGAAGGCCTTATATTTTTCGTTAACTATTCGTTTCTAAATAAAGTTACTCCCTGATGAAGTCATACAACGACAACAACACATCATCATAGAGCAACACATGTTATCTAGGGAGACTAAATGATTATTTTTATTTGAGAAATTATCTTTCATTACAATTGTTTCGATGGATCAAATGTAGAAACTATTTTTTTCTGAATCAACAGCACTAAACTTACTTTAACATTTTTTTTCGTGGAAGCTGGAAAACCCAAAGCAAAGTCATCCTACACAAGTGACTGACTATCAATAATTTTGAATCCCAAAAAAATACGATATCCAAAATGAAAAAAAATTCTCCATTTTATTTGGATCAAAAAATATTTGAAAAATTTTGTGAAAAATATTTGACATTGCGATCAGAATCATAAATATTTGTTTCAAACAAAGCACACAAAGTGACTAAAAAATACGACATAGGATTTCTCAATTCCAGTAAATATTACTTTTACTTTTTTGGTACTCAAACCTGATCCGGTATTGAAGAAATAACCTATTTCACCAAAAAAGCTCCGGATAACATTCGGAGCTTTTTTCATTTTTAGACCATATGAAAATTGCGATACAAGGCATAAAAGGATCCTACCACGATGTGGCCGTTCAAAAGCATTTTGGACAAGATGTGGAGTTGTTGGAATGTGACTCCTTCAGGCAAATTTTCAAACACCTGAAACAAGGAGAAGCCGATTATGGGGTTTTGGCAATTGAAAACTCACTTGTAGGGTCAATTTTGCCGAATTATGCCTTGCTACGAGAGTCAATGTATCGCATAATTGGAGAGGTATATCTCAGGATCACTCACCATTTGCTAGCCAGCCACAAACAGGACATCAGTGAAATTGATGAAGTAAGATCGCATCCCATGGCATTAAGGCAATGTGCAGAATTCTTCCTGGATCATCCACATATCAAATTGGTTGAAGATGTTGATACTGCCGCATCTGCACGCGATCTGGCTGCCAGGCCAACTGCCGGAAAAGCCGTAATCGCCTCCGCTCAGGCTGCCAACATTTACCAAATGGAAACGCTGGCCAAAGGTATTGAAACCTATGCTGATAACTTCACCCGGTTTTTGGTTATCGCCCAAAAAGGTACAAATGGACAGGTCAACTACAGTAAAGGCAAGGCATCTATTTGCTTTAACCTGGCACACGAAAAAGGCCTATTGGCTAAAGTACTTACGATCATCGCCAATCACGATATTAACCTTTCTAAAGTGCAATCAATGCCGATGAAAGAAAAGGCCTGGGAATACTTCTTCTACCTCGATATGGAATTCAGCGACCAGGAAAAACTCAGGTCCGCTATCCATAAAATCAAACCTTTCGCTAACCAATTAAAAATATTAGGCATCTATCCATGTGCCGAAGTTAAACCTATATAAATCAAACTGTTATGGACATTATTAAAATGAAAGACTGGCAACTTGGAATTGATAGCAAGCGCCCTGTGGTTATTGCCGGTCCGTGTAGTGCGGAAACCGACAGGCAAGTATTCGAAAGTTGCCTCGGTGCCTATAAAGCCGGAGCACAAATTCTCCGTGCCGGCATCTGGAAACCACGCACCAGACCTAACAGTTTTGAGGGTATCGGTGCACCAGCAATCCAATGGCTCAACAGAGTCAAAAAAGTAACCGGCTTACCTGTTTGCATCGAAGTTGCCAATACTAAACATGTTTTCGAAGCCTTGCGTAACCAGGTGGATATCCTGTGGATAGGCGCACGTACAACTGTAAACCCGTTTGCAGTTCAGGAAATCGCCGACGCGTTAAAAGGAGTGGATATTCCCGTAATCGTAAAAAACCCTATTAATCCTGATCTGGAACTCTGGATAGGCGCCATTGAGCGACTTTACAAAGCTGGTATTAAAAAAATAGCCGTGATCCATCGTGGATTTTCACATTACAAAGCCAATTCGCCCTACCGGAATACCCCCAACTGGGAAATCCCGATCGAATTGAGAAGAAGAATTCCAGAGATTGAGATCATTTGCGACCCCAGTCATATCGCAGGCAATAGAGATATCTTGCTTCAGCTATCACAAAAAGCTATGGACCTCAATTTCGACGGCCTGATGATAGAAACACATTGCAATCCTGACGAAGCATTGAGCGACGCCAAACAACAGGTTACGCCAGATCAGTTGGGCAAGATCCTATCACAACTGCAAATCCGGCAAAGTATTTCTGACAATCAAACGTTTAATACAAGATTGGAAGACATTCGCAATAATATCGACATTCTCGATTATGAGATTCTGTCCATGCTTGGAAAACGAATGGAGATGGTCAGAGAAATTGGTGAATACAAGCGTGATAATAATATCACGATCCTGCAAATGAGTCGGTGGAAGGCCATCCTTAAAAGTCGCATTAATCTGATGCATAAAAAAGGTATCAATGAAGAATTTGGTCGCGAACTTTGGGAAAACATTCACAAAGAATCTATCAGGCAACAAACAAAAGTTATGAATACGCCCGCAGAAAACCCCCAGCCAAAAGGCTAATATCCAACAGCCTTTGAGTTTGATCTTGGGTTTGAATTTGAATTTATTACTAGGTTTCTAACCACCTAAAATTGCCTTAATATCTCCGGTTAAATTTTAGAATTGGTTATATGGCGGGTACATTTTTTTATATTTGGCTCAATGCCAGATTCCGAAATTTCAAAATTCCCTGATTACACCAACGACCTCTCCAGAGTGATAGAGGCCGAGCAGACCTATATCGCCAAGCACAGGGCAGTCAATGGCATTACTGAGGAAGAATCCCGGGAAGGAACATGGGGGATTTGTTTCTCCAGTGGGGGTATTGGTTCGTCCATTATGACACTTGGTTTTATGCAGGCTCTGATGAAGAAAAATTTCTTTAGGCGCATAGACTATATGAGTTCGGTCTCAGCAGGGGGGTTTATGGCCACCTGCCTGACAAGCCTGTTAACAGGGGAAAAATCAAATCATGGGAAATTTGGCGTAGACAGTCACAACTCCCCTTTTATTTCAGATCTGCCTCCAGCACCTACAGGCAAATCACCTACGGCTAATCAGCAGTTGGAACATCTCAAAAGGTACCGCGGTTTTTTGCCTGGAGTAGCCTCGAAAACCAGCATGCGTAATATCCTTGGCGTTTGGTTTGGTGGCTGGGCATATGGCTTTGCTGCATTTATCGTCATGCTGTTTTTTGCCGTAAGTGGTCATTCCTATTTTTTATACTGGTTTTCGAATGAAGCTTTTTTCGAGTTTCTAAGTAACCATTTTCAGCAAAGCGGACCATCTTTTTCCCTTGATCAACTAAGTAATTGGGCAAGTGGCTTTTGGGCTGCTCTTAACGAAGTCCAATTGGCTCTACTCGATAAATCTAATCGACCTAAACTGATCATGCTGATTGGTGCAGGTGTGCTTTATGCTTTAATCTTCCTCTTCTTTTTGATGCTCAGGGTGCGCCCTAATGATCATGATAGCTTTATCGCCAAGCGGGTAAATCGCTTTGAGTTATATGGTTATGTCTGGATCTATTTCATCATTTTGCTCACTGCCTTGGTCCAGAAGCTGAATCTTTTTGCTTCTTTGCCGCCGTCTGATACTGAAGACTATTGGGTAGTTTTTGGTTATGCAGCCGCTATTGCAGCAGGACTATTTGGGGCATTATATCCTCTTCAGTTTGTGCACTATCTTTCTGCAAGGAAGTCTTCAAATTATGAAGAGATCAAAAAAGCCTTCCATGGCATGCACGGTGCTGGACTCATTGTGGTTATTGTGTCTCTGATATTGCCTGTTATCTATCTTTTATCCACGCTTATCGGAGGTTGGGAAACACTTATCTTTGCGATTCTGTTATTTATCCTAGGCCTTTTCTTTAATTATCGGAAGGCAAAAGTTGCCAGACAACCAGAGGCGCGTTCGGCTTGGGTCTATCATTACCTGTCTAATTTGGCGGCTATCTTATTGGTTATTCTCTTTTTTTCTACCCTGTCTAAGTGGGTTTTCAAACTATTCGTTAACCCGCCTTTTGACATTGTTTCCGAAAGGATGATATACATAAGTTTTGCCGTTTCAGCCATCTTCATTCTACTTTTCATCCTTTTCAGTCGGGCAGACAGAAGTAATCTGCACTATTTTTTCAAAGACAAGATCTCTACAGCTTTTTTATTCACCGAGGCACGAAGTCGAGGCGGTCATCTGGTTAATCTCCGCAACGATGCACTTCTTGCAATGCACGAAATCGGTGATGACAATTTCAGTGGTCCTTACCATATAATCAACGCTTCGGTGAATGTGCATAAATCAGAAGAAGCTGTTCGGCGCCAAAGAAAAGGTTTGCCCTTTATTTTTTCCAAGTTCTATGTTGGTTCTGAAGCTACCCATTATGTCCAAACTTCCGTTTATAAAGATGGTAAAACCAAACTAACCGATGCCCAGACCAATTCAACCGCGTTTCTAAATTCGGGAATGGGTATTTACAGTTTCGCAGCACAATCTTTTCTTTTGAATGCACTCAATCTCAGGTTGGGAGCATGGGTAGAAAATCCGCTCTATTATCGATACAGCAAACCAGATTCTGAGTTTAACTACTCCTTCCCGAATTATATCAAATCCGCAATGGGTCGGTTTGATGAACGATCCAGGTATGTCAACATTTCGGAAGGTGATCATAGTGGTGACAATTTTGGTCTGATTCCTTTAATCCAGAGGCGTTGCGATCATATTATTATCTGTGATTTTACAGTTGTACATGATTTCTTTCTTTTTAAAGATCTTTTTGCCCAAACTGATGCATTGGCTAAAAGTTATGGCGTTTCGCGGATCGAATTGGACCGCTCCATATTTGAAAAGCCTGACACGGGCCAGGCAGGCTTATCTTTGGCAGAATCCTGTGTACAATTAGGTACCATCTATTATGTCTCTGGCGAAACGTCTTATTTGTATTATGTCAAGTCGGTGCTAGATGAAGCACTACCCGATAATCTTATTGAATATGCGTCTTCCAAGCCTGGTTTCCCATATGATATATGGCCAAAGGTCGAATTTGGAGAGTCGGACTTTGAGGCCTACAGAACATTGGGTGTCCATATGGGAAAAACCTTCCTTACCCGCGTCAGGGAAGATTTATTATCTCACCTGAATTCATTTATTGATGAAAGGATCAGGATCATTGAGAAAGAGATTCAAGATGTGAAAAAAGCTGGAGAAGACCTGGCCGAACAAAAGAAAGGGTTAGACCTTTACCTGGAGACCCTGACATCTTCAATCAGAGCAGGGAAATTACCTGCAAAACAAGAGTTGGAAGGATTAGAAAAAACAGAAATCTCCATTATAGAAAAGTTGAATTACCTGCGACCTCAACTCGTTAATATGGCTGAGGGTTCCGCTAAATTTGTTCTTAAAAAGGAAATTGAAGACATAGAAAAAGAACTTGTTGAATTACGTACCAAAAAGAATGAGCTTTTAGACCTTCTGGCCAATGGAGATAAAGATATCAGGGAAAAGCAACTGATGATTCAGAAGATTGAAACCGTTAAAGAGCTTACTTCCAAAATGATCCAGATACTGGATAAACAAAAGCAGGAAGAATCAAAGGTCATTTCTGCAAAAACCTTCCTTTCCGAAAAACAAAAATACCTAGACACTTATATCAGCCACAAATTATCTAATCTTTATTCCCCGTTACCGGAATTCAAAAACGATTTGAGTGCCATCAAGTCCGAAATTGAGCAACATCTTAGCGTTCCTGATGAAGCTTTCTCGGAAAGTATTAAAACCGAAATTGATCGCATCAGGCAACAACTTAATGACCTGTCTTAGCTTGTTAGAAAAATTGACTGATGTCAGTTGGTCCGATGAGGAATATCATTCGTCTAAAAACACCTTTATTCTACAATTTGTGAATTGAAAATCAGGCACAATATTCGTAAATAGAACTATAGAATCAATCATAAAATTTACATGAAAAAGCTATCATATTTTTTTGCCTTTTTCCTGCTCCCACTTCTTGCCTTTCAACCTGATACTGTTGACGATCCAAAAGCTATTATCCAAAAAGCTCAGGACAAGCTAAACGGCAATAGCAGTAAGGCATTAATGACCATGAAGATCATTCGTCCGGACTGGACGCGGGAAATGTCTTTAAAGAGTTGGAGCAGTGGAGAAGACCTCGCCCTTGTCTTGGTTACCAGCCCTGCCCGTGATCGGGGTATCGCATTCCTGAAAAGAGAAAAAGAAATGTGGAACTGGCAACCCAGCATTGACCGGGTCGTAAAATTACCCCCATCAATGATGATGCAGTCGTGGATGGGATCAGATCTGAAAAACGACGACCTTGTCAACCAGTCTTCACCAATCAACGACTACGATCACAAGTTATTGGGAGAGGAGGAGATCGACGGTATGAAGTGCTGGAAAATCGAGATGCTTCCCCATGATGATGTTGCAGTGGTGTGGGGAAAGATTATCGTATGGGTCGAAATGAATGACTATATCGAGTTAAAATCAGAATTCTATGATGAAGACGGATTCCTGATCAACACCATTTCCGGAAAGGATATCAAAAGATTTGGTGATCGCAACCTGCCTTCAAGACTGGAAGTTGTACCAGCCGAAGAGGAAGGCCATAAGACCATACTTGAATACACGGATCTCCAATTCGATATCCCAATGAAAGAATCATTTTTCTCCATTCAGAATATGAAGCGAGTGAGGTAGTTCTGATTGTTGATTGTTGATTGTTGATAAATAACCCGGAATTTTTCAATTTGAATAAACTTTAAATTTTGTTTTTAAAACTGGCATCGAGAAATATTTGGCGAAACAAGCGGCGTACTCTGATCACGCTCGCCTCGATCATGTTTGCTGTTTTCTTTGCCTCTGTAATGATGTCTGTTCAGAAAGGGATGTGGGATAACCTTGTACGGAATGTTGTCAATTATCACTTTGGCTATCTGCAGGTTCACAAGCAAGGGTTTTGGGATGAAAAGACCATTAATAAATCATTTACCTGGGATGAGACCTTGCAGTCAGAGCTAAACAAAATTGAAGGTATTAATGACCTCGTGCCACGCATTGAATCTTTTGCCCTGGCCAATCATCAGGAAAACACCACGGGAGCTTTAGTCATCGGCACTGACCCTGAAGCAGAAAATGCCTTAACCGGGTTAAAGAAAAGAATCCATAAAGGTGAATTCTTCCAGGCGGATGAGCAGGTGCTCCTTATTGCTGAAGGCCTCGCTGAATACCTTGAAGTGAGTGTTAATGACACAGTGGTTTTAATTAGCCAGGGATACCGAGGCGCCAATGCCGCTGGTAAGTATCCGGTTAAAGGATTGATCAAATTTGCATCACCAGAGCTCAATAGGCAGATGATCTACATGCCACTCAAAGAAGCACAATGGTTCTATGCCGCTGAAGAAAAATTAACGGCAGTAGCGGTGAATCTCGAAGAAGATGATATTGGAGATGTGCAGGAAGCACTCTCCAATATGCCAGGTTCGGAAGAGCTGGATTTTATGAATTGGGAAGAAATGCTACCTGAACTGGTGCAGGCACGAAAAATTGATACAGCCGGGACTGTCATAATGTTGCTTGTCCTTTACGTGATCATCACGTTTGGCATTTTCGGAACAGTTCTTATGATGACCCGTGAACGCATGTACGAATTCGGTATCCTGATTTCCATTGGTCTCAAACGCGCGCAATTAGCCTTTATCATTTGGCTTGAAACCATTTGGCTGGGGTTGTTAGGCGCATTGGCCGGCATCCTTATCAGCGTGCCGATAGTCGGTTATTTACATTCAAACCCGATCAGGCTTACGGGCGATATGGCTGAGGTGTACGAATCTTATGGAGTTGAGCCCAATATCGTCACGGCGTTTGAATTCCAGATTTTCGTCACACAAGCAATTATTGTATTTATTATAACGACAGTTTTGTCGGTTTATCCGATGCTAAAAATTAAATCACTACAAGCAGTCAGGGCAATGAGAGCCAAGGCCTGACAGTCTGCAGGAATGGAAAGGCACTCAAAAAGAAGATAACATGATCCTCAAATTGGCATGGCGTAATATATGGAGAGTCAAATCACGCAGCTTCGTGGTTATCGGAGCAGTGACGATTGGTATTTGGGCCGTGTTGTTTCTAGTAGGCTATATGTTGGGCACTGTCAATACACTGATCAAAAATTCTATTGAAAACCAGGTATCCCACTTGCAGGTCCATCATAATGATTTTAAAAAAGATCGGGAAGTCAAATTTTTCATGGATGATGTTTCGAGTTCACTCGAACAGATCAGAACGGACGGAACGGTAAAAGGCGCTACTTCGAGGACACTGGTCAATGGTATGATAACAGCACCCAAAGGGGTCAGAGGGGTTCAGATCAAAGGCATTGATCCTGGTGGAGAAGCATCGGTTACCAGCCTCGACGATAAAATTGTTGAGGGCAGCTATTTCGATGAAAAAACTAAAAACCCTATTATCATCGGACAGGAATTAGCTGAAAAACTCAATATTGCTTTACGCAAAAAGGTAGTGCTAACCTTCCAGGATGTTGAGGGAGAAATGACTTATGCGGCATTCCGGATCATCGGTTTTTATAAAACCCATAATTCGACCCTGGATGAGCTTTTTGTTTATATCCCGCAATCCAAGCTCAATGATTTGATCGGCTTAGAAGGCTCCGCCCATGAAATCGCCATTTTGTTAGATGATCTTGAAAAAGCAGACGCTAAAAGAGATCAGTGGCAAGGGGCCTTTGATGAAGCTGCTCAACCATATTTGGTGGAAACCTATAGAGAGATTGCTCCTGACATCAATCTTTACGATTCTCAAATGAGCATCTCAATCACTATTATCATGAGCATTATAATGCTGGCGTTGATTTTCGGCATCATCAATACCATGTTGATGGCCGTTATGGACCGCTACAGGGAGCTAGGTATGCTCATGTCAATTGGGATGAACAAGATTAGGGTTTTTTCGATGATCATGCTCGAAACCATCATGCTATCATTAGTAGCCTTGCCTATTGGACTTTTTGCTGGCTGGGCAACAATCGCTTACACGGGCATGTACGGTATTGACCTGAGCAACTACGCTGACGGTCTGAATCAATTCGGGATGTCAGAGATCATTTATCCGAGTCTGACGGGTGATATTTACCTTCAACTTGCTGTTATGGTAGTGACTACCGCCATTCTTGCAGCTATCTATCCAGCTTACAAAGCCATCAAACTTAAACCGGTTGAAGCCATTAGAAAACTATAAGCATGAGTGTAATCAAGACCAAAGATATTACCAAGATTTACCAGGAAACCACTATTCCGGTCAATGCCCTGAATGGTGTAGACCTTGAGATAAAGAAAGGTGAATTTACAGCTATCGTTGGGCCATCAGGCTCGGGGAAAACGACTCTGCTAAATATTATTGGCGGGCTGGATCGTCCTACATCGGGTTATATCGAAATTGGTGGTAAAGACTTATCCCAACTCAATGACAATCAACTCATTGATTTCCGGAAGGATAATATAGGTTTTGTTTTCCAGGCTTATAATCTAATCCCTGTACTTACCGCAAAAGAAAATGTGGAATTTGTGATGTTGCTCCAGGGAGTTTCGACCCAGGAAAGAGATGACAGGGTACTTGAGTTATTAAAAGCAGTTGGTATAGAAGAAAAAGCCAATAACCGACCCATGGAGCTTTCCGGCGGCCAACAACAACGCGTTGCAGTAGCCAGGGCACTAGCCCCCAAACCTACTTTCATTCTGGCAGATGAGCCAACCGCCAATTTGGATTCAAAATCCACTGAAGACTTACTAGACCTTATGTTGCGACTCAACAAAGAGGAAGATATGACCTTTGTATTTTCCACTCACGACCAACGGGTGATCAACAAAGCCCGCAGAGTAATCACCTTGGTTGATGGAAAAATCAGCACTGACGAATATCAAAATCAACCCGCATGAGAATTTGGATTGTAATTCTATTTTTGGGAATTGCCTTCCAACTCACCGCCCAGGATGAAAAGCCGAAAAAATGGGCACTTGGTGGTTATGTAAAGGATTTGCAATCCATTTTTCTTTTCCATGATCCGCTTGATCTTACCTTAACGGATAATCTGATTCACCATCGGCTCAATTTCAAATGGTTTCCCGACCAACACTGGCAATTTAAAGCAGAATTGAGAAACCGGATTTTCTGGGGTGAGACAGTGAAACTGACCCCTGGGTTTGGAGATATGATTGATGATGCCAATAACGATATATGGGATCTGTCCTTGGTTTTGGTCAACAAAGATGCAGCTGTCATTCATGCTATGCTTGACCGCCTTTATCTTGAGTTTGTTACCGGGAATCTTGAAATGCGGTTTGGTCGCCAACGGATCAATTGGGGCCAGAATCTGGTCTGGAACCCTAACGACTGGTTTAACGCTTATTCATTTTCCGACTTCGATTATGAAGAGAGGCCAGGTGCTGATGCCTTGCGCGTTCAGTATTACACTGGTGTGGCTTCCAGCATCGAATTGGTGGTAAAGTCATATACCAGCGATTTCGACAACTGGGTAGGCGGGTTCGTATGGCGATTTAATAAAGCCAAATACGATTTTCAAATCCAGGCAGGATATGTCCAGCGTGACCTGGCACTTGGGGCGGGATGGGCAGGTAGTATTGGCAATGCCGGTTTTAAAGGTGAGATATCCTATTTTCAACCGCATCGAGAAGGCCTGACCGATGATTGGAGCATAATCGCTTCCACCGAATTTGATTATTCTTTCAAAAATGCCTTATACCTCGCTGGGGCATTCCTGTTTAACAGTAATGGTGAGGTAAATGGTAATATCAACGATCTGTTATTTGCAGAATTGTCCGCTAAAAACCTATACCCTTTTCGGTATTCTTTCCTTATACAAGCAGGTTATCCAATTACACCTTTAATGAATATTGCCGGCTTTGTGGTGTACAGTCCGGGAAGTGCGAATGCCCTTTTTGTCAACCCGGCAGTCACATACTCTATTGCTGAGAATTGGGATCTGGATTTTGTTACGCAATTTGCGTTTGCCAATAATGGCCAGCAATATAAGGCTCCGTTTCAGTTGTTTTTCCTCAGGCTGAAGTTTAGTTATTGATTTGATGGGACATAAATAATCCTATTCTTCCTTTAGTTATTCTTTTTCCTTGATGAAAAAGAACCAAAAAATCAAGGCTTATTTCAAATCTTAACGTTTATATAGAAAGAAAATGCGAAAAAGACCGATATTGTCATTAGACTATATGTCAGAGGGAGGCCGTCAAAATACTGTTCGAACATGAGCAGGCTTGTGCCGGGGGCACAAAGGGATAGCATGAGTTTATTTTGACAAGCGTTTTTTTGGTTCGTTTTTTTTGGCGCCTACAAAAAATGAACAGTACAAATTTTGCAAAAATTATTCCCCTCCCTTTAAGGATTCGGCAAACCATAAAACACTACCCCATTAAGCGTCCAACCCTCTTTTTTCAAATTGGGATCAGTACTGTATATATATCTCAATGGGTTTTCCTCATAATACTCATATATCGGTATTGAGCCAGGCATTTGAGCGGTATAAGCATAAAATGCAATCCAGTCTTTTTGCCAGGTGGAATTCTCATTCACCATATCCGGATTGGATGAGTAGTAAAATCGCCATGGATTTTTCGCATAATAGCGATAGATCGGCACTGTACCTTTTTCCTTGTATTTATAAGCATGGAAGGCAATACTTACCTTTTCCCATCCTTCATCAGGTTTTTCGATTTTGGAATAATTGTACCGGGTTGGTTGTGGTGCCGTAAATTCAAACACAGGAATGGATGCCGGTTTATCATTTGAAATGGATACCGGACCTTTTGGCGTAAAAGACCTATTGGGAGGAGAGGTAACTTTTGTCCTTGCCTCTGTGACGGATTCGGGTTTAACTTCTTCTGGTTGTGACCATTCTACTATGAGTTCAGGATTGGTTTCCAAGGGGGTCTTAACTTCGGTGATAGATTCAGGCTTAACCTCTTCCGGTTGTGACCATTCTACTATAACCTCATGGTCAACGTCTGTCGTTACTTTAGGTTTACTGGATTCGGCGATCACTTCGACTTTGGGGGCTTTTTCGAGATATGCCCAGAATGAGATTCTGCTTTTTTCCCAACCTTTCCCATTATTATAGCTAGGTGAGTATAGGAATCGCATTGGGTTAGATGCCGCAAATTCATAAATCGGGAAAGTCCCTTTTTGTTGCCCGTTATGAGCATAGAAGGCGACGCCATCGCGTGTCCAGCCCGCATCGATATTGGGGTCAGTCGAATAGAGGAAACGCATTGGCTTATCTGCATGATACTGATATATCGGCACAGTGCCGGATACAGGTTCGGAAAAAGCGAAGAAAGCAACTTTATCTACTTTCCAATCTTCAGCATATTTCTGGTTATCAAGAGAATATAAGAGTCGATAAGGATTCGTGGTGCTATATTGGTAAACAGCTTGTCTTTGACTGAATAGCGTTGATAAGCAAAAAAGACTTAATAAAAAAACAAAGTAAGTCTTTAACCTGACCACACGTTTGTTGTTCTGCTTTCGCAGTAATTGGGGTTTGGAGATCATTGTTCGGACATTTTTTACAATATATTTCTTTTTAACGAGAAAAGAAAGAAGAAGGTTTCGTCGAAATCTTTTATTTATTTTCTTATCTTTGTGGTCCGTTTCGAAAAAACTAAAATTTTAACAGCCCTCGGGCAAGAACAGCAAATATTTTTTATGATTATTATCGAATTAAAAGAAGGCGAAAGCGTAGACAGAGCACTTAAGCGTTACAAAAGAAAGCAACAAAGGGTTGGTACAACCAAGGAATTGCGTTCACGCAAAGAGTATATCAAGCCATCTGTCAGACGTCGTGCTACCAAGCTTAAGGCTAAATACCGCCTCAAGAAGTTTGGAGGAGAAGACTAGTTTGTATTTTCGGCCTTATTAATCCGCCTTACTTCTATCCATAAAGTAAGAAGCGGTTACATTACCGTTTGCTTGTTCAAGTTTTTCAAAGAATGAACCGATATACATTGTCATATCGGTCTTTTCTTTTTCAGCCATTCTGTTAAAGGAATTACAAACCTCCATTAATTCATTTTTCTTTTCCAGGAATTTTGCTGCTACCGGAGTGAAATCCGCATCCTTATCTCCTCTCCACTGGAACAACCGTTCTCTAACTGAAGAAATAGGCATAGTAGGATAAGGTTTGGCGTAAGGTGCATTGACTAATCCGGAAAAATCAAAGTCATAAGGGATAGGTACCGGAGAAGGGTTCTCTTCCGGAATGACGACCTCAATATTATGTCGATTGGTCAGGTTCCAGTCGGTATTCCCCACCATATATTGAAACATTATAAACATTTTGTATTGATCCTGATGAATGGTCTTGATGGCAGGATCGCTATTCGACAACAGGTCTGCATTCAGACGATGAGCCAGTTCTTTCTGGTTTTCAATGATAAACCCATAATGCTTTTGTGATTCTAGCTTTCTGGCTGCATCGATATATTCCACCTCAACGAGCTGAACATCGAAAGCGTGGTCAGTAAGGCTAGCATACATTTTGTACGTGACAAACTCCTTGAATAATAATTGCTTGAAAGTAGAGTCAGTGTTACAATGGGTAACCAGCTTGAGTGTTGAGAATGGCTTTACTTCCATTGAATCCAGTCGTTCAGAGGGAAATTTCAGCTTCAATGGCGGAAAACTGCAAATATCTTTCCTGGTATTACCTCTCAGACGCACATTAATAGGCAGCATATGTGCCTCTTTTGTACCAGGGTGAAACGTTAACAAAGCAGGTTGATATTCTGCGAGAGATTTATCGGCAAGCATATAATCAATATCTGTTTCCAGCTTTAGCTGAAGAACATCTTCACACTTCAGCTTTTCAAAAAGGCTATGATCATGCTTGTGAGCTGTTGATTTATGCTTTTTTGAACAACTTGTGCAAACCAACAAACCAGCCAGCAAAGGCAAAACAAGAAAAAGGCGATTCATGAGAGAGGGGTGTTTAAGATATTTCTGGATTTTTATTTTTTACAAAAATAAGTGCAAAAGGAATTCCAACAGCAATAAAAGCCAAATCTATTAACGATTTTTCCCATTCGTAGAATCCTCTTATGCAAACCAATGTCAAGATGCCTAATAAATATATCGCTGGCAATACAGGGAAAAGCGGCACTTTGTAGCTCCCTTCTTCACCAACTCCCATCTTTCGGAGTTTAAACAAGGCTACCGTTGTCATGGTATAAAAGATAAGCACCGCAAAGGTCATCCCGGCAACAATGTTTTCAAAATTCTGCCGAACCAACAAGATCACAATCGCCCAACCACAGTGGGCCATAATTGCTCTTGAAGGAGTTCTGAATTTTGGATGGACATAATTAAACCACTTGAAGAAAATGCCATCTTTCGCCATGGCATAATATACCCTTGGAGCCGTCATCATTGTTCCATTGATACTTCCAGTAGCCGAAACAATAACGATAATTGCAATCAATGCCGCCCCAATTGGGCCAAATAACTCAGAAGAAACGGCAACTGCTACTGTTTTTGTTGCTCTAACCCCTTCCATGCCCAAAACATAGTGGTAAAGCAGGTTTGCGGAAGCATATACCATTACGACCAGTCCTATGCCTACAAACATACTTATCGGAATTACTTTCCTTGGGTTTTTCATTTCTCCTGCAGAATACCCCACTCTGTCCCATCCTAAATATGAGAAAACGATCATCATCATAACTGCACCAAATCGCCCCATTGGTCCCAAGTCGGAAGTCGGCTCGTAGACCTCGGCAAGGGCATTTTCCTGACCCCCAATAAAGATCAATCCCACAGCCACAAGGGTAAACAGTCCGCCGACTTTGATGATGGTAGACAGGTTTTGATAAATGCTTGCCTGCTTTATTCCGATATAGTTTATCGTTCCAATAAGAAGGATCACTAGGATACAGAGCGCTGTATGCGAAAAAGATGAGAGGATGATTGTCTCAGGAAGCAAACTCTCAAAGTAGTTGACACTGACAATTGCCAAACCTGCAGCAGGACTTGTTCTTATAATAAATAGCTGAGCCCAGCCAAAAATGAAGCCGAGGAAAGGACCAAAAGCTTTATTTAGGTATACATACTCCCCTCCTGTTTCCGGCAAACGACTACCCAGTTCAGCATAGATCAATCCTCCAATGTAGACAAACACTCCCATCCCGAGCCACAAAGCTATGATCTGGGCAAATGAAGATTGGTAGCCGGCGATTATTTGAGGGGTGGCATATATTCCAGCGCCAATGGTGATACCAACAAGGATAGTTATGCCTTCAAAAACTCCAAGGGATCTTTTGAGCTGTGTCATAATGTGTTTCGGGATTTGATTTTTGGTACATAATAATACGCAAAAATCGAATCAGGAAGGCACGTTTACAGCCTAACCCAACAATTAGGTTATTGTTGGTTCATTTCAATTGCGTTTCGCACATGGGCTAAATGGTGGCGACAATGCCAGGCATAAATACCAATGTTTTCTTCAACCGAAAAACTTTTGCCATGCTCAGGATGTATAAACACACGTTTCAAATCATCTTCTGAAAGATGCCTGAGCAAGCGCACCCATTTTTTGTGCAAAGCTTCCAACAAAATCAAGCTTACCGATACATCAGGGTCTAATGAATCCGGCAGTTCAGCCCATCGATCTTCGAAGTAGGGTCTGATTACCGGTCGGTCTTCAGTAATCGCCAGCTTGAACCTGATTAGGCTGTTCATATGACTATCCGCACAATGATGAATGACCTGTTTGATCGTCCATCCGCCCGATCGGTACTGCCAGTTTAACTGAGCAGGGGAAAGCCCTTCCACTGCTTTTTTCATATGGACAGGGAAATTCTCAATTTCTTTGATCCAGCTTTTGATGGTTGTGCTGGTAATTGGCTCAGGTTTTTGGAAATGGCCAACCGGGTATTTTAATCTTTCGACGTCTTCTTTAATCATAAATTCTGTAAATCTTTCTAAACCATTGTAATTCAATAAACAACAAAATTCTGCCAAAATCAAATGCAATTTTATTTTAAATTAATCTAAATAAAGTTTGTTTTTGTGGAGACAGGATGTAGATTTGCACATGAAACTTAATTAGACTAATTCCAAATAAATAATCATGGAAAAAATTTACTCCTTACTTTTCTTTTCCGTAATGTTCTCATGGACAGTGTCAGCTCAATTTGACCAGGTCTCGGTCGGAACTAGCTACTTAAACCAAACTTTTTATAAAATCAGTGATGGTTCAACTTCCTCTGCTTCGCACGACACGTGGGATATTGCTTTTAATGTCAGCCTACAGGGCTCAGGCATTTGGGTCAATGAAGGCGTTGGGCTAGCAATGGGCCCTCCCCTTCCCCAGGTTAACCTTTTTCTCACAGGCTCCAGCGATTTTTCAAATGTGGACACCACAGGAATGGTGCAAATCTTTAATTATGAAGTCAATTGGGATGCAGGTGCTTTTAACCATGTAGCCAGTGAGGCAAATCCGTTTGACCTTGGATGGGGGTCTTATAACCCTGGGAATAACCAGGTTATGGGTACCAGAATTTTTGTTATAAAACTGAGAAACGGTGACTACAAAAAGATTGAAATTCAATCATTAGCCGGAGGTGTTTACACTTTCAGATATGCCGACTTGGATGGTTCAAATGAAGTAATTGAGACTTGTGTAAAAAGTAACTATGATGGTACAATGGCTTATTATTCCATTCAAAATGGCGACTACGCAGATATAGAGCCAACTGAATGGGATATGGTCTTTACCAGATATTGGACAATTTTGGAAGAAGGTACACCATATCTTGTGACCGGTGTGCTTTCAAATGAAGGTGTTGAGGTAGCTCAGGCTGACGGGATTGATCCCATGACTGTTGATCATAATACCTTTGCAGACAGTTATTCAGACTCCCTCACCATTATTGGCAGCGACTGGAAAGAGTTTATTCTCGCCCAATTTGAATGGGTGTTGGTTGAGGACAGGGTCTATTTTGTAAAAACTACAGAAAGTGAACTCTGGCAAATACAATTCATTGATTTTATGGGTAGTTCAACCGGAACAACCACACTTGAAAAAACATTTTTGACTCTAATTACGAACATTGAAGACCAAGAAGGTCCTGTAAATTCATTTTCAGTATTCCCAAATCCAGCTACCGACTACATCAATATGGCAATCGAGCTGGATGGCTTTACCGGAGATGCTACTTACCAATTAGTAAACCCACTTGGTCAAACAGTGATATATGGTGATGTCAGCGTAAATGATGGCCTTAATGTTAAGACCCTCAACATTGACTTGCCTTCAGGTATATATATTCTAACTCTAAATATCGAGAACCAAGTAATTTCTAAACAAATCATAATAGGTCGATGACATCCAAATCTTCATATATCATTTCTCTTTTTGTTGTTATATACCTTTTTGCCGGATGCGGGTCGCAAGACCCCGCTGGCACTGTGGACAACACAGCGCCAAAAGCGCCAACCAATTCAGAAATAGAGATTGTGTCTTTAAGTGGCTTCTTAACTGAAGTTTTGTATACCCTAGGACATGGCGAAAACATCGTTGGTCGTGACGTCACCAGCACATACCCTGAAGCTGTAAATCAAATTGCGAACCTAGGTCATATTAGCCAATTGAATACAGAAGCTATTCTCGCTTTAGCACCTGATTTCATTTTCCTTGAAGAGGGCCAATCTTCTGAAGCTGGGAATATTGAAAAACTAACCAATGCAGGTATAAAAGTGGTAAAGGTTCCCACCCATTTTGGATTCAACAATGCGCTTACAGCTGCAAATGAGATTAGTAAACACTTAGAGGTGAAGGAGGAGACGATGGGTTCTCTTGAAGAAAAAATCACTGTTGACAGTCTGGCTCTTATTAATATTCTGGAAAGCGTGTCGCAAACTCCTTCAGTACTTTTTGTGTATGCACGCGGTACTGGAAGATTGATGGTTGGTGGAAAAAACACTTCTGTGGCAGCAATGATAGAAAAGGCAGGCGGCAAAAATGCTATTCAGGAATTTGACAATTATCGAGCTCTCACTCCCGAGTCATTAATCAAAGCTTCTCCTGATATAATCCTGATGTTTACAAGCGGTTTGCAAAGTCTTGACGGAAAGGAAGGCCTAAAACAAATTTCTGGTATGAGTCAGACACCAGCCTATATTAATGGCAGAATCATAGCCATGGACGGTCATTACCTGGCTTCTTTTGGCCCCAGGTCGGCCGCAGCTGCCAATGAATTAGCCTTATTGATGCATAATTAAGCCTCAATGTTGAAACTAGCAGGAAATCAATTATTGAAAATCCCGACCTTAAGCATTACGCTTTTGATGGTGATAATCGCTGCTGTGTTTCTAGGTGCTTATTCTCTAACAACTACAGAAGTATTGTCTGCTATTATCAACAATGATAATCCTCAGACCTCTTATCTCGTATTAAACATCAGGCTCCCAAGGATTTTATTGTCTGCTATTACTGGAGCTGGATTGGCTATTTCTGGAGCGGCGATACAAGGATTATTCAGAAACCCCCTGGCAGACCAAACGTTGATTGGGGTTACTAGTGGAGCAATGCTTTTTGCCGTTTTGTCTATTGTTTTAATGGGTTCTGTTTTGGCAATGTTTACTGAAGCGATCCAACAGGCTTCTGTCGCTATTTTCGCTTTTATGGGTGGTTTTGGCACTACCTATTTGGTTTATTTTCTCTCCAGGAAAAATGGCCAGACTATAGTGATGACTATGTTATTGGCAGGAATAGCAATTTCGGCATTTGCAGCAGCAATAGCCGGATTTTTTATCTATCTCTCCGATGACCAGCAATTACGTGATATCACATTTTGGAGCTTGGGTAGTTTTGGAGGTGCTTCATGGTTACAATTTTGGATAACGGGACCTTTGGTCATAGTTGCAATAATGGTATTGACCAGGTATGCCAAGGCCTTAAATGCCATACTTATGGGTGAGAAAGAGGCTATGTACCTTGGTATCCCTGTAGAAAAAGTGAAATCAAAGATTATTATGCTCACAGCATTTATTGTTGGTATTTGTATTGCTATGAGCGGGATCATTGGGTTTGTAGGCCTTGTAATTCCGCATTTTTTACGGCTACTAAAAGGAACAGACTACAAATACTTGCTTACATCTTCGGCAATACTTGGTGCAATTTTTCTTGTTCTTGCAGATACCATTGCCCGTACTGTTATTGCCCCAGCGGAACTTCCGATCGGCATCATAACAGCTTTTGTAGGTGCTCCGTTTTTTCTTTGGTTGTTAGTGAAATCTCAACGAGAAATGTTCTTGACATAGGAAACGAGATGATTACAGCAAAAAATGTTTCGGTAATTAAAGGTGGTAAAACCATACTGAAGGATATATCCTTTGAACTTCATTCAGGAATGATCTGTATTGCTGTTGGGAAAAACGGAGCAGGAAAAACAACCCTACTTGAGGCATTAACAAAGGCAAACACGATAAATGAGGGAAAATTATTATGGGAAAACATTAATTACCTCGAGATCTCAATGCAGGAGATGGCTTTAAAAAGAGCCGTCTTGTCTCAATCCGTAAATATAGCTTTTCCAATAAGGGTTTCAGAACTCGTTGAAATGGGGACATATGCGTTAGCAGGCCCTATGCGGAAGAAAGAACAGGCAGAAATTATCGCTTCGACACTTGAAGAAACCGGATTAACCACTATGGCTAGCCGTTATTACAACACCCTTTCAGGAGGAGAACAAAAGAGAGCTTTGCTTGCCAGATGCCTTGTTCAACTAAAATGCAGTCGCCAAAAAGGAAAGTCTCAGTTTCTATTTCTCGATGAACCGACCTCAAGCCTTGACATTGAACAACAATTCAAATTAGCACGATTACTAAAGAAGCTTGCAAAAAAATATCAGATTGGAATTTTCGCCATCCTACACGACATTAATCTTGCAGCCTTTTTAGCTGATGAAATTATCTTATTGAAGGCGGGCAGGATTATTAAAAAAGGTAGTCCTGACGCTGTTCTAACACCAAAAATCCTAGAAAAAACACTTGATATATCTGTAATTATTAATCCTCATCCAGTTTACGGATGTCCTAATATAACTATGGTTCCTTTGACCGATGAAACTCCTGATGAAGCCTCATTAGTTTACCAAAAATCTAATCTCGAAAATGAAAAATATCTCTGAATTAAAAGCTCAGATCAAAGCGCTAAAAGCTGAAGAACCAAAACTTCGTAACCGTGACCTTGCCCACCGTGCCGGCATCAGCGAAGCAGAGTTATTGAGCCTGTCAGCAGGCCAACATGTAACCATACTGCAAGGAGATTGGAAAGAACTTCTTCTCGCATTGAAGCCAATGGGTTATATCATGGCCCTTACACGAAATGAACATTGCGTTCACGAACGAAAAGGCATTTATGAAAACGTGGTTTTTTATGATGGTCCACACAATATGGGTGTGGCCGTCAACCCTGACATCGACCTGAGATTTTTCATGAACGAATGGCAATACGGCTTGGCCGTAATCATGGACAGAGGAAATAACGCCAAACTTTATTCCTTCCAGTTTTTCAATAAGGAAGGAGAGGCTGTTCACAAGGTATTCTCAACACCAAAATCCGATATCGACGCCTACCATAAGATCGTGGAACAGTTCAAAGCTGACACACAAGAGCCGCTTATGGATGTCAGTCCAGTGTCTTCAGCGAAAAAAGATATAACCCCCGATGAAGATATCGATGTCGAAGGGTTTCAGGATGCATGGAGAAACCTTCAGGACACCCACGATTTTTTCGGAATGCTAAGAAAATATAAAGTGGCCCGTACCCAGGGATTAAAACTAGCTCCTGAAGGGTTTACAGAGAAAATAGATAATGATGCAGTGGTGCGAACTTTACAACTTGCTGCTGAGCGGGAGGTGTCCATTATGTGCTTCCTGCACAGCAAAGGTTGTGTTCAGATTCATACAGGTCCGGTTAAGAATCTTCGCTTCTTTGGCGATTGGTATAACGTTCTTGACCCCAAGTTTAACCTGCATCTCAAAATGCCATCCATTGTAGAAAGTTGGATCGTCAAGAAACCAACTGTTGATGGCATTGTGACCAGTCTGGAGTTATTCGACGCTGATGGCAATCTGATCGTGTATTTCTTTGGTGCACGTAAACCAGGTAAACCAGAATTGGAGCCTTGGAGAGCTATCATTGAAGAGATTGCTCAAGTAGAAAATTCAGCAAAATAGTATGTGTAAATTCCAGCAATTAGCAGAAAGAGATGACGGTGAGGTCAGACTTTGCACCAATTGTCAATCATACCGATTGATATATAAAAATCTGGTATTTACATTCAATAGAATTGGCCTTGAAAACTTTAAAGACAATATTGAGTTTTGCTATCAGGAAAATCTTGAATTCGATTTTGACCCTGATGAACGACATATTGTTTTTGATACCAGGCTGCGAGGTTTCCAATTTTTATTTTCCCTCCAAGAAGTGGGAGGCCTTATGTCCTTGATCCAGGAAGCTATGATTCAAGAATCATTTTTACCACAGCACATAAAGAAGGACCCTAATGAAAAATGCTAATTTCATCCTTTTGTTTTTGTTTTTATCCTGTGCGCTCTTTGGGCAACCTCTAACAGAAAAAGATACAATAACCTGGGATCTAGATCTTTCCGATGTCATCGTGACAGCGCAATACGCCCCAACGCATTCTAAAAATGCCATACATGACGTAAAGGTTATTGACGCCAGGGAAATTGAAAGAAAGGGACATAACAACCTAACCGAGGCTTTAGGTCAAGAATTAAATTTGCGGATCAGTGCCGATCCTATTTTAGGTAACGGAATAAGTATCCAGGGCATTGGTGGGGAAAATGTGGCTGTCTTGATTGATGGTGTCCCTGTTATCGGACGCGTAAATGGCAATATTGACCTTTCACAGATTAACCTCAACAATGTCGACCGAATTGAAATCGTGGAAGGGGCTCTATCAACGCAATATGGAAGCAATGCTTCGGGAGGTGTTGTTAATATTATTACCAAAAAATCACAACCCGCTGTTTTCCGGTTTAAAAGCAGAAATCAATACGAAGACGTTGGGATTTGGAATAATAACATTGGGCTTGGGGTACAGCTCGGAAAATTCTTTGCATCAGTAGATGGTGGCAGATTTGAAAGTAGCTTTGCACCTGTAGACACCCTCCGATTGTTAAAAACAGTCGAATTGGAGGATGGTTCTTCTTTCCAAACTCGTTACATCCCATGGAATCCGAAAACTCAGTACAGCCTTGAAGGGACTTTGAGATATCGGTTTTCTGATTCTACCAATATTTGGTACCAGGGACGCTATTTTGATGAGACAGTATGGCGATACGGAGAAGTCAGGAGACCCCAGTTCCTCCCTTATGCATTTGATGAAACCTATACCACGAAACGGCAGGATCACACGCTTAATTTCGAGTCTTATTTGGGCAGGAATTTCTATCTGATCTCTAAAACAGGATTCAATGATTATGACAGAATAAAAACGACCGAACGACTCGACTTTGAGCCAGACACCACTAGTCTCGTTTTCGGCGGACAGGATACAACTTCTTTCAAAGCCTTATTGCATAGGAATATCCTGAGTACAACTTTCAATGGAAAGTTTAACGGGCAATTTGGTATAGAGGTCAAACATGAAATTGGCACTGGTCAACGAATTCTGGATACCCTATCCGCACAAAAAAACAGAGTTACCCTCAACAATTACGCTTTTTGGGGAAGCCTTAAGTATAAACCGTTAAACAAGTTAACCATACTTGCCAATCTTCGTTATGGCTATAATACCAAGTTTGACCATCCTTTAGTGCCTTCTGTCAATTTCAGCTGGCAGGCAGGCAATCATATTGGGGTAAAAGCCGGTTATGCAAGAGGTTTCAGGGCCCCGTCAATTAAAGAATTGCATTTCAATTTTATCGACATCAATCACTTTATTATCGGTAATCCTGATATCAAGCCAGAACATTCGGATAATATATATGCTTCAGCAAGTTTCGATAAACCTTTGACGCCGATTCATCAAATCTCTGCATCTGGAAAGGTGTTTTACAATCATATTAGAAATCGTATCGTCCTCGCTGAATTTGAACCATTTAAATATACTTATCAAAACCTCAGCAAGTATGAGACGCATGGTTTTAACTTAAATTTATGTTATGAATTTGATGAATTACTTTCCTTATCATCAGGCTTTGCGTACACCAGACTTTATAACCTGTTAGCTGCTGATTTTGAAGCACCAAAATTCACCTCGATTATAGAACTTCAAAATGAGCTTGGATTTGATATTCCGGTAATCGGCACTCATCTCAATGTTACGCATTCTTACTTTGGAAGATCAATCCGTTATTTCATTAATGGTGATGGTGATGGTGCTGTTGAGCAAGGAAGGATTGGCGGTTACAATATGCTTAATGCCTCCGTGGGCCATTCATTTTGGGATAACCAGATATTCCTTTCTTTTGGTGTTAAAAATATCCTAAATGTAGACTCTGTCCCACTAAGCGGTGAAAGCGGTGGCGTCCATAGCACCTCCAGTGTTTCGCAATTATTGAATTGGGGACGTACAATTTTCGTCAAATTGAATTTTGACATAAAAGCCGGAAAATTATAATCCTAAGTTATCTTAACGGCCAATAACCCATGAATGCCTAAGGTTTTTATGGGTTTAGTATACCATTTTCAAACTTCTTGGATATCTTGATGCAGGCCAAAAGAAACCTGCATCATGGACAACACCATTTTCGGTATCCCCAATTTCGACGCCTATCTTGTCATTGGCATCCTGCTATTCTTTATCATTCTGGAAATAGCCGGTGGATTATGGCATCGGTCAAAACGGAATTTTAGTGACTGGATCCAAGAGTTTGGCGGATATCTCGTATTAGCCTTATTGATCAAACCTGGTATCGTATTGGCAGTTTTGTTTTTGGGGAGCGTTACCTTACCGGGATGGCAATATGCTGTTGGCGAATTGAATATTTGGCTAGCCTTGCCTTTCTATCTTTTTGTCGATGATTTCCTCCAGTACTGGTATCATCGGTCTGCGCATGAATATGCTTTTCTTTGGAAACTCCATCGACCCCACCACCAGGCCGAAGAAATGGGTTTTTTTGTGTCTTATCGTAATGCAGCCGTATATTATCTCCTTATGCCAAATATCTGGTGGATTGGTTTCTTCACTTTCCTTGGAGGAGCGAAAGCTGTAGCGATAGGCCTGGTGCTAAAACAATTGGTCATCATCAGTTCGCATAGTACTGTCCAGTATGATCGTTTGTTGTATAAGTATCCAGTCCTAAATCCGCTCGCTTCTATTTGGGAGCGCATTTTCGTTACGCCTGCTTTTCATCATGCGCATCATGGTCAATCTAAACTTGATGGCGTTTCTGACCCGAATGGTAATTTCGGTAACATGTTTTCCATCTGGGATCAGCTATTTGGCTCTGCTATCTTTACCAGGAAATTTCCGGCGTCTTATGGTCTTCCCAATGATCCGAAAGAACACTGGACGGCTGCTTACCTCTATCCTGTAATTGCTTCTTCGGATACTTCCAGTGAATTGTCAAGAGGCTATAAAAAGGAATCGTCAATTACATTTGAGCCAACCACTATAGAGATGGAAGCTGGAAAATCTTATTTGTGGTGCAAATGTGGAATGAGCAAAAATCAGCCATTCTGTGATGGTATGCACCATGGCACCAAACACAAACCAATGTTGTATATCGCTGCAGAAAGCCGAAAACGCAGCCTTTGTAATTGCAAACTCACTAAAGACGGACCGTTTTGTGATGGTTCGCATAAAGTAAACCGAGAGTAGTATAGGCTAATTGGTTCTCAGCCAGTTTAACAACCTAAAATCCCTAAATATTGGGATACCATTTTTCTAAAAATATGATCATCTTTTATCGAACTGATTTTTAGTTGATTTTTAAGCTGATGCCTTTGAATGCCTTTTTCCAAGACCTTACTTTCAAGCAGAAAAACAAATATTTGCTGATAGGTTCTTTTTTGTTTTGTTTGATGATTTTCTTTTCTGCTATTCAACCTACATTTCGGGTGTTTAATGAATATCACAAAGTAACCAGAGCAATAGATCAGGCCGGAAATATGGATGCAGATATCCAAAAAATGCAGGCTATTTTATCGGCTTCTGATAATCAATCTATTCCTTTTAATCAGGATGTTCTGCTAGAATCTTTGACATATGCAGCTCAGCAATATGGGTTAATGATCAAAGCCTATCCCAAGCCAGGCATTTGGCAACAACAAGGATTTACTTTTGAAATCAATGCTTTTGAAGTTGTTGGTTCATATCAAGCCATAGTACAAATGGTATATGATCTCGAACAAGTTCATGATCTTGGTGATGTGGTTTCCCTTAAGATACAAACTAAGGAAAATCGACAAACAAAAAAGTCTTATTTGTCTGGCATCATCACCCTCAAAAATGTGCTAAAATCCGATGAAAGCTAAAACCACCCAATACATACTTGGATTAGCATTAATCGTGATCTGGGGGATCATTGGCCAAAAAGTATTTGCAGCTCTAAAAAATGATGATCAATACAGCGTTATTGCTCAAAATGATATACCTGTAACTTCAATAACAGAACAAGATTCCTTTACACTTTTCCTCAACTATGATGATCCGTTCAGGCTTACCACCAAAAAAAATTCTTCTAAAGTCCAAAAACCCATTGGCAAACACAAGCCAGTAAAAAGGACCATTCCGAAAAAGGCTCCTTCTGTAAAGGTTCCCAATTTTGCTTTTAAAGGCATGATTAAAAACCATCGCACCGGAAAGCAGGCAGGACTAATTAGCGTAGATGGTAAATATTTACAGCTCGACAAAGGCGAAATCCTGGAAGGTATTAAACTGTTAACTATAACCAGAGATTCTGCTCTGATTAGCTGGAATGGAACCCCCAAAACCATTTTCAGAAATCGATAAAATGATTAATTCGATCTGGGTTTTACATACCGAATCCGCTACCTAACTGGAACAACGGCATATACATGGCAATTAGGACAATAGAAATAAACACGCCTAAAAAGACAATCAAGACTGGTTCCAGCAAACTACCGATAGTTTTGGTTTTCTGTTCAACTTCACTACTGAATTGTTCCGCTAACTGACCAAACATGCTATCCAAAGCTGACGACTCCTCCCCTACCTTAATCAAAGCTAACATCGATTTAGGAAAAAATCTGAACTCAGAAAAAGTGCTATGCAAATCCCAGCCTTCATAAATCTTCGAATGAGCAGTTGCCAGAATTTCTTCCAACGGGTAAAATGAGATCATTTTCCTGACCAAACCAAGGGAATTCAGCAATGGCACATTTGAACCCAATAACAAACTTATCGAACGGCAAAATCTTGCCAGAAATACTTTCTTGATGATGGGCCCAAATAATGGCAGGCTTAATATGGCAATAGCAGACCATTTCCTGAACCACGGCTTGGATCGATTCACGAATCCCAAAACGAACATAATAACTGTGGAAATAATTACCCAAATCAAATTGGCCTTCATCCAGTCAGAACAACTGATTATCCAAATGGTAATGCCCGGTAATTCGCCATCAAACCGATCATAAATACCGCTAAATAAGGGCACCAAAAAACTTAATAAAAAAATAACCACAAGTACAGCAAAAAGACTTACAAAAACCGGATAAGCCAATGCCGAAGTTAATTGCCGTCTGTAAAGGAGGGATTCATTGAAAAATCCGGTGATTTCATCAAGGACCATGATCAATTTTCCGGTTTCTTCTCCAATGCGAACGCTGTGTATCTCAAAGGTTGAAAAATACTTTTGACGTTCCAGCGATTCTGAAAAAGAATGACCTTCAACAAGATCCTCATGTAATTGCTTAATGACCGATCGCTCCAATTTTGATTTTCGTGTTGTACTAATCAAAGACAAGGCTTGTTGTAGATCAAGTCCGGCACCTAGAAGTACACCTAATTCTTTGTAAAAGGCAGCTTTCATTTTTAGATTAAATCCTCCTCCAGGCAATGGAATTTCCTTTTGCAACCATGATGAAGCCTCTTTTTGTGCCATCGGCTTCTTGGTTGCTGAAGCCGGATTTTTTACTTTCTGGTATGCTTTAAGATCAATAGCCATAAACACTATTATTTAATTGGGAGGCAACATCAAGAGGTTTGGCAAAAGCCAGTTTTCGCCATCGGTTTTGGAATTGAATCTCAATAGAAAGGGACTGTCTGCTTTTTCCCGAGCTCATGTAATTGGTATTACCTTGTAGTCGACGGGATGGAAAATTGAATTCGTCAGTCCTAACCAAATCTTCTGAAAAAATGCTTCTGGATATCCTGTTGTTCTGAAACAAATAGGTCACTCTTCGTTGCCCCTTTAAAAGATTCAACGTTTGTCCATCGGCAGAGATGTTTTTACTTTGATCAATATCCAGTGCTATTAATGAGCAAAGATTATGAAATTCAAGGGTAACATTGGCATGCTCTGTGTAGGCATCAATTTGGCTTGTTATTACATTAAATATTGTCAATGCCACAATACAGAGTATACCGGAAACACTCATGGCTGTAATCAACTCCAATAGGGTGAATGCCTTTAAATTCTGTTTCATCTTTCCACGATTATGAAATTGTCGATTTGTATGAGCTTTGTTCCGTTATGGTCTGCAGCTTCAATACTTAAGTGAAGGAGATTGGGATTTGTTCTCGTTTGTTTTACGCTTCTTTTCAGATGCATATTTTCCATTTCCCATGCTTTATCAAAATAAGCTTGTGTAGATAAAGTCTCCGCTTCAATTTCTGAGATTAACCTGATAGCATTTACTCTTTCCCCAATGTTTTGAGACTTTAAAACACTGAGATAGATCATCGTCCCGCCACTAAAGGCAATCGATAATATGACCATTGCAACCATAGATTCTATCAAAGAGAACGCTTTCAGTCCAGCCATTTGATGATGCTTTTAGGCGCGTTGGAATCAAATAAGGTCGTACCTGCAAAAACGTCTGGCAGTTCGTTATAGCTTAATTCTGCATCCAGAAGATGATTATCATAAATCGAAGCTTCTGTTTTCAAAAAAAGCGCATTGCAGCTCAGGTGACCGGTTATAGCGCCTCTGATTTCTGCTACTCCCGCTATGACCACCTGACCGATAATATGCCCGGTCTCTTCAAGTTTAAAGTGCGCAGGGTTACTAGTCAAAGGATCAGAGAACACTATAATAACACCCGATATCTGCGCGTTTCGATCGATGCTGACAAAACGTTCATTCTCGCTCCCTGGTAATAACAACAGAGCACTGGGATAATTTAATATCACATTTGGTTCCACCGTTAAAGATTCAGAAGCTATGGCTTGTAAAGTGCCTTGAAAACCGCTTTCGATAATAATGTTCGGGGCTTCAATAATTACATGTTCAATAGTTGCTTCTTTTGCAATGATAACAGATTCGGTGGCTGACAATTTTACCTTTCCCTTCAGGATCTGGTTTTGAATTGTAATGATCTGGTCATGGATTTGAATACCCTTTTCGGTAAATGGAATATGAGTAGAATCTCCCAACATACTAAAAGGTAATTTTTCCAGGTCAATGTTGGTTATCAGTATCTTTTCCATTGCCTTTCCCAACCCAATTATCTGCTTTTCAGATTGTTTTTGAGCGCCAAATATCATCTGTTCTCCAGTATAAGGCTGACCTTCGATAAACCCGCGTTTAATGCCCGCTTCCGGAAGGAAAGCAGTGCCTTTTATTCTGGCATTTCCGCAAATCGTTAACGGTTTGTTTCTGTCGGTAAGATAGAGGGCTGATCGCTGGATTCCTTCGAGACGATGACCAAAAAGGCAGATTTTCGTATGTACCCTTTGCTGATTGCCCCGGTTAGAAAAAGCAGTGGATCGCCCCACTTTAAATACTCCCCAATTGGTGGTCTCGAGTACTACTGAATCATTGCCATTTCCATATAAGTCAATGTGCTTCGGATTAAGTAAAGTTTCACCAGATGCCCTAAGTAAGTTAATCCCTGAATTAGCATTTCGAATCAAAGTTTCCCTGGTTTGGAATTGGCTGAACTGCAATCTGTTGATTTGGGCCATCATGATCAAGCTGCCACTAAGAATTGAGGTCAGCAACAACACCAGTAATGCATAAAACAAGGCTTTCGCAGGAAGCATCAGAAATCAGGTTTTGTGATAATGTCTAACTCAAATCTCCCATTGCCTTGTTCATCCAAACCACAATTGACTATCTGAATGTCAACTACCCAAGTCTGATTATTCAAGGTTTTCCGCCATTGCTGTACGTCTAAACAACCATTACACATCCCAATAATCTTTATAGTTTCCCTTGAAAAAACCGGTATTTGGTCTGGCGTTTTTTTATTATCCTGTTTTTCGGGAAAAAGGATGACTTTGGTAAAACTGATATTCTGGGGAAGATCAAGTGCTATTCTATCGGCATAGAATGAGGTTCGAGATTTTCTATTCAATCGATTATCCGTGATCAATTGGGTTTTTACCTTCAATGCCTGAAGCAGTTTCGTTTTTTGATCCAGGCTGGATTTCTCCAATGCTACTGTCTGATTCAAACTATGAAAATGGGTGAATAACAACCCATTGATCAACAAGAGACCAAAACATGCCGCCAGCAAAATCACACTTAAATTAGAGAACAATTTTTTGTAGAAAAAAGCCTGGATACGTTTAGCATCAATGTCCGATTCTGCTTCTGTTCCAACCGAAAAATGCAGACCTTCCAATGCAAGGGCTAGCGGTAATTTCAACGATTCTTCCAGTTGTTCTTGTTCGAGAAAGGACCAATCTTCTATATCATGTTGTTTATCAATGTTAGTTGAAAGAACATTAATGCCAAGTGTATTAAGCCGTTCCAGGAAAGTCACCATCTCCTTCTTGCGGATGATAGACAATGTTTCACTTCCTGGCCCCTGACTTTTGGTAATCAGAAAGTCTTCCGGCTTACTGTTTGGAAAAGCATTTTTGAAAGCTGTGCTTTTATCAAGACCGTCAACTTCAAGCTTTTTTTGAAGAATCCCTTTCCCTTTAATGGACAAAAACACAGGGATATCAGGGTTTAGTTGCTCAGACAAGCTTTCCAGACTATTACCGGAAGCTTTCAATGTTATGGAAACTGAATCCTTCCTCTTGTTCAGAACTACAACATTAAATGAGATTCCATCTGCACTTCTTGTTATACTCAATCCGGCCGTTTGTTTCGGCTTGATCAATGTTTTGGCCATATATTCAATAATATCCACAGGCTAGTATGAAATAGTCGGTTTTACAAAAATGAGCAGCTCGCTTTTTTCTTTCTTTTTGGTTTTGCTACTGAAAAACCATTTCAAAACAGGAATTCTGCTCAAACCCGGTACCCCTCGTCCGGTTTCTTCCTTAAGTTTGCGTTCCAATCCGCCGAGGACGATCATCTCTTGATTTTTGACCCTTATCTTGGATTCAAACTCCCTGGTTGCTGAACCAGGAGGCAGGCCTTCCCCTCCTGCAGGAATGAAGTCAGACTGATTGACTATGATATCCAAAGTCACGTTTTCATCACCCGAAATAACTGGTGTAACAGTAATTGAAAAGTCTGCATCCAATTTTTCAAACTTCCTTGTTTCCTGTACGACTGGTGTTATGCCAGGTGTTACAATCGATTGTTCGTTAACGTAATATTGGGTTTCCCCAATGCTAAAGGTAGCCTCCTGGGCATTTAGTGTTGACAATTGTGGCTTGGAATGCACCTTGCCCCAACCCACATCTTCTGCTGCTTTCAATTGCAAATAAAAATCCACTGGCACAGGTCCTATATTTACAATGCCATTATTTCCCAACCAATCGAGAAATGAATTGACCTGGCCTGCATTGAAATTATAATCGAAGGTTGGGAATACGGATTGAGAGCTTCCCCTAGGCGGTTGGCCAATCCCTGCATTTATTCCGGTTTCAGTATTACGCTTTCGGGTAACCTCCATAATGATCAGCTCGATATTGACATTAGGAACTGGGCGATCAAGGTTTTCCAGAACTTCCTCAATTTCCAAAATATTAGGGTAAGAACCGCTCAGCATAACTGAGTTTAGTTGCGGCAACTCAGTTATTTCGACATTTTCCTGAATCTCTTCCGGAATGGCTTCAAGGATATCATTGACTGGTCGATGCTGGATCTGGACCACCTTTGATGCTCTTAATGATTCTTCGGAGCGATCACCGATCAGGTACACGCCATTTTCAACCTGGAAGGTGCTGTTGGTTTGTCTCATGAGAAAGTCCAACAATTCTTCGTAGGTTACCCCCGTCAGTTTTAGGCTAATGCCTTCCGCTGCTGCTTGCCCGCGATTGCTACGATTATTGCGATTGGATTGGCTCTGAGTACTAACATTTACTCCTTCTCTTGCCGCCTGTTCGAAAATAAAATAGTCAAATCCGGCTAAATCGGACGCTTCCTCAATAATGTCGGCTACTGGAACACCATAAGCATCAACATCGAGATAAATCTGTCCAATGGAATCCGTTTCTATTTCAATATTCAAATTGGGGTTTTTGGATTTTTTGCGTGTTGTTCTTGCACTGGTATTGCTTTCCTCGATTTCAGCCAACTCTTCTTTTGCTTTAGCCTTACTAATCAGGTAATAGTCCTGATCCGTTTTGGTGTAAACCAGATTATTGGATTTGGTCATCAGTTCTAGTGCGTTCTCAAGAGTTACGCGTTGGTAGTATCCTGATACAAGGGTTTGACTGATTTCCTTTTCTGCAATTACGTTCTCATCGGTTAGCTGGACGATCTTTTCAAGGACGTTTTTTAGAGTATCATTTTTTAAGGATATGGTCAAAAACCCGTTGAAAGGATTATAGTCGGCATTAATCTCGTATACAGTTTCTTCTTTTTCTTCTTCAAATTTGGTTACCCGAATGATCTCTCCCGTAAACTTCAGGTCAAGTTGATAGGCATCACATAGATGTAACAGAATGTCTTTTACTCTGGCGTTAGGCAAACTGGCTGCAATCTCCATGTCCAGATCATGGTCGAGTGTGACGTTTAGTCTTGTTTCATCTGCCAGGGCAGTGACCACTTCTTTCAGGGAACTGGTAATGGAAATATCGACGCGATCATTCAATCCGCGGGATTTTTTAGAAAAGGCTTCCAATTGTGTTTCTAATCCAGCTATTCGATTGTTGTCTTGAGCTGATGCCAGCGTGAAACAGCAAAGGAAAGCCAAGAGGACAGCTAATTCGCGATATGTTGTGACCCAGATTATTTTCATTGTTATTGTTTTGCACCTCACCTAACCTCTCCTCTAGGAGAGGGACGACATTGGATTCTCCTGTGGGAGAGGGATGTCTTACCTCACTTAACCTCTACTAAAGGAGAGGGACGACATTGGATTCTCCTGTGGGAGAGGGATGTCTTACCTCACTTAACCTCTACTGAAGGAGAGGGACGCCTTTAGTCTAAAGACTTAAGTAGAGGAGAGGATTGGGTAGATTTCTTCTATTGATGTTTCTCCGTTTTTGAATAATTTGAATGCATTTTCTTTGAGTGTCTTTATTTGTTTTTCTTTTAATATTTCTCTGACGTTAAAGTCCAGGTTTTTTATCATTTCTTTAAGCTGATTGTCGATTGGGATGACTTCGTAGATGGCTTTCCTTCCGGAGTAGCCTGTGTAATGGCATTGATCGCAACCGGTTGGTGTCATTTGGGAATTGGGTAGCTGAATTGGCTTAAAACCTGTTGGCAATTGAGTGGGGTCGAACCTTTCTGATTGCTTGCATGAGGGGCAGAGGCGTCTTACCAGGCGTTGGGCTACAGCTGCGTTGAGCGTGTCGGCTAGTAAGTATGCGGGGATGCCCATGTCTACCAGTCTTGGCACAATGCCCCAGGCTGAATTGGTGTGTATGGTTGATAAGACCAGATGGCCGGTGAGGGAAGCCCTGATGGCCATTTCTGCGGTGTCTTTGTCTCTTATCTCACCTACCATAATGACGTCGGGGTCTTGTCTGAGAAAGGTGCGCATTGCGGAAGCGAAACCATAGCCGATATTTTCACGCAGAGCTGATTGGTTGATGCCTTCGAGGGTATATTCGACGGGGTCTTCGATGGTCTGGATATTGCGATTTGGGGTATTAAGAATTTTAAGTGTGGCATAAAGTGTTGTGGTTTTGCCGGAGCCTGTTGGGCCGCTGATGAGCACCATACCATGAGTTTTCCTTACGCCTTCCAGGTATCGGTTTTTGTCTTTTATTGAAAAGCCTAAATTTTCAAGATCAATGTCAGTTGCATTGTTATTGAGCAGCCTCATCACGATCTTTTCACCGTGTAAGGTAGGTACAACTGATACCCTGATATCGACCTGATTACCCATCTGCGTTTTGAAGAAGATTCTTCCATCTTGGGGCAATCTTTTCTCTGCGATATCGAGATTGGCCTTTACTTTTATTTTGTTGACGATTGCCGGATAATCCTTTTTTTCCAGCGAATAGCGTTCGACTAATACTCCATCAATCCTGAATCTTATCCTGCTCCGTTGTTCGTAAGGCTCAATATGGATATCACTGCTGCCAATCTTCCCTGCATTGTAGATGAGTTGGTTAACAAAATCAACTTCATGGCTTTGGTCGGGTCTGAAGGCTGTGATTGTTGTCCCATTTTTCCCTTTTCTATAATGTTTGGCCAAAGCTTTTCGCAACCACTCTTTTTCTTTTGCCTCGAGTTTGATTTTGTGGCCCAAAACAATCTCCAATTCCTCCTCAACGTCAGCAGATATATTTTCTGCGTCTGTAAAGCAGTACAGATAGTCACCCCGTGTTTCATATGGCAAGATGTTGTAGTGCCATGCCTGTTGTGGGGTTATGGTTTGGAGAATTTGTGTTGGGATTTGTTTTTTCATTGTTTTTCTTTTGTCGGCTTTGCTTTTTTTTGCCTGCGGCAATTGTTGTCGGCTTTGCCTTACTTGTTATGCCTTCGGCATTTTTGTCGCTTCGCTTACTTGTTATGCCTTCGGCATTTTTTTTGGCTTCGCCTTACTTTTTTGCCTGCGGCAATTGTTGTCGCTTGGCTTACTTGTTTGATTGTGGCTTTTTTTTGCCTGCGGCGGTTGTTTTGGTTTTTACATTAGGTTTAAGATGGTTAGGTCGTTGTATCGGTCTATTCCTGATAAAGGGGCTGTTAGCAGGGTGGCGATGAGGCAGATGGCCCACCAGCCTGCCAAGGGGAATGACTTGTTGTTTTGTTTTTTGATTTTCATGTAACTGGCGTAAATGATCAGGCCGACCAGATTACTGATGGTGAAAAACAGGATGAACCAAGCCGGGCTAAACAGTACGGTGACAGGTATGATAAAAAGCAAATCGCCAAGGCCGATATAGCGGTCGGTGATGTTCACCAGTTTTTTTTCTTTTAGGGAAAACCAACCTACGAGAATCGCAAATTGGAAAAGCAGAAAGCTTAAATTAAACAGGCTGTACTGGAAAACGGTACCCGGGCTGACCGACGATGATGCCACAAGCAAAAAACACAGCAATGCCAATGGGATCCAGCCCCACCAAATGGCGCGATGTCTGAAATCCTGGGTTGCGACTGCGATTAGAACGCCTATGGACATGATTTCATGCATTGTTGAATATTGATCAATCTGGTGTGACTTGTCTTAGTTTTCCATCCTGGTCGATTTCCCAGACATTGATGATACCGTCGTTGTCGAAGTCTACCACCGCTGTTGCCCTGGCCAGGAAGTTGTTTTGGCCTGCCGAGATGACCTGGTAGTCGTATTTGGCATCACCGCCTTCGGGTATGGTTTTGGGTGCAATGAACCCGATTTCGCCTGGTTCGGCAGCATATTTCAGGTTAACCTGGTAATGCGACTCTTGCAAACTGGCGAGGAACTGCAATTGCTTTTGGGCTTCGAGGCTGTGCGCTTTGGCTATTAGAGGTAAAACATTGGGTAGGGCGATTAGCATGAGGATGCCGATTATGACCAGGACTACCATTAACTCTGTGAGTGTAAAGGCTTTAAGTTTTGTGCGCAAAGGCGTGTTTCGAATTTGATTTTGTTGATTTTGCATAGGCTAACGAATGGTTAATGGTTAACTGTTTCAATAGCTTAAGGTAGGTGTAGAATTGAAAAGGGGCAATCGCTGAATTAGCGGTTGCCCCTTCCCTATTTTTGGGGATTGTGTGGATAGGATTAATTGGATTTTTTGTGGATAGATTTGGGGGTTGTATTGGTGGGTTACCAGGTTAGTTTGCCAACCTTATGTTTACTACTTTTTGTTAAACAATGAAGTAATAATTCCTCCGGTTGGCTTTTTTCAAAAAACTGTACATTGATTTGAGGAAAACTGCTTCCAGAACCAATTTTTAAAGTTTCAGTTTGTAGATTTCCCTCACAGTCAACCGATGTAAGGATTAAGTTTGTAGTAGGTTTTTTAGAATCTTTCCTAAAGTCAGGATTGTAGGCCATCCAAAGTTTATCATTTTCAACAAAAGAGAAATATGAAGTAGCAAACAATTCGTTGTTTTGAACGGCACCATGTTCTTTGTCAATTTTTTGCTTCCATAACAATTTGCCGGATTTTGAAAAACAAAAAATGAAAATGTCTTCAGCTAAATTCAAAACTGATTGCTGACCTTCCATAGTGCGATATCGTTCTCCAATGTAAACGATCTTGTCATCATCCAATACGTGAAGCTTAAAATTTTTGACCCAGAAACTTAAATTGTTTCGCTGTTCCATTTTCTCAAGTTTTGAGTCTTCGATAAGCCCTTCCCAAAATTCCACCGTATTAGGCTGAAACACCAATTCATTTATTTTTCCGTTTTCGCCTCTTACCTTAAAAAAGTAGAAGCCTCCTCGTTTGTCCTTATTTTTATCGGAATATCGCCCTAACCCATAAATTATTCCCTGATCATCTTGTTCTGTTGCAATATCTATTGTCAATTTGTCTTCAATTTCCATCCCAGTATAATTCAGCCCTTTTCCATTAGGATTAGCACTTATTACCAGAGGAACAACATTAGCATATTTTTTAGGAGAATCAATGGCATAATTAGCAGGCTTAGTAATACCTACGAAGGCTCCGTCATTATTTACATACCCTCTAACAATTTCATGTTTTCCATCAATTTCAACTTTTTCCTCAATTACCGGGTTAAGTTCTTTGTCTAAGACCTTCAAAGCAAATGATGTGTACTTATGTTTAAAAAGGGATGAGTAAGTAAAAAAGGCAATATGAGAACCATCAGGAGAAATTGAAATATTTGACAATCCTCCCGCAGTAATTTTTATTGGTTCACCGATTAATTCCCCTTTTGTATAGTCAAATTCACATAAATTAATGTAATACGGACCTTTCTTTTCGCCATGTTTTGAAGTATAATAGATGAAAAATTTCCCGCCAAAAGAAAAGAATTGTGTATGTTGACCATCGAATGCAAAATCAAGTTTTTTCCCTATTTTCCTTTTTAGCTCGGGCGTATAAAATTCATACCATTGTTTAGTCCAACAATAAAATATAATCCCTTCATCGCCCAAGTTCCACATAGATTTTTCATAGGCGTGAAAAAAACTACCCTGTGCCTCATATTCTTGTGACCATTCAAATTCAAAATCCTGGCCTTTCAGATTGGATTTTAAGCTCATCAGGCAAATAATGGTGAAGACAATTGCTGGCACTTTAAGATTGAAGTTTTTCATAGCTTATGATTTTTTACAAGGTTGTTTCTAAGATAATGAAAAGCGGTTTCGCGGTACCCTCAAGCAAAGCCTGGAATAAGTACCTGATATTTCAAACGAATTTGAGGTACCTAATTCATTGACGGGTACATTAATCGTACCTAATACGGTTTTTTTGGTTAGCATCTAAAATTATTTTGTGCTCAAAAATAGATTTTGCTAAAGATTGTTTTGATGTTTTCTATCTAGTACAATAAGTTAAATAAACAATGGCAAAACCATCCTAAACATGCCTGAATCAATCGTTTTTGCAGCGCCTCCTACCGTAGTGTATACCTTGCAACTAAAGGTGCCTTCAACCACTACAGTAGCTGCAAACGGATCGTATGTGTCCCGAAAGGTGATCTCAAAAGTACTTCCAGATTGGTCGCCTAAATTGCTAAACCAGTAATTTCCAGAGTTGTCTCTAACGGCAATTTCTGCCCCATCAATACCCTGTGGACAAGAACCAAATGGATGAGCCCCAGGTAGAAACAGATCGTATATCTCCATATGGTTTGGTGGATCAAGAAAATCATGGCTTGTTACTATGCTAACAAAAGCATCATAGGTATCAGGATCGCTTAACGGATCAGGCAGCCAGTAGCCATCAAAATTGGTTCCATAGTCATCTACCCCCTGTCCACAGCTATTTGTACTAATACTATTGTTTGAATATTCAATTGAGATCACCTGGCCGTCAAGGTTTCCATAAAAGAACACATCACTCCCGGAAGGGCCACAATCTGTACATGGGCCTCCGCAATCTACTCCTGTCTCTCCCTGATTTTGAACGCCATCACTACAGTTTCCTCCTCCCGGGAATTCTGTTTCGGAGCAACACCAGAAAAATGCACACAGCAACACCAAGACAGTAAATCGAAATTTTTTCATAGATATTTAATTTAGTATCTGACAATACAAATTTTTCCCTAAGCTATGGATTCACCATACCTGTAAGGCTTACTTAGCTGTTAATAAATAAGGAGAAATTATTGGGAAAAGCCGTTGTGTAATTTACTGGTTTTCTATTTGAAAATCAAACTTTTAGGTACCCCAAAATTTTGGGGTTTTGTGGGTGTGTAGACATTGGGAATAAGCGAGTTGAAATAGGAAATGAGCGCTAAGTGGCGATCTTTTTTGAAGTGTATTATAGTATTGTTATCTATCTGTCGTTGCCCCTAGGGGTGCGTGGGCCAGGATTAAGCTGGGTTTTAGGGATTTTGTAGGATTTGGGGTTGGGCAAATGGTGAATTGTACTTTCAGTCATCTTTTAGGTGATACTCAAATTGAGTTACTGAAAAATATATTGGGTCCTGCAATTGCCCTGCTATAAAAACTGTATCAGGAGTGGTAATTTTTTCATTTACAATAACTGCATTATTAAGTCTTAGAATCTGATCTTTATCATTCAAATAAATAAAGACCGGATCGGCACATATTTCCCAGGGTTTTCCTATGTGCTCACGATCATTGTATACAATTTTATACGTTGAGTCGCTAAAAAACTCCAAAGAATGCACAACATTTAAGTAGGGGTCATCGAAGGTAATATTTTCAAACTTTCCATTAACCAGAAATCTGGCCACTTCATCCGAAGTTGGCTTATGAACAATCAGTTGGTCTGTTTTTCCGAGAATGAGTGGTTTATCACCGCTTAGTAATTCTTCATACCCCTTGAAACTGTCAAAAGAAACTGGCTGAATGTTGAATTGTCTTTTATGCTCTCCAATATAAGTTTCAAAAACGGCCTGGCCTGCATTAACCTTCCAATTACAATCAACAACGTATAAGTTAAATCTTCCCACACGAGTGAGGTCATAATGATGTATAAGAAAGCACTTGTTAGCACATAAAAAGGTGAGGTCAAATTGCTCTTCAATCAGGTTTGTATCCTCGGTATCATAGACTTCGATTAAGATTTTATTGCTTTGAAAATAATCAACAATAAAATGATTATTCTTTTGATCACAAGATGTGTAACCTAAAAGCCATGCAATAATAAGTGCAAGGGGGTAGATATTAAACCTCTAAATCCTCTATGGCTAATAGAAGAACATTGAAATGAAGAATTTGCTGTTTTACCGTGTAAGGTATTTTATTATTTGCAGGCGCAAAACTGTCCTCTTTTTTTTGTTAGGCGTATATCAGAAAAATTTACCTCTACTTCCAGGAGGGCTGTCCCAGGAATCCTTTCTAATGCTTTGTTTATCCTGAGATTACCCTGGGTCAACGAATTCGTATAATCAAATTCGTAATTATATTTTTGATTCAGTTTTTCAGAATATTTCTCTGTATCGTCTGGGATAAAGATTACATATCCAACTTTCTTTTTACAAAGGAATATTTTTAGCCGTCCTGGTTCTTTTAGGTGTGTATATTCGTCTATATTTAAAACAGTTTCGTGTCCTGGATCACTATATGCATATTTTTCCAGCCCTAAACTTTTGATTTCTGCTAATTCACTAATTGTTATTTGACTTTTAATAATTCCTATGAGATTTATTGGTTTATGTTTACAACCACAAATCAATACTGAGGATATTATACATATAGCAACTAATGGAAAAAGAACATCCTTCATTTCCTATATAAAGAAATTAACCTTCCGTTGCCAAAAGACTCTGGCCTTGCCAACATTTGAATAAATATAAAACAATGCACTATCTTTTTTTGTGGCTTGAATTAATACTCTATATATCTAAAAGGCTACTTTAAGATAGGTTTTAAATGAGGAATATAAACTCCAACTTTAATTATTAAACTTTGAGTTCATTCGCCTTAGTAGCTAATCTCAAAGGATCCATTTGTCAGTGTTGCTGTTAGCGGGCCTGTAGGAAATTCCGAAGCGTCAAACTCAAAATTCCCTTTAATCACCTGTGTTGTAGTATTATGCTCGGTGATAGTTAAAGTTCCTGAATCTCCGGCCAAAAAGGTGTTAGGACCGGGATTATATTGAGCGCCATAAGTGGAAAAACTTGGAGCGCCGAGAGTATACATGCCCGGAGGCGTATCATCAGGAATGATCAAACCTACCGAAACCGCCCCGGATGCATCTGTCCCGGTTAAACTAAGGCTCCCAAAGTTCAAAAACCCACTTGCTGAGTTGGCAGTCCAAGCGTTGCCATCTATTGTTACAGACATGGTACTATTTGTAGGAGTAGTTGTATCCTCATAAGATACCGCATTGAACTCTCCTTCCGTGATGATCCGTTCCATCCCATCCACTAAGCGGTGGACTTCTGTAAAAAATGTCCCGCTTATTGTTTTTGCATCGGTGTCAATATTTGTAATAACGACCTCTCCATAATTGGTATTGGCTATGTTTTGGTTGGATACAAAAGCAGGGGTTGTACCGCTGTTGTTTTCAACAAATGCAATAGCATTAAGACCTGTAGGCTCAAGGGTATAGGTCCCGGTCGTTGTTCCTGAGACTGTAATAGTAAGTATCATTCCATTGGAAGAAATGCCTGTAACATTGATCAAGCCGTTGAGAATCGAGGCTGAAGGCAACACAGCCTCCCAGGTGGTCCCATCAATTTTGCACTTCATTGTGCCGTTAATCGTCGTCCCGTCTTCAGAGCAGGAACCAACCATCAAACATATAGGAATAAGGGCTATCATTACTGCCTTTAACGATAAAAATTTCATTGTTACTCGATTTTATGGTAAAAAATAAAACTTGGAATCAGTTGCAAATTAAAACTGACTTAGGAGGTATTGATGTTTGGTAATTTACTGGTTTTTCAGGTCTATAGGCACCCCTAAATTTGGGGATTGTGTGGGTGGTGGGGGGGGGTTAGGATTGACCAGGATTAAGAAGGATTGATTGGATTTGGCAGGATTTAATGGATTTGGTTGGATTGGGGGGTGTAGGATTTTTTGGTTATTAAGTGGTCAGATTTTTAGGTTAAGGACACATAATATAAAACCAGGTAAGTCTCCTGGCTTAACTCATGGAGCAGTTTAGGAATCTTGTAAAAAAGAGTCTTCAATGATTTACTGAACTGTAACCCTACCGAGTCTTACTTGATCGTAATCTTTCCCAGTCTGATCTTATCACCTTTTTTGCCGGCAATAACATACTCTGTATCACTAACTTTAAGAAAAAGGCGCGGCAGGAAAAATACGCCATAGGTTCTAAAAGAAGCAAGATCTTTAGACCTTATGAAGCGGCCATTCTCAAACTCGGCGCATTTGAGTTTGAGTGATTTTCCTGACATTCTTGCATCGTCATTGTAAATGGCAAACATTTTATCGCCGGCAGGAATTGGATAAACCCCGATTACAGAACTGGCATCCCGATGCTCGGTACCCATATTTATTTCAAGGGGAATCGCGTGAGTTTCGATAACTTCTCCGGTATTAAGATCGGTACAGAAAGTGATCATATGTCTGTAATGATGAAGGGTCGTCCCGGAAACTTTTGAGGCACTTTTGGAGTATGCGAAAGTGTACAAATGTGATTCGTCTCCGGTTACATATTGGTCGAATTTTGTAATCCTACCCATAAATCTCAGTCGGTTAAAATCGAATTTCTTTGTAGGATCAAGTCCTATTTCCTTTTTGTTCAATTTGTTGGTGTCAAAAGGTGAACTGACATCATAAATCACTTCTCCTGTTTTTCCGGCTATCCTGGCGCAATAAAGACCTGAATTTGAAGGATTCTTTCTTTCCTGGTAAAACCCCCTAAGAATGATATCATCAGTATTCTCAAGGATCGTCAGAAAAGGGCTGGATACTTTCACATTATTGTCAAGTTGAATGTCGATAAATTCAGGACCTTCCGGTGTCAATCTGGCAAGTGAAAAGTAAGGGTCTTCATCCTCTTCATAAATTACTAAGTTGACAAATAACTCTCCTGCATTATTAACTATCAAGGATCTAATATGAAACTCCTTATTTATTTCCAATGGATATTCCCCGGCTAAATTATCATAGCTGTTTTCCCATTTTTGGACCTTATAACCCCAAGGACCTTTTTTATTATGATAAACCCTTGAGGCCGTTACTAAAATAGACATATCCGGGGATGTTCTTGAGAGGAGACTGGGTTTGACATAAGTCAGGATTGAAGGTTTGCCCGAATTGATTTTCACCTTGGACTCAACTTCCATGTCTTCATTCAACTTTACCGAATAAAAGTTATAGTCCTTTTTCTCTTTTTTTCCAATAATGGCATGATAATGCCCCCAAAGACGTGAAAATCGATAAAGCTTACTTTCCGAGGTTGGTGGTAATCCTACTAATTTAGAATTATTAATATCAAGACTCGTTACTGGTATATTGCCTGCATAAATATTATTTTTTTTGAAGGTCTCTACATAAAGTCGTAGATCTTTCTTGGGTTTATTTTTGGGGTAACTACTCCCGTAGACCATACCCTCTTCATCAACATGGAAGATATTACCAAGGAAATAACTGTTGTCTTCAATTTCCTGGACACTGCCGATTTTACAGCTTATGGATTGGGCTGATGTTGGTAGTGTAAATGATAAGACGCATAAGATGGATAGAAATTGTTTCATTACTGGGGTTTTTATGTTTTGATAAAGAAAAAAGTGGTTTCCTTAAGTTATGGATATACCACACATGCCAGGTTGAATTAGCTGGAAATCAGGAAGATTTCAGGGGAGACGAGGGTGTATTGTAAATTACTGGTTTTGATTTGGTTTTCCAAGTCTGGGGTACCCCAAAATTTTGGAATTTTGTGGGTGTGTAGGAATTTGGAATGAGTAAGTCAATATCGGATATGAGTGTTAAGGGGCGATTTTTATTTTGGGATGTGTAATATGTTGTTATCTATTTGTCTTTACTTCTGAAATCCATGAGTCAAGGAATCGGCTGATGTGCATCCCAGCTGCTGCCCAATTACCACGAAAGCATAGCCCCACCCACCTCGATAGGTATCGAGATGGGTGGGGCTATGAAAGGGCATTCTTTTTTCCTTTTAATTGAAGCCAACATTTAACTGAGGCGAATTATGTAATCTGTATTGGCATATAAGCATGTGAAAATTGAACGTTAAGATTGTTCTATTCAGCCGACCTAACCCATTTATACGATGTACCAAGTAATGGGTTTTTTTTCATCCTTATTAATTCCTCCAAACCATGGTTATTCAAATCTTCAATCCAATCCGCATACTTTAGATCCAAAATATTTAACGTATCAGTATTGGAAATTACTTTGTTGTTTTCATCTAACAATAAAATAGTTCTGGAGAAATCCGAAAAATAAAGGGATGAAATAATATAGAATGTTACAAACCTATCCGAAACTTTGGGTAAACGTTGAGTTGATACTCTCAAATTATGATCAATCATATCTTTTTCATAAAAAAAATAGTTGATATAAAACAAAGACTGGGATGTATCTTTTCCAAATTCACTAAATAGACAGTTAATTAATTCCTCTTTTGTTTCAATTGGGCTTTTTTCATATTGGCCTAATGTTCGATTACGATAATCCAGTATATATTTATTGCATTTCTCTTCAGTTCCTATACAAGATGAAAACAACATGAGAAAAAATACGAAATACTTCATTTTATCAATTTAGTAATGTTCTGGAATATTATCAATACCACGCCCTCCTGCATCCTTACCTGTAGGTAAGCTTATCTCCTTACCTTGAGAACCATTTGTAGGAGTATTAGAAACAAGTCTTTTTATATGATCAAACGTATCACCCGATATAATTGTTAACCCTCTACTAGTTTTTGTGTTATTACCATCTGTATGTAAATTATCAACTTTTGTATCAGGGAATGTTTTGGAATATACTTGATAATCTGTCCAAGAAGCAAAAGAAGGGTCCGTGCCTGGTGGAGTCGGAACTACTGTAGCAGGATCAACAACACCACCTTTGGAATGAACTGTTGTTGGACTTAAAAACCTTTCACCATGTTGTGTTTTATTTCTACTATTGGTATATAATCCAATATCTCCTTTTTTTGCATTAGCAGTAAGTACTGGAATATATCCTTCAGAATCAAGGAAATCTTGATCTACTTCGATGTCGGAATCAATTACAAGAGCAGCCATACCATCAGCAATACAATCTCCAATACAATTGTAAGTTGCATCCACTCCAGGTACATATAAGTCACTACCAATCTGTGCGCTAAGAATCCCATTTCCTGCTGCATCCACACCAACTAAGGCGTATCGTTTAATATAAACATCCCTTGATTGTGGAATATGCACCATTATTTCGGAACCATCATCAGCTAATATCTTACCTTTTTTTGTATAAAATCCAGCCTGTTCGTATAAACCTGTAGTTGGATTATACTGTAAACCTCCTTGATTTCTCCATGTAGCGGTGGGGTCCGTTATTGTAACAATTACATTGCCATTTTCATCGGTTACTACCCCTCCGTCTATATCTATAAGTTTTACAGGATTTTCTAACGCAAAACCGTATGGGGAATGGTCGGGATATAATTCCAATTCGGGGTCAACACTCATCCACCTTCCAAGACTTGGATTATATATTCTCGCCCCAAAATCATTGTAACCCTGGCTTCCCCATTCCTGATCTTGTTCCTTGCCATTAAACCCGAAACGATAATCGCCACTATTATACTTCCTCCCAGGCATTTGCATGCCAAAAGGATAGTAATCATTCGCCGCTTGGACACCAGCATAATAGTATTCCGCAATGTCAGGATTTGTACCATCCGGCTTTCCGGATAGGATATCATTTAAAGTAACGATAACATTACTTAAATGGTTCGATAATTCAAAGACCTTGTCACCTCGCTCCCGGTTGTATAAAACATAACTGCCTGAGCCGCCACTTCCAGTGCTTGGGTCAGGGCTGATCTTGCTTACAGCTTTATCAAACTCTATAATTCGTTGTGCAGTGATGACGCTGTCGCGGAATGCTTTGGGTTGGCTGAGTTCAAGAAAATCTTTCAACGCATCACCAATAATTTTGGTAACATCAGGTGCCGGCCATACTTCATTGAGTACCAGCGTGACTGGGTCCTTTTGCAGGGCCATAACTGAGTACCTGGCTTCAGCCGGATTACCGGTATCATAATGTTTATTTGAAACCTGATATGTCGTTGAAGCGTACTCTACTACATCAATGAATGTTTCCACCCCTGCGGTTTGGCCGCTCGTTTCCGGTGAAATATACTCCAGGACAATAGTGGACTCCTCATCGGTAAGCGGCATGCTCGTCTGCCAGTACCAGTGTATTCGGCCTAGTGCCTCCTCTGAAGCAATCCAGTCCTCCAGGTTATTGAGTTCAAGGAATAGTGCCTTGTCAGAAGGCGCACCATAAGCAACGATCATCGTTTGCCCCGGATTTAATTCCTGCTGATTGGTAAACAATACCGTTTGCAGGCCATTGGTTAAGTTCCGCAGTTGGACGCCCTCCAGATTTTGGGTCAGGGTACTGCCGTTATAAATGGCAATAAACTCTCCCAGGTGAGATTCCTGAGGGGATGGATTGGTTACATCCGCATCCTCTGTTTCAGGACTATCGTAGCCCACTTCTGCCATCCTGAGATATTTGACTTTTTCCATCAGGTTGGCAATCTTGATATCATCGCCCGGTGCCTGTGAAGGATCTATCTCAACATAGCCTCCAGTCTGTTTTTGTTCGTAACGATTGAGCCCAAGCCGGCTGCTGCCATATAGCGGTACTTCTTCCTGGAAAAGCTTGTAGTCGTAATATAATCCTGTGGTTGTGCCTGCTGATTTATAGGTGGACATGATATTACCACTGGCATCACGAATGTACCAGGTCGTGGTTTCATCATTGTCTTCCAGGTTTTTACGCAATCTGTTACCATTGGCATCATAGCTGAAATTGATATTATTTCGACCATTGGTAATACCCTGACTGGTATAGGTTACCTTATCTACTTTACCATATACATTCCAGTCTATGGATTGGACTTCTTCACTTGTATCTTCTACTAAATTACCGATTGCATCATAAATATAATTTCCACTATTCTGTACTGGTAAATCACCTGTCCAGGTTCCGGTTTGGTTGTCACCTACATATTGTAATTGATTTTGAACCAGACCATTAGCATCTTCCGGATAATGATATGTGAAGTCGTCAATAAATGTCCCTTGGGAGTACCGTTTCAGGGTATTGAGATTACCATTGCCATCAAAGGAATAAAAAATATCATTGTCTCCATTAATGGAAAAGTCTGCATCTCCAGCAGCTCTCCATTCGCTATGTGCTGATTTGGCCTGCTTGATCCTATGTAATTGATCGTATTGATAGGCAAATGCCTGTACCGAGGTCGTCTCATCGAGGTTCTGTCTCGGGAACTCAGGTACTCCGGTAACCATATAGGCAATGTTACCGTTAAACAATCCCTGGTTGGTACCTAAATCCAATATTTGGGGACCCAGGTTAACCCAGGGATCATCCAGAAGCGGATTATTGGGCAGTGTACCTATTGCCTGAAAATCTTCTGAATGATACCCTAACTGATATCCAAATTCATCGCGACCAAACCACTGGTTATTACTAGTTCCTAATATAGATCCGTCTAATCCCAGGTCAGCATCTGCTTCTCCACCAGGCATAGCAGGGCGGTTTACACCCTTGATCCACCCCTGGAGCGTATAATAATAATCAAGACCCTGCACCTTGTCATGGCCCAGTTCAATTCGAGCCAATGGACCATGCAAATAATAGAAATACCGCGCATCCAGATCCCAGATATAGCCTTTTTCTGAGGTCCATACATGGGTAATACGGTTATCGGCATCATAATCATAACGATGCCTGAATTCATCGATCTTGTCCTTTTGGTAAATCACCTCATTGACATTACCGCTTACCAGATCGTAATCGTATTCTATATCAAAGTCTCCGAGCTCTTCCACCTGGTGACGCATATGGTTGACATTCCCATGCACATCATAGCTATAGACGGTGGAAATGGCATCATTTGAGGTATGGGCAACCCTACCTCTCAGGTTATTCTGGGCAATGGCGCTTCCTGCCAATGGTTCATCATAATAGGTAGATGTTATATCGGTTAGCAGGTAATTATCATCAGGGAAGGAAAGTGTATTCAGATCCTCTTCAAATAGTCCCTGCCCGGTCGGGATGGTATAGTCTTCTACCTGTCCGACTTCTACAATACGGCTTTGGTTATCATATTTTGTGTATGAAAAATGTCCGTCAATAGCCTGTTGGGCATTTTGCGAAAGTCGTAGTCTTTGTAATTTATCGTAGTAAAAAACAGTATTACCGCCATCGGGGGAATATTGCCAAACTACCTGGCCCAGTGTATTATAGCGATAACGTGTCTTTAGTCGGTGATCCGGGTCACCGGAAATATACTTACCGGAGGCATCGAAACTGGGTCCGTTAAGCGATAAAGGTTCTACGCCTTCGGGAGGTACTGTTTGCACCAGGTTACCAGCCTGATCATAATAGTACAACGTGTAATGATACTCCTTATTATTAAAGGTATAATGAAAATTCTCTTCGAATGGATTGTCGAAGCATCTTTCAACCTTTAACTCAAAATGTTCTTCAAGGATAGCATTCACCTGTTCAAAATAAGCATCCTGTGCCTCCTGGAGTGCTTGTTGTTCAAGTAACTCTTCACATTCGGTTTGGAGAACTTCAGCCCAATCGGTGGTGACTTCAAATCCGGAAGTTATACTTACTACCGCTACGCCATCCTCGTCACAAAACAGTGTACTCCAATCTATTGTTGGTTCTGTTGTCGATGTTAAGAAGTTATCGCCTCTCCAAAATTCACATGTTGAAGAATTTATTGGAATTGCATTAACCAGATTAGATACCTGTTGGAGAGTAAGGTTCAGGTTGAAATCACTATTAAAATTAGCGACATTGAAAGTATAAACCATATTATCCTCCTCAATATAATTATCGAGCGTGCTACAAAGGCAGTCACCCTGATCCTCAATAAATGGCTCATTCCCGGTCCATAAATTGCCATTATGTGATAATGCGGAATTACAGCCCAATAAATTGACAAGGTAATTTTCAACAGGATCTAATTCGGTGGCAGGAAGTGGATTATCATCATCCATCACAACATCATTATACCCTAGGTTGATATTCGGGAAAGATGCCGCATATCCGTTATTAATACACCAATCGATTTGTTCGGCTACAGTCAGAGGGTTTAAAGCATAGTTTAAGCCAAGCAGTCCTTCAAGAGCTGTAACATTCCAATAGCCTGGCACCCAGTCCGCATCAATCACTACTCCATTATTATCAAAAGCAGCAGGAATCCATTCTCCTTCGCTAATGTGATCCGCCAAAATTTCGCAAGGTGGGCAACCTACCTGGCCCGGATGATTAAAGGTATCGAAGGTGTAAACAACATCTGTACTTAAAGTACTGATGCCTATCGAGGTAGTAACTATGTTGCCGTTTTCGTCGACTATATCATAGGTACAGCTTGCATATGTGGTAGCTTCAAGGATATCATTAACCTGATCTAATAAGTTTCCAGTTCCAAGAGAAGCATCGATTGCAGCCTGTGTAATAACACCTAATGGGTTCTCAAGACTCATACAGCTTTCCATGCAATATTGATTCAATAATTGCCTGATCTCTTCATAATCACTTGCATTACCAGGGGTGCCAAGTGCCGGACAAACATCAACAAGTTTGGTTAGCCAGTATTCAACAGAACCATAACAGGTTTCGCCACAATGTTGGGCAGTAACTTCTATGCCATTTTCAATAAAATCTTGCTCATTATCCCATGTTCCTTGCATTACCGGTTTTGGCACGATGGTGTGTTCATCATCATAGAACTCACATCCCTCCTGCTCCAGTTCATATACCTGGCTTTGCTTTTTTAAGGACTGGTAAATACCTACATAAACATCCCATCTGTTTTCACCATCGTAACCTGTCAGTTGGGTGAATTCAAAATCAGCGATCGCCAAAAAATCAAATACACTATAAGTGGTGGCACCATCTATATGATAATTGGTCATCAGGTTAAACATCTCTGTGCGAGCAACAGGGTTTGGCACTGTACCTGTACTTTGATCATAGAAATAAGGATCCTTGTCAAGCACATTGTCAATATCATCGTTGGCATCCCGGTAACCATCGGTCAAAGCTTGCGCCCAAAATGTAGTAATACCAGCCGACTCCCAAAACACCTTTTGCTGGGCCATTTCAAGGTCGAATACATAACTTTCTATTGTTGCCGATTCAATGCACCATTGGTAGTGGCAATATTCACGGTGAGCAGATTCAAGATATCCTGCCCATTCCTGCTGCCATTCATCACGGATTTCAGCAGCTAATGCTGTTTGGCCTGAACCTTGAAAAACAACACCTTCATTTGTTAATAATGAAATATTATTGTAGAGAAATTCATCAGATTCAAAAAGCCAGCCTCCCGGACCGACTTGCAACCAGATCTGGAAACGGGTAATATCACAGTGGTTATATTCACCATTTTCCAGTTCATCCATTAGATCATCAAAATCGTCTTGCTGACATTGGGCGATACAATCATCCAATTGCTGCTGAGTAGGATTGACCAAGTCCCGTTCGCAGATCTGTTCACAGGTAAGGTCACATCCCGAATAATCTATATTATTAGTATAAGTCTGTTCCAGTTGGGTCTGAATGGTGGTCAGTTCGCCTTGATCCAATTCTGACCATAGATCTGAGATATTTCCTTCCAGTAAACGCAATTCTTTTGTTACTGTGTATTCACCGATCTGTGGGAAAAATGCTGAAAAAGTAACAGTACCTCCATCATATTGGCCTGAAGAACAGGCATTGGAGGGTTCGTACATCCAATTGAGTTCTTCTTCCGTCACCGAACTTCCAGATTGGTTGGTAAAATCCAGGAGTATCGGTTCATTTTCAGAATCTGTGATCCATATCCTGAGTTCATACTTACAAGAGCCGCATACTAAGGTACCGGTACCGGCATATACATCATCTACCCCTGTGAGTTCATAGGTAAAGTTGTATTCTATTCCCTGGCTGGGCGGAATTGCATCTTCAGGGCACAGGATGACTGTTTGAGTCCTGCTGACCAGGTTTTCACGGTCAATATCATTTTCTTCATCAAGGTTGATAGTGATATCGTAATTGTCGTAATTGTCGAGCTGTACAACATTATCAGGACTTGAACCCGCTAAGGCCGTGGCAACCACCCTACCCGTTTGATCTAAATAGGAGAAGCTTACCTGGCCATTGGGATCGACAACAAGATTTTTATCGTAATGGCTCGCATCTCCTACATTGCTGCCAAATAAACGGCGCAATTCGGTTTCACTGGCAGAGCCGTAGTAGTAGCGAGTCGCCCTTCCTCTAAGATCAACCTGGTCATAGATCTGGTAAAATTCGCCAACCCCTCCTTGATATCGGGGCCTGCCTGTCCCGTCAAGGGTATATTCAACCTGGGTAAGCGGATATCCTTCAGCATCAGGAATCAGGTTTGTATATAAATTATCTCTTGGATTACTGGGAGAAAAATAATTGCCGGCGCCTTCAGAATTCGTGGGATCATCATGAAGTGCTTCAGGCTCTCGATCAATTTGGCTTGTGCTTTTATCAAAGTGCTTACTGCTGTAGGCCAGGTTGACATCTGATAAAGGGCTGTTAAACTCAGGTTTGAAAAAAAGATCATTATTACCCGGGGCAGCAGGAACCGGTACGATCTGCACTGTACTCCTGCCATGGTAATCGTACTTTGATTCTCCAACGACTGTGGTTTCTTCCGTACTTAAACGGGTTTGCACTTGTCTGTTTTTCAGGCCCTCGTCAAAATAGCTGACCACTTTCTTATTCTTTCCTTCTTCTGCATATACAGCATTATACTGCCAGTTCATATCGGATTCAAATCCTGTAATACCGATATCAGATACCTTATTACTCCAGGCGCCAAACTTCAAATGGGAGTAATCATCACCTACACCTCTGATAAAACGACCAACTGGCCTAACCCGGTAATATAGATCTCCGGCAGGATATAAAACATCAATATGATAATGAGTTTGTGAAGTACGTATACGAACAGAATTTTCAAAAATGGCATCATCTGTAGTGGGAGGAACTATTGTCTGGCCGTCAATAAAGGCCCATTCTACCTCATAAGCCTCAGCACCCTCCAGGTATGGCCATGACAAAACTGTTAAATGTGAATTGCCATCATAATTATTGGTAACAGGGCTGATCTGGGTTGCCGGATCAAGGAAATGATATACTTCTGTCGTCTGCCTTAATTCCAGCCTGATATCTTCCGGGGTAATGCATCCGGTTAAAGGATCATTCAGGTAGGTATCTGGGTTCTCATTAGCGTTATAGGCTTTTACACGGGTTATGGTCAGCTTGGCTTTGCCACTTAATCCTTTAAATACCTGTAAGGCTTCGTAAACACCATCATCGTTAACTGCAAAATGCCGAATACTTAGTGTTCCGGTTTCAGTTAAACCATTGGCGTCAGCGTGTTCTAATTTATAATCAACTTCTAGCGACCAGGCACTACCAGCGACATCGGTCCTGGCTTCCCGGCCATACACCAGGGCAACTACCAATTCTCGGTTAACAACAAAATCAGGCTCCACCGGATCAACTGCAATACCATAATGATCATCCGTAATTTCCAGTTCCGAACCCAGCGCAATCATGGTAGGGTTGCCTGAGGTAATACAACCATTATGTAGAGTTTCAACTTCTGTTATTGTTCCACAGAATGCAAATGAGCAGAAGCCCGCAAGCAAGCAAATAGTTAAAATAGCCTTAATTTTCATTGTCATGATTTTTTATTGTCCGGTTTCGGGTTCGAATTCAAAAGGTGTGTTAACAACAAGGGTGTACGCTTGGTAGCCCTTTGATGGAACCAACTCATCATCCTGTCTGTCTACAAATTGAGTTTCTGCAAAATAGCCTGTCGGAAAGTCGGGATTGACATCAGTAAGAATGTAGTCTATTTCGACTTTTTGGTTATCTGGAAAAAGTCTGGGATGGTACAACAATACAGTTTTCCGAATGAGGAATTCTGTTGGGTCTATAAAGAGGTCCATTTGCATGATCATAGCGTTTGGACTGGTCAAACGGTAATGCTTTAAACCAGAAGTTATCCCTTTGAAAATTATCGACTCAAATTGTTGAAGCAGACTGTCCACTTCTGGCATTATTTGTTCAGTATCAAGGCTTTCAGGTTCTTCATTATATTCCCCGAAAGGGGCATAAACCATTACCTTATTTGCTTTGGCAAGTGAGATCATACACTCATTATTCACCAGAATTTGATAGTCATCCGTTCTGAATATCACTTGTTCGCCCGACTTACATGCTTCCATGGTTTCAGTCGCCACCGGAGAATTCGATTGTGGTGATGTGAAATGCCTGATCTTCATTTTAAAGTGAAAATCACTGATTGAAACATAAGCGTTTTGCATCTTTTCCAGATCCGCTTCAAAGTTTTGAGCTGAGCATAGGAAGCCCATCAGGCATAAGCCCAGACATAGCCATATACGTATCATGTTGGTATGTTTTTACTGTTGTTCTTTAACAAAGGATTGATTCTCCTGAATAGTGACAATCCCCCGTTCGGTTTCCTTTTTTATAATGTTTACATTACCCTGTGGGTCGTATTGATAGAATGTTGCGTAGTTATTATTGTCAAGCGTTGCCATCAGGCGGTAATTCTGAGGATCGTAAACATAGGATTGCATATTTCCATCAGCAGGGAAAATCCGTATATCATCAATATACCAGGTCGTGCCGACCAGGAACAGGAATCCATTGTTATGTGTGGCTGTGAATTTGGCCTCCATTCTTTGCCATCCTTCGATGACTGCCCCCTTGGGGTGAATCGTATTTCCATTTACTGCTATGATATTGTTGTTATCAAAATCATGCTGATTAATATCTTCCTGACTAACCCACATACTGATGACATATTCTTTTCCAGGAATGAGGTCAAGCGTTTCTTGGTTAAAGGAATTGCCAGGTGCTTCAATCTTTAAGGACTTACTACCAGTATGAGCTCTGTTCGAGCTAACCGAGGCTGTAGCAGGTACGTAACAGCCTTCTTCGATGGTCTCACGCGCTGCAACAAGCCGGCCTTTCCAAAGCACCCCGGTACCAACGGTTGGGTTACATTCTGGTGTAAAGTTGAGGTCGAGTCCAGTCCGACCATCAGGTGCGGGTAAAAATTCGTCAACTGTAGCTATGAAGGAAGTCTCAACACCATTTTCCATTTCTATGAAAAGTTCCACTTCAGCAGGTTGCCAATCCAAGGAGAAAGGTTTGTCGATAACCACCAGATCTTCTTTACCTATCTCAACCGGGAAATGATCATAAACTTCGAGTACCCCTTCCACAGGGATAATGTCAATGTTACCCGAATGGAAGTCTTCAATACCCTGAACCTGGTTTGTGGAGAGCGTGGCCAGATTACCATCGCTGAACTCCTCAAAGCCCTCAAATCCCATTTCGCTGTAACGGGTATTGGCTCCAACAGCTACTACAAGATTGTCTTTATAGCCATAGATGGCAGCACTGTACTGACCAAGCGCATCTCTGTTTTCAAGTTCTGCTTCACTACCATATTTAGTCATTTCACCTGTAAACTCCCATCCGTTACATTCTGAAAAGAACGGATTGTTATAATCGAATATCGGCATGGCATCGAAAGTGCCGTCATTGGCTAAATCGATTGTCGTTTCCATTACTGTGGTAACCGAAGCATACTGGTCTCCTTCCTGGTTACGGTCAGCTATATAAGCATAGCTGCGTTCAGGTCTCCAGATTCCTTTTTGTCCGGATTTATATGGATTGATTGCGTCAAGACTTTCTCCTGACGGCAAATTGTCGTCTATCGTTTTATTGTTTGGCGTCCAGTCGTCGGAGAATGTTGCGGCTGACGTAGCCAGGACGTTGTCAATGGTTTTGTAATCGATAGTTCGATTTTCTTCAACTAAATCCAAACTATTTACGCTCCCTATTGTCTCAACAATTCGAACACTACGGAAATTTGCGGCCTTTGCTATAGGGTACTGAACAACTTGTGGTTGTCCAAATTCATCAATAAAATGAAATTCGCATATCACATAAGATTGGTCTAAAATGCTATTGTCCATACTTGTGGGAGTAGGGTTGTTGGGGTCAAGACCTAATACAGAAACACTAGTTAAATTATCAGATGTAATATTATGTTCCTGTAGAAACTGGTAAAATGTATAGTTAACAGGACCCACAAAATATGGAGCGCCATTCCAAACCGGACTACCTATACAACCATACCTCAGTAAGTCAGTAAAATAGGTGTAAGGAGTAATGTTGGGATTTAGATTTCCATAGGAAGGATAATCTTCAAGGTCGACCATCTCCTTATCTTGAAATCCACAAGTATATATTGAAAGGTTTGTTTGACTAATTGCCCAATTAAACATTTCAATAGCATCCCAATGCCCGGAAGTAGGTTCAACTTCCAGATTCCAAAAATCAGGATTTATTTCCAGATGATATATTGGTTCTGCTGGATTTACAACAATTGCAGGAGCTGGAATTGCAGCCAAACAATCATCCTCAATTCTATTTTTCGTAGGATCACTCTTAGCGGTAATACTTCCAACAGTAGCGCTTAAATGATTCCGTTTTCCTGAACGCGTCAACTTAAAATTAAACAGGACTCCAGGATCTTGCCCTTCCAGATCAAAATCATTCATGGCAAAATAAAACTCTCCACCTTCCTGCTTGACATAGGTGACATGAAAATCGGTTTCAGCGGCAATATCAACCGCATAAAATTCATCTCCTTCAGCAAGTGAAGATGTAAGTTCAATAGGAACACTAACCCTCATCAATCCGGAACATTGCTCGTCATTTACTACAAAGGCTTCAAAGTGCATACCCAGATTTTCATAAGCGGGTCCCATTCCATCATAAACATAATGGCCAGGGATACTATAGTTGTAAATATCATCATTGTAGTTATTTTTAACTTTCGACAATAATACCCCACCAGTTTTGGCATCATAGAGCAGATTTTCTGTTTTGACATAAGAACCATTCTGGAAGGCTTCAGTACTTTCCATAACTCCTGTGCGGTGAATGACCTTATTGGTTACCGTTGTTCTCACTCTGCTTTCACTGAAATTCACTTCAGGCAGCACAGATGGTAACGGAATGGTAATCCCAAAGAAAGGAAGAATAATCCCATCAACGTTAGATTGCGCACCTGCTTCGAAAGAAACAGACCCAGCCTGTCGCATATCGTTAAACACCTCATAATCTACACCGATCATTCGATCTTCGGTTGGCAACTCCCAAACCTGGGAGCCGGGACTGGTTTCCACCTCATCATTGGATAATAGAACCTCTACCTTACTATTTGGCACTTTTACCAGTTTACTGTTAACTACTTTCGTATCATGCTTATAATTATAGCGAGTCCAGCTTTCAGGTTCTTCAGAGAAAGAACCATCAGGAGCCTGCGCAAAATTACTTACCTTTCTCACCTTGCCGTGCATATCATTGAGCTCGATAGAATAGCCTTGCGAAGCCGTTAGGAAACTAGTGTTACTTGATCCGAAAACCAAAGTATTAATACTTCTTTTTGTAATAGTCTTGTCGACTTCTGTCTGGTCTGTAATTACAGGGAAATCTTTAGCTGTATAAAACTCGTTTACTACCTTACCCGTTGTCGAAATACCATATGGCAGTTCTCCAGGACCACTACCCCTTACTAATGCAAATTCATCACTTAGTTCATCATTATTCAGGCCTGCCATATAGGTCGCCAGAGCTTTTACGGTCACTTTTTCATAACCTATTTTAGGTCCAGGGAAATAGCTTTCATTGACGGGGTATTCAAAGTATAATTGGTTATCAGTTCTGAGCGGAACGCTTTCAGTATAATTGCGAGGTTCGCGAAGAGCAATCTCGTCTCCACCAATCAATGGTTCGTATGCAGCTACACCACCTTCATATTCAAACACCTGGCCCAAGGTATTGGGCTCGTTGATGTTTTCTGATGCAGACCAATGGTCGTCAAGTACAATCTTCTTTACACGGACACCTCCGCCATATTTCTTTTCATCCGGACTATTGAGTCTGATAAACGACTTTGACTGCACCATTTGTTTGGCAAATCCTTTTGCTCTGCAATACTTGTAATATCCTTTAAACATGGCAGCTATATCGTTAAAGGGTGCGATGAGGCTTCTCACGGTTTGTCTGATCTGTGCCTGCTGAACAGGTTCGTCAGCAGAAGGCGTACCGGCATTAAAAGCCAATTCAGACATATCTGTTCTCATAAATTGCCAGTAGGCGAGAGAAAAAGGGTGATATTCAGGATATTCATTATCCCCTACTCTTGCAGGTGCAAGGGTGACATAGCCCCATATATAATCTCCATTATAGGCAAGAGATTCATCAATACCGTAGTTACTGCCATAAACCCCAGTTAAAACATCTGCATAACCGGAAACAGTCTGGTACAGGTTGCCATTTTCTTTATGTTTTAATTTGACCGAGTAATAAACTTGTTTGTTCCTGGTCTCAGGATTTACCTGAAGATCTTTAAAGTAGGCGTCCATCAAAGCCTTTTTTTCATCCGGTGTTGCTGTAGTTGGGATTCTGTGTTCTAACTCAAAATACACCTTTCGATCTTCGGGTAATGTACAATCGTGACAAAGTTGCAGGTCCACATCATTGCCATCTACAATACCATTGTTGTCATCATCGTCAAAAGGCTCTGTTTCTCTATCTTGAAATGATACAATTCTGGTCATTTGTGTAGCCACCCTGTTTTGAACATGGCCGTAACTCTTGGGCTCGTAATCTATGTCAATTGTAGCCCCCGAAGGCAAGGTGATTTTTGACAAACTCCATGCTGAAGCCCTTTTTGCCAATTCTTTTTCAAAAACTTTCTCTGAAGCCCAGGTATGATCAAATTGTTCTGTATATGGAAATCCCAGGTTGTTACATTCTTCTCCGTTTCTGGGCTCTTTATAAATGCCCCATCTGTCATGACGATTTTCACTATAGTCATAATTCTCACCATCATAATGGAATTCGTAAGGGTTTAGTGCTCCTCTATTACTGTTTTCGTATTTGAAACTTAGTTCTTTAAGGGTCAACTTTCCACTGTTAGTTCCTATGCTGTTTGGTGTGCCTTTACAAAGGTCAAATCCATAAGTGAAGTCAATGGTTTGAATAGGTACAGGTGTCGAAGCATTCTCAAGCTCATGTCTTGTATAAAGCTTAATATTGTCAACTTGTTGAAGTTTCAGCGTTCCAATACCTGAATTTGCAAATCTACCAGCCGCTTCAATACCATCAGATCGGTCAGACATTTCGAAAATGGCCACATGAGTTCTGGTTTCAACTCTGGCCAATGCCCAGATTTCTTTTTCTCCATACAGGAAAGAAGCCTTATCATCTGTTTGTTTTGCCTCATAACCTTCCATGAAATTAGCACCATGATAAGGAGCTCTCCACATGAAGTCATCATGAAGTTTGGTGTAAGAAAACTTCACCCAGTAGCCTAGATCAGCTTCATCCGGTCCGTTGTCATTAACATCAATATAATCGGTTCCTAACACAGAGGTAAGGAGATAAGCATGAGCGTAAGCAGGTAATTCAGTTTTTCTAAAAAATTTATCGCTTCCCGCAATATCATAATCCACTTCCTCATCAATACCTGTTCCTGTTGTGTTTATATCAACAACAGCATCACAGTCATTTCCGATATGAGAAAATACTCGTTCCTCATGAACATTATTATAGGCAGCAATGCCATAATTATACCTTAGACCACTAGGTTCATAGGAAATAAATCCTCCGATATGATGTGGTTTACGGTTGGTGTAATTTTCTACATCAAAAACAGTTGAAGGAGGTGTTTTAAAATCTTCATAGCCATTATAATGTTGAATTTGGAACTCGTTTAGACTGGTATTGGAGTGAAGCTCCTCATTCGTTAATGGAATGTTGGCCATATTTCTGGGTTGACGTTCTGTGCGTTCTCCAGTCAATGAAGTGTTTGGTGAGGCTCCTTTTGCAAAATAATTTAAACCTGCCGAATGGTCAAGAAGGTTGGCTCTCATCGGTGATGAGCCCCCAATGTAATCATCTAGAATCGATGACCTTTCCGTAACGGATTCACCTTGAGTTTTAAAATAAGCCGGTTCATATAAACCATCTCCCGTTGCGACGAAATCATATTGGCCGGTCAACCCATTTTGATAGGACCATTTCCCTGAGTTAGCTATGGTAATATTACCTTTCCCGTCAAATCCACCATGCATAAACAGAGCCTCTCCACTAATTGACCCACCACCACCAAAACTGAGTACTTTGTTATCATGTAGAATGCCAACATCTGATCTGTAAGCTCTGAACATTCCACCAACACCTTGCCCTGACAATGCATAAACATCAGGTGTGGTATTTGGAATAGGCAAGTTGGGCGTTACTTCACGGATTGGACCGTCTTTTGTGCGATTAAAATCGAGAAGAGCATTATCATTTTGCAGTGATTTATGGTGATTCAAGTAACCAAATATTGGTTTATGGATTGTTTTTCCATTTTTCAAAAATCGCTGGCTGCTATAAAAACCACTAACATATCCATTAGGGAATAAACCCCAAAAAGAACCGCCAAGCTTGAATGAAAGGCTAAAATTGGTAGACAACCATGGCATATCAATTTTTGGGGAATGACTCTGGTTGGCAAAGGAAATAGAAGCGCTGCGTGAAACGGAAAACGGATTGTCGGGTTTTTCTTTTTTGGCATCATCAGGATCAGCAACAGGCTGAGCATTATCGCCTTGTTCACTTGCATTTTCCTGACTCTTTTCTTCTTTTTTCTGATCACCTCCCGAAAATGCAAGTCCCATGTCAGTAAGGCCCTGTCTTGAATTAATACCAAGGCCAACACTAAAACTTGTATACTTGGAATCACTCATATCAGTTAGGCTCATAGAAGGAGACAATCCGACGCCTTCCTGGCTATTTAAACTCATGTCTAAGCCAAATCCACCGCTTCTCAGGCCATCTTCAGAAACAAAGTGGAAACCTACGCCAGGCTTAATACTATAACCGACTCCTTTATAATTGTTGTAAAAAGCACTGACACCTAATGAGAAATCAAAAAATCCGAAAAATTCGGCACCACCTCCGTAGTTTACACCGGCAGTCCAACTATTTTTCATATGAGAGGTGATGGACATCTTATCCGCTTCAGCTGCACTTCCATCAGCATCATCAGGCAACCCACGCATCTGACGGTTAATGACTCCCGGATTTATCGTCCATCCAAGTCCGAAGGGTCCTGATTCCGCATCAATATTGCTTTCAGGTTTATAGGATAAATTAAATGGATACCCTCCATTTGGCCCCGGCAGATTAAACAAAGGGATGTTGTATGTAAAATCGCCAGAAAACAAATCTACCATTTGGGTAGTTCCCACTGGTTCAAATGATTGGAACTCTGGCTGGGTGGGTCCTGAAGTCAATGCAAGAGCCCCAGGAGGAAATGCAGCCTGGAAGGCCATCAGACAAATAATGAAAAATGATGTTCTTCTTAGAAAACGATATTTGGCATCCAGTTTCATGGTAATAATTTGATTTGTGGTATTCGTTCAATATCTTTTTTTTGAAATCTGAACTTTAAAGGTCCAGTGCCGAAATAAGGGCTATCGAAAATGAAGGTTTTATCTTCAGGAACCTTCTCATTGTTATTTGATTCAAAGGCGAGAACAAAGGTGCGATGATCGGCAAGGTCATATGACCGCTCGAAATGAAATAAAGCACAACTCAGCGTATCTGTACCTTCAACAAGGGTAATATCATCCTTCATCGGAAAGGACAAATAGTATAATCGTTCTTGTAATTCTGTTTCATTGGCCACCCTGTATCGGGTGATATCTGTAGCCTTGTCTCCTTTAACCGATAGTTTCATATCGAAGTATTGAAGACCTTCAAGTTTTTTTAGTTTTTCAAAATACTGGTCAGCATTTATATCATTTGACCTAAAATTATTAGCCAACTGGTAGGCATATGGCTTGTATAAAACTTCCACTTTTAGATCACCTACTTCTTTAGTCTTTCGCAGACCATTTTCAGAATTGCGTACCCATTGCACCAGATCGGCTGGCAGCATATCAGATTTACATCCGGTGAACACCAAAAGTGCCAGTAGGACAAATTCAAATACCCTCATATTTTTCATTGATAAATTTTAAAACTTCCTCTGTGAGATCTTTTTCACGATTTCCATACATTAAATTGCCATTGCCCATTGCCCCAAAAATGTAGTCGTATTGGAACTCCTCACCATAAGCTTCCACATATTCATTGATCTGTTTCCAAATGGACGTCATATATTCCTGGCTTTGAGCATTGTACTTTTGTTCAAACTCCTGGCTTAGTTGTTTGTAAGCAAGTTCTTTTGCTGAATAAGCAGGAATTAAATCCTCTTTCCCAGCCTGGATTTCTGAATACAGGTATGTGAGTTGCAGTTCAAGTGAGTCCAGAACAGGTTGATGAGTTTCACCAAATTCAGTAAGTCGGGCCTCAAGGGCTTTTTTTCCATTGAACCCTTCGAAAAGCAAGTGATTGTTTACGAAACCGACCTTGGCATTGAACGTAGGGTTAATGATCATGGAAGGGACTAAAAAGAATAGCACAAGGCCAATAGCTATAAATAAAATTTCCTTTTTCATAGTTATTCATCAATAAATTTGAACCTGAGGTAATATTTTTCTCCTTTGTTTTCAATTAATTCCATCATATACACCTTCTGATCAATCAACCCGGCTGTGTTTAATGGTATTTGGACCCAATTTGTGCCATAGGATTTAGGTATGTAAATGGAATTATGGTCCGCAACAACAGTCCTGGTATCGTCAAAAATTTTAAATTTCAGGGCATCATTTCCTACCACAGCATATTGGTTTTGAAACTTGAAATTCAACGCCTCATCATCTGTTTTGAAAACACCACTTGTGGGTGTTTTTGACAATTCGGCATATTTCTTATAGACTTTTATTGGCTCTGGAACAAAAGGAAAGGTGACATACAAGGAAGGTAAATTAACCGTCTGTAAAGTAAAATTCATCCGGCCGCAAAATTCAACTATCCGCCTGGTATCCATCGTTTTGGAATAAAAAGGAACATTGTCTTTTTCAATACTGAATACATCACCTTTTTTTCTTACCCTGATTTCATCGCCAGTTGATACCTGAAAACTTCCTACAACGTTATTTTCCTGAATAATCTGGGCAGTATTATCCTGAATACCTACTCCAAACCAGACATAATCATGATTTGATAATTCCGTATCAGGTACGAGGCTAAGCATATATTCATTATAAGTTGCACCCGCAATACCTGATATGTTATCCATAGAAAACACTACAGAACCATCATTTGCCACACTTAAAGTGTTTTTCGATGAAATATGGCCCCAGGTGGAATCAGGATCATGAGAAATTGTAGAGTTTGTTAATGCTGTTATATTCTCACTATAGGCGAGATCCCAAAGAATAAGGTGTCCAATTTCTACTTCTGCATTTCCTTGATTTCCTAATTGATCTGTTACACTTAAATAATATATTCCATCTGTAAGACCACCTACTGTGTTGCTAGTAGGGCCATGGTTCCAGGAATAGGTAAAAGGTGCCGTTCCCGACATTGGATTGACTTCAGCACTTCCAAGAAAACCTGTCTGTAAGTGCGTTTTTGATACATCAAGGGAGATGGTTTGTGCGATTGATCCAATACTGAAGCCTACCATCAAAACCAATATTATGGTGAATTGTCTAAACATAGTCGTAAGATTAATTTTGTTGAAAGGTCATAGAAGGGGAACTGATCTGCTGAGCATCTTTCACAGAATACTCGATTTCGAAATCAGTTAGGTTGGCAAAAGTGCCGAGACCAACATAAACGAAATGGCCTTTTCTCCCATAGGTCATTCCCCTTGGCAATGATAAAGGATCAAAATCCACAGTTTCATTACGAAGTGTTAGGTTATCAGATTCCAGCTTTAGATCAAACGAGGCAACATTCGTAGTATCTGAAAGTTGAATAATTGCAAGTACTTTAAAATTTGAATTTTGATAGGCTACTGGTGCATTCGAAGCGTCATCAAAAGGATTAATAATTGACTGGTCAGATCTTATGAATACAACATCAAAAGATTTTATGGGATTGTTGCTTTGCGCTATTAACCCGATATCAGCAAATAATATCATAAATAGCAGAAGGAAAAAAACTTTCATTTTCATATCCAGATTTTTCACACAAGGTATCTGGATTTCCTTTGCTACACCATGCCCAATTTCTAGCAATCAACCTCCAAATTTTTGGTCGTCCACTCCCCTTTTTTGGGGAGTCACCCTACATAATAGCCGTTGATCACTGCAAATACAGCCAATCCTACCTGGCTCTTGACCGATAATTTTTGCATGAGATTTTTTCGGTGAGTAATTACGGTGTGGGTACTGATATTGAGATGATCAGCAATTTCCTTAATGGTAAACTCTGCTGCTGTGAGTTTTAAGACCTGCTCTTGTCGTTCACTGATCATCTCTTCTTTCTTTTGGTATTGAGTGGCCAGAATAGACAAAACACCACGACAGTAATAAGATTTGTTTTCGAGAGTGGATTCGACCGCTCTTATCAGGTCAAGTGGGTCCGCTGTTTTAAGAATGTACCCGGTCACACCATATTCTATACATCTTAGTACATATTGTGGCTCCTCCTGCATGGTGACCATAAGGACTGGTAGTTTCCCATGTTTTTCCCTGATAAGCTTTAACAAAGAGACACCGTCAAGTTCTGGCATTTCAATATCCAGAATAACAAGGTCTATGGTTTCATTTCTCAGAATATCCAAAGCCACTTTGGGTGTGGAAATCCATTTGGCATCTACCTGGCATTGCCTGGTTAAGAAATAACTAACGCTTTTTGCAAAAATTGGATGATCATCAACTAATAAGACTCTCTTCTTTTTCATATTCCACCTTAATTTTTAATAATTATCCGGAATTTTTTGTCCGAAAAATTGTGTTGTTTTCATAGCCCAATAAGGCAATAAATTAATGTCCATCAAGTTGGGTTTACAAGCGTGCTAATTGAGATAACGAGTGTTGATTATTTGAAAATAAACGATACACTGTTAGGCCCTGGATATTAGAAATATATCCAGATAAGCACTTTAATTTCCTGAGTCCTGGAAGCTATTTTAGAGTACAATTTTGGTTAAACTGAGGCATTAGATTTTGGAAAGAAATCCAATGTTAATGATGTAAAGATAGATAACCAATATTGATGAATCAATCGGAATTATTAGGGGTCTTCAATACCTAGTATTAGGGAGAGATGACCTATAGGATTATTGGACTGGCATCCCAATATTTTGCTATACCATACTACAAAAAACCATGTTTGGCTGCATAGGTAACCAAGCCTACCACACTTTTAGCAGAGATCTTTTTCATGATGTTCTGCCTATGAGAAACTACGGTGTGAGGACTAATCTCTAATATATCTGCTATTTGTTCGATGGTATGTTCTCTGGCTGTAAGTCTTAATACTTCCTGCTGTCTTTTACTTAATGTTTCTTCTTGCTGCTCATTTAAATTAGCTAATAGAATTAAGGTATTTCGACAAAGGTAGGTTTTGCCCGATTGCACATTAATGATGGCATCTAACATTTCGTCAATGCCTGAGTTCATTTGAACAAACCCTTTAATCCCCAGTTCAAGCGCTGAAGATATCAAATGGGGCTGTTGACATTCTGACGCTACAACGATACGCGATTTCTTTTGAAGATTGTTTTGAAGATTGTTTTGAAGATTGTTTTGAAGATTGTTTTGAAGATTGTTAATCAATTCAAAGCTTTCACCTTTTAAGTCCAAGCCGATAATTACAAGGTCAGGCATATCAAAACTCAAAGCCTTTTCTACCTCCGAAAAGCAGTTGATACACCTCACGGAAGTATATCCGTAATTTTTCAGAAAGTACGATAAAGTATCCGTTAACAACTTCAGGTTGTCAACGATCAATATTTTTGGATTACTCATAGTCGAATCAATAAATGAGGATTAAGACAAAACATGAGGTTTTGTCTGGCTAGTTACCAATCCCAATGCGTTTATTGAATTATTTTAAGTAATAGAGATGGTCAACAAATGATTATTGCAACAAATAAAATCGAAGATGTCGGTCACAGAAAAGATTAGGGGATACCTGGAGATGGGTTAACGGGTGAAAGAGGGCTGCTCTCATGATTAAATGTGGTTTACACGTCCTTATGCAAAATAGCGGTACAAATCAATCTGATTTGACCAATTTAAATTTGAAATGAAATGGTCAAAATAATAACATCAAATCTGGCGTAACATGGATTCAACCATGTTATTATTTGGATAGGGTGGTAAGCCTTTTTGTTATCTACAATTTACTACAAAATCGCGAAGAGAAAAAGGCCGACACATTTATAACGTATTTTCAACCATATTAATTTCTTTAAATTCGATTTTTTCACCAAAGCCAATCAAAAATTTGGCCAAATAACAATAATGCAAGAAATAGCTTGGTCAAAAAACAAAAAAGCCAATCATTTCTGATCGGCTTTTTCTAGTGCTCACGACTGGAGTCGAACCAGCACGTCCAAATAGGACACTAGGCCCTCAACCTAGCGCGTCTACCAATTCCGCCACGTGAGCATATGTGCGGTTGCAGACTTTCTTTTGTTGCAATCTTTGCAGTTCGTTGTATGAACATAAAACCGAAACAAAAAAGTTTCACAAAGGTAGGACATTTCGCAAAATGTGCAATACCTCGAATAAATTTTATTTAGCAATAACCATCTTTTCCGTAAGGATACCTTCTTCGCTGCTTAAAGCTAAGACATAACTGCCGCTCGGTAGATTGGCAATTACTTCTACCAATGAAAGCTCATGCACTCCAGCATTCATTTCACCAGTAAAGATGTTGACCAATTTTCTGCCTAAAATGTCGTTGAGCTCTAAGGTAATTTCTCCATTGCGCGGAATATTCAACTTGACAACAGACTCGTTGGTAATTGGATTGGGCATTACCGTCACACTAAAACCTAAGGCTTCCAAATTCACCATACTGGTCAGCATGCAAAGTGGCAGGCCATTGCCCTGCACAAGGTGTATAGATTCGTTGACCATTGGAGAACAAATCGCCTCCCTGTCACCGCCCGGCCATTGAACAATTATCGAATCGATCTGTGAAATATTTCCCAATCCGAAGTGCGCCACACTTTCGTTTTGCGAACCATGGCTTGACCCACCACCGATCTCGCGAATAAACGTTCTACCTGCAGCATGAAGCCAAACCTGGGCCCCAAAAGCATCCCTGTTTGCAGTCGTACCTTCCAGGTATACTTTACACCAATTATTATTACCCGCTGCTTCATTTTTATAAAGCGTGACCAAGGGGTTGTCAACGACAAATGCATTAAGGTTAATAATCAGCATATCGACATCGCCATCTTTATCGTAATCGCCTATGGCGAGACCACGACCAACAGCTTCATCAGCAAGATTGAGCATGGCAGAAAAATCAGAAAAAGTACCATCACCGTTATTGTGATACAACTTGTTGGGATCCTGATTGGTAGTCCCAATAAATTCTGCAGCAGGTACATAGCCATTACATACTGCAAGATCAAGGGTGGTGTTATTATCGTAATCGAAGAATGCCGCTCCCCAACTGGTTACCAATAAATCATCGTATTCGGTATTCTGTACATCAGCAGCAGCCGCAAATTCAACGAAAGTACCATCCCCCTGGTTTTGCAGTAAAGCATTGCTCCCCAGGTTGGTGATATAATAATCAAGGTGTGTATCCTCGTTATAGTCACCTACGGCCACGCCCATTCCATAAATCCCAACATCTGCACTACTTGAAACACTTACATCCGTAAATCCATCCATAGGGTAATCGTTTCGATAAAGGCGATCTGGCACTACCCATTCACCAAAATCATTGGCCACCATGATGTCGGTATCACCATCGCTGTCATAATCAGTTGCTGCAACGGCAAGACCACAGCCAGGGTCATCAATCCCATAAGCTGCTGCCATTTCTGTAAACGTGTTATTGCCATTATTGATATAAAAATAATTGGCAAAACAAGCATGGTCAAAACCGTTTATTTCATTGGTGATCGAATCGCGCAGGAACTCAGTATCTTCAACATAATTCGTAACATAAATATCGAGATACCCATCAAGATTAAAGTCAAGGAATGTGGCCGTTGTGCTCCAGGTACTATCAAGATGAATGCCTGCTGATTGTGAAATGTCCGTAAATGTACCATCTCCATTATTTTCATACAGAAGATTATGGGCAAAAGCCTGGATATTATTCATATCCCAGGTGGTAAGGAAGAGATCTCTGTCTCCATCATTATCAATATCCCCGGCAATTACCCCATGCGTGTAGTAAGCCGCCGTTGAATCAAGTCCTGCTGCCAGTGACATTTCTGAAAAAGTACCATCACCATCATTCTTATACAAACGATCACGATCTTCACCGCCAACTACATATAAATCCAGTTCCCCATCATTATCATAATCAAAAAAAGCACCACCACCACCCATGAAACCCTGGTGATCAACGAGAAAAAACAAGTTCGCTTCAAGGTTGGCATCAACGAAACCTTGGGCAAAAAAGTCATTGCATTGTAAGAAAAGCAATGAAAGAACGGCAATGCTGCCTTTTAAGTACTTAGTAACCATATTCCGAAACAATAATCAATCTTTTTTTTGCGTAAACTTGATCATGAAACAGGACAAAAACTGTTTTGATCAAAAAATATTCAAATATACCCATTTCACCAGGTAACAATATGCCTGAAAAATGTACTTAAGAGTACTTGTCACAAGTTTTCAAAAATAATAGCGGCATAAAAACAAGTATTCCTTAACTTTCCCTCTGGGGAAACATTTGACGACGACTATGAACTTATTAAGCAAACTGGTAGTGGCATTAACCCTGGCCATATGTATCCTCTTCTTACCCGGATGCAAAAAAGATATTACTGAAACAATAGATCCGCTAGACATTGAACTTGAGGATGCACTTGTAGCAGCAGGTGGCAGTCTGTCAAATTTCATACTGCCTGAGTCTGATGACTTTGGTTCAATCCCTCAAGATCCGCTCAATCCGTTGACCCCAGAAAAAGTGGAATTGGGAAAATTCCTCTTCCACGAACCTGGATTAGCCAGTAATCCACGATTACCAATGGGTAAAAACGTTTATTCCTGCGCCTCATGCCACCATGCCGGAGCAGGATTTCAGGCAGGCCGTCGCCAAGGCCTGGCAGAAGGCGGACTTGGCTTTGGCATTAATGGTGAAGGACGGGATCTTGATCCCGCTTATCCCACAGCATTCATTGATGTTCAGCCGATCAGGACACCATCTGCCATGCATGCTGCCTACCAAATAAATCAACTTTGGAACGGCCAGTTTGGCGCTACAGGCGTCAATATAGGCACTGAGTCATTTTGGACCGTCGAAACTCCAAAAGAAACCAACCACCTCGGCTACCAGGGCACCGAAATCCAGGCCATTGCCGGTTTGGGTGTTCACGAACTCGAAATGGATTCAGCCTTTTGTGTTAATACCAGCTACGAGACACTATTTAATAACGCTTACCCCGGCTTGCCCGTGAGCGAACAAATTACTGCTGAAAATGCAGGCTTGGCCATCGCGGCATACGAACGTACACTTTTAGCCAATAAAGCCCCTTTCCAGAAATGGTTAAGAGGTGATCAGGCTGCTATGACAGAATCACAAAAGAAAGGCGCTGTACTCTTTTTCTCAACCGCCAATTGCGTTAGCTGCCATAATGGTCCGGCACTCAATGATATGAATTTCTACGCTCTCGGCATGGAAGATCTCAATGGTTCTGGCGTCTATGGTTCTGAACCAGCAACAGGGGCAACCAACCGCGGAAGAGGCGGTTTCACAAACGATCCGGCTGATGATTATAAATTTAAAACCCCGCAACTCTATAACTTAAAAGATTCTCCTTTCTATGGTCACGGTGGCACATTCACTTCCGTAAAGGATGTTATTGAATACAAAAATGCAGCTCTACCTGACAACACCAATGTACCGCCAGAAAACCTTGCCGTCGATTTTATTCCACTCAACCTTAGCGTAAGCGAAATACAACAGATTACAGATTTCATTGAAAACGGTCTGCACGACCCCGACCTCATGCGGTACGTACCAGAATCATTACCCTCCGGCTTCTGCTTTCCAAATAACGACGAAGCGTCAAAAGCGGATTTGGGGTGCAATTAACCCCCTACCCTAACCCCTAATGAAAAAGCAAGGATAAATGTTCCTACCTCCCCTAACCCCTCCTTTAGGAGGGGGATGATTATTAGATTCCCTTCTCCTGGAGGAGAAGGGCCAGGGATGAGGTGGCTCTAACTCACATCAATCCCCCTCACCTGGAGAGCAACGACAGGAGCTTTCAATCCCCCTCACCTGGAGAGCAGCGACAGGAGTCTTCAGTCCCCCTCACCTGAAGAGCAGCGACAGGAGTCTTCAATCCCCCTCACCTGGAGAGCAACGACAGGAGTCTTCAGTCCCCCTCACCTGAAGAGCAACGACAGGAGTCTTCAGTCCCCTTCTCCTGGAGGAGAAGGGTTAGGGTTGAGGTGAAACCCCAACCGCTCAATATCCCGCCAAAAATCAGGATATGACTTGTCCACCACTTCAGGATCTTCAATATGAATATTACCTACTGTGATCGCCAGTGGGGTGAAAGCCATGGCCATTCGGTGGTCTTCATATGTGGAGAAGACCACTTCTTCTTTTTTCTTTAACGATGCTTTACCACTTATCGAATGAGCATGATCGTGATCGCCATACTGGAGATCAGCAGGCAGGGCTTTGAACCCCACGCCCACTTTTTGTAATTCTGTTTGGAGTGCGGCTATTCGGTCTGTTTCTTTTATCCTGAGTGTTTCAAGTCCCCGAAAAATACCAGGGATACCTAGCCCTCCGCAAATTACTGCCAGAGTTTGAGCAATATCAGGGCAATCGATAAAATTATGTTCGAGGAAACTGCAATAGCGATCAGTTCTTCTAAGTATTATCCCATTCGCATAAAATTCGGTTTCCACGCCAAGCGGTACCATAAGATCTGCCAAAACCGCATCGCCCTGTACAGATTGTTCGTATAAACCGTTTAGATGCAAAGTTCCTTTTTCGACAAGTGCCATCATGGCATAGAAATAGGAAGCTGCTGACCAGTCGGCCTCTACTTTGAATCGTCTGGATCTATACTTTTGTGGAGGGATGAGGATAGTCGTTTGGCCGTCTTTCCAATGGTAGGTAATGCCAAAATACTGCATAATCCTCAGGGTCATCATGATATAGGGCCTTGATACTATCCTTCCGGAAAGGCTTATTTCCAGGCCTTCAGGTAAACAAGGGGCTATCATTAGCAGGGCCGAGATAAATTGACTGCTAATGTTTGATGGTATCGCCAGTTGTGGTTTTTTTCCAGGAGTTTCCGGACTGTGTATCCTTAAAGGCGGATATCCGTCCTTTCCCATGTAATCGATATTCGCTCCCATTGCCCTTAACGCATCAACTAATACACCTATAGGCCGCTGTTTCATACGTTCTGATCCCGTTAAAATCTGTGTCCCTGATTTCAAGGCGAGATAAGCGGTTAAAAAGCGAAAAGTAGTTCCTGCAGGACCTGCATCCAGAATTTCGGCATCAGAATTCAATAACTCCTGCATGAGGATGGTATCGCGGGCATTGGATAAATTATCAATCTCAAAGTGATCGCCACATAATGCCCTAATAATCAAAACCCGATTACTGATGCTCTTGGATCCATTGAGCGTCAATTCACCTTCAATGGATTTCTCAAATTTGGATACGTTATAGATCATTGGGTTCGATTAAAGCGCCAAAATAGGGAATTGGACGCTTAAACATAAGCTAAAGGCTGCTTTTCGAAAGACCAGGTTAGATTTTTCCTGCCAATTGGTACCAACCAAAAATATTACCTAACAACGAAGTATGAGGAGAAGCCTGGCTCAGCCTCTGCTTCGACAAATGTAACTTACCATGAAAAGAATTTCTAAATCTCTAAAATTGGTCTTAGGGGCATTGGCTTTTTGCCTGTTATACCTTCCGGTAAATGGCAATAATATCCAAATCAGCAATGTGGCCCTTACAGGACAAAACACCCTCCAAAATTATTACATGGTTCAATTCGACATTAGCTGGGAGAATTCCTGGCGCACAAGCACCCATGAAAGCAATTACGATGCAGCATGGATTTTCATCAAATACACAGTAAAAAACGAACAAGACTGGCAACACGCCAACCTGAATTATGTCAATGGTCAAAGTGACGGACATATTGCGCCTCCGGGTGGCACCATTCGATCAGCATCAAATAACAATAGCACAGGCGTTGGTGTATTCCTTTTCAGGGAGGCTGATGGTATTGGAGATGTGAATTTTCAGAATGTCCAGTTACGCTGGAATTATGGCACCCTTGGCGATAACCAGGCTGTAGAAGTCAGTGTGCATGCAGTTGAGATGGTTTATGTTCCTCAGGGATCATTCTACCTCGGAGACGGAATGAGCGATTTTGGGCAATTCCAGCAAGGCACCACCGGACAACCTTACCTGGTAAGTTCAGAAGCCCAAATCACACTGGGCGGAGGAGGTGCCAATAGCCTTGGTAACAGTAATGCCGCAAATCAACAGTACACTGATGATTTTGACGATAACACCAGCCAGACTTTACCAACTGCTTTCCCGAAAGGATATAATGCATTCTATTGTATGAAATACGAAATCAGCCAGGATCAATATGGCGAATTTTTGGCTCATCTTTCACAGTCTCAAAGGACAGAACGCACCGAAGTGATCTATGTCAATAATACCAATGTATACCCGATTGAAACAGGGAATCATTACGCTGTGCCAGAAAACCCATACCGGGCAATGGATTATATGAACTGGGCTGATTGCGCAGCCTATGCGGATTGGGCAGGCCTCAGGCCAATGAGTGAAATGGAGTACGAAAAAGCCTGTCGAGGACCACAGGAAGCTGTAGCGGAAGAGTATGCATGGGGTAATGACTCATGGTACCTGGAAGGTATTTACGAATTGTCCAATGAAGGTAAAACCAATGAGATGATCAGTAACGGTATCGGCAAAAATGTGGGTAATGCAAACTCTGTTTCAATTTACCAGGGATGGGGCCGGCCTTTGCGCTGCGGTATTTTTGCGGCAAGCGCAGAAAACAAAACCCGCGAAGAAACCGGAGCGACTTACTGGGGCATCATGGAAATGACTGGCAATTGCTATGAACGCATCATTTCAGTTGGTAACTCCCAATCCCGTGATTTCTCAGGGCTGCATGGCGATGGTGTATTGACATCTTCAGGAAATGCAAGTTTTTCAGTTTTGCTGAACTGGGGTTTTGTCAGTGCTGTTGGCGTAGGTTTTCGTAACTCGGAGATTAGCCAGCGATATCTGATCAATACTACTGATTCCGAACGTAATCGCTCATATGGATTCAGGGCGGTAAGGACAGCGAATCATTAATCTCAACCATCAAAATGATGATCATGAGATATCTGAAGATTTTCTTTACCCTTACAACAGCTTTCCTCTTGTCGTCATCGTACGCACAACAAAATGCGATTTTCAATGGTGGCAATAATGAAGGCTATGCTTCCGGCTTCAGCGCCAGCAGTCAGAACAACAACATTTTTAATGGCAGTTCTAATGATGGTTATCAAAATAGTCGGACAGCAACCACTACAGGCAATTCCGTTTTTTTGGGCGGAATAAATGACGGTTATAGTAGCTTGCGTACAGCATCTGCCAGCAATAACAACATCTTCTCCGGAGGAGTGAACGATGGTTTTGCGAAAGCAGGAGTACCCTTAGCCACCAATAATACCATATTTACCGGAGGCATAAATGACGGTTACAGTAAATCAGATGTTGCAACTATTACCAATAGTGGTGTTTTCCAGGGTGGCATAGACGATGGCTACGCCACCCAACGGACGTCTGATATTGTAGCTGATCCAAACCTGCCGATTGAGCTACTATTCTTTGATGCTTTTCGGGATGGTGCCGAAGTTTTGACACAATGGGAAACCTTATCCGAATTCAATAATGACTTTTTTACTGTAGAAAAAATGAAAACACCGGATACCATCATTGAAGTTGGTTCTTTACCGAGTCAGGGCAATGGTGCAGACAATCGGTTCTACGAGTTAATGGATGTCTCCCCTTTTTCAGGAACATCTTATTACAGATTACGTCAAACCGACCTTGATGGCACACAGATCTGGTCAGAGTGGGTTGCCGTACATTTTGAAGAATCAAATATTGATGCAATTGATCTTTCTGTTCAACCTAACCCGGTTTTTGGTGCTGATTTTGACATCGTGATCACCGGTATTTCACCTGATGAGCCATTGGAAATCAGGATTTATGACATGCGAGCGGTGCTTATCCACAAGGAAGGCGTAAATGCGGTAACGGGAAGCCGATTACGCAAAACTATCAATCCAGGCATCGAACTCCCAGGAGGTATGTATGTGGTTGAGGTTTCGGGAAGGAACTACCGGTTGAGCCGGAAATTATTAGTTGTCAGGTAGGTTACGATAATAATCGAGGCTTCTCCAGATCAGTTCCGGATCACATGTTTGATCGATCACTGCATCACCAGGGTTGCGAAGGAGTGTAAAGTTAATCCTTCCGCCCTGGTTTTTTTTGTCTTGTTTCATAAGGTCAATCAAAACTTCATTCGCATCAGCGCTCAAATGATATTTCTCGTAAAATCGCATAATATAATCGGTAATCAATTTCAGACTACTCGATTTGAGGACGAAACTTTGAACCGATAACCAGGCTTCACAAATCATGCCGATGGCTACAGCTTCACCATGGAGCAATGGTTTATTCGACATCAGGGCATAACTTTCAATAGCATGACCAATTGTATGTCCGAAATTAAGCGCTTTCCTAATTCCATTTTCAAAAGGATCTGCCTCAACAATGCGCTGTTTGACTTTAATGGAGGGGACCAGCCATTCTGACCAGTCAACGGTGCGAAGGTCTGAAAACGTTTGAAGCCTGTTCCAGAGGTTCACATCTGCAATGAGCGCGTGCTTAATTGTTTCTGCAAATCCTGATCGCAATTCAGAGTATGGCAGTGAGTGTAGAAATCGTGGATAAACGAGAACCGCCTGTGGGTCTTTGAAAACCCCTATAACATTTTTCACTGGCATGGCATTGCCTTCAGCAAAATCAATTCCCGTTTTTCCTCCAATACTTGCGTCTGTCATCCCAAGTAATGTAGTAGGGACCTGAATGAAATCGATCCCTCGTTTATAGGTACCTGCACAAAAACCACCCAAATCTGTAATAACCCCACCACCTATAGTAACCAAAACCGAATGTCTGTCAGCTTTATTGCTGATCATCAACTCCCAAACGCGTCTGCATGATTCCAGGCTTTTATTGATTTCACCCGATGCTATTTCAATTACCGCCACATTTTCATTGGACAGATGTTGCCGAATTATCGGCAAACAATGCTTGCGGGTATTTTCGTCCACCAGGAAAATTATGTTAGTATAGGGTTTACCGTTATACAAGATATTATTCAGTGTGGTCCAAATCTCTTCTCCTCCAACCAGAACCTGGTAATTTTTCAGATTTAATGCTTGCATATTGTAGATTTAGCTTGGATAAATTGAAGCATGATCCTAAATTTCTTCTTTTGAACGTTGATCAAGACTCCATGCTTCAGGCTTCTTGGCAAATAGCGCTTTCGTTTTAGTCCAGGTACTGGCAAAAAAATCAGAATGTCGATAGGTATCAAGGTGTGCTTCTGATTCCCAGATACTGAAGGTGAAAAAAACTGTTGGATTTTTGACATCCTGAAGCAATTCAAGGTGATGGCACCCTTCAAAGCGACGGATCGTCGACTTTCCAGACTCGAATATGTCTACAAAATCTGCCACTTTATCTTCTCTGAAGGTCAATTTTACAAATCTTGTGATCATGGATTGAATATATTGAAACTGTATTTAGGCGTGTCTATCGGTTTTCATTAAACAGATTCATCAAAGTCAATCTGAACGGTATCATCGACCTCCAGCCCAAACATGCCTGCCGCCTTTCCCATGTTAATGGCAATTTCCAGGTAACCGGCAGAATTAAAAAGGCAAAGTGTCTCCCCTATCGGTACTTCGGAATAATGCTTACTAATTTTGGTAACCGGATCATTTCTTTTAAAATAGATTTTGAATGAGCGGCCATCCTGCATTCTTTCAAAAAGTAGTTTATCGATGTTGACAATCACATTTTCGTAATTATCAATATGTATTACCGATCCTCTTATCTGCAATTTGCTGGTTACAGCCTGTAACGAAATGCGCTGGACGACTTTTGATATCTGTTGACCAATTTCTCTGATTGGTTTTTTACTGGCAATTTCATCAACTACTTGAGGAAGCAGGGCACCTATGCCGAAGGTGCTATTGCTTTTATGTTTTACCCTGAATATTTCATCAGGCAGTTTTTCAAACATGAGGGAAAATAATCCATTATCCGGTCCTACAAAGAAGTAACCATCCTTTTTGAAGACAAGGCATGAATTTTCGCTTTCCTGGGTATTGGAAACCCAGGCAATATGTATCGATCCTTTTGGGAAACTGGAATAGGCATTTTTTAGCACAAATGCGGCCTGAACAATATCATAATTATTGATATCGTGGGTAATATCGACCACGTTTATCCAACCGCGCTTACTCAGAATAGCTCCTTTAATAACCGCAGCATAATAATCCTTCGTCCCCAGATCAGTGGTTAACGTAACAATGACTGACATCTCTAATAAACAGGCTGACGATAATTCGATTTACCGAACAGCATTACGGGTGCTTGATTGATTAATAATGAGAAGTTTGGGGAGGATGGGCAAATTTAAACAAATTTAGCAGGTGTTTGGATAATATTTCATAAGTTCGTGTTATGAAACCATTTACAGCAAATATGATTAACGGACTAGTCTTGCTCGGACTTGGTCTGTGGGGATATTTATCAGTTGAGAATGCTTCGCCAACAGCCTTGATAGCCCCAGTTTCAGGACTTATTTTTCTATTGCTTACGCCAATGATGAAGAAAGAGAACAAGGTAGTCGCTCACATTGTGGTTCTACTTACTTTTCTCCTCCTAATTGCATTCATCATGCCATTGACCAGGCAAGAAGGAATTGGTCAGATCAGGGTTATTCTAATGATGGCAAGTTGCCTGTTGGCACTTGTCGTTTTCGTCAAGAGCTTCATTGACGCGCGTAAGGCGAAGAGCTAAAAATCCATAACATGAGATATGCAGCCTTCCTTGTCAGTCTACTTTTTGTGGCTGCGTGCCTGCCTGTCGAGAAAACGCCGGATGCTACTTCCTTTAGTCTTGAAGATTCGACAGTAAGAACGATATTCAACCTCCAGGACGAACGAAAAACCAGTGATTTGCTCAAATTCTTGAGTGATGAAAATCCTGGGTATCGTTACCTGGCCACCTCTGCCTTTGGATCTGTCCAGGATTCACTTGCTATCGATAGTCTCGATGCTTTATTAGACACTGAAACTTTCGAACCAATCCGCCAATCTGCTGCCTATGCATTAGGACAGATCCAACATCCGGATGGCGCAAAGGTTATTATTCGTCGGTTCCAGTCCGAAACTTCAAGGACTGTACAATCAGCAATGCTTGAAGCTATTGGCAGATGTGGAACCAAAGAAGACCTGCTCAACCTGGGGAAGATAAAAACCTACCAGGCATCTGACACCTTATTACAGGAAGGTCTAGTAAAAGGCATTTATCGTTTTTGCCTGAGAGGTATTACCGACCGACTTGGGACAAAAAAGGTAATTGATATCCTTCAAATTCCAGGCATTTCTCCAACAGCGAGACTTTATGCCTCGGCATATCTGCAACGTGCGCCAAATATTGATCTTAATCCTTTCGAAAGTACACTTGTCAATCTTTACCTGGGCGAAGAATCCGCTGATTCGAGAATGTTCCTAGCTGCTGCTTTAGGGAAGGCCAACGGTGCCCTTGCCAGGGAAACGCTGAATAAGGCCCTGGCTACTGAGAAAGATTACAGGGTAAAATGTAATATCCTGCGGGCAATGACCAGTTATCCATTCGAGGTAGTGAAGCAAAGTATCTTTACAGCGGCAAGTGATAGCAACGTTCATGTTGCTGCAGTCGCCAGTTCACTTATTGGTCAAAATGGAGGCCCGGATGATGTACAGGAAATTATGACATTAGCCAATGCTGCCAATTCATGGCAAACCAAAAGCAACCTGCTTGGCGCTGCCCTAAGATGTACCCCATATCGCCTTACCAAGACCAAAGACTTTTATTCAAAAGGGATTCTTGACCTATACAAGAATTCTGCGAATCCATATGAGAAAGCAGCCTTAATAACCGCATTATCAGAGCATCTTTTCAACTATCCTTTTATTGCCCAGCAAACTTTTGCAGAAATTCATCCTGCGATCAGTACAGCAGGGGTCGGTGCCCTCACATCTATCAGAAGTCATGAAGACTTTAATCGTATGTTTGGCTCCAGGTCAGGATATGCAAAAAGAGAGCTTGACGTATATATCAAACAGGCCATTGAAAGCCAGGATATTGCTTTGATCGGCATTGCAGCCGGTTTCTTGCGTAACCCTGACCTCGACTATAAGTCAACCATCGGTTCACTTGCATTTCTTGAAACTGCCCGCGACCAATTGGAGCTCCCGAAGGATATGGAAACGCATATCGAATTACAGAAAACGATCAACTTCCTGAGTGATGGTCCTGAAGTAGAAGATTTCATCCCAGAATTCAATCATCCTATTGAATGGAATGCGGTTAGTGTAATTCCAGATAGCACTGCTGCCGAAATCATCACTTCAAGAGGAACCATCAAACTTATTCTTTTGACAAAAGCTGCCCCTGGTTCAGCTTCTAACTTCGCCAGCCTGGCAAAAAGTGGATTTTACGACAAAAAGAACTTCCACCGGGTGGTTCCTAATTTTGTAGTACAGGGCGGTTGCCCAAGAGGTGATGGCTGGGGAAGCCTCGACTATTCAATCCGTTCTGAGGTTGGTCCGCTAACCTATGATGCTGAAGGATATGTCGGTATGGCCTCTGCAGGAAAAGATACAGAATGTACGCAGTGGTTTATTACTCATTCTCCTACCCCACACCTTGACGGCAGATATACCATTTTCGCCAAAGTTGTTGATGGCATGAATGTGGTACACAATCTCCAGATTGGCGATCAGATAGAACGTATAGTTGTCAAATAAAAAAAAATGCCAATTGCAGGTTGCTGGTGTTTACCGCAAGCCGCAATTGGCAATTATTATCCTTTAAACTGGCTTATCGGCCAGTTATTTCCTTCTTTTGAAAAGCATATTTCCAAGGTATTTCATACCGATCTTGGCGATATCGTCATTGATTGAACCATCTCCGTCAGAATCGAGGAGACTACCAATCAGACCCATACTTTGTGGGTTGCGTTTCTGGTTTTGGTTGGCTAATGTTCCCAGTAGTGAAGCGATACCATTAGCGTTCAAAGCAGATTGGCGTTTTTGTTTGCCTAAAACACCCATTACAACAGGTGCCAGCATTTCCATCAAACCCGAAGTCTGGTTTTGTGAAAGTCCGCTGTTTCCACCAATAACTTTTTCGATATTAGTTCTTCTGTCACCAAGGACATGCTTCAGGATACCAGCACCAGGGCCTTGCTGCGAATTTCCAATAAATCCAGCTAAATCGTCAAGGATGCTGCCATCATGATCATCAGCAAGGGCATTATTGAGCGAATTTGCGCCTTCGTCATTTGCCGAATTGCGCGCAAGCGCAGATAAAATTAATGGAAGTGCTGTGCCTACAGCAGATTGTACCTGGTTTTCATCGGCACCAAGTTGGCCGCTTATAGCTTGCAAGGTGTTGCCACCAAGCTGGTCTGTCAATAGGTCGAGTAAGTTAGACATAGAACAATTTTTTAATTGAGTAAATGATACACTATTTGGACTTCAAAAATTGCTTTGGGTCACTATAATTTGTAATCCTTTGTTAAAGTACTAGGTTTTTATTGGATTAAACTGATAAAGCAGGATTTTTTTAGCTATAAGTATTATTGAAATCCAATTAAGCTTATTTGCCAAAGGCAAACAAAAATCATGACTTCCATTTGATGTTACACCCTGCAGATACCATATGCGGAAGCGGTACTTCATTCCCTGCCAGTACATGATCGATGGCGTTTCGGAGATCATTTCCGGAAACGGGGGTATCATTGCCTGGTCTTGCTCCATCTAATCGTCCATGATAAGCCAGCTTCAGGTTGTTGTCAAAGAGATAGATATCTGGTGTACACGCAGCATCATATGCCTTTGCAATATCCTGTGTCTCATCGAACAAGTAAGGAAACGAGTAGCCTACTTTTGCCGCCAATTCCTTCATCTTGTCGGGCGCATCCTGCGGGTAATTTTCAATGTCGTTGGAACTAATCGCAATGAATGAGATGCCTTTTGATGCATAATCATTGGCTACCTTAACTAATTCATCATTAATGTGGACGACAAAAGGACAATGATTACAAATAAACATAACGACTGTGCCATTAGCTCCCCTAAGGTCTGAAAGAGAAAGTGTGTTTCCTGATACCGTATCAGGAAGTGAAAATGCCGGGGCTTCAGTGCCGACGGCCATGGTGTTTGATTCTGTTAAGGCCATTTTCAGTTTTTTGTTTCCGGTCGAACCGGTAAAATAATTTTGTAAAGTTAAGACGACTCAAAGGATTTTGGTAACAACAGCCAACTTAGTTAATTAAGTCTTGGTTCTGCTCCTGAAGTCGTTTTTATATTTTTATTTTTTATAAAAACAATAAAAAAAACCCGATAATACCCCATTGTTTAAAAATAAATAATATACAAAAAAATGGCAGTCAAAAACATTT
>JBCCHF010000021.1:0-104540 GCA_039028895.1 Bacteroidota bacterium | reverse complement strand
TATTTAGCTTATATTAAAGAATAAAGTGCGCAAATTAATTACACTATAAAATACTGATTTTTAATAATTTAAATAAAAAACAGTAAAAATAGCTAAAATATAAGGCAGTCCTGGCGGGGCTACAAAATCATAAACTAAAACCCTGTAAGCTAATCACTTATGGGGTCTTTATTTTTGAAAAGAGGTGTAAGAGTTCAAATTATTCATCCTCAATCACTTAGGTGGCTTTCCAATACAGGAGATATGTTCATATTGGAAATTAGAGTATTTATTATTGTATATTTTCAGGGAGGAAGAATATTTTCTGAAATTGTTCTATCTCCTATCTCTAGGCTTTTTAACCAAAAAAACTTTTCATGAATAAAATCCCTTACCTACTAGTTCTAATTTTATTCGTTTTTGGTTGTTTCCCAATGAAATCAATTTTCTTAGGACGTCCTGACAACAAGGATTCATATAGGTTTGATTCTAACTTTATATCATCTGCACCAATACCTTTTGATTTCGATGAGGCAATGGATAAAGGAACTGCTGAAATAAAAATTCATGATCAATCAAAAAATTTAGCTACCTACATCTCTCTTGAAGAATTTGCATCTCTTCATGCTACAAGAGCAATTCTTATTATCAAAAATGATACGATTAAATATGAAAGATATTTTGACGGATGTGAAGAAACCTCTAAAGAACCTTCATATTCAATGGCAAAGTCTTTCATTTCAGGTTTGATTGGAATTGCCATAAATGACAAAATTATTGATAATGAAAATGATCTAGTAGCAAAATACATCCCGGAAATTAAACAAATCGCTGGATCTGAAGGACTGAAAATTAAGCATTTATTAAATCATACCTCAGGCATCAAGTACAAGCTTTCACTTGACGCTCACTTATATTATGGAAATGATTTGATGAAGGCCTTAAAGCAAATCGAATTTATTGAACCTCCTGGAACCAGAGTATCTTATTTGAATATTAATTCACAATTGTTAGGACTTATCTTACAAAGGTCTTTGAATGAACCTTTCATAAACTATTTCGAAAGAAAACTTTGGCATCCATTAGGGATGGAGTCAGATGCTTTTTGGAGCACTGATAAAAATGGAGTTGAGAAAACTTTCTGTTGTTTAAATGCAACTTCAAGAGATTACGCAAAATTTGGACGATTGTATATAAAAAATGGTATTTGGGAAGGAAAGACAATTATTCCAAAATCTTGGATAACAAAATCCATTTCCAGAGATACTACAGATGGTAGTGGAATCGGTTATAATTTTAGCTGGTATATTGGTTCAAAAACATACGATGATTTTTGGTTTAATGGGATGAATGCTAATTATGTTTATTTAAGTCGGAAATTTAACACGATTGTCGTATTTATAAATGATGAAGAGAAAAGGATTAATTCGGCTAGAGGACAATGGATTAACAAATGCCGACAAATAGTTGATTTATTCAATTGATTTGGCATTTTGTTACTGTTTCTCTGCAAGTAAACATTTTAGCCTTCAAGGTCTCTGGTGATGCTGTATTTATTTCCGGAAATCTTTATGACCAAGCAGATTTTGATCCCTCGTCTGGTTCTTCCATATAGGAGTTGCAGATACATTCACGGGATTTGTAGCTCGATATAACTCAGATAGCACTTTTCAATGGATCCACAATTTTGCTGAAATGGAGAGTTCATTTTGATCCAGGACCATGTACCAGTTTGGTAGACGCTAGAGGACTTGGCCTGGGGGTAGTCGCTAAATACAATTTTGGCGGACAATTGAAATGGGTTCGTGAATATGGCAGTTCATTCTGCAAGCTGCCATTGGTCAGCTGAAGCTTACTTAGTTACAGCTTTCATCATGTACCAAGATTCAGGCTAACAGCTGCTGAAAAATCATTATAACCGAGGAAATGGATCTGAAATCTTCACCCTTAAGACTGTAGATTACTTTTAAATTCACCTTTGGGTACTTTCTGGTATCCGGTTCGTATTTATAAGCATGGGGAGGTTCACTCCCATATTCGGAGGTAGGAACTCCATATTTCAACCTCAAGTCTGTAGGGCTGTCTGAAAAAGAAAACCCAGCAGGTAAACTGCCCTTCAATTCCTTATTATGGTCAATGATGACATCTGCACCTAATACTCCTCGATTTCATACATTTTTAATTCCTGAATAGAGGTTAATAACTTGATATTATCGGTCCTTTTCTGAGACAATTGTCAATTCATCTACAATGTTACTTGCGTTCGAAAATTTGTCTATCAACCAGAGAACATATCGGATATCTACGTTTATGGTGCGTTGAAGATTTTCATCAAATATTACATCTCCTGCCATTGCCTCTATATTTCCATCAAAGGCCAAACCTATTAACTCTCCCTTACCGTTGAGGACAGGAGAACCAGAATTCCCGCCTGTTATATCATTATCTGTAAGGAAATTGATAGAAAGTTGTCCCTGGCTATTAGCGTATCGTCCAAAATCCTTCTTCTCGTACATACTAATCATGTCCTTTGGCATATCAAACTCAAGATCTCCTGGCTTGTACTTTTTCACCATTCCCTTGAAGGTGGTATAATTATTTATGGTAGCATCATTCCTGGGGTCTTCGGGCAAGGCCCTTACTGTACCGTAGGTGAGACGGAGAGTACTATTGGCGTCTGGATATGTTATTCTGCTGATTTTTGATTTTCGCATTCCGTCAACCAGCAACCGAAATGAAGCTTTAAAGTCATTAATAGGTTGCTCTAGCTCTTCGGGTTGCTCATTATATTTTGTAAATAGCTCCAATGATAATTTGTGAAGTGGGTCATTATTCAATAAATAAGCATCTGGATATTGCAGGAATGCCAAAGCCCTTTCTTTGGAAGAGAACATAGACAGAGAAAACATAGCATCTACATAGCCAAGGTAATCCTTTTTTTCAGCGATTTCGACAATTGCCTGTGGCACGGAGTATTCCGAATTTAAAGCATAAAGTTTGATTTGCTCGGCTAAAATTTCCTTTTCAAGTGGTAAATGATAATCCTGATAGGACGCTTCAATGAATGCTTTTAAGCGTGGCAATAATTCCATACGTTTCTTCTCGTTAGCTTCGGCGTAGTCATAAAATCTTGAACCTAAGCGATAGGCCAAAACCGAAAATTTGCTAGACCGCAACAACATCCTAAGGTAATTATCATGCTTTGATTTATCATTTGTGAGGCTATAGTAATTATTGATCTTGGAGATCACATCACCGTATGTAGATTTATTCGATTTTTTATTCGCCCACTTATTAAACTTCTTCTCGATTTCACGTTTGGTCTCGGCTGTTTTATGCAAAGTTAAGGCCTCAATCATCCCTTTTCGATTTTTCCAATAGTTAGCTATGCTTGCATATTTTGATGTATACATTAAGTTGATGGCCTCATCTTGGTCCATATATTTCTTCATCACATCCATGCTAACTTTTGATGCTTCTACCCAGGCCGGATAAGCATATTTTACATTTCGTTCAATACCTTCTGCAGGCATCCAGCGATTGGTTCTTCCCGGATATCCAAGTATCATTGCAAAGTCATCCTCTTGTACGCCATCAATGCTAACAGGCAAGTGGTAATTTGTCTTTAAGGGTACATTATCAATTGAGTATCGCGCAGGATTTCCATCAGCATCACCGTATACCCTAAACAATGCGAAATCTCCAGTATGACGAGGCCACTCCCAGTTATCGGTATCGCCCCCGTAGCTCCCGACACTTTTGGGAGGTGTACCTACCAATCGCACATCCGTAAAATCTTGGTAAACAAAGTAATAGTATTCGTTTCCTTGGTAGAAAGGACGCACTGAAACGGAGTACTTCCCACCTTCATTATTTTCTTCCTTGATTTTTGCAATCTCCTGATTAATAACAGCTTCACGTTCTTTTTCCGTCATGGTACTATTTACCTTTGAGAGAATTCGTTCTGAAACATCATCCATTCTCACAAAAAACCGGACATATATCCTTTGCGGTTTCAGTTCGTCTTGATGGGTACCCGCCCAAAATCCATTATTTAAGTGATTTTGTTCTGCAGTTGATAATTCGGCAATAAGGTCGTACCCACAATGGTGATTCGTAAGTAAAAGGCCACTCCCAGAAATGATACTTCCAGTACAACCGCCATTAAATTGCACAATTGCATCTTTTAAACTTTGATTATTGATACTGTAGATTTCTTCAGCAGTGAGTTGAAGTCCCATATTCTCCATATCGCGTTGATTTAACCGTTCGATGTGCATTAGGAACCACATACCTTCATTGGCAAGCATCCATGTTGGAAGCGAAAAGAAAAGGGCAAATAGTATTAAGATGCGTATCTTCATTTTGTCAAATATTTTATTTATTCACTTTATATGGTGATGATTTTGTTTTCAAAGGTACTGTAGTATCTGGAAATATTCATATCTACTTCAAAGTAAAGATAGACTTCAAAAATAGAGTTAAACAATATTCAATTTTTCGTTTTCCTGGAAAGGAAACAACATTCTTACCCAAAGTGTTTTTTTTGAAAATCTTACTATTTCCTACCTTTGACAAAAAAAAGATGAGCCTCTCTTTTCCTCCTGATTTTATCTGGGGTTCTGCAACCTCTTCTTTCCAGATAGAAGGCGCCTCAGCCACAGATGGCAAAGGACCGTCCATATGGGATGCCTTTTGCATGATCCCCGGCAAAGTCGACAATAATGATCATGGCCAGATTGCCTGCGATCATTATCATAAAATGAAGGACGATGTGGCTATGATGAAGGCCATGGGCCTGAAAGCCTATCGATTCTCTATAGCATGGCCCAGGATTTTTCCTTCCGGAACGGATGAGATCAATGAAAAAGGTGTACAGTTCTATTCAGATCTTATTGACACCCTTATCGAAAATGATATTGAGCCATGGATAACGCTCTTCCACTGGGACCTCCCGCTGGCGCTTGAGATTGAAAAGGATGGTTGGCTTAATGCTTCAATTATAGAGGCCTTTACCCAATATGCAGACCTTTGTTTTGAACGGTTTGGAGGCCGGGTAAAAAACTGGATCACCTTTAACGAACCATGGGTCGTCACGGTTTTAGGCTATGGCCTTGGTGTTTTTGCACCTGGAAGAATTTCCAATACCGAGCCTTATATCGCAGGGCATAACCTACTCTTGGCACATGCCAAAACGGTGGCCCTGTTTCGCGAAAAATATCAACCAGGACAAGGAGGAAGAATCGGCATTACCTGTAATTGCGATTGGAGAGAACCGGCCTCCAATGACCCAAAAGACATTACAGCCGCACAACGTGCCCTTGAGTTTATGCTATCATGGTTTATGGATCCCGTCTATAAAGGTAGATACCCTGATTCGATGATCGAAAGACTGGGCCCTCGCTTACCCGCATTCAGCGAAAGCGAAAAAGAACTGCTGAAAGGGTCGGCAGATTTTTTTGGCCTCAATCACTACTCGACCATGCTTGTTAGCGATGCAGGCGGCCACATCGTTGAAGGTTCAGTTTATGAAAATGGTGGCCTCTTAGCTGATCAGGATATCAAATTATCAGCAGATCCAGCCTGGCAACGTACCGAGATGGGTTGGCCAATAGTGCCTTGGGGTTTCCGAAAGCTCTTGGAATGGATCGACGAAAGATACGATCGCCCGGAAATTATTATCACTGAAAACGGAGGTGCTTTTGATGACAAAATGATCAATGGGCATGTTGATGACAAACCAAGATTAAACTACTACAAAACGTACCTGGCAGAAGCACATAAAGCCATAGGGAACGGCGTACATCTTGGTGGCTATTTCGCATGGTCATTAATGGACAATTTCGAATGGGCATCTGGTTATGCCAAACGATTCGGCTTACATTATGTAGACTTTGAAACGCTGGAGCGGACGCCAAAAGCTTCAGCGAAATGGCTCAGAAAAGTAGTAGCTCAAAACGGTTTCGAAGAATAGATTTCTGCCATCGTGGCGTTTTTCAACTTACTATCAATCCAGCATTTTATGTCAAAGTGAGTTAAGGTATGATCGAATCTATTGGTAGCTGCCAATTTCTCGCCAACCTCTTCAAACATCTTTATCAGGTGTTTTTCGTATGTAGTCTTATCAGGTGCAGCTGAAAGGCGATCAATAAAGCGCAGAATGATCTTTTCAACTTCAAGCGGTTTGGGATTTTTCTTAATAAACCGTTTCAACGACCTGGTAACATTGCCAAGATAATAGGTGTTTCCGAGCTCAAGATGAATGATCAGGTTGAGCAATCTGCTACTAAGTCCATAGTCCTGTCTTGTAGCGTCTTCTTTGGATAGATCGAGTGTTTTCAGGTTCCACTCCAGGGCTGTCTCGAAATCTCCTTTGATCATGTATACAATAGACACCAGGTAGAGATGTTCTTGTTTGGAATACGTTCTCATATAACCGTCAAACTGCTTATGCCCTTTAAGTATCCGGTTCAAGGTATCTTCAAAAAGATCAAGGCGGTGACCATGTATTATGTAGATCAATTCATTATCGGTCAACGCTTCGAAAAGAAATACTTTTAAAGCAAAATATTTAGGTTGAATGCTCTTCATTTCCCTGAGCACTTCGGGAAACTCGTCATAAATACCTGCTGTTCTCGCCCGATTCATATAATTGTAAAGACTGAAAATATGATTTTGGGCATCTCTTCGTTTTGTAAAATCAGGATTATCGCGGAGTAATTGTAGATATTTTTTTGAATAATCTAATGCCTTCGTCAAATCTTCTTTAAACTCAAAAAAGTATTGCCAACATAGAAAAAAGTAGCTTTTTGAATGGATGGACAAACAATTGCTTTCATCCTGCAAAAGTGGCTCCTTCATGATCACTTCCAGGTCATTCTTGTCGATCTGATCCAGTTCCATCGATTTTAATCTCAAATGAAATACTTGGTAATAGAATAAGAGAATCTGGTCGACATTGTCCATGACCTTGTAAATATCACGGCGTTCCTTCAATAGTTCATTGATCCTGTCAAGACTTCCAGCTAGCGGGTTATGGATATTTGAAAGAATTTCTTCTGCGATAACTTCAACCATCAGGTTAAATTCTTCCCCCTGTGTAGCCAGTTCCCTTGCTTTTGCCAAGAGTGTTTTTCGTTCGTCGAACAAACCTTTTTTAAACAGGATGCGAGCAGATGTGAGGTAAGTGGTGATCTCCTGCCGATTATTTTCAGCAACTTTATAACCTTTCAAGGCCTTCAGGATTGTGTCAGCCAAATAATTTTTTGCGACTGAAAAATTATTGAGCAGTTTTTCTCCTTTGAATTTTTCTTTTATTTTTTTCTCATCATAGTTGGATTGCTTATCTATTTCTTCGAATAATCGAAGGTAATTTTGAGATCGTTTTCCAGAATACATCGAGGCAAACTTCTTGAAGTAGCCTTTTTCAGAACGGTCCATTGACTTTATTAACCGAAACAGGGAATCTTTTTTAGCCATCTAAACCTGAAGATTTACAAATATAACCAATTAATTATCAGTTTTTTATGTTCAAAATTTGGGTTTTTGAATACTAAAAAATAAACAAAATTTGGATAGGAAAGGAAAGATTTTTCCAAGAAATTGAAATCGTAAAGGCTAATTTCCCTGTAATCCCAAAAAAAGCAGAAGGTCTTTGGTTAAGAATTATTCAAAAGAACCCCTTTGAATTGTCGGGAAGCTGGCAGTCAGGGATTTGGCGGATCCTTATGTCTGAATAGATATCAAGAAGGATAAATTTTTGTTTTAACAAAAGGTTTAAAGAATCTTTTGTTGGTTGGAAGGATAAAAAATTTTCTTTCCTGATAAATCAAGACAGCCGCTGTATTCCTGCCTGCCAGCTTACAGACAATTTGATTATCCTTATGGATATTCTCACCAATCGATGGCCCTCCCCGAATAATGATCTTCATATTTGTAAGTCGAGATGGTGTATTTCTCTTACACCGGCATTTTTCTGGAAACAGCTCATCAGATTCTCTTGAAATAGTTATTGTTCCCGGAAAGGATATGCCATGTAAGCGAGTGATTAGTGAAGAGGAAAACAAGCCTTTTTTCACCGCCAAGAATCACAAAGGGCTGCACAAAGATTCACTAAACGATTAATGATTCAGGAAATCTTCCCTTAAGACCGTGCCTAAAGTTTCTATAAAGAAGTGAGCGTTGTCGATATTGAAACAAAGGGGGGGTTTAATCTTAATGACGTTTTCATAGGGACCGTCTGTACTGATCAAAACGCCTAGGTCTTTCATCCTGTTTTTGAGATAGGAAGCGGCTTCTGTTGCAGGTTCTAGCGTATCTCTGCTTTTTACCAGTTCAAACCCAAGAAATAGACCATACCCTCTCACATCGCCGATTATCTGGTGGTCAGCTTTCAACCTTTCCAAATGGGTTTTCATGAAGTTGCCCGTATTGCGAGCATTTTCCTGGAGGTTATTGGTTTTTATCTCTTTTAGAACAGCTCGCCCAATTGCGCAGGAAACAGGATTACCTCCAAAGGTGTTAAAGTATTCCATTCCATTATTGAAAGCATCTGCTACTGCTTTTGTAGTCACAACAGCTGCTAATGGATGACCATTGCCTATGGGTTTGCCCAGTGTAATAATGTCTGGAATTACCCCCTGTAACTCAAAGGCCCAAAAAGCATCTCCAGAACGGCCAAATCCTACCTGCACTTCATCCGCAATGCAAACCCCTCCTGCCGCTCTAACGGCGGCGTATGCTGCCTGAAGATAGCCTTCAGGAAGGACAACCTGACCACCGCAACTTAAAATGCTTTCGCAAATAAACCCTGCAATATTTCGCCCTTCGCCCTTCACCTTTTCAATTACAGCAGAAACATGATCTGCATATTGCTGTCCCAGATTTGATATCCCATACCTGTAAAGACCTCTGTAGGTGTCGGGAATTGGAACAATATGGGTAAAAGGAGGTACCCCTGCTCCACCCTTCCCATCAAATTTGTAAGAACTAATATCAATGCAGCCACCAGTATTACCATGATAGCCATGCTCAACAGCTATCATATCTTGTTGCCTGCTGTAAATTTTGGCCATACGAAGTGCCAATTCATTCGCTTCAGATCCTGAATTCACAAAATGACAAACACTCAGTTCTGAAGGGAAAGTGGCCAATAACTCTTCGGCATAACGCACAATGGTGTCGTGGAGGTAACGGGTATTGGTGTTTAAAACCGCAATTTGTCTCTGAGCAGCCTTTACAACATTCGGATTTTGATGACCGACATGAGGCACATTATTATTGGTATCCAAATAACGGCGACCGTCTGCATCATATAAATATTGCATATACCCTCTGACAATATGTAATGGCTTTTTGAAGGAAAGACTCAGGTTTTGAGACAATATCTTTTTTCTTAAAGCTGTTAATTCTTTATTGGAATATCCGGGGATTTGCCTTCCGCCTTTGGTACCATTAATCCCATTTGGACAAATGCTTAACCAAATTTCCTTTTCGTCAGGAAAAGCGACCCCTGGGAAATCACCTTTGTTACCTATCAAATCGAGGATAATCTGAAAATGAAGATGAGGAGGCCAGTTTCCATTTTCCGGTGCCGGGCCAATCCGGGAAAGCAAGTTTCCTTTTTTGATGGTTTGTCCGACATTCAGATTTTCAATAGAAGCTTTATCCAAATGACCATATAACGAATAAAACATTTGCCCGTCATCCATCTGGTGTTGGAGAATTATCGTTGGCCCATAATCTCTTTCGGCAGGGTTGTTTTGAAAACTATGGACTGTCCCGTCCCACGGCGTAAAAATGGCAGTCCCGGCTTTAGCCCAAACATCGGTTCCCAAATGAACGGTTCTCCATCTGGGTCCGTTGTTACCGATTACCTGGTAAGCGTCTGTCGTATAAAACGGTCTTGTCTCTCCATATCCGCCTATGCCTATCTCAATTTCAAGTTCTTCAAGCATATTGCGAACCGTTCGGGCAAAAGCTGGATAACTGTCAAAATTTGAGTTATTCCCAAATGCTGTGCTGCCTACTGAAAAATCCAGTTGCCCAATGGATTTTTGAGCAAACTCACTGCCAAAAAGATCTTCAATTCTAATCGCATTTTCCTGCAACCAATTATTGAACACCTCTTCTTTTGGACAAGGCACCATCCCACAAGCCTGTCGAAAACAGTAATAGGCATATCTGGGGTTAATGGTAATCCATTTCTCAAGGGTCTCCCATCCAGGTTTTGCGTTTATTTGGAGATACTCATTATTGGGCTGCAAAACCTTGTTTTTTGCAGCGGAAGCTACAGAGACCAAAATCCTTGTCCCTACTAATCCGTACAGAATTTCAAGTTCTTCTGCTTTCAAGGGTACAATCTCGTTAAAACCACTTACTAGATGTACAGCAGCAGACAATGGATCTGGTTGTTCGTTGATTACATAGGCAATACAAATTGCCAATTCGTTAATGGTTTGAGTGAAAATACTATCGCCAAAGTCGATAAATCCATTTATGGATGGATCTTCAAGATTTTCATCGACCAAAACATTATAGTCGTTAGCATCATTATGACAGACTTGTTTCCGAAGGGATTTTAGTTTAGGTAAAGCCTCTTCAAAAAGCTGAAAAAAGTAATCGGCAATCTGACGATGATTATCCTCCTTTATGAAATGAAAAATTTCTTTTACCCAAATGGATTGAGCGAGATCCCATCCATCGTTCCGTTTTGTCATTGGATGGTGAAAATCGCTCAAAGCTGCGTTGAGCAAGCCGACAGATTTGCCCAACTTCTTAAGCAACCCTGACCTTCGAGGATTGACATATGCCCAAATCCTGCCTGGCACCCAGGTCAGCAACCTCATCAAGCGAGCCCGACCGTTACCATCTGTAATTTCGGTCATTAGCTCACCTTTTATGTTAGGTACCACTTCTGGCAGAATGAACGGCAAATCCTTAACAGCCAGGTGTTGCATGATGGCATTCTGCATATCCAATTCATCACCAACAGGTTCGGAACGTGCAATTTTTAGAATATATGTCTTGCCAGACTGATCTAAAAATTTGAAATTCAGATCTTCAAAGCCAACGAGCTTACTGGCCTTTCCGGTAAGGTTAAAAAAAGATAAAACTATTTCCTCTGCATCAGAAGGGCTGAATAAAGGAGTGTTGATTTTGCTGGAAGACATAAGTAATTGCTACTCAATAAGTAAAAGTAATAGATGTGCGGCCGTCCAACTGAAGTGATTCGCTCTGAGGCCCTCACCTGAATCCGGATGGTAATGTTCTCTTAGAGGCGCTGTTTCGCTCAAGCCTTCCAGGCGATCAAAGAGCTGACTTTTGAACCGACCAACTTCTTCTTCATATCCAAATCGCTCAAGTCCCTTGATCGCAAAATAGGCTTGATCTAACCAGACTGGCCCTCGCCAATATCCTTTTAGTGGATCGATAGCGGGATGGTCGGCTGCAACTGTCGGGAAAGGAATATGGGTCGCAAATTTAGTTGGATCTGTCATCACAGCTTTTACACCTTTGGCTTGATCTTTTGTTGCAAGGCCAGTCCAAAGTGGAGTCCAACCCTCTGGGCCTTCAATAGTAATCAGCTTATCCGTTCCTACCTTTGCGTCGTAAAAATAGCCTTTCTCTTTGCTGAAAAACCTATTCCGAACTTGCTTCTGTAAGGCTTTAGCATCATTTTCAAACTGTTCAGCTTCTTCAGGCTTGCCGAGTACTTCGGCCATTTGACCCAACCATTGCTTTTCAGCAAAAAGGTAGGCATTCAGGTCAACTGATTCCTGGTCAAGAGACCAGCCATCATCATTATTTTTCAAAATAGTAACCTCGTCAAATCGTACGGCATTATCCATACCACTCTCCCACTTTGCCGCGACTACAGTGCCATCGGTTGAACCGAATTCACAAAGCCCATTTTGGTCATGATCGCGGTACTGGTACCACCAATTGTGATATTTTGTGATTTTGGGGTACATTTCCTCAAGGAAGGCTTTGTCTTGTGTTTGCTTATATATCTTCCAAACAGCCCATGCAGATAACGGCGGTTTTGTATCGCGCCAATTGTGGTTTTCAATGGTCGTATCACGATAAAAAACGTCAACGATCATCCCCATTTCATCTTGATGGTCAAACATTGACCTAATCTGGTTTTTTGCCAATTGAGGGTCGAAATGTACGACTGCTGCAGCATGCTTCCAACTATCCCAAGACCAAAAACCATTAAACCAGTAATAGCTGTAGCTGGGAAACATCCCATCATGCTTCAAAAAACCTGATGGGCTCCGCCAATTGGTAATCAATGTTTGTATGCATTTAACAGCAACTCGTTTTTGAGTCGAATCAAGTTCAGACGCCGAGTGGTCAAAAGTGTTATCCAGGTAGCTATTCCAGCGCTCCCGGTTTTCTTCAAATACTTTTTGAGGGGTATTGGACATTTTTGCAGCAATTGACACCCTTGCTTCGTCCACCTCAACTTCGTTGAAAACGAATGACTGGTAAGCCACATAGGTCACACTGTTTTTAGGACCGATATTTCTTTTTTTCAGTTTTACAGCAAATTCACTTTTACGTACTTCCATCTCACCAACTTGGCGATAATCAAATCCCAAAAGGCCAATCGTCGGTTTATCGTTTACCCGCATTATAATATCAAGTGGTCCTTTTTCAAAGGATACGCCTTCAAGGAATGCCTTACCTTTCCATTCACCTTCCAGTTCCCTGGTTTCCCGGGAATGGTTGGTAATCGTAACCATTAGAACTGCTGTTCGAGAAGTAATAAAGATCAATTTCCAATCAAGGGAATAACCATCAACTGTATATTGCTGATTCAAATATCCTGGATAAGAAAAGGTCTCGACATTCTGAGGACCACCATTCGCATCCTGATCTTTCAACTCGAGTGTCATAAGATTTTTACTGAGCCAGATGCCATTATCTTGGGTCATTAACCAGGGTCCTGTAAATCCACCTATGCTATCCTGAAGTGCATATCCAAACCATGCTCCCAGGTCTGAAAAAATATGAACAGATCTGTCGGTCGGGGTCTTCGGGATACCATTGAGGTCAAGCACGTTTGGAAATGCTTTATTTCCCTTGCCCAGAATATTTTCTTCCGGACCAGTGGCAATGATGCATCCTTTATTCAGGGTAAGAGAACCCAACACCAATAAAATAAGAAATATGTTAATTCTTACCTGCATACCAAATAATGCGCTTAACAATTCCTGAAGCACTTAATACGGCGGGTGGCGGTAATTGATCATCAGGACCTTCAAAGCTGTGGCTAAAAATATATTGCACTCTAGTATTACCGCCATTGAAACAAAGGGCATAACCACTCAATTCTTCCATGCCTGGGAAACAATTCATAGCATCTCCTTCTGCCTGCCGATAAGTCATACCTACCCGGATACCATTGGGTCCTTCAAATTCATCTGTAAAAAGGTGAACAGTACCGACATTCCCATTTTTGGAATCCGGATAAATGTCAAGTACTTTCTTATTTTTCTTGTAGGCCGAGTATTTCTCGTAGGTCTGTCTTATGGTTTCTAAAGACTCCTTTTTCAGAATGAATTCTGGCAGGGCTTCTTTTAAGGAATTTTCATTAAAGGGAGTATCCTTATTTATGGCCCCAAAACCATAATCTGAAATCGAGACTACACCATCCGGGGGTAAAGGTGGAGGTGGCAAAGGTTCCCTAGTCTCATTGACTTTTGGCTGACCAGTAGGTAATTCTATTTCAGGGTTATCTACATTTCCTGAAGGTTGTTTTTGATTACAAGCCGACCAGGTCAATAAGAACAAGATGGTAAAAAAAACTAACCTTGTTTTCATTGAAACAAGATAGAATTTTTCCGCTAATAAGTATTGATATGCAGCTTCTTGCTGCGCCATTCGTATTGAACGCCTTTTGCTTCAATAGCTTGTTCCTGGGTTTGACTGTTGGAGAAGAAAGATTCGAGATATGACACCACTTCTTTTTCCTTGACGGTCACCTTTCCGCCTTCTGTGATAGCATCTGTAATATACGCGTTGATTAGGTTAGTAGATTGCTGTTGAAATAATTCAGGGGTGGCAAAAAGATCTGCACCAATAATTCTATCTCCGGTTACACCTACGAAACCAATACAATTATCTAATTCCTTAAAGGCTGAGTGGAAAAATTCCTGATAGGCTTCATTGTTTTTCTTGAAAGACTTTGAATCTTTGAGCGCAGCATAAGTACCTGTGGCGCTACCTGCCATATTGGCCTTGGTCACCCTGTCAACTTCATCCCAGACTGCTGATTGATTCTGCTCCTTGGTAGCCTTTGCCCTAACCTTATTACTGGTAACTGTGAAATAGGTATTAAAATTATCTTCTTCTCCTCCTGGCGACCATCTGCCATGCTCTACGCAGAAAACTGAAATATCTACTTTCCCGCTATTGGGTGGTAATACAAGATCACTGGCCAATACCCTATCCTGCTTGCCCCCTTGCACAACCTCACCTGCCATGATGAAAATGGTATCATTAGACACATTCTCCAGGTATAGTTTATTGACCTGGGCACCTTCTCCAACACCAAGCTGAGCATTTTGATTAATGCGCTGTTGTTGAATCTCTTCCTGGGTCCGTACTGCTGGCAACTCACTATTATATCGTTGTATTTGAGGAAAAGTATCTTGGGGAGAATCGACCTCAGAATCAGCGACTGTCTCTGTTATCACGATCTTTTGTTTTGCAAGAGCTTCCTGGAGGGATGTGAATTTTTCAATATCCTTGTGAGCATCCAGGAATTGTTCTCCTGCTAAAATCGGATAGATCGCCAGGTTCTTATAGGTCAAGGTCATTGTGCGATTGTCTGCTTTTGCAAGGTCTAAAAATCCTTCTTTTAGTAAATACTGGGCTGAGACAAATTGGAGGGAGAATAAGCAAATGCAAAAAAGAGTACCAAGTTTTTTCATTGTTTTTCTGGTTTTGGTAATGAATGGGAAGACCTAATTTAATAATGCATTTTCTCAGGGTTTTGGTGTGTAACCACATCAAAATCAGTCACTTTTTTCAAATTTTAACATAAATAAGCCATCACCCTCTGACAAAATCATTGAATTTGCATGAAAAGCAAATATTGATTTTCTTTATAATCTCGATGATCTATTCGGGCTCTCACCTGTTTAATCGCAAAGCTTGCTATGTAGTTTGAACTAAAATTTGTGTTTATCACAAAATAACAACAGCCCTATATGGGTAGAATACGTACTTTTCTTTATTGGATAATTTTTCTTTTTGGAATAGTCTATGGCCTTGAAGCTCAGCCTTTGGGCATGAAATTGACTAATTATAAAAAGTCAGCTCAACTTCCTTTTGAATTACATAACAACCTGATAGTTGTTTCAGTAAGACTTAATAACACGCTGCCTGTAAAACTGATTCTGGATACTGGTGCGCAATATACCATTATCACCAAGCGGGAACTGACAGACCTTCTGGATGCCATGTATGGGAAGAAAGTAACGCTTTATGGTTCAGACAGAAGTGTCGAGTTACATGCCCAATTAGCACATAACATTGGGTTGAATTTACCCAACCTTGTGATGAAACGGCAAACGCTCCTTGTGCTTGACCAAGACTATCTAAACCTGGAGTACCTGCTGGGGACACCCATCCACGGCATTCTAGGTACTGATATCTTTAAACGTTTTGTCGTAAAAATCGATTATTTTAAAAAGGTCATCACACTTTATGAAAGAGAGGTTTTTAATGATCCTGGAACTGACTATTCAAGGCATAATATCGCTATTCATCATGGCAAACCTTACCTTACCGGAAATGTAAAGTTCAATGTTGAAAGCAGTTTCAGTCCGATTTTGCTGATCGACTCCGGGGCCAGTCTCTCATTGGTACTGCACCCCAACACTGATGAACAAGTGAATGTGCCTGACGACTTCATAAAAGGCAATATTGGCTTTGGTTTGGGTGGTGAACTGGAAGGCTTTCTAGGTCGAGTTTTCGAATTCGACCTTGAACCATATGACTTTAAAAACCTGGTAACTAATTTCCAGGATCTCCCAATCATTGAAGACTCACTATCTGTCATATATAGGCGAAATGGTTTTTTTGGTGGCGAACTCCTTTCCCGTTTTACCTGCATCTTCGATTTTCATAAAAATTTACTTTATCTCAAACCAAATAAGAAGTTTTCAAAATCCTTTGCACAGGATAAAAGCGGTCTCGATATATACGCCTCTGGTATTGATCTCAATAATTTTATTGTCCGACAGGTCATTGGCAATACACCTGCTTATAGAGCCGGAATATTACCCGGTGATGAAATACTGAAAATCAATGCGAAGTTTCATTCTAATATGGACCTCCAGGATGTCACCAGGGTTTTACAAGGAAAAACTGGTAAACAAATCAGGATGGTTGTCCGACGCAATGGGGTAAAACGAAAAGTTATATTCCGGCTGCGAGAGTTTTATTAGCCCTCTCCCTCTCATTATTACTTTTTCAAATTTAAACACATCTCAACATGTACCCCCTGGAAACTATCCTACAAAATCACTATATTTGCAATACGAACACTCGTTCGTAAATTAAAACTATACCTGCATGGCCAAATTCCATACATTGGAAGTCGAAGAAGTAAAAAGGGAAACACCCGAAACCGTTTCCGTTACTTTTACTGTTCCTGAACATCTAAAATCCGATTTTGCTTTCGAACATGGACAAAACCTGACGCTAAAAGCAATAATTGGTGGTGAAGATATCAGACGCTCTTATTCAATATGCACCAGCCCATCTGAGAGCATATTAAAAGTAGCGATCAAACAACAGCCATTTGGTAAATTCTCAACATTTGCTAACGAGGTCTTAAAAACTGGTGACACGCTTGATGTGATGACCCCGATGGGTAAATTCAACACCCCTCTTGACCCGAAAAACAAGAAAAACTATGTTGCTTTTGCTGCAGGAAGTGGGATAACCCCTATTCTTTCCATAATTAAAACGACATTGGAAACTGAAAGCAACAGCAAGTTCACACTCTTCTATGGCAACCAAAAGATTGAGACGATTATTTTCAAAGAAGAAATAGAAGCCCTGAAAAACATTTATATGGGCCGATTTTCTGTTCACTACCTGCTGAGCCAGGAAATCACTGATAGTCCGCTTTTTAATGGGAGAATCAATAGTGAAAAATGCAAGACTTTCTTTTCTGTACTGTTGGACCCAACTACAGTTGATGAGTTTTTCATTTGTGGTCCGGAAGAAATGATTCATAGTGTAAAACAAGCACTGCTGGACGAGCAAATAGATGCCAGGCAAATTCATTTCGAATTGTTTACAAGCCCGGCAGGGAAATTGGACTTTCCCAAACCAATCAGAACAAAAAAGACATTTGACAGTACAAAAGAAAGTCAAATTGCCATCACCGTTGACGGATTGACCTATGAATTTAACCTGGCTTATAGTGGTGATAATGTGCTCAATGCAGCTCTCGAAAAAGGTGCTGATCTCCCTTTCGCCTGTAAAGGAGGTGTCTGTGCAACATGCAGGGCCAAAGTAGTTGAAGGTGAAGTTGAAATGGCTCTGAATTATGCACTTGTGCAGGATGAAATTGATGCCGGTTATATTCTTACTTGCCAGGCACATCCAAGAACTGAAAAACTTGTAGTTGATTTTGATGTTTAAAACCCGTAAAATGAAGAACCGCAAACAACATATTTATGAAGAGGCGGCTATCCTGTTCCGAGAGAAAGGATATATGGCCACCTCAATGCGGGAATTGGCTGTAAGGGTTGGACTCGAACCATCAAGTTTGTATAGCCACATCAAGTCGAAAGAAGAAATCCTGAGAAAGATCTGTTTCGACAATGCCAGGCGTTTTATCGTTGGTATAGAAGAAATTGATCAGAATTTTTTGACACCGACTCAAAAGATAGAAGCCATCATCAACCTCCATATTGAAGTGGCTATTGAAGATTGCACTTCAACTACTGTTTTTAACGACGAATGGCGCCACTTAAGTGAGCCCAAACTCAGTGAATTCCTCAAATTGCGAAGGCTGTATGAGGAAAAATTCAAACGAATCATTACAGAAGGCATCGCCAAAGGGCAATTCAAAAACCTGAAACCCTCAACCGTTATGTACACACTGCTTTCATCAGTCAGGTGGATACACTATTGGCACCGTCCGGGAAAAGACCCGAGAATGCCAGAGCTTAAAAAAGAAATTACATTAATGTTAATGAGTGGCTTAAAAGTCAGTCATTAACGGATTTAGAAATATTCAGTCACCCAAACCATAATAACATGTCAGATTTAGAAAAAAGATTTCAGGATCGCATCGACCAGGAGATCAAGATCGAACCCAAAGACTGGATGCCAGAAAAATACCGGAAAACCCTGATCAGGCAAATTTCTCAACATGCGCATTCCGAAATCGTAGGAATGCTGCCTGAAGGCAATTGGATTACCAGGGCACCTTCTTTACGACGGAAAGTGGCCCTGCTAGCCAAAGTTCAGGATGAAGCCGGCCACGGCCTGTACCTGTATAGTGCTGCCGAAACGCTTGGTGCAGAACGCGATGACCTCGTGCAAGCCCTGCATGACGGGAAAGCCAAGTACTCAAGTATCTTCAATTACCCGGCTTTAACCTGGGCAGACATCGGAACCATCGGATGGCTTGTTGATGGTGCCGCTATTACCAACCAGGTGATGCTGACCCGCACTTCGTATGGACCATATGCACGAGCAATGGTGCGTATCTGTAAAGAAGAAAGTTTTCACCAACGACAGGGGTTTGAGATTGTATTGACCCTTTGCAGAGGTACTGAAGCACAAAAGGCAATGGCCCAGGATGCGCTCAACAGATGGTGGTGGCCATCACTCATGATGTTTGGTCCTAATGATAAAGATTCCACCCATTCGGAGCAGGCAATGAAGTGGCGTATCAAACGTAAATCCAATGACGAACTACGCCAGGAATTTGTTGATATCACCGTCCCACAAGCCGAATTTCTTGGCTTAACCCTTCCTGATCCTAAGATCAAATGGAATGAAGAACGTGGTCATTACGATTTTGGAGAAATCGATTGGGAAGAATTCTGGAATGTTGTCAAAGGCAATGGCCCTTGCAACAAACAGCGTATCGAAGCCCGCAAAAAAGCCCACGACGAAGGGAAATGGGTAAGAGATGCGGCATTGGCTTTCGCCGAAAAACAAGCCAAACGCAAGAATGAAAAAACCCAGGTAGCATAAACATGGGCTTACCTAAGGAATAACAAAAAACTCTTGTCAAATGTCAAATAAAAACTGGCCGTTATTTGAAGTCTTCATTCGAAGCAAACAAGGCTTACACCATAAACATGTCGGAAGCCTGCATGCTGCAGATTCTGATATGGCAATTGAAAATGCTCGTGATGTTTATACCCGTCGACAGGAAGGGGTTAGTATCTGGGTGGTAGAATCAAAATTTATCACCGCCAGTAATCCGGAAAATGCTGATGCCTTATTCGAACCCGCAGAAGACAAGGTTTACAGACACCCGACATTTTATGATCTGCCAGACGAACTAAAACATATCTGATATGACCACTCAAGAAGCTTTATTCAGATATACTCTGCAAATTGGTGACAATGCCCTTATTCTCGGTCATCGACTGGGTGAATGGTGTGGACATGGACCAATCCTCGAACAGGACATCGCGCTTACCAATATTGCCCTTGACCAGGTAGGACAGGCAAGATCTATTTTGGCTTACGCCGGAAAGTTGGAAGGCAAAGGGCGATCAGAAGATGACCTGGCTTATCTCAGAGAAGAGCGGAATTTCTATAACCTGCTGATCACTGAGCTGCCTAATGGCAATTTTGCGGATACCATTGCCAGACAATTCTTCTTCGATGCCTTTAATTTTTATTTTCTGACTGCTCTGAAAAATAGTAAGGATGAAACTCTGGCCGCCATCGCTGAAAAATCACTCAAAGAAGTGACTTACCACCTGAGGTATAGCTCAGAATGGGTCATCAGACTAGGTGATGGTACTGAAGAAAGTCATCAGAAAATGCAGAAAGCAGTTGACGATATCTGGAATTTCACAGGTGAAATGCTGCTTATGAATGAAGTTGATAAAATGATGGCTGCTGAAGGTATTGGGGTAAACCTGGATGAGATAAAATCACTCTGGGATGATAAAGTAGATGAGGTACTGAGCAGGGCAACTTTGCAAAAGCCAGAATCAACCTGGACACAAAAAGGAGGCAAGCAAGGCGTCCATACAGAACATATGGGGTTCATCCTTGCGGAAATGCAATATTTACCACGTGCCTATCCGGGTGCAGAATGGTAATGACTTTCAACTAAATGGATTATTTGCAATGATCACGAAGCATAAAATTTCATCAATCTGGAAAATCCTTGAGAACGTTAAAGATCCCGAGGTTCCTGTATTGACCGTGGTGGACCTGGGAATTATCCGGGATATTCGTTATCATAATGATGAACTGGAAGTAGTGATTACGCCGACCTATTCAGGGTGCCCGGCTATGAATACCATTGCAACCAATATCAAACTGGAATTAGCTGCCAACGGATTCGAAAAGTTTAAGGTGACAACAATATTAAGCCCGGCATGGACCACCGATTGGCTATCTGAAGAAGGTAAGAAAAAGCTGAAAGCCTATGGCATTGCTCCACCGGTAAAAGAGACCCTCGACAAATCAGTGCTTTTCGGCGAGCAACCTGAAGTTGAATGCCCTCAGTGTGCTTCAACGCAGACCAAGTTGATTAGCCAGTTTGGTTCGACAGCATGCAAGGCCCTCTATCAATGCCAAACATGCAAAGAGCCCTTTGATTATTTCAAATGCCATTAAAACTAATCAATCGAAATTCTGAAAATCAAAATAATGGATAGTATTCTCTTTTCTGTAAAAAATGAAGTCGCCCACATAACATTTAACCGACCTTCTGTTTTTAATAGCTTCAATCGCGAAATGGCATTGGCTTTTCACTTGTTATTGCAGAAATGCAGAGATGACAAAGAGATTCGTGCAGTCTATATTACCGGAGAAGGTAAAGCATTCTGTGCAGGACAAGACCTTGCGGAAGCTATTGATGAAAACGGTCCCGGCATTCAGAGAATCGTTAGCGAACACTACAACCCGATAATCAAATTCTTAAGAGAGATTCCTAAGCCAATCGTTGCCGCTGTCAATGGCGTTGCCGCCGGCGCCGGAGCAAACATTGCCCTTGCTTGTGATATCGTCGTAGCAAAAGAATCAGCCTCATTCATTCAGGCATTCAGCAAGATTGGTTTGATTCCGGATAGCGGAGGCACATGGATTTTACCACGGTTAATAGGCCTGCAGAAAGCAACTGCACTTGCCATGCTGGGTGATAAAGTATCAGCCGCTGATGCGGAAAAGATGGGAATGATCTATAAAGTACTCTCTGATGCAGACTTTATCGAAGGCTCCTGGAAACTCGCCGAGAAACTTGCAAAGATGCCAACTAAGGGATTAGCACTCACCAAACAGCTGTTTAATATGACCTTCGACAACACCTTGGAAACCCAACTTGATCTCGAAGAACTTTACCAGGCTACAGCTGGACAAACTTATGATTACAGTGAAGGTGTAAATGCCTTCCTTGAAAAAAGAAAACCCGAATTTAAAGGGCATTAAAATTACTTACCCGAAAGACTCTATAAAATGAAAATTGGAATAATAGGAGCTGGCACAATGGGTGCCGGAATAGCACAGGTAGCTGCCACAGCAGGAAACGAAGTACTCATCTACGATATCAATGCCTCAGCATTGGCGAAGGCAAGGTCGAGACTTGAAAAGATCATGAACCGCCTGGTAGAGAAAGGCAGAATAGAGGCTGAAGAAGCAGAAGCAATTCTTTCCAGGATTACAACAACAACAAGCGAACAAAAATTTATAGACCGAGAGTTCGTCATAGAGGCTGTGCTTGAAAATATTGAAGTCAAGCGCTCTGTCTTTAGGGGACTAGAAGAAATCGTGTCTAAAGAATGTATCCTGGCCACAAATACTTCCTCACTTTCAGTAACCTCAATCGCAGGTGTTTGTAACCATCCTGAACGGGTACTTGGTGTTCACTTTTTTAATCCGGCACCGTTGATGCCGCTGGTTGAAATGGTAGCAGCCATCCAAACTGATCCCAAGATTCTGGATAGCACCTGTAAAGAAATCGAGCGCTGGGGTAAGATCACGGTAATTGCTAAAGACACCCCTGGGTTTATTGTCAACAGGGTAGCTCGCCCATTCTACGGAGAGGCCATCCGGATTCTTGAAGAGAAAATTGCTGATGCTCCAACTATCGACTGGGCCATGAAAACTATTGGAGGTTTCAGAATGGGACCTTTCGAGTTAATGGACCTCATAGGAAATGATATTAACTACACGGTTACAGAAACTGTCTTTGAAGCTTTCTTCTACGATCCACGATACAAGCCATCCTTTACCCAAAAACGCCTGGTGGAAGCTGGCTACCTGGGCAAGAAAACCGGGAAGGGCTTTTATGAGTATGGTGAAAACGCCATTAATCCAGAGCCTAATACTGATGATGCTCTGGGACAGAAAATCTTATGGCGTATTTTGGCCATGCTGATCAACGAAGCTGCTGATGCTTTACATCTTCAGATTGCTACGCGTGATGATATCGATCTGGCTATGGCCAAAGGGGTCAATTACCCAAAAGGGTTATTGAAATGGGCAGATGAAAGAGGAATTGACGCTTGCGTTGAAGCCATCGACAGACTCCACGACGAATACCAGGAAGATCGCTACAGAACCAGTCAGTTACTAAGGAAAATGGCTCGCGAAAATCAGACCTTCTATTAACATACACCCCACTGACCGCCTATGTCTTCCAAAGAATTAGCCTCCAGAATTGTCGATGAAATGTACAATAACGATGCTTTCAGTCAATGGCTGGGCATCGAACGTTTAGGAGAGGATGCGGGCACCTCAAAAGTACGCATGACAGTCAGAAAGGAAATGCTGAATGGTTTTCAGATAGCGCATGGGGGCATTACCTATTCCCTCGCGGATAGTGCGCTTGCATTTGCCTGTAACTCGCAAGGAAAAAGAGCCGTTTCGGTTGAAACTTCCATTTCGCATACTACAACTGTAAGGGAAGGTGATATACTTACCGCAACAGCCACTGAGCAGCACAAATCCAACAAAATCGGGGTCTACCAGGTAGAGGTGGTCAATCAAAATGATGATGTTGTAGCCCTTTTCAAAGGCACTGTTTATCGCACCGGTAAAAACTGGTTTGAATAAATTAGTCATTTATCTTTTCCACTTATTCATCTCTCTAACAGGATTTTAACACTCCGCAGGTGCCATCAGTCGGATATAATGTGTAACTTAATATCCGTTAACTATTTTTCTTGTCCATGCCAAAGGTAAAGTTCACATATGCCCTAAAGCGGTTTTATCCTGACCTCGACACGCTTGAGCTCAATGCTGCTACAGTCAATGAGATTTTACCTACGCTGGAAGAAAAATTCCCGGGAATCTGTGCCTATATTGTCGATGATCAGGGCAGCTTGCGCAAACACGTCAATATCTTTGTCGATGGCAAACTGATAGAGGACAAAAAATCGCTATCCGATCAAGTTCAGGATAATAGCGAAGTCTATATTTTCCAGGCCCTTTCCGGAGGTTAACAGCGTGCCCCGCAGCACAGCTTAATCGATCTTCTCCACCCGCCCATGCCTTTGACAAAAGGCTTATTTATGCATTGGGTATCCAAACTTTAATCTCAGAAGGTTGTCATTTTTTTGGCAACACCACAAAACATTAGACTATGCAAAAAGATCTTCTTTTAATCGGGACAAGGAAAGGGCTGGCAGTTTATCGATACAAAAAAGGAAATTGGCAATTTGAGAACATGCATTTCTCTGGTATCCCGGTATCACTAGCTCAGGTAGACACAAGAAATGGCACCTGGTGGGCTTGTCTCGACCATGGTCACTGGGGGGTGAAATTACACCGATCAAACGACGAAGGACAAAACTGGGAAGAAATCGCTGCCCCAAAATTCCCGGAAGGAAAAGAAGTTAAAGAAGGCGTGCCTGCCTCTGTCAACTACTTGTGGGCATTTGCAGAAGGCGGGAATGATCATCCCGCAAAGTTCTGGCTAGGCACTGTCCCGGGAGGCTTGTTTTCTTCTAATGATAATGGAGCATCATTTAACCTGATTGAATCACTATGGGATCACCCTTCTAGAGGCGAATGGTTTGGCGGAGGATTTGACAATGCTGGCATTCACTCTGTAGTTGTTGACCCACGAAACAGCGACCATATTTATATTGGCATTAGCTGCGCCGGCGTTTTTGAGACAACAGACGCCGGAAAAACCTGGACAGTGAGAAATAAAGGATTAAGAGCCGATTTTCTGCCTGATCCATTCGCAGAAGTAGGACACGACCCTCATATGCTGTTAGCCTGTAACACTAATCCAGATGTGCTTTGGCAGCAAAACCATTGTGGCATATTCCGGTCTACTGATGGTGCAAAAACGTGGGTAGATGTTTCTGATAAAAATAAAATTGCTGACTTTGGATTCTGCATTTCAATTGATCCTGATAATACAGAAAGGGCGTGGGTAGTGCCCGCCATTAGTGACGAAATCCGGATAGCCAAAGGGGCAGCAATGACTGTTTGCAGAACGGATGATGGTGGAAAAACCTGGGTTGACTTCCGAAAAGGACTTCCACAAGAAGGATGTTACGATATTGTATACCGACATAGCCTCGACAGTGCTGGTAACCGTGTAGCCTTTGGAACGACTTGTGGCAACCTGTTCTTGTCAGAGGATGCCGGAGAAAGTTGGGATTGTCTTAACCACTACCTTCCCATGGTTTATTCTGTTCATTTTGCCAATTAAACCAATCGGCATTTTTGTACTTTTGTGCTTCTAAAAATACGTAAATGAAAGAAGCATTTATAGTCGATGCCATCCGCACACCAATCGGCAAGTTCACTGGCACTTTATCAACCATCAGGACAGATGACCTGGCGGCTCATGTTATCCGGGAATTAATGGCTCGAAATAGCAATCTTGATCCTGTAGCTATAGACGATGTCGTGCTCGGTTGCGCCAATCAGGCAGGTGAAGACAATAGAAATATCGCCAGGATGGCATTGTTATTAGCTGGTTTACCATGGTCAGTCCCTGGAGAAACCGTTAACCGACTTTGCGCATCAGGGATGTCTTCAGTTATTCATGCCAACAGGGCTATCAAAACAGGAGACGGCGATGTTTTCGTTTGTGGTGGCGTAGAGCATATGACGCGCGGCCCATGGGTCATCTCAAAAGTCTCAAAAGCTTTTGGCCGTGATGCCCAGATGCACGACTCCAGTTTCGGGTGGCGCTTTGTGAATCCGAAAATGAAGTCGCTATATGGCACTCACGCCATGGGCGAAACCGCAGAGAACCTCGTCGAGATGTACGACATTAGTCGTGAAGACCAGGATTTTTTTGCATATAACTCCCAGATGAAGGCTTCAGCAGCCAATGTCAATGGCAGGTTGGCAGAAGAAATAATTGCCGTAGAGATTCCGCAAAGGAAAGCCGATCCGATCATTTTCGATAAAGATGAATTTATAAAACCCAACACTTCGCTGGAAGTGCTTGCCAAACTCAGAGCGGTATTCAGAAAAGAAGGTGGTTCTGTAACCGCTGGTAATGCTTCAGGTCTTAACGATGGCGCAGCAGCTATGCTTATCGCTTCCGAACAGGCCCTTGTTGATCACAATCTTAAACCTTTGGCACGCATTGTCTCTTCAGGCGTTGCTGGTGTCGAACCAAGGATTATGGGCATCGGACCTGTCTATGCTTCGCAAAAGGCACTGGCAAAAGCAGGATTGACCCTCGATGATATGGATATCATAGAACTTAATGAAGCCTTTGCTGCACAGGTACTGGCCTGTACAAGAAAACTGGAGTTACAAGACAATGACCCACGCATCAATCCAAATGGAGGGGCCATTGCTATTGGTCACCCGCTTGGCATGTCAGGAACACGTATCCTGCAAACCGCTGCTATCGAATTGCATAAGCAAAACAAGCGATACGCACTGGTTTCTATGTGCATCGGTGTCGGACAAGGCTACGCCACCATCATAGAAAGAGTCTAAATAAACCGGAATAATCAACTCTGAATAAATACTATGATTTTCGAATACAAAGGCTTCAAACCAGTCATTCACGAATCTTCATTTGTACATCCCTTGGCTTCCGTTACCGGAAATGTGATTATCGGAAAAAACTGCTATATCGGGCCAGCAGCAGCTATACGAGGCGATTTTGGCGGTATCGTCATTGAAGATGGATGTAATGTGCAAGAAAACTGCACAATACATATGTTTCCGGGGGTGACGGTCACGCTAAAAACAGGGGCGCATATCGGACATGGGGCCATCATCCACGGTGCACAGATCGGTAAAAATGCTCTTATCGGAATGAATGCCGTTATCATGGACGACGTAGTGATTGAAGATGAATGTATCATCGGAGCACTTTGCTTCATCAAAGCAGGTATGCACATTCCCAAAAGAAGTCTGGTAGTCGGCAATCCTGGTAAAGTTGTGAAACAGGTAACAGACGAAATGATGGCCTGGAAAACTGCAGGCACCAAACTCTACCAATCCCTTCCCCAAGAATGTTTTGAAAACCTTAAAGAATGTGAACCATTACGGGAAATACCAGAAAACAGACCCAGCCAGGAAAGCCTTTACAAGACCTGGAATGAGCTGAAGCCTAAAGGGTAATTTACTGTGTAACAATCACAGTCCCTACAACATGCTCTACCTCATCCGTAACACGTACAACATAAGTTCCAGGCTGACCAGGAATCATCACATAGATGTAGGTGATCTCGCCGGATTTTGGTTGTTCCACTTGTTTGTGAACCAGTTGACCATTGCTGTTCCATAAAGAAACCTCGACGGGCAATGAACGGACATTATCAACCTTAACCACGATTTGTTGCCCCGATTGAGCCAGGGTCGGATATATCTGGGCATCAAACTCGTCTTCGTTTTCAAAACCGAGGTTGACTACCTTTACTTCACTATAAGTGATCAATCCGCCTGTTTCCAACTGACGTAGTCGGTAGTAGTTGTCACTAAGTTGAGGTTCAGGATCTTTGAACATATACGCCTGAACATCGTTAGAGGTGCCTGCACCTTGTAAACGCCCAATTTCTTCGAAAGTCGATCCGTCAGTAGAACGTTCGATAAAAAACCATTCGTTATTGAATTCTGATGCTGTTTCCCATTTCAGATCAACAGACCTATTATCGCTCAACATGGCATTGAAATCAAGCATCTCAACGGATAATAAGGTTTCAGCTTCTGAGACAAACAAGAATTGATTAGCTGCAATTTGAGTGATTGTCTGGTGAATGCCGGATGGCCAACGGATAACAAGAGAATCGGCCATTGTGGCTGTCCCGATCCCAAAATGTTGGGTAAAGGTATTCATAATGCCGTAGCTTTCACCCGAACGCACTTCACGAACCTGCATACCCCATGATCCATAAAGCTCTAAACGGGCCCCTATGCCGTTGATATTGGATTGAACACCCTGTAGGTCAAAAGCAATAAAGTTATTACTGTTCCCGGCATTCATAAGAATCTTGTCGGCCTGAGCATTAGAATTGGCCCATGAGCCATAAGTCGCATAAATGTCAAGCGCCCCATCGTGATTAAGATCGCCCACACTGAAATTTCGGATGGTTCCTGCAGGAAATGGATTTGTAACCTGTGTAAAGGTTCTATCTCCGTCATTCAAATACAATGCATAGTGATTTCCACTGATCAATAGATCTACAAAACCATCATTATTGAAATCGGCAAATATCGATTGCCAATCACTGCTACCATTCGTACTAATACCGCTACCAACGATAAGATCAGTAAAATTACCGGACCCAACCCCAGCTTGTTCATAAAGGCGATTGCTTTGATCGTGATTCAGTACGAAAAGGTCCATATCACCATCATTATCGATATCTGCAAAATCTGCCGACCACGACTGAGCGCCATCAGCTACACCGGTAATAGCACCTACTTCTGTGAATGTGCCGTTTCCATTATTTTTATAAAGACCATTAATTCTTTGAGGATCTGTTGAATCCGTAACACCAAGTCGGCATTTCGAAACATAAAGATCAATATCACCATCATCATCATAATCACTCCAGACCGAAGCATAATTACCGGCATAGGGTGCAGAAGGCACCATCGTGGCATCTAACGTATAAAATCCTGGAGTAGTCGCTCTGTAAGTCAGGGATGTCCCATGATCGTGGCAGGCATAGATGTCGGGCATGCCGTCAGTATTGATATCAACAAAGTTGACCCCCTGGAGAAAAATACTTCCAGGAAGTACCAAAGGCACATACCCTCCTGCTCCATTCTCTTTATGGATTCTCAAGCCATCGTAATGCCCCCCCGCAAGAATGTCATTTTTGCCATTATTATCGACATCAGCGACACACATCCCCCAGGGCTTCTTCAGTGAAGGGTTTTGGAAATTGTGATTGGTGAATGTTCCTCCACCAGCAGTTTGGTATTCAATACTTATTTGATTGGACGTGCTTACCCTGACAATATCGTCAAGTCTGTCGCCGTTCATATCAGCAATTATGGTGGGCTGGTAACTTTCAAATGATGAGTTGACCAACAAGCTGCTTTCGTCGGTAAAGGTGACCTGTCCATAACTATAATACGACAGTGCACACAGCACCAGTAAGGTAATAGTGTAAATGTTCCTCATTGTGTGAATTGTAATTTCATCCTGTGGGGTATAGAGAGCCCCAAGGATTAGCCTTTAAATTACAAGATGGATTTTAATGCCTAGAAGGGTTAGTCTTCTAAAATTAGCCAATTTTGTGGAGAATTGTTGGATATTCTCCAATTATCCCATTTTTTCTTGACCTATGAATGACATTGTATTCACTCATTCAGCAAATAGTCAGGTGAAATATGAAATTTTCTTGACGTTGTGTTGTGAACAAAACATCAATAATAGCGTGTTATTTTGTAAATTTGCACCATGAAAATCATCCTTGTTTTCAGTTATTTCGACGGGCATTTCCTTTTGCCTGAATTTACCTTAAACATCGCAATATGAAACTTCAGAATTTTGCCCTTGGTCAGTGGATTGAAGGAGACGGAGATGGCAAAGCCCTCTTTGACGCTGCTACAGGAGAAGTAATCGCTCATGCCAGTAGTAAAGGCCTTGACTTCGACCAGATGATGAAATATGGTCGGAGCGTGGGAGGACCAGCCTTACGGAAAATGACTTTCCATGAAAGAGGAAGAATGCTAAAGAAATTGGCACTTCACCTTTTTTCAATAAAAGACAAATTCTACCCGGTCAGTTATCAAACAGGTGCTACTAAAGCAGATAGCTGGATCGACATTGATGGTGGTATAGGCACCTTATTTGCTTATTCAAGTCTTAGAAAACAATTCCCTAACGAATCTTACTATGTAGATGGAGAAACAGCCCCCCTGAGTAAAGGCGGTAGCTTTATCGGACATCATATTATGGTACCAAAAGAAGGGGTTGCTATCCATATCAATGCCTTTAACTTTCCGATATGGGGAATGCTTGAAAAAATATCAGTTAACCTGCTTGCCGGAGTACCTGCCATCGTTAAACCCGCAACTATTACATCGTTTCTTACTGAAGCAATGGTTAAGGAAATTGATGCTTCCGGTATATTACCTAATGGGGCTTTACAACTGATCTGCGGCTCGGCTCGGGGTATTCTCGATCATGTAGCATCTCAGGATGTTGTCACCTTTACTGGTTCTGCTGAAACAGGCAGGATGCTAAAATCCCACGAAAGGATCTTAACTGAATCCGTTCCGTTCAATATGGAGGCAGATTCACTGAACTGCTCCGTACTTGGAGAAGACGCTGTACCCGGAACACCTGAATTTGACCTTTTCATCAAAGAGGTCAGAAAGGAAATGACTGTTAAATGCGGACAGAAATGTACTGCTATCCGGAGAGTAATTGTTCCTGAAAGCCTTGTTGAGGATGTGCAGATTGCCCTAGGCAAACAATTGGCCAAAACCACAATTGGTGATCCAAGAGCAGAAGGCGTAAGAATGGGTGCCCTTGCCGGGAAAGTACAAGTTGAAGAAGTCGTTGAGCGTGTTCAACAATTGGCCATTAACTCGGAAATTGTTTATGGTAATCTAGATTCACTGGAAGTCATAGGCGGTGACGCGAATAAAGGGGCTTTCATGTCTCCAATACTCATGGTACAGCCTAATCCATTCCAGCACCAGGAAGTTCATAATATCGAAGCATTCGGTCCGGTCTCCACGATCCTTCCTTATCGCAATTTTGACGAAGCGATAGAATTGACAAAACTGGGCAAGGGATCACTATGTTGCTCAATTGCAACAGGTGACAACAAGACTGCACGTAACTTTGTATTAGGCGCGGCCAGTCACCATGGCCGGATTCTAATCCTAAATGAAGAATGTGCAAAAGAAAGTACCGGCCACGGCTCACCAATGCCTTTACTTGTACACGGTGGTCCGGGAAGAGCAGGTGGCGGAGAAGAGATGGGTGGCAAAAGAGGGGTCATGCACTACCTCCAACGTTGTGCGATTCAAGGTTCTCCGACTACTTTGACTGCAGTTACCAACGTTTATCAGTATGGTGCCAAACAAATAGAGAAACCGGTTCACGTTTTCAGAAAACATTTCGAAGAACTTGAAATTGGAGAAACCGTTATCACAGCAAAACATACAGTCACTGAGGCTGACATCGCTAACTTCGCTAATGTAAGTGGTGATAATTTCTATGCTCATGTCGATGCCACCTCTCTCGAAGGTACCATCTTCGAAGGCAAGGTAGCACACGGTTATTATGTTTTGTCAAAAGCTGCAGGCCTCTTCGTTGATCCTAAGAAAGGTCCTGTTTTGTTAAATTATGGAATCGAGGAATGTCGATTCACAAAACCTGTTTATCCGGGCATGACAATCGGGGTTCGTTTTACCGTCAAGGAAAAGGTTGACCAGGAGAAAAGAGACGATGAAGATATCGCCAAAGGAATTGTAAAATTCCTGGTCGATGTTTATGATGAAACAGGAGAAACAGTTGCCATCGCCACCATCCTGACCATGGTCAAAAAAATTGATCAAAGTTGGTAGAAATAAAAAACCCCAAAATATGAAACCAAATTTGTTAATGCTGCACGGTGCCCTTGGCGCCAAGACCACTTTCGGTGCAAGTTCAGGTGAACTGAATAATTATTTCCAGGTTTACGTGATGAACTTTAACGGCCATGGATTGACACCAAAACGGGATGGTCATTTCAACATCCATGGATTTGCTGAAGATGTCATTGCGTATCTTGACGAATCAGACCTTGAAAAGATTGACATATTCGGTTACAGTATGGGCGGCTATGTCGGCCTTTATCTGGCCAGGCATTTTCCCGAAAGGATTAATAAAGTTGCTACGCTTGGCACCAAATTAGCGTGGACAGCAGACATAGCAAGCAAAGAGGTCCGCAAGCTTGACCCTGTTAAGATCAAAGAAAAAGTGCCGAAATTTGCTGCTGGACTGGCAAAGGTTCATGGCGACGATCATTGGGAAACACTATTACATGATACAGGAGACCTGCTTAAACAACTGGGAGAAAGCCCTTTGATTACTGATGCAGATTTCCAGGCTATCGAACATCACGTCAGGCTTTGTGTTGGTGATAATGACCATTTCGTTACTATTGACGAGACACAGGATGCATTCAGGCAACTGGAAAATGGATCGCTTAGCGTGATTCCAAACACTGGCCACCTGTTCAACACCGTTCATGTCAGGGACCTGGTTTTAGAACTTAGACGAACATTCAGAAGAAATATATGACATCAGAAGTAAAAATGGATCCGTACGTTAAGTCGACGATTACAGAGAATGGCATTGCCACATTGGAGTTTTACACCCCGGCATCCAATTCCCTTCCGGGGAATATTTTAGCAGAAATGACATCAGCCATCACCCGCCTTGGGCACGATGATAACGTAAAAGTCATCATACTCAAATCAGCCGGCAACCGTGCATTTTGTGCAGGGGCAAGTTTCGAGGAATTGATGGCTATCGACAACCTGAAACAAGGAAAAAAATTCTTTTCCGGTTTCGCAAATGTCATTAACGCTTGCCGTAAATGTCCAAAATTCATTATTGGCCGTGTACAGGGAAAAGCCGTTGGCGGTGGTGTTGGGTTAGCTTCAGCGACAGACTATTGTATGGCTACGAAGTTTGCCGCCGTTAAGTTAAGTGAACTTGCCCTCGGCATCGGACCATTCGTCGTTGGTCCTGCTGTAGCCCGCAAAATTGGCGTTTCAGCGATGAGTCAACTCGCTATCGATGCTACAGAATGGCAAACAGCAGCCTGGGCAAAAACCAAAGGCCTTTTTACGGAAGTTTTTGAAACAACAGAATCGCTGGACGAAGCCATTGACACACTCGCGCAAAAACTGGCCAACTCAAATCCTGAAGCCATGCGCCTGTTAAAAGCCACTTTCTGGACGGGGACTGATCATTGGGATGAACTGTTGGCTGAAAGAGCAGAGATAAGCGGAAAACTCGTATTATCCGACTTCACCAAGAATGCTATTAATAAATTCAAAGCCAAATAAGCAACAAAATATTACTCGAAACAAATGGGCTTTAAAGTCCAAAATCGAGATAAGCCACCATATGCTGACAAAAAGTAAAGAAATAAAAAAGACCGATCTCATTGAAGGCTTTCGCCTAATGTCTGTGGCCAAGTCCATGACAGAATTGTACGAAGACAACTTCAAATTGGTATCCAAATACGTTCATGCTACCTCACGGGGCCATGAGGCTATTCAATTGGCTGTAGGTATGCAACTCTTACCACAGGATTTCCTTTCAGCCTATTATCGCGATGATGCCATGCTTTTAGGTATTGGCTGCAGGCCATATGAGTTGATGCTTCAGTTGATGGCGAAGAAGGACGATCCGTTTTCTGGTGGCCGTTCGTACTATTCACACCCGAGTCTGAAAGACGACAACAAGCCAAAAATACCGCACCAGTCCTCTGCAACAGGGATGCAGGCCATCCCGGCCACAGGTGTAGCCATGGGTATTCAATACCGCGAAAAACTGGACATTGCTGAAGACTATGGCAACGATAATCCTGTAGTTGTCTGTTCACTTGGTGATGCTTCGATTACAGAAGGTGAAGTTTCGGAAGCTTTTCAGATGGCAGCACTAAAGCAATTCCCAATCCTCTATCTCGTACAGGATAATGAATGGGATATATCAGCTCATGCCTCTGAGATCAGATCAACTGATGCCACCGGATATGCAAAAGGATTCCCCGGCATTGAAGTCAGGACAATTAATGGTTCAGATTTTCTCGAATGCTGGACAACTATAAAAGAAGTTTTAAACCTGATCAGGAAGGAGCGCAGACCGTTCCTTGTTCATGCCAAAGTTCCTTTACTTAACCACCACACTTCTGGTGTTCGGAAGGAATGGTACCGCGATGATCTTGAGGAGCATATGGCACGCGATCCCTACCCTGTTATAAAGCAACAATTGTTGGACCACGGGGTCACCGAAGAGGAAATAGAAGAGGTGATCCTTTCTGCAAAAGCATTAGTAGCAGCAGATTTCGAATTGGCGAAAGTTGCCGAAGACCCAAAACCGGAAGATCTCTTCACTCACGAATTCGCTCCTACTCCCGTCACTGAAGAAAAGGGAAACAGAGAGCCTTCTGATAAAGAACCGACGGTAATGGTCGATTGTGCCTTGTTTGCAGTACAGGAGCTCATGGCCAAACACAAAGAATGTCTGCTTTACGGACAGGATGTCGGTGCCCGGCTAGGCGGAGTTTTTCGCGAAGCAGCGACCCTGGCACAAAAATTTGGAGATGATCGCGTGTTCAATACCCCGATCATGGAAGCTTTTATCATTGGCAGCACAGTCGGGATGTCGACTACAGGTCTGAAGCCGATTGTCGAGGTGCAGTTTGCTGATTATATCTGGCCAGGCCTCAACCAGTTGTTCACTGAAGTTAGCCGCTCTTGTTACCTCAGTAATGGCAAATGGCCTGTGAGTTGTATCATTCGTGTGCCAATAGGGGCTTATGGAAGCGGCGGACCGTATCATTCTTCTTCTGTAGAATCAGTAGTTTGTAATATCCGTGGTGTAAAAGTAGCTTACCCCAGTAATGGTGCTGATCTCAAAGGATTGATGAAGTCAGCTTATTATGATCCAAACCCTGTCGTTATTTTTGAACACAAAGGCCTTTATTGGTCAAAGGTCAGAGGTACTGATATGGCACGTTCAGTTGAGCCTGATGAAGACTATATTATCCCTTTCGGGAAATCGAGAATTGTGTTAGAAGCCAGTAAACAGAAGATTGAAGACGGTGAATCAATGACCGTCATTACCTATGGCATGGGTGTTCATTGGGCATTAAATGCTGCCAAAAATCATAATGGCCAAGTGGAAATTATTGATTTACGAACGTTGAACCCTATTGATACTGATGCTATTTTCGTTTCAGTGAAAAAGCATGGGAAATGCCTGGTTGTTACCGAAGAACCTGTTAATAACACCTTCGCCCAAAGTATTGCAGCCCGGATCCAGGAAAACTGTTTTGAGTACCTCGATGCACCTGTCATGACCATTGGCTCCGAAAATATGCCTGCCATACCCTTAAATTCTACTCTGGAGCAAACCATGATTCCTTCAATCGAGAAAGTAGAGGTGGCGATCGCGAAAGTCTTAAACTATTAATCTCCTATGAACACACTAAATGAAGAGATCCTCTTCCACTACCGAAAAGATCTCGATCAACTAAAAAAGGAAATTCTGGCTTATGAAAATGAGGCTGACCTTTGGGTAACAGCAGGAGAAATAAAAAATTCTGCTGGTAACCTTTGTTATCATATTTTGGGCAACCTCAATCATTTCATTGGATTTGGACTAGGAAATACCGGGTACAAACGCGATCGGCCAAAAGAGTTTTCCATTAAAGATTATCCGAGAGAAAAATTGGTTAGCTGGATCGACGAGACCATGGCCATGCTCGAAAAGACTATTACCGAAGCCGGTGATCTCGAACAAGCATATCCCGAAGAAATCTGGGGACATCCCGGACCAAGACATACCTTCATCATTCGGTTTTTAACCCACCTGAACTATCACTTAGGGCAGGTCAATTATCACCGTCGACTCATCCAACGGACTGTTTAGTTTGAGCTGAGATATTGAAAATATATTAAAGATTGGGTTTACTTTACCTTCACAGCTTCAGAAAGAACAAAGTCTTTTGATTTGCCGACCCTGTAGTTCGACCAGTCTATTCTGATCTTTCCAAGGCCATTGGTCAAACCTTCTTTCCTTGTCTTTGCGGCTTCGTTGTGAAACTCCTGCAATGTGATGTAGCCATCAGCATTATAATCTGTCCGGAGTTTGAAAATTAACCTATCGATCTGTTCGATAAAATCCATATCATCGAATTGGGTACTTCCCGATAATCGGGTGGCCTGGTAAAAGGCTGAAGCCGCTGTCAATGCATAATCCAATTCATCATATGGATCAGAATCGTCTGCATTGAGTGTGGTTTGGTCGGTTAGGTGTCCATGAAAGAACAACAAGGGACGATAGGGACCATATTCAGAAACAGGAAGGACGCCCTCCATATCCAGTTTTGTCTGCTGATCTCCTCGAATCATAAAGTACTGTTCATCTTCATACTTAAGTTGAGCAGACATATATACAATCAGGTAGTTATCACTCTGAGGGGATTCTGCTACCAGCTTGACTTCTGCTTCTTTTACAGCACTGGTCAAAGACGCAAACGTTGCCTCTTCACCATTTAAGACCTGGACAGACTCCATGTCAAACGTGTTGAATTTATTGAACAGATCGGTCATAGCGTCGGTCACTCCAACTACTACTTCATCATCTACTTCTGGCAGCCAGAAGACAGCATGCGCTTTTTTCCTGGGTAAAACTACCTGGTACTCTACTAAAGAACTAAAAGCGGAAGAGTGGATTTCTTCATTACCTGATTCAAATTTGACGGTGTGAGGACCTTCCTGATCAAAGGTAATTGAGGAATTAAAGGTATAGCGATAATGCTTATCCATGATATTTTCGGCCAATTCAACTTTTGTAAGATCAAAAAGATCAGTAGGTTCTTCGTCTATCAGGATAGAAAGTGCCAACTCATCAACTGGTCGGTCAGATTCAAAAGAATAAGCAAGAACAGTTGGCAGATTTAAAGGTACAATATTGAGGACTCCTGTTCTGAGTGGTTTCTCAGGCATAAATCGTATAGAAGGACCAAATTCTTCATACCGTTTTTGCCTTTTTTCAATGGCGTCCAAAGTAACCTGAACCTTTTGATACCCTGGCCGAATATCAAGTGCTTTTTCGCAATCTGCTTTGGCCAGTTCGAATTGTCGCACAGTCAATAACACTGCAGCTCTGTTGGCATAAGCCTCGTGGTAATTTGGCTTAATTTCAATCGCCTTTCCAAGGTCTTCCAAGGCTCGGCCACGGTCACCTTTATAATTATAGGTGGCACCACGGTTATTATAGGCATAATGGTCTTTAGGATCCAGGGAAATAGCTTTATTGAAATCTTCGATGGCGGCATCATATTGCCTCAACTCCATTTTAGAAAACCCCCTGTTGTGAAAAGCATCACTGAAACTTGGTTTAAGTTCAACAGCTTTATTAAAGTCGTTTACAGCATATTCATAGTCGCCCATTCGATTATGTAGAAGCCCTCGATTGTTATAGGCGATAGCATATCCGGGATAAAGTTTTATGGCTTTATTATAATCAGCCATTGCGGCTTCATTATCTCCAAAGCGCTTATGGATACCAGCTCTGCTATTGTAGGCTGTCGCATAATCAGGCTTTATCTGGATAGACTTATTCATATCTGCCATTGCGCCATCATAATCCTTCAATTTTCGCTTGGCAATACCACGATAGAGGAAAGCCTCTGCGTAATCTGTCTTAAGGGCAATGGCCTTGGTGAAATATTCAATCTTTTGTCTTTGGTCGCGTTCTTTGATAGCAAGATCGAAATATCCTCTTGGAGTTTGGGCCAAAAGACAAATTGGGGCAAGTGCAAATACGAGTAGTAGTGCCTTTTTCATAGATTTATAAAATTAGCAAAAAGCGAACCAATCAAAAAAGGATTGATCAATCTTGAAATGTTAAGATTTTGTGATCATTCTCCGGAAAAAGCAATTAAGCCTCATTATAGATAATGTAACAAGAGAAACAGAAAATTGATCTGAGCAAAGGAATAAAGATCAGATTTCCAGTGATTTGCGCTGGCTATATTGCTTTCTGATAATGCCAATTATGAGAAGATCGGCAGTGGCAGGATTGGTAGCAAGAGGGATATTAGCCGTATTACAAGCATCAAGCAGTTGTCGGATGTCATCATGATGCTCCTTTACTTCAATATCTTGAAAAAAAATAACCATGTCCACATCTTTTGCTTTTACAAGATCTGTGATCTGGTTATAACCGCCAGATTTTCCGGGGCTGAGGTGTATTATTGGGAGTTTGAATTTCTCCTTTTCGAGAAACTCGGCTGAGCGGCCGGTAGCAATAAGCTTCCGGCCCCAAAGCCATCTTTCTCTTTCTTTCAGAAAAGAAGCCAGCTTGGCTTTCTTTTCATTATGTGCCATTACGACGATATTTTTCATAGTAATTTGCTGTTACCCGAACAGGTGTCCGGTATAACGAATTTACTAAGAACTTTGAACTTTAGCCAACTCGCTGATACGATGCACTAATTGTGCAACTCTGGCGGCATAGCCAGCTTCGTTATCATACCATCCAACAACCTTGACAAGATTTCCATTTACAGAAGTCATCCCTGAATCAAAAATGCAGGAGTAAGGATTGCCGATTATATCAACCGAAACCAAAGGCTCATCAGTATACTGCAGGATACCTTCAAGGCTACCTTCTGAAGCGGCTTTGAGTGCTGCATTTACTGCTTCAACTGTAGTCTCTTCCTTTACTGTAAAGGTGAAATCGGTCAATGAACCTGTAATTACCGGAACGCGCATTGCACAACCATCCAGTTTACCGTTCAACTCAGGAAGTACCAGTCCAACTGCTTTGGCAGCACCTGTAGTGGTAGGAATTATAGACTGAGCTGCAGCACGAGCACGACGCAGGTCCCTGTGTGGTGCATCCTGGATACGCTGATCAGCAGTGTAAGCGTGGATAGTGGTAATAAACCCAGTTTCAATACCAAATGTATCATTCAATACCTTGGCCATTGGCGCAAGGCAGTTAGTAGTACAGCTTGCATTAGAAACGATTTTCTCATCACCTGTAAGGATGTCGTCATTTACACCCAAAACCACAGTCGTAATATCCCCTTTCGCAGGAGCTGAAATTACGACACGATGAGCACCAGCGGTCAGGTGTTTTGAAGCGCCTTCACGATCGCGGAAGATCCCGGTTGACTCAAGTACTACGTCTACACCTAGTTCACCCCAAGGTAAGTTTTCAGGATTTCTTTCAGCAAAGACTTTAATGTCTGGATAGTTTTCGACATCCAGGATACCTTCCCTGCTGGTTACTCCACGACCAAACTGGCCCTGTGATGAATCATATTTTAGCAAGTGAGCGAGCGTTTTGACATCAGTAAGGTCATTTACTGCTACAACTTCTACCTCTTCATTGAGGATCAAATTGCGGAATGCAAGGCGCCCAATCCTTCCAAATCCGTTTATTGCGACTTTTGTTTTGCTCATTTCAAATTTGTTTGAGATTGATAAAATGGTTGCTTATTTTAAAAACTAAACGAAGTACGAAAATAGTGTCTTTTTTACACTTTCTCAAGTTCAACTTCTTTTTTTTCGAAAAATTCACAAAAATTTAATGTTAGAGACCAATTTTTGTTCAGAAAAACTTGAAATAAGGGAAAAGATATTCTGCAAACGGAAAGCTTGATGCAGGCCATTTATTCCATTTTGACGTAGCAAAACAGGTGCATAATTCCTTTAAAAGAATCCAAAAAAAGTTTAATCCAGCAATTTTCTCCCAGACTACTCGCCCATGCTGGTGATCTTGATTTCTACTCTTTGATTCCGCTTTCTGCCTGCTGGTGTTTGATTGGAAGCAATAGGGCTGGTTTTTCCATACCCGTGGTAAGCAACCTGGGAAGGATCTATGCCTTTTTGGTAGAGATAGTTAGCCACATTTTTCGCCCTCGCGGTTGAGAGCGCGAAACAATATTCATCAGGTGGAATATTATTGGTGTGGCCACCTATTTCGATCGTGATATCGGGGTTTTGTCGCAGAAATTCATAAACTTCATTTAGGATGGGATGTGAAACTTCAGTGATCACCGATGAGTCAGCTGCAAAGAATAGCTGGTTCATTTGCAAAGTTTGCCCGACTTCGAGCGGATTATCTGTCAGTTCGGGGATAACAGAAGCGCCTGCAATCTCTATGTCTTCATAGGTCGAACACCCTTTGGAATCTGTTACTGAAACCCTGTGATAACCTTCAGCCAATCTTCGGGCAGAAGGTCCCATCTGGTTATTTTCCCAGATGTAGGTATAATCAGGTGTACCGCCATCAGCTTTCACAGTGGCTTTTCCATCCTTCATACCCGGAGCAGAAATGCGATGCGCTTCTTCTAATTCAACAATTAATGAAGGAGGCTCCTGTACACTTAGCAAGAGTTCCACTGTCTGGTTGGCTGCATCAGTTACCGTTAAGGCATAATCTCCAAGAGGCAGGTTTCTGACGGATGTCCCTTCAATTGTTTCATTTTCCCAAACCACTTTATAGGGAGGTTCTCCTCCTGATATTTTCACTTCGGCAGTTGCATCAGCATCTCCAAAACAATCCAGTTCATCAACTACATAAGCAAGAGCCGACAATTTATTGGAATCTTCCTGTGAAACTTTAATACGAAACACGCCCTGACGTGCCGTACCTACCCAAAGGTTATCATTTTGGTCGGTTGTTAAGGTCAGGAATGCTGTATTTACGAATCCGTCGCTTTCATTAAATGATACGACCTTATTAGAGTAGGGGTTGAATTGCACCAGGATTTCTGAAGCAATATAAACTCGGCCTTTGCTATCCGCTGCTAAAGCGGTTACTGTTCCCCGACTAAGGTTATTATCTACGCCAGCCGGATACCATCTGTTTTGACGATCGACCAGCCACATTTCTTTATCACTTGCGATCCATGCCCCTTCCTTGGTGGAGGTGATTGCGGTAAACTTGGCCCCTTTTTCGTAAACCTTCCAATTCTGGTCCTTGATTCGGCAGATGCCATTATCGGTAGCCACCCAGGTTACCCCATCACTATCTTTATGAATAAAATTGACCTGGTTGTTTGGTAACTTCGAGTTGGAAGAGTGGTAATGACGAATAATGGTATTCTGGGTTAGAGATACCACATAAATTCCATTGGAAGTGGCCGCCCAAAAGTTATTTCCGGTTTTGGCCAGATGGTTGATCTCAACTTCTTTATCTCGGGTTTTGATGTAAATCCGACTAGTTCCTTTAAACTCACCGATGGATTGATCATATCCAGCCCATATTTTGCCTGCTTTACTTTCGGCAAGGGCAATAGTATTTTTGTATAAAACCTTATCGGCTTGTTGATCGAAGGAAGTTACCAGGTACAAGCCGCCACTTGTTGCGGCCCAGATATAATTATTGGAATCTGTAATTAATCGGTTAACCGGATATGCGGTTTCGATACCAGGGTATCTTTCCACGATTAGAACTTCAACGGAATCTTCCTGGGCAATTAGACCAAGAGAATAAAAGACTGAAATCAGGATCAGTGCGATTCTTTGCATAACGAAATGATTGGAAAAACAAATAAACAATAGGCCATATGCAAAATGCATACCACCTCCAAAGATAACTGAAAAACGGGCTTAAAATTGTTTCAGAGGATGTGGATCAAACGGGTTCCATTTGTTTTTTGGTTGCGAAAGGCGATCAGCAATAATCCGTAACACCTCAGGATTATGGCCTAAACCGATATGGCTGCCATTGACTTCAATGTTTTCTCGATTCGGGCCTTCAGATTGTTCTACACAGCATTGCCATGACACTACGCCATCCGTTTTGCTGAAAATATTGGTTACTGGTACATCGATGGGTTTACTTAGTCGATCTACCAATTCGGGATCAAGATCTGATATCTTCTTCCCACGTATCCTTTCATAAACCCAGCTCACACTTGAAACCCGGTTAATCCCGTTGAACGGTGAACCCAACGTGATAACCTGTCGTATAAGTTCAGGGTGAATGCGAGCTGCTTCACGAGCGTATACGCCACCCAAACTCCAGCCAATCAGACTGATCTTTCTACCATACTTTTTGAAATGGTCGCAGATAATCTGAGGGATGATATGTTCAAATTCATCTCTAGCCGTATTGACACCAAGCCCCCACGGAAGTGCTTCATATCCTTGTTTTCGCAGAAATGATCGCAATGGAACTGTTGAAAAATCACCAGCCATAAACCCCGGCAGCACCATTACAGGATGACCATCTCCTTTCTGCAATTTGCGCAGCTCAGGCAGACGTGTCATATACGAACCAAGACGGGCTATGGCTCTTCCTCCTTCAAGGAAAAACAACATTCTAGAAGGAGGTTGATAAGCTTCTCGTTCCATTAATTTAGATTATTAGTCAATCTTTTCTGGGGTAACGGCAAACAAAATAGCAAATTATCACTGAATTGCCAGATTAAATTTTTCAACCTCACTTTTCAGTGCCTTCAAAATTCGAATGGCTTCAGAATCAATAAATCCACTTATCAATGTCTCGCCGACTTTCATGAGGAAGGGTAATTTTACTTTAATAGCTAATCCCACTACAGTCTCCTCCCCTTTTTGTTTGAGTTTTAGGGTGCTTGTAATCGGAAAAACGGCACCAATCGATTTAACGCTGATCATTTCATTTTCCACGAATTCAACAACTTCATAGATCGTCTCGAAATTTCTTCCAAGAATTGTGGCTATTTCAACATACCTCACCCCCAGTCCTTCGGTTTTATTGCCAACCAGTCTGACCTCATCCATATAATTTATAAAGGAGGTGCGGTTTTTGAAATCTTTCAGGTAACTGAATACAATTCCAATATTTGCATTAATCGAAATAGCCTGTTTGATTTCCATTGGATTACGCTGATGGATTTAATTTAACGATCACCAGTTTAGAAGCAGGTGTGTTACTGCCTTTCGCAGTTTTATTTATTGGAACTAATACATTGGCTTCCGGGAAATAGGTAGCAAGACATCTGGAAGGAATACTAAAAGGTATTACAACAAATTTGGGGGCTACCCTTTTTATTCCATCAAAATTATTCACAAGATCTACATGGTCGCCTTGCTTAAATCCTGAAGCTTTCATATCAGCTTCATTCATAAAAACTACACGTCTGCCATTGTAAACTCCACGATAACGATCGTTTAGACCATAAATAGTCGTATTGAATTGATCGTGACTGCGAATGGTCATAATAATAAACTCATCCGCATTCAAAGGATTTTCGGGTATTGGGTTAATTGTGAAATTAGCTTTCCCTGTTGCTGTTTTGAAATCACCATCGCGAGCGCAATTCGGTAAATAGAATCCACCATCATTGCGAACGCGCTCATTGTAACGTTCAAACCCGGGAATCGTTTTTTCGATAGCCGTTCTGATATGATCGTAATCCGATACCAGATGGTCCCAATCGACTTTTGATTTTTCCTTCAGGGTAGCTTTCGCCAAACCTGCAACAATGGCAGGCTCACTGAGCAATTTTGCGGAAGCTGGTTTTAACTTGCCTCTGGATGCATGCACAATACCCATAGAATTCTCAACACTGACGAATTGAGTTCCGGAAGCTTGCTCATCAAGCTCTGTCCGGCCAATACATGGCAGGATGATAGCGGCTTCCCCAGTTACCAAGTGACTGCGATTAAGCTTGGTAGATACTTGCACTGTAAGCCCACAGTTCTGAAGGGCTTTTGCTGTAAAAGCCGTATCAGGAGATGCGGACAAGAAATTACCCCCCATCGCAAAAAATACCTTTCCTCTTCCATCTGCCATGGCTTTTATAGCCTCCACAACATCAAAGCCGTGATGTCGTGGCGGATCAAAGTTGAAGTTTTCACTGATCTTGTCGAGAAAGGCAGGTTTTGGTTTATCGTAAATACCGACCGTTCGATCTCCCTGCACATTACTATGGCCTCTGACCGGGCAGGTGCCTGCTCCTGGTTTACCAACTGACCCTTTTAACAAAAGGAGGTTAACAACTTCACGGATATTTTGCACACCATTGGGGTGTTGTGTAAGTCCCATTGCCCAGCAGGTAATGATCTTTTCGGAAGTCATGATCAGTTCTGCTGCTGCCCTTATCTCCTGTTCCGAAACCCCACATTCTTTTGCCAACTGCGGGATATCTGCTTTACGCAAATCTTCGATAAAGGCTTCAAAGCCATGGGTCTTTTCTTCGATAAACGCCTTGTCGAACACTGTGCCAGGATACGCCGTTTCTTTATCTGCCATTACTTTCATAAGGGCTTTTACCAATGGAACATCTCCGCCAACTCTCACCTGGAGGAACAAGTCTGTTAAAGTCTTCTTCACTCCTAAAAGGCCAGAAACAGATTGCGGATTCTTGAACCCCATCAGTCCGGCTTCAGGAAGGGGGTTGATGGTGATGATCTTTGCACCATTAGCTTTCGCTTTTTCAAGGGCTGAAAGCATACGAGGGTGGTTGGTTCCCGGATTTTGACCAAGAATGATCAGTAAATCAGCGATGTAAATATCTTCCAACCTGACGGATCCTTTCCCAATACCCAGAGTTTCAGAAAGCGCCACACCGCTTGATTCATGGCACATATTTGAACAGTCAGGCATATTATTCGTACCAAAGTGCCTGACAAATAGCTGGTATAAAAATGCAGCTTCATTACTGGTTCGGCCTGAAGTGTAGAAAATAGCCTCATCAGGCGATCCAAGGTTGTTTAGTTTATTCCCGATATGTTTAAAGGCGTCTTGCCATGAAATTGGTTCATAATGATCGGTTCCTTTTCGAAGGATCATGGGCTCCGTGAGTCGGCCTTGTTTGCCTAACCACATGTCAGATTGCTCGGACAATTGCTTTACAGAGTATTGTTGAAAAAAGGTTGGGTCGATTCTTTTGACAGTAGCCTCTTCAGCAATCGCTTTTACTCCATTTTCACAATATTCACCAAGCTTAGACCGATGATCGCTGGGGTCTGGCCAGGCACATCCCGGGCAGTCAAAACCCTTTAGCTGATTGACTGAAAACAGGGTTTTGGCACATCGGCGCGTGTCCATTTCTGCAAAAGCATGTTTCAGGGAGGAAAGAATTGACGGCAGGCCAGCTGCAAAATCTTTTGCATCACGAACTATAAGACCTTCCGTTTCAATAGGTGGCTCAACACTTATTTCTGATCTTCTATTTTCTTCCATGGCAAATTCGGTTGTGGGGCCAAGTTTACTAAAAATCCAATAAACAACCCGGAGTTATTAACCTGGAATAAAAATTAGGAACCAGGTTAACAGGATGAGTTGACCGGATTCTGAAAAGCATCAGACTGGTCTTCATGTTGACGCTCTGCAAGACATTTAAAGTCTTTTTCTATGAGGATTCGGAGAAATTTCTCACCATAAAGATGTTGCTGGTTTTCCATCCCAATAATATCTGAATTGGCCCAACGCCGACCGATAGGTTCAGGAACATAGACCGATATCTTATTTTGCTTGAATTCTGCATAGATACATTCCGCCTCCGGTTTCAGATAAATAGCATAGATAAGCTGGGTACCCCCGAAATCTATAGTTTCCTTATATCCGCCATCATCGGTAAAGGCTTCTACTTCTGACTGCATCAATCTTAACCTTAATGAATTCCCTCTGATCCTAATTTTCATGATTTAAGATTTTGATTTGACAATGGTCTCAAAAACCCTATCTCTTCCCGAATAAATATTATATCGTCCATCACGGATGAAACCGATCAAAGTCATCCCAAACCGACTGGCCAGTTGGATGGCTAAACTTGATGGAGCGCCGACGGCAGCCATAACGGGCAACCCGGCCATCAAAGCTTTTTGGACCAGTTCGAAACTGATCCGACCGCTAACTAATATAACAAAATTATTCAAGGGTAATTTTTCATTTAATAATGATTCTCCAATTAATTTATCTACTGCGTTGTGTCTTCCCACATCTTCTTTCAGGCTAACCAGCTTTCCATCTCTATCAAATAAAGCTGCTGCATGCAGACCACCGGTATGCTCAAAAACCCGCTGTTCATCAAGCAATATTTCGGGTAACCGATGAAAAAAGCTTGAATCAAATCTTGGTTGCCCATTTTCGAGAAAAGGCAGGTTATGCATTCTTAGTGCATCAATAGAGGCTTTTCCACAAACGCCGCAACTTGATGTCATGTAAAAATTACGGCTTAGTGAGGCCACATCGAAAGTGGCATCAGTTGTAAGACTAACAACTACCCGATTACCTTTATTGCTTGCTGCTTCACTTGTTACACTAATTTCAGTTATCTCCTCTCGCCTGCTGATCAGTCCTTCTGAATAAAGGAAACCCGTCGCTAACAAATCGTCATGCCCGGGCGTACGCATTGTAATGGATACGGAAGTGGATTCTCTTTCATTAGCAGGACCGTGTTCTACCATAATCTCAACCGGCTCTTCGACAACCACATAATCAAGATCTTCGGTATGACCATGATCATTTACTCTGAGTAAACGGGTCCCGAAAATTTTTCCGGAAGCCATATTTTGCAGTTGTTTAGTATCTTCCATATTCATTAAAATTAATAAAATATGCTGATCCTTGATGATAAAACAATATTCGGGGCAATAAGTTATGAGGAGGCGATAAAAGCGGTGGAAGAAGCCATGGTCTGCTATAATTCTGGCGATTTTTTAATGCCTGACAGGATGCATATTGACATGAATCAAAATACGCTCTTGCTCATGCCTTGTGTGGCAGGTCATTACTTCGGCACCAAGCTGGTATCCGTTTTCCCCAATAATGTAGCTCAAGATTTACCTGCAATAATGGGCACGATGATGCTCAACGATGGGAAGACTGGTCAGCCATTGGCTATTTTTGATGCAGCCAGCCTGACTGCAATCAGGACAGGTGCTGTCGGTGGTGTCGCTGTAAAGTACCTCGCTCCAGAGGTCGCTACCACACTTGGGCTTGTAGGCATTGGTGTCCAGGGCTTGCAACAAGCTTTTTTTGCATGTACAAGCAGGAATATTTCTTCACTCTTTTTCCTTAACCGGAATGCGGAAAAAGCCAAAGCCTTTACAGATCGATTTAGCCAAGAATTTCCAAATGTAAAAATTCATCCGATGGATACCGTTGAAGAAATCATCAGGAATGTGGAAATCGTTATCACTGCAACCAATTCCGCTGATCCCGTACTACCTGATAACGCAGCTTTGTTGGTCGGTAAAACTTATATTGCAGTCGGTTCGTACAAACCAACTATGCGCGAAATGCCAGATGCTTTCTTTAGTTTGATCGACACTATATATGTTGATACAACTTTGGCTATAAAAGAATCTGGTGATGTCCATTTTCCTCTTCACAACAACCTTGTCAATCCTGAAAACATTAAAACATTAGGCAAGCGCATTATTGAAAATTCGACTCCCCCTACCGGAACAATATTTTTTAAATCTGTAGGGATGGGACTCTTCGATGTCATGACAGCAAAAACCATTTACGAGAAACTATGACCATTTTTAAACCTCCTGCCAACTGGATGACCATCAAAACCCTGGATGCTCATACCGGCGGTGAACCCTTACGTATAATTCTTGACGGTTTACCCGAAATAAAAGGCAATACGATCCTTGAAAAAAGACGTTTCTTCAAAGATCACCTTGATCATATTCGAACCGGGCTGATGTGGGAACCAAGAGGTCACGCAGATCAGTATGGAGCAGTAATTACGCCTCCTGTTTCCAACGATGGGGATATCGGTGTATTCTTTTTACACAATGAAGGCTACAGCACAATGTGCGGCCATGCCGTGATCGCTTTGGGAAAAGCGTTATTGGATACAGGCATCCTGAAAAAAGAAGGGAATCAACCTGTTATCAAGATGGATACACCTGCCGGGAGAGTTGTTGCTACCGCATTTAGAAAAGGCAGCGTGGTTTCAAGGGTATCTTTCCTCAATGTGCCGTCCTTTGTTACAAAATCCCATAAGCAAATAAACCTACCTGGTACCGGACAAATCAATTATGACATTGCATTTGGTGGTGCCTTCTATGCTTTTTGTGATGCAGAACAGATTGGAGTTGGCCTTGATGGCAAAGATCATGATGAATTGATGCAATTCGGAAAGCGGATTAAAAAAGCTGTTATAGAAGTAGAGGATATCATTCATCCTTTCGAAAAAGACCTTGGCTTTCTTTATGGTACCATCTTCATTGGCAAAGCCAAAAACAACAATCATCATAGCCGTAATGTTTGCATCTTCGCTGAGGGAGAGGTAGACCGATCGCCTACAGGCACAGGTGTTAGCGCAAGAGCTGCAATACATTATTCAAAGGGAGAAATCCAGTTAGGCGAAACCATTACAATTGAAAGTATTCTTGGCACAACTATGTCTGTTAAGGTAAAAGAAGTAACTCGATTTGGTGATTTTGAAGCAGTGATTCCAGAAGTTAGTGGGACAGCATTCATAACAGGTGAAAACACCTTTTTCTTTGATCCACAAGATGATTTGAACAAAGGATTTATTTTCAGATAAATTTACCAACCGCAGGTAAACTCAAAATTCAAAACAATTATGACATCAAAAGAAAAGATAAATAGCTTGAGAGCAAAAATGGCTTCGGAGAATTTGGATGCAGTCCTGATCCCATTAACAGATCCACATCAAAGTGAATACATTGGTGCTGCATGGAAAGCTCTGGAGTGGTATTCCGGATTTTCCGGTTCTGCCGGAAATATGATAGTGACCCAGCATTTTGCAGGTTTGTGGACTGATTCAAGATATTTCCTCCAAGCAGAGGATCAATTAGCTGAAAGTGGTATTGAACTCATGAAGTTGAAAAAGGCACATGCTCCTGAACATTTGAAATGGATGGCTGATAATTTACCTGCTGAAAATAGTGTAGGCTTCGATTTCAGATTAATTTCCATTGCTCAATTCAAACAGATGCGAACCCTTTTTTCAGATAAAGGAATATTAATCGCAGATACTAAAATTGCTTTTGATGCCTGGTCTACTCGGCCACCACTTTCATCTGAACCCATTGAAGACCACCCTGTTAAATTCGCCGGAAAAAGCAGGAAAGAAAAGCTGTCTAAAATTAGGGCACAATTAAAAAACAAACAATCTGACTATCAGTTGCTCAGTGCTTTAGATGAAATCGCATGGACCTTCAACCTGAGAGGGAATGATGTAAAATTCAATCCGGTATTCCTTTCTTATGCGTTAATTGGTCATTATGAAAGCAAGTTATTTGTCCAGAAGGATAAGTTATCTGAAGATTTGATCAAGACATTAGAAGCCGACGGCATTACTGTCTATCCTTATAAAGCCGTGGATATAGTTCTCGACGACTTGCCACACGAGGCTAAGATTCTGGTAGACCCGTCAAGCATAAGTGCGTGGTTAACCCAGCAGGTGCCGTTGGCTTGCGAGTTGTTTAAAGACATGTCGATTATACGACAGTTGAAATCCGTAAAAAACGAGGTCGAGATTAGTCATATCAGGAACGTGATGGTAAAAGACGGGGTGGCATTGGTAAAATTGTATATGTGGCTTGAGAAAAATCTTCCTTCCGGAATGGTAACAGAAGTTGAAGTCGGTAAAAAACTGGATGCCTTCCGATCACAGCAAGAAGGGTATCGTGGAGAAAGCTTTGCCGCTATTGCAGGTTATCAGGGGCATGGCGCGATTGTGCATTACAGGGCCACACCTTCAACTGATGTCACCCTAACTCCAAATGGCATTTTCTTATTGGATTCTGGTGGTCAATATGTCGATGGTACGACCGACATCACAAGGACAATCGCACTTGGTGAACCTACTAAAGAAGAAAAAAAACATTATACCCTAGTTTTAAAAGGTCATATAGCGCTTGCCACTTGCGTGTTTCCGGAAGGAACAAAGGGTTTTCAACTGGAAGCGATGGCACGTCGGCCATTGTGGTCAGCTTTTCGAAACTATGGTCATGGAACCGGTCATGGCGTTGGTTTTTTCCTGAATGTCCATGAAGGGCCACAATCTTTTGGAACCGGGAGGACCGCTCACCCCGCTTCAGGGCTGGTGCCGGGAATGCTAACGTCTAATGAACCAGGGTATTACGAAACTGGAGTGTATGGCATCAGAATTGAGAACCTGATATTGACTGTTAATGCAGGGGAAAGCACATATGGCAACTTCCTAAAATTTGAGTCTGTAACACTGTTTCCAATCGATACATCTTTGATCGAACTAAGCCTTTTGGACCATGAAGAGATCACCTGGTTAAACGACTACCATAGTAAGGTTTTTGAGTTGCTGTCACCAAGGCTTGACAATGCTGAAAATGAATGGCTAAAAAGTAAAACAAAGCCTGTTTTTCTCGCGTAAATTCACTAAATTTGCCGAACCTGAGAAAAAGGATGCCCCCACCTCAACCAAAAGCCTAAATCTCTGGTTTTAAAGAGTGACATAGCTTCCAATTAACATAAAATTCAAGTAATAAATGGACCCTCTCAAGTCGAAATTCAAAGAAATAGCTTCCTCCCAATTTGCCCAAACCAGGGCTATGTTAAAAGCCCATAAGGACACACAGGTTGATACCGTGAAATTATCACAGATGTATGGTGGTATGCGTGGTATCAAATCGATGATTTGGGAAACTTCGCAACTTGATCCGATTGAGGGAATCCGTTTCAGAGGTTATACTATTCCTGAACTACGTGAAATCCTTCCAAAAGCCGAAGGTGATAAAGAACCTTTACCAGAAGGATTGTTTTGGCTGATGCTTACCGGAGAGATTCCGACAGACGAAGAAGTGCACTGGTTATCAGGGGAATGGCAAAGACGATCCAATGTACCAAAACACACATTCGAACTGCTGGAAACCTTGCCAGCAGATACGCATCCAATGACTCAACTCAGCTTGGCGGTTACCTCGATGCAGACAGAGAGCTGTTTTGCGCGTCGTTACGCTGAAGGTATGACCAAAACTGAATATTGGGATGCGACTTATGAAGATACCATGAACCTCATCGCCCGTCTACCCAGGGTTTCTGCGTACATCTACAGAAGAACTTACAAAAACGGAGAACATATCGAGCCAGATATTTCGCTAGACTGGGCAGCCAACTATGCGCATATGCTTGGTATAGATGCTCCTGATTTCAAAAGCCTGATGCGCTTGTACCTGACAATCCATGCTGATCACGAAGGTGGTAACGCATCGGCCCATGCCACTCACCTTGTAGGATCAACGCTTAGCGATGCTTACTACTCAATGGCCGCCGGCATTAATGCCCTCGCAGGTCCGCTTCACGGACTGGCTAATCAGGAAGTCATAAAGTGGATATTTAACATGATGGATGTCTTAGGCACTAAAACGCCTAGTGAAGACCAGATTGCTTCTTACGTTCAACAAACACTTGATGCAGGCATGGTCATTCCTGGTTACGGACATGCGGTTCTTCGTCGTCCAGATCCACGATTTGTAGCGCAACGTCGTTTTGCCGAGGAGTACATCCAAGACTCTGATATGATCAATACAGTTTGGAAATTATTTGATGTAGTCCCACCAATCCTTGAAGGACTAGGTAAAGTAAAAAACCCATGGCCTAATGTTGATGCCCATTCGGGTGCCATCCTTGTTCATTACGGTTTATCTGAGTTTAGTTATTACACTGTGCTATTTGCTACATCAAGAGCGTTAGGCGTTTTGGCTCAGTTATGCTGGTCAAGAGCACTTGGGTTTCCACTAGAAAGACCTAAGTCAGTTACCACTAAATGGGTGAAGGAATTTCTTGCCGAAAAGAAAGATGAAGTTTCAGCATAATTGCTGAGCATTCAACTCGACAAACTTAATCAGACAATTATTATTATTACTGGCCAGTTGGAATTGACTAGCTGGCCAATTCTGTTTCGTCTTTTTCGATCTTCAGATTCTCGATAATGAAAACCTGTCTTTCAGGGGTATTTTTGCCCATGAAGTATTTCAGGATGTCAGGAATAACGGTGTTTTCATCAAGGCGAACAGGTTCGAGCCTAATGTCTTTTCCGATAAAACCAGTGAATTCGTTAGGCGAAATCTCTCCAAGACCTTTGAATCGTGTGATTTCTGGTTTACCGCCAAGTTCCTTAATAGCGTTTTGTCTTTCGAGATCGCTATAACAATAGATCGTTTTTTTCTTGTTTCTAACTCTGAATAAAGGCGTTTCAAGAATATAGAGATGCCCTTGGCGCACCAGTTCTGGGAAGAACTGAAGGAAAAAAGTCAATAAGAGCAATCTGATATGCATACCATCGACATCAGCATCAGTTGAGATCACAACTTTATTGTACCTGAGGTCATCCAATCCATCTTCAATATTTAAAGCGTGCTGAAGCAAGTTGAATTCCTCATTTTCGTAAACCACCTTTTTGGTGAGTCCAAAGCAATTCAGTGGTTTTCCGCGTAAGCTAAACACCGCTTGTGTCATGACGTCGCGTGCTTTGGTAATTGACCCACTCGCAGAATCACCCTCAGTTATGAAAAGTGTGGATTCATCATGGCGATCTTTTCTTTTTTTGTTGAAGTGAATCCTGCAGTCGCGAAGTTTCTTATTGTGCAGGTTGGCTTTTTTAGCTCTCTGGTTCGCGAGTTTCTTGATGCCTGCTATTTCCTTCCGCTCTCGCTCAGACTGCATGATTCTTTTTTGCAGTGCGGTAGCAGTATCGGCATTTTTGTGAAGATAATTATTGAATTGCTGACTCACGAAATCAACAACAAATCCACGTACCGTTGGCCCATCAGGTGCCATGTTTTTCGAACCCAGCTTGGTTTTAGTCTGTGATTCAAAAACTGGTTCTTCAACACGAACTGAGATAGCACCGATTATGGATGCCCTGATATCCGTTGCATCGTAGTTTTTACCAAAGAAATCACGGACACCTTTAACAATACCTTCTCTGAAAGCCAACAAATGCGTTCCACCCTGGGTGGTATTCTGACCATTGACAAAGGAATAATATTGCTCACCGTATTGGTTACCATGCGTAATGGCAATCTCGATATCCTCACCTGAAATATGGACAATCGGGTATCGGATAGTTTCTGGTTTGTTCTTTCGATTTAACAGATCCAGAAGACCATTCCTTGAATAGAAAGTTTTTCCGTTAAGGATAATCTTGAGCCCTGCATTCAGGTAACAATAGTTCCAGATTTGAGCTTCAAGGATCTCCAGATTAAACCTATATTTCTCAAATACACTAGCGTCTGGTTTAAAGGTAATGATGGTTCCATTATCGAGTGTCGATTTAACTACCTTTGCATTTTTGGTCAGGTCGCCTCGATTAAACTCGGCAACTTTTGTCTTGCCATCTCGAACAGCCTGCACTTTAAAATAATCAGAAAGCGCATTTACTGCCTTGGTTCCAACCCCGTTTAGACCAACCGACTTTTTAAAGGCTTTGGAATCATATTTTCCCCCCGTGTTGATTTTGGATACACAATCGATCACCTTTCCCAGGGGAATGCCTCGTCCATAATCCCGCACTTCGACAATACCTTCTTTCACAGCTATTTCGATTACCTTGCCGTGCCCCATGACATACTCATCAATTGAGTTATCCAGGACTTCCTTGAGCAGGATATAAATACCGTCATCGGAAGCTGAACCGTCGCCGAGTTTTCCAATATACATACCCGGGCGCATCCGGATATGTTCTTTCCAATCAAGCGAACGTATATTGTCCTCTGTATAGCTTACATGTTCCATATTAGCCTATGAAAAAAGAATTTTGATGATTAATGTATCTTTAAAAAAATATAAAGCGAGGCATGCATGACACAAAATTATTTGGCAATACTAGACTCATTTTGGTCTGCATATACTGTACATTAAAATAGTTTTGAAATTAATAACTTTTTAATCGTCGGTGAATACTCATGCCTTTTGCAAAATAGTAATTTTAATACAATTGAACAAAGAAATGTAAACAAATTGTTTGCACAAATGACAACATTTTGAGCATAGCCCGAAAATCAAAATATCATTGCCCTGACCTGATCAGGCAGCTGGTCAGAAGGGAGCGCAACCGAAATTACGTGTTGGCAATAGTCTTCACGGTATTATCGGGGTATGCATTAATGATTGCCGGACGCTTTGACACTTTTGTCGCCATTGTTCTGGTCGTTTTGGCAATGGTATTCATCATTTCGGCTTTCAAATTATTTTATGAAGCCTCAAAGGCTTCTCCAGTAGAAAACGCTGAAATCATTCAAACTATTTCCAATTCTCCCATGTCTATTGTCTGGGTATATTCGGTCGTTACTGAAAATATGCCATTTGGAGTCAGCCTTTTCAGCATGGCCACTTTGTACCTGAAATTGAATAATGGCGATCAGATAACTTTAAGTATTCCGCCTTCTGCAGCAAAGTCGGCTTCATCATCGCTTAACGGCGTATTAAAACACGCTACGTTTGGCTATACAAAGGAACGTGAACAATGGTATGTCGTAGAGCCGAAGTTGTTGTTACAGTCAGAGGAGTAGCTGTTGGCTAAAGAAAAAAATTAAGAATCTTAAACTTGATCAAAGTTAGTTACCGCCTTCGTCGTCAAGGTTCGTTGTTTCTACTTTTTTTTTGTCCTTCATACTGGCTTCGCGACCGACTGCGGTGAGGAATCTGTTGAGGTCTGCGTATTCAGCAGCGTATTCTATGGCACCTTCCTTATCGAGGCGTTGGCCATTTACGTAAGGAACAACAAAAACATCAGCATAACCTTCAGAGATCAGTATTTGCCTTATGCGTTCTATTTCGACAAATGTAGAGGCCAATCCCAGCATATACCGTTTGTGATCTGATGCTGGTGTAGCTTCGATAGTAGCATCCTGAAAACGACCGACTACAGGATCGGTGAATCTTGTTTTAACAGCAGCCACCTGGACCTTATAAGATAATCCGGAAATGGCTGACTTGTAGTTGGTAGCTTCGCTGGTTGATAACAAATTGCTAATGAGCGGGGAAGAATATTTAATAATTACCGGTGTACCGGAAAGGTTATGGAAATTAGCCTCAATGCGGCGATTAAGGTTTTGAGCAACCACATTTTCCGAACCATCTTCATTGGTATCTTTTGCCTGTGGGTAATTCGATCCTACAGCTTTGATTTCAATTTGTGTTGGGTTAACGCCATTATCGGCGAGATAATCTGCCAGCAATTCAGCTCTTCTCAAAGAGAAATATAGATTATTTGAAGCGAATCCGGAATTATCAGTATGCGCAGTTAGTTCAAGCTTCGTTTGAGGGAAGGCTTTAAGGATATCGGCATATTGATCGAGTGTTTCAATTGTTGATGGTGATAATTGCTGACCTTCAGAGTCGTAAAAAATAGGTGCAAATTCAAAATCCCACGATCTTGCTACAGGCGGATCAACTACATTCGGATCATCCGGAATAAAAATCTCCTCTTTGCCTTCATCGGGATTAGTCGATTCCGGTTCAACGATATCCAATATGGTTTCCATTTGTTCGTCAGGAACAGGCAGTCCTATCAAGGCAAACATCATCGGATCCATTTCTTGTGATTGTTCCGGAAGGTAATCCTGGAAATAAGCAGTATAGATATCACTACCTCCGTTTCCGCCATTACGATTAGACGCAAAATAGCCTTTAAGACCCTCCTCATCCAGTCGGAAAAAAGATTCATCGGCAGGAGAGTTGATCGGGAAACCCAGATTTTCTGGTTCAAGCCAGGTTAACAAAGAATCGGAAAAAGAGGTTTTAAATATATCATGCCCTCCTGATGAGAGCAGGTTATTTGAACTGTAGTATAGCGTGCGGCCATCTTTTGCAAGAAAAGGCGTCACTTCATCGAAGTCGGAATTGATTAATGGTCCAAAATTACGAGGTCTGATCCAGAAACCACCTAACCTGAGCGTATACCATAAATCTTTTCCGCCATAACCTCCTGGACGATCAGAAGAGAAGATTACAATAGAGTCTTTGAAAAAATAGGCATCTCCGGTCCAGTTTTCACCATTTATCGGATAGGGAAGTTTGAGGAAACCGATGTTATCTTCCTCCGCTGCAAAAAAGGACTGAACATGAATTCCTGCTTCTGCTGCTTCATTCCAGGTAACAATCTGGGCACCACTTTCGCTGAAATCCTGGATAATGTCTTCACCTGCAGTATTTAGTTCATCTCCAAGAGATGCGCCTGTACTCCATTGACCTTTGATCACACGTGAAACGAAGATATCTGCTTTAGCCTTTCCGGCAAGGGTATCAATCTGTCCATTTTCATCGACCATTCCCCCGATATTATCCGGACGAACTGAAGAGAAATAAACTGTATTAGGCTCGTAAGGGTCAATTACAGGATTGAATTCATCGTGAACAGTATTTACACGATCCCCCATACTTTCGACCACTGCACTTTGCTCTTTCCAGATCAGTTTGCGCGCAATCAGGCACCTTTTGATCTCCTCTTTGATCAGGTCGCGATCTTCTTCTTTCAATTTTGCTACTGCAAGGTAACGCTTGTACATTCTCAGTGCTTCATCAAATTCCTCTAACATTTGATAGGACCTGGCGAGGTGGTAAAAGGCGTTACCAATAGGTTTTTTGGCCTGGGTAACAAATTCGAGGTAATCTTTTGCCCTGCCTGCATTGCTGAGCTCAAGATAACAGACACCGATTTTATATTTAATAGACAGCTCTTCCGGCTGAAAGGTCTGGTAGTCCAAAAACAGGGGAAGTGCCTTATGGAAATGCTGATTGGCATAATATGTTTCAGCCTTATCCTTCAAATCATTCGGGGAAGGTTGAGCGAAAGCTAAGGAAGCAATCATCACAAAGACCAGGCTCAAGAAACATCTAATATTTAACATGGGCCGATGTTTAATACAGTAAAAGTTACAAGGCACTTTCTCAAAGTGGTGTATGTTGGAGGATGAACGCACAAAGATAAGCAATCTTTCTGCCAAATTTTGAGCCACACAGCAAATTAACGTTACGCTAAGGGATTTGTTTATGCCTATAGCTCTCTGTTCGGATCAAAGGCTTCGAGGTAATCGGCTACTCTTCTCAAAAACGACCCGCCAAGGAAACCGTCAACAACCCGGTGGTCGTAAGACATAGAAAGCATCATCAGTCTTCTGACGGCGATCATGTCACCAAACTCTGTTTCTACAACAGCTGGTTTCTTTTGGATCGCTCCTGTAGCCATGATGGCGACCTGTGGTTGGTTGATGATCGGAGTTCCAGCAAGGTTACCGAATGTACCAACATTGGTGAGGGTAAAAGTGCCACCCTGGATGTCGTCAGGCTTGAGTTTGTTATTGCGTGCACGGTCTACCAGGTCATTAACTGTAGTTGCCAACCCACCAAGGTTAAGCAAGTCTGCATTTTTGATGACCGGAACAATGAGATTACCTGAAGGCAGTGCTGCTGCCATTCCGACATTAATATCGTTGTGTACGATGATATTTTCCCCTTCAACAGAAACGTTGATCATTGGGAAGTCTTTAATCGTGCGTGCAATGATTTCTATGAAGATGGGTGTAAATGTCAGTTTCTGACCAAAGCGTTCCATAAAGGCTGCTTTGTTTTTGTTTCTCCAGTTAAACAGGTTGGTGACATCTGCTTCAACAAAGGAGGTAACGTGCGGTGACACCTGCTTGGACCGAACCATGTGTTCAGCAATCAGTTTGCGCATACGATCCATTTCGATGATCGTATCACCACCAGAAACACTTTTAGATTGAACGGGTGTTGTCTTAGGTTGTGGGTGGTTAACCGGAGTAGACTTTGGTTCTGTTTTAGCGACTGATTGAGTACTAACAGCAGGCATTTCGCCTGTGCGCACTTTAAGATAAGCCAGAATATCTTTTTTGGTAACGCGACCTTTGGCTCCTGTTCCAGAAATCGTTTCAAGTTCTGAGACAGGAATACCTTCTTTTTTCGCGATGCTCTTGACCAGAGGTGAATAAAACCTTGTTGCTTCACCGGTATTGAAGGCAACTGAAGTGGCTGGTTTAACCAATTCTGCAGGTTCCTTTTCTGGCATTGAAGCTTCGTGTTTACCATTAGTGGCGGGTATTTCCTCTATAGCTGGAGAAGCTTGTACCTGCGGTTCTTCACCTTCAACAACTATGCGGGCGATAATTTTACCCACTTCAACTGTGTCACCTTCTTCAAAAAGAACCTCCTGGAGTACACCAGCAACCGGAGAAGGGACCTCGGTGTCTACTTTATCAGTGGCTATCAGCAGCACATCTTCATCTACTTCTATAGTATCACCAACACTTTTTTCCCACTTCAGGATGGTTGCTTCCATGATGGATTCTCCCATCTTGGGCATAACCAGATCAACAAGAGCCATAGACCATAATTTTGTATCGCAAAATTACTCCAATTTATCGGCTAATAAAAATTTTCGCATCATATTCAAGGCTGTGATCGTTGTCCTTTTTATATTGGTTAATCGCTCTTTACCAAATCGGAATTCTCTAGAAATCACTTTGTTCTGAGTGCCTACTGCGATACAGACAAGTCCTACTGGCTTGTCATCACTTCCGCCACCTGGGCCTGCAATTCCTGAGACGGCAATACCGTAGTCGACATGAAGCAGTTTTACGACACCTTTCACCATTTCCTCTACGGTATGGCGGCTAACTGCTCCATGCGTTTCGAGAGTGTCAGGGCTTACCCTGAGTTGATTCATCTTGACCGAATTGGAGTAGGCAATAACCCCACCAGCGAAATATTCGGACGAACCAGGCACCGAGGTTATTGTATGTCCGATATGACCTCCGGTGCAACTTTCTGCAGTTGCAAGTAAAGCACCTCTTTCCTTTAGCATTTCTCCCAATACAGTTTCGAGATTCTCCTTTTCTCTTCCATAGGCGTATTTGGCAACAAGGTTGTACATTTCATCAGCCTTCCTATCCAAAACTTCAGCAATTTCATTGGCTTTTGAACCAAAACCGCTAAGGCGCAGTCTTACTTGTCCGAGACCCGGCAGGTAGGCCAGTTTAATGTTTGAAGGCAACCCTGCTTCAAAATCACTAATGATATTAGCCAATGATGTTTCGCCAATTCCAGCTGTAAGGATGGTACGATGAGCAATTTCCTGGGTATTATTTTTCTTTTGCAACCTTGGTATTACCTGGTATTGCATGATATTCTTCATCTCGTGTGGCACGCCAGGCATAGACACAAATACAGTAGACTTACTTTCAAACCACATACCCGGGGCTGTGCCTCTGTTATTTTTCAGAATTATACAGGCCTCTGGCAGGTGACATTGTTCGCGGTGGTGGTCAGTGAGTGGAATATTCCGGACCTTGAACGCATGAACGATACGATCGTAAGTCTCTTCATGGAATAACAGTGGTGTTTCGAAATAATCAGCAATTGCTTTTTTCGTAACATCGTCTTTGGTTGGCCCAAGTCCTCCGGTTATCAAGACGACATCAACATCACCGTCTGCGTCACCAACAGCTGACTGAATGGTTTCATATTCATCGCTGACAGTAAGAATGGAATCGACCTTTATACCTAACAGATTGAGTTGCTCTCCCATCCATGCGGAGTTGGTATCTATAATCTGGCCAATCAATATTTCATCTCCTATTGTAATTATCTGTGCTTTCATTAAAGGTGGTTTTGATGCCTGTGCCAAAAATCAGTGACATCAATTTGAATAATAAATTTCACAAAACTATGACAAAAATTGATTCAGATCAGAACAATTTGGCATTAAATATGTATTCTATTTGTGACTTTACTTTTCAGATAATAATGATTATTCTTAGTAAGGTCTTTACTAATCAATTTTTGTAAAAAACTCAGGTTTATCATGGCTTAAGCCAAAATGTTGGCACTGGCCAAAAAACTGAAAAAGTTTAAAAAAACCTGGCAGCGAAATCGCTTTTTGAACGTTTTTTTATTAAATTGGTTTAGTATTTAAAACAACTGATAATATTAGGAAATTAATTTCCTTCTATTATATTGAGTCTATGGTTTTAAATTGAAAATGGCAAAAGAAAACAGATTCGCACCCTGTTTAACTTTTAAGATAACCCGCAGCTCCCCGCTGCGGGTTTATCTTTTTATGGACCTACCTTTCTTATTTTTTCCACGTTGTTTATTTCGGGTTATTGAGTTTTTGAGAGACTTAGGAGTTTGAAAGTTGAATTCTTTATGGTGACTTCTAGGTAATTCGAGGCATTTCCCTATTTTTAGTGCCATTATTCAAAGACCTTTTCCCCGTAAGGGAAATTCCATGAAGACTAACGACCTATCATTAACGCGAAATATTGGGATCGCTGCCCATATTGATGCTGGTAAGACTACAACTACCGAACGTATTCTGTATTACACGGGTATTACCCACAAGATAGGTGAGGTCCATACAGGGAATACTGAAATGGACCATATGCAGATGGAACGTGAGCGAGGTATCACAATTACCGCTGCTGCCACCAAAACACTATGGACCTATAACAACCAGAAGATCACGCTTAACATTATCGATACTCCTGGTCATGTAGATTTTACTGTAGAGGTGGAGCGTTCGTTAAGAGTATTGGATGGCATGATCGCCCTGTTCGATGCCAAAGGTGGTGTGGAGCCACAATCAGAAACCGTTTGGCGGCAGGCAAACCGTTATAGTGTCCCAAGAATTGCATTTGTCAATAAAATGGACAGGCAGGGCGCTGATTTTGAAGATGTTGTTGCTCAGATCAGGGAACGATTCCAGGCAAATGCATATCCCATCCAATGGCCTATAGGAGAAGAAGAAGAATTCTCCGGCGTGATTGATCTCCTTCAAATGAAGGCGTTGATTTGGGATGATGATGAGGGCAAATCATATCATACTGAAGCAATACCTGACGATCTCCAGGAAGAGGCGTCAGCTGCCAGGGATGCATTGATGGAAGCACTAGCTGAATTGGATGATGATTTGCTGGACAAGTATTTTTCCGACCCAGAAAGTATTTCCATTGAAGAACTGAAAGCCGTCATCCGTAAAAGCACAATTTCGCTTGATTTTGTTCCGGTGATGTGTGGATCTGCTTATAAAAACAAAGGCATACAGCCACTTCTAGATGCAGTGTGTGCTTACCTCCCCTCCCCTCTTTATATTGGTGGGGTAACAGGAGAAAACCCATATACACAGAAAAACGAGACCCGGGAACCTTCCGCTGAAGAACCATTTTCAGCATTAGCCTTTAAGATCGTTCTCGATGATCACGCCAAACTTGTATTCATTAGAGTTTATTCCGGTGTGCTTCAGGAGGGCAAAGCCATTCTTAATAATCGAACGAACAAAAAAGAACGCCTATCCCGTCTTTACCAGGTGCATGCAGATAAGAAAAAAGCCATTTCAAAAGTTGAGGCTGGAGACATCGTTGCCGTAGTAGGCCTTCGAGATATTCGAACGGGTGATACGTTGACGGATGTCAAAAACCCAATCCTGCTCGCACCTATTGTATTCCCAGAACCTGTGATTGGTATCGCTATTGAGCCGAGGACCCAGCAAGGACTTGAAAAGCTGTCTTCTTCGCTTGATAAGCTAGCAGAAGAAGATCCAACCTTCAAAGTGACGTTTAATGAAGAGACCGCTCAAACAATTATCAGTGGTATGGGTGAATTGCACCTTGAAGTCATTCTGTCCAAATTGAAAGAAGAACATCGCGTAGAAGTTAACCAGGGTGCGCCACAGGTGAATTATAAAGAACGACTGACTGCTACCTACCGCCATCGGGAAACCCTTGACCTGAGAGCTGGTGGAGGACATTTGTTTGCTGAACTCGACTTTGAGATCGGTCCTGCAGACGAAGTTTTCCTAAAGTCGGATGAATACAAAACCGGAAAGACAAAACTTCAGTTCGTCAATATTTGCCCGAAAGAGAAGATACCTAACCAGTTCATCTCCTTCATCAAGAAAGGTTTTGAGCAAATGATGTTCAATGGTATCCTTGCCGGAAATGAAATCCAGCACATGAAAGTCAAACTCATAGATGGCAAGCATGATCCGGACAACGCCCAGGCGGCTGCTTTCGAAGTTTGCGCGCGCAATGGCTTTAGAGCTGCTGCCAAGGAAGCTGGCGCTGTTCTCCTTGAGCCATATATGAAACTGGTGATCGTTTCGCCAGAAGAGCATGTAGGCACGATAATGAGTGATCTCAACCGCCGTCGCGGTCTTCCCAAAAGCCAGGAATTGCGGTCTGGCGCCACACATATCAACGCTGATTCACCTCTATCAGAACTGTTCGGCTACGTCTCCGACCTTCGAACCCTAACCGCTGGTCGTGCTTCTGCGACTATGGAATTTTCCCATTACGCTATCGTTCCTGAGAACTTGGCCAAAGTGATTGTGGATAAGTATACCGGGGTCTATTGGATGGAGTAACTGGATTCAATCGGCAATCGGATTTTAAGGAAATGTGTATTTTGAATACTTCAAAATATATTATCTGAAATCTTTTAACTAAATGTGAGATTACAGATTGAGTACTGCAGATTACCCATTAAAAACTACTCACCTCCCTCATCCTTCAGCTTTTTAGCTGCTTCCTCGACTGCTTTAGCTGCTTCTTCCACCTCTTTGGCGCTATCGCTCATTTTCTCTTTGGCGGCGTCCTCAGCTTCTTTTTTCCTGGAGTTACGCTTGCGTCTTGTAGTCTTTGGCGGGTCTTTCTTCTCGCCTTCTGGCTGGTCAGTGATCTCCGGTTTTTCTTTGAGGAAGAGGAGTTCTTTTTTCTCGTTGATATCGATATAAATAGTATCGCCTTTGTTGAAATCGCCTTTTAGCAATGCTTTGGAGAGCTCGTTGACGACTTCACGCTGGATAACTCGTTTCATAGGTCTTGCACCGAATTGCGGATCGTATCCTAGATCAGCGAGGTGATCGAGGGAGCGTTCGCTGAACCAGATCTCCAATTTCTGGCGGGCAAGGCGTTTGCGAACACCTTTTAACATCAATACCAGTATCTTGCGGATCTCATCTCTTGTCAAAGGAAGGAACATGATCCTTTCATCAATCCTGTTAAGGAATTCAGGGCGGAGGGTGTCTTTGAGCAATTCAAAAACTTCTTCCCGGGTAGCATCAATGATTTCCATCCGTTTATCATCTTCGACGTAATCGAGATCTTCGAAATTATCGAGAATGATCTCTGCTCCCATATTGGAAGTCATGATGATAATCGTGTTTTTAAAGTTGGCCGTACGACCTTTATTATCTGACAATCTTCCATCATCAAGCACCTGGAGCAGAATATTGAAGGTGTCTGGGTGTGCTTTTTCTATTTCATCCAACAACACGATAGAATATGGCTTGCGCCTGACAGCTTCTGTCAATTGCCCGCCTTCATCATAGCCGACATAACCGGGAGGGGCGCCAACCAGTCTTGAGACTGAATGTCTTTCCTGGAATTCACTCATATCGATTCTGACAATCGCACCTTCGTCGTTAAACAGTTGTTCTGCAAGAGCTTTGGCTAACTCTGTTTTACCAACACCGGTAGGTCCAAGAAAGATAAAGGAGCCAATGGGCTTATTCTCATCTCCCAGTCCAGCGCGGCTTCTTCTAACCGCATCAGATACAGCTATTACTGCCTGATTCTGACCAATGAGGCGTTTGTGCAGTTCATCTTCAAGGTTGATAAGTTTTTCTTTTTCGCTTTGTAGCATCTTGGTAACTGGTATACCTGTCCAGTTGGCAACTACTTCTGCGATGTTTTCTGCATCTACTTCCTCGTCTGTCAAACGGTTATCAGAAGACAGTTTATTGAGCTTAGCCTCAGCTTTTTTGATGGCCTCTTCTTCTTTCTTGATTTTTCCGTAGCGAAGTTCTGCGACTTTCGCGAAATCGCTTTCTCGTTCGGCTTCATCGGCCAGGTGCTTCAGTTCTTCAAGGTTCTTTTTGTGTTCCTGGATTTTGTCGACCAGTTCCTTTTCTGACTGCCATTGGGCATTGACCTGCTTGTATTCTTCGGTGAGATTGGCAATCTGCTTGTTGAGCTTGTCAAGTTTTTCCTTGTTCTTTTCGCGCTTGATGGCTTCCCGCTCAATTTCCAATTGACGGAGCTTGCGTTCCAGTTCATCAAGTGCTGCCGGCACGGAATTTAACTCCAGCCTCAACTTAGCAGCTGATTCATCAATGAGGTCAATCGCTTTGTCTGGTAACGAACGATCTGTGATGTACCTGGCTGATAACTCGACTGCAGCAATCAAAGCGTCGTCGATAATGCGCACCTGGTGGTGGTTTTCATATCGTTCGCGCAATCCGCGTAAGATTGAAATCGCATCAGCAATTGGTGGCTCTTCAACAAGCACTGTCTGAAAGCGTCTTACCAATGCTTTATCTTTCTCAAAATACTTCTGGTATTCATCAAGGGTGGTGGCACCAATAGTTCTCAGGTCTCCGCGTGCGAGTGCCGGTTTAAGAATATTTGCTGCATCCATCGCACCTGCTCCTCCGCCTGCGCCCACGAGGGTGTGGATTTCATCAATAAATAAAATGATTTCCCCATCTGCTCCTGACACTTCTTTGATTACCGCTTTAAGACGTTCTTCAAACTCACCTTTGTATTTCGCCCCAGCGATCAATGCTGCAAGGTCAAGCACATAAAGTGTTTTGTTCTGCAAATTTTCAGGAACGTCATTATCAACGATACGCCAGGCAATGCCTTCTACGATAGCTGTTTTACCTACGCCCGGTTCTCCTACCAGGATCGGGTTATTTTTCTTTCTCCGAGAAAGAATCTGTAAAACGCGACGTATTTCCTCATCACGCCCAATGATCGGATCCAGTTTCCCTGATTTTGCTTGCTCGCAAAGGTTGACTGCGAAGCGCTTTAGTGCATTGTACTGTTCGTCAGCTCCCTGGGAAGTTACTTTACGGCCTTTTCTTAACTCGGCAATAGCATCTCTCATATCGTCTTCGGTAGCACCCAGTTCCTGCATCATTTTTGCCGTCAGGTCATTCCCTTTAAGGATAGCCAAAAGAAATAACTCGATGGCGATGTACTCATCTTCGAATTCTTTCTTCAGTTTTGCTGCAACTCTTACTGCTTCATTAGCTTCAGGAGTGAGATATTGTTTTGCCGCATCCTGGACCTTGGTCAAGGTGTCGATGTAAGAGTCGAGCTGAGATTGAAGCTTATCACCATTAACCCCCATTTTAGAAAATAGGAAAGGAATGACATTTTCATCAACCAGCATCAGCGATTTGACGAGGTGAGCCGTATCCACATGTTGGTGGCTATTGGCTTTTGCAAGTTTCTGGGCCTCAAGAATAGCTTCCTGGGCCTTTATGGTAAAATCGTCGTAGGTCAGTTTCATATTTTGAGATTGGTATTTCGAAAAATATAACTCATAATGCTTTTCAGAGCATAAAATAGCCGCTTTTTATGAGAAAGGGCAAATTAGGAAGCTGGTAGTTTATAGACAAATTTTCTATACAGTTTGTTGATTTAGACAGATGAACCATCAAATTTTTATCTTTGAAGGCCTAAATTCAATGCTATGGAATTTTTAACCGATTTGTGGGGATTCTTGAAGGAACGAAAGAAATTCTGGTTGGCTCCGATGATTATCGTATTGTTGTTAATTGGCGTCTTGCTTGTAATTGGCGGAGGTTCTTCTGTCATGCCATTTATTTATACCATATTCTGAAAGCATCTTGAAATTCATAAGAGACTTTCTGGTAATTTTCCTGATCACCTTTATTTGTTGCGAAGTCGTCGTAAGGTTGTTCGGTTATTCGCCGTACAGGGTTAATCCTTTTTCTATCGATTCCGAACCTAGCCTTGCGCTCTTGCCTGATAGCCGATTGGGCTTTGTCCTTAATCCCGGTAATTATCAATTAACTGTTAATGACCATGTGACTTATTCTGTGACTCACCTGCCAGATTCTAACCGGGTTACGACTTTCGAAATAGCTTTAGACAGTTTCCCGAAAGGGAGAATAGACGTTCATGGCTGCTCATTTACTTATGGATGGGGTGTAGATGACAGTTTAAGTTTTCCTTTTCTTTTACAGAATGCCTTACCGGAATGGGATGTACGCAATGAAGCTGTACCTGGGTTTGGCACCTTAAATTCCCTCTTGGTGATTGAGGATCAAATCAAACGACAGGATAAACCCGATATTATCCTGTTGAATTATGCCGGTTTCCATGATGAAAGAAATGCATTGGCACCCAACTATCGAAAAGCTTTAAAACATGGTTTCGAACATTCCAATTCGGCAGTAAAACCACTCCTCGCTAACCAGGCTTTTCCTTACGGGAAAATTTCCGGAGATAGCCTATTAGTCATTTCGCAGGATTGGGACTCTATGTATAATAACTGGCCATTGAGGAAAGTATCAGCTCTTATTCATTTCTTTCAATACGTAAACGACCAACAACTTGAATCTTACGCAAGATCATTTGATGTCACCAAACTGATTTTTGAGGCCATCAAAACTCAATGCGTGGTCAATGATATCCGGTTGATTGTTTGTGGAATAACAGATGACGCCGCTACATCAGCAATGCTTGACAATCTTGTTAATAAAGGCTTTGAAACTTACACTACGGGAATTGATCTGACCGAACTTCAATACAATCATTTGCCCCATGATAGCCATCCCAATGCAGCGGCCCATCAAATATTTACAGAGGAAGCATTGCAATATCTGCGGGAAGGCAATCCCCAAAATGCCATTGATTTAGATAAGTAAGTTTTTGGGCGATATATTAAGGCTTCCACCTGAATCGGATCGACTTGAGTTTGGCATCATAATTAAACACCACGGTCATTTCTACATCCTTAAGTGAATCAGGTATATAGACCCATTCCTTTGTGCCAATGCCATATTTTTCCATTTCTCCAATTTTAGCAATGACATTACCCATAATATCCTCAAAGCCTAGTCCGAATGGTAGTTGTTCGGAATATTGAGTTCTGCGGTTTTCACTATCTTTTTCGAGATACCTGAACATCTCAACCTTACCATCGGTATTAATCAATAAATCGATACCATGTTGGTTCCACAAGAAATATTGTCCGCCTTTATTCTCATAAATATTAGCCCTGAAAATCTCGTTATAAGTCATTTCCGTCCTAGGCACTGGTGAACCCATAATCTTCAAAAATTGGGCATACTCAGAACCATCAGCAGACTTCGTTAATAAATTTAGGTGGCTGACCCATGTTTCTCCTTCGGGCAAATCCCAAACCGAAGTTTCCTTAACTGACGGTTGTAAAGGTTCAGTTTTTTTATCAGGAGTTGCTGCATTTACGATCTCTTCAACTTCCACTGATTCATCTACTGGTATTTCATCTGAAATGTCGAGATAATAATCAAGAGTCGCGAGGATGGTGTCATCTCTATCCAAAAGCCCATGGTCTAATCGGGCTTTTAGTCTTTCGCTTTTCTCTGTGATATCGCCCAGACGATTAAACCAGAGCACTTCACCATCAGGATTAAAAAGGATAGCCAGGTCTTCGTCAATCTGTTTGTCAAATAGCTTAAGGATAGGATAATCACCGCTTGTTGGTTCGAAATAGAATTCAAACTCATGTTGGTATGCCCTTCTTACAAGATTCCAAGAGCCCAAAACTACTGGGATGACATTTAGACCATAAGCTTCTTGCCAAACAGGAACTCTGTCAGCGAGGTGGTCGAAGTAGATATCTTCTGACCCGCTACGCAATCCGTAATAGATAAGGAGTGTGGGTCGCTTGGCATCCCATGATTTGCCAACAGTAGTTTCCGAATAATCTGTCCAGGAAAGCTTCAGATCTTTCAGGTCATTAAACGACTTATAAGTTCCAAACTCCAGTTGAAACGGATAACGGAAGGCCTCAAACTGGTGAGGTGGAGTTGACTGGTCTTCCGGGCAGCCGTTATTTGTCCATGTACCGGGCTCTTTTTTGCATTCATCGATAGTGTCGAAAACTCCGTCCTCATCCTTATCGCTGTATTTTTGTTTTCCATAAACCTGGACTAAAGCCTGATCGATAACACTGCTGGTCAGCTTGCCACTAGTCTGCCAAATTACGTCTCGGTTGCTATTAAAAAGGATGACCTGGTTATCTTGGCCCAGTTCGGATTCGTAAAACCCCATAATATCATAACCCATTTCGAATGTTCTCTTGTGTTTCACCATTTCTGACTCAAGGTAAATGAGATCTTCTGACACATTCCCTGTTGATCGGTAAACTGTTACCATTTGGAGGTCATAAAGTTGATGCCATTTCTGGTAATGTAACTGGTCGTTTTTAAACCCTTTAACACTGGATACGATAAGCAGCAAGGGTTTCTCCGGGGTTTCCATTTCTGCAAGGGCAGTTCCTGAGCCCCCAAGGTCGCTAATAATTTGGAAGCGCAGGTCGTTATATGTTTGTGCCGCAGTGCAAATACTCCAGAGCATGAAGGTCAACAAAAGGCATATTTGATTCATAGGCGCTAGGTTTAATGAACTTCAAATTGGATAATTACAAAACATTATTCAATAGGACATTTGCCCTAAATTCAAAAAATGGACCAAAAAAGCCCTTTGAACAAACGTCCAAAGGGCTTATAAATATTAATTCTTGAAATCTAGCAGTAGTGCTCGTAAGCCATTTTCAGGTTTTCGGCGATCGTCATGGCATCTCTGCCTTCAATGTGATGTCTTTCGAGAAAGTGGACCAATTTTCCATCTTTGAATAAAGCGATAGATGGCGAAGATGGCGGATAAGGCATCATAAACTGCCGTGCTGTGGCAGTTGCTTCCTGGTCGACACCTGCAAATACTGTATATAAATTTGTTGGCGTTTTCTCGTTATCAAGTGATAGTTTTGCGCCAGGGCGGGCATTAGCAGCTGCACAACCGCAAACAGAGTTGACTACCAATAACGCTGTTCCTTCCATACCTTCAATCATTTCTTTTACTTCTGCTCCTGATTTTAGGCTTTGAAAACCAAAATCATTGAGCTCTTTTGACATCGGGGTAGTTAATTCAATTGGATACATAAAATCGTAGTTTTTAAATTTCTCGTATGTTTATTAAATCTACTTTTGATAGACTAAGTTCAAATTTTCATACAAAATTACTGTTTTTTCGGTTTTGTGATAAAATAGGGTAAATTAGTGAATCATGTGTCTAGTTTTATGGATACCCATTTAACCCTGCACAATCCCCCTTTAATTTAGTAACATTCAGGTTTTTTCATCATAACCCATTTACCAAAATGAAAGCATTTCTCTCCCTGCTCACATTGGTGGTGGCGATTGGTTTTTTCTCATCCTGTGATTTGGATAAGATCCCCGAACGCCCCGCACCAACATTCTGTGAAACCGCAATGGTTTCATACGAAGATGACATCAGACCACTTATTGACAACAACTGCGCGTATTCCGGATGTCATGTTGGAGGAGCTCCTCAAGGTGATTTCCGAACCTATGACGGATTAGTCCCAAAAATTGAACAAGGTTTATTCGAGACCCGGGTTTTTGACCTTAGAGACGACCCGACAAATGGTATGCCACCTGACTGGGCACCCAATGGCCCAGCAAACCTTACCCAGGACCAGATTGACATCCTTCAATGCTGGATCATGGACGGATATCCAAGAAACTAAATCGCCTCACCTTTCAGCCTCAAATTATGAAACCTTCATTACTCCTATTTATACTTTGCTTTCCTGTTTTTCTTTTTGCGCAGGAAAAAACCTTAGTCACCAAAACATTTAAAGACACAAGGGTCATCAACTCACATTCGGTAGAGACACTTGGCAAACGCAAACTTGATTTTAGGGTTAGCCACCGATTTGGCGACATCGCATCGGAAGGTGCTGGTTGGGCGACATTGTATGGTCTTGAAAACGCAGCAGATATTCTTATCGGATTTGAATATGGTCTCAGCGACGATCTCATGATTGGCTTTAACCGGACCAAAGGAGACGGCCCATTAAGACAACTGTTGAATGGATTTGTTAAATACCGCATACTCAAGCAGACCGAAGGCAAAGGCATGCCTATTACCTTGACCATGATGGCTGGAACGAGTATGAGTACGATGAAAAAAACCGACGACCCTTTCGCCATTAACTTTTTTGATAAGTTTAGCCACCGCCTGATGTATAGTTATCATGCTATTTTCGGAAAGAAATTCAGCGATGGCTTTTCACTGCAGATAACCGGCAGCTATGTGCACCGCAACATCGTTCCGCTTAACGATGAAAACAACGTTTTTGCAGTTGGTATGGCTATGCGTCTGCAACTCAACAAGGTATTTGGACTAGTGCTTGATGCAACTTACCCGGTATCACATACCAATATCAGGAACACCGGGAACGATTATTATTTCCCGCTTGGCATTGGATTGGAAATGGATACTGGCGGGCACGTATTCCAGATTAATTTCACTAACTCAAAAGGCATTTCTGATACCGATTATATTCCGAACACACGCTACAACTGGGGTGATGGAGAGTTCAGACTAGGATTTACTATTTCAAGGCAATTCAAACTTTAGAAACTGGTCATGAAAAAGATTTTAACCATTACTATCCCCCTCGCAGGCCTCATGTGCTTGCTTGTGGCGTTATCTGCATTTACCGAAAGGGAAGAAAAATTGTTTAACGACGACACCCCGGTCTACCAGGTTTTACAAGATTTAGGAGAAAAGCCATCAAAAAGCGAGGTCGATCCATCAGTTGAAGGTGCATCAGCTGAGCGTGGAGAAGCACTTGTAACTACCGGCGTTGCCTCAAAACCAGGCGGAGGAAAAACAAGAAAACAGAGTAAACACTTCGTATGTACCTCCTGCCATAACATTCAAAAAGAAGATCCTGACTTGCGTTATAGTGACCCTGAAACCCGGTTGACCTACGCTGTCGAGAACGACTTACCATTTTTACAGGGCACGACCTTATACGGGGCCGTCAATCGCGAATCGTTTTACAATGGCGATTATGATAAAAAGTATGGTGATTTGGTAGCCGATGCCCGCAACGACATCAGGGGTGCTATTCAGCTATGTGCTGAAGTGTGTGCACAGGGGCGCCCGCTCAATAACTGGGAAATGGAGTCAGTCGTAGCTTACCTATGGACCCTCCAGCTAAAAATGGGGGATTTGAGTATGAGCGAAAATGAAAAAAGCGACGTCAACTCCCTTATGGCCAATGCGGAGACCAAAGAAGATGCAAAAGAAAGTATTCGCAGTTTCTATTTGCAGGGTTCACCAGCTACATTTGCGGATTCACCGGACAACCACAAAGACGGGTTTTCCCTTACGGGGAATGCTGATCGTGGTCAAGCCGTATACGAAAATAGCTGTCTCCATTGCCATTCGTCGGGCAAGTATGCATTTTTTGAATTGGACAAAGGGAAAACCTCCCGACAATTTCTGAATTATCATTTCGGTCGCTACACACGCTATTCGATGTATAACCTGGCAGTGTATGGAACCAGCCCACTCCCCGGCAAAAGGACCTATATGCCCAATTATCCGAAAGAGCGGCTCAGTCAGCAACAAATCGAAGACTTAAGAGCTTACTTTTCAAGCAAATAGGTATTGTTGAACCAACACTGCTTCCCGGCTGTTGAATTCATATTCTTTGCTGTGCAAATTGCGGAACATATCGTACCTTTGCACCGCAATTTTAATTGCCGTAATTAAACACATCAAAACTTAAGAATATGTCATCAGTTGAAACCTATATCCCTTACAAGGTGAAGGATATTGCCCTTGCCGCTTGGGGAAGGAAGGAAATAGAATTGGCTGAAGCAGAAATGCCAGGCCTTATGTCACTACGCGAAGAGTATGGTGATACCAAACCACTTGCCGGCGCTCGTATCGCTGGTTGTCTCCACATGACCATTCAGACGGCAGTTCTGATCGAAACGCTGGTTCACCTGGGTGCAGAAGTTACCTGGTCATCCTGTAACATCTTTTCAACACAAGATCATGCTGCAGCCGCCATCGCTGATGCAGGCATACAGGTATATGCCTGGAAAGGTATGAACGAAGAAGAATTTGACTGGTGCATCGAGCAAACCCTGTTTTTCGGCGAAGACCGTCAGCCATTGAACATGATACTTGATGATGGTGGTGACCTTACCAATATGGTACTCGACAAATATCCAGAGCTTGTCTCCGGTATCAAAGGGCTAAGTGAAGAAACCACTACAGGTGTTCACAGGCTATATGAAAGAATGAAAAACGGCACATTGCCATTACCAGCCATTAATGTCAACGATTCGGTTACCAAATCAAAGTTTGACAATAAATACGGTTGTAAAGAATCCTGTGTAGATGCGATTCGACGCGCTACAGACATCATGATCGCAGGTAAAGTTGCGGTTGTGGCTGGTTACGGAGATGTAGGAAAAGGATCTGCTGCTTCTCTCCAGGGTGCTGGTGCACGTGTTATCATCACCGAAATTGACCCAATTTGTGCGCTACAAGCTGCAATGGACGGGTTTGAGGTTAAGAAAATGGTTGATGCAGTTCAGGAAGCAAATATCATTGTCACTGCTACAGGTTGCAAAGACATCATCAGCGAGCAACACTTCCGTTTGATGAAAGACAAGACCATCGTTTGTAATATCGGCCACTTCGATAACGAGTTGGATATGGCATGGTTAAATAATAATTACGGTCATACTAAAGATGTGATCAAGCCACAGGTTGATAAATACACCATCGACGGCAAAGATGTCATCGTATTAGCCGAAGGTCGTCTCGTAAATCTTGGATGTGCCACTGGTCACCCTTCATTCGTGATGTCAAACTCATTTACCAATCAGACCCTGGCCCAATTGGAGCTATGGCTGAATGGCGACAACTACGAAAATAAAGTTTACATGCTACCAAAACATCTCGATGAGAAAGTAGCCCGCTTACACCTCGCCAAAATTGGTGTTGAGCTGGATCAGCTAACTACCGATCAGGCGGATTACCTGGGCATTAAAGCTGAGGGGCCGTTTAAGCCGGAATACTATAGATACTAGCTAATTTGCAATTTAATAATATAAAGAAAGCCGCATGGAAAATTCTATGCGGCTTTTTTATTATGAAATTGAATGGGTGCTTTTCTTGAGCTGTCTAGACCCAGCGACCAGGGACGTAGGTATAACCGCCTCTGACTTTCTTCCAGTGACCGGGAACATAGCGTTTGCCTTTTTTCTTCTTGATCCAACGGCCATCTACCCACACGTACTTGTTCCGGTTTCTGTCGTATTTGTAATGTCCATCAATCCAAATGTAATTTACTGATGGTGCTTTGGGCTTAACCACTTTTACTTTTACCGGTTTTGGTTTGATAGCGACGACTACCTGTGCTGTAGAAATAGTGGGTAAACTGATTAACATTGCGAAAGAAAGGACCAGGCCTATTATTAACTTTTTCATGGAAGTATTTTTTTCAAGGTTGTGAAATAATACTCCTATGACCAAAGTCAAATACAAAGGTTTAACTGGAAAGCAAAAAATTATTTTTCGACAATGTATCTTCTGCTGAGCAGCATTGCGGTAAGCGAATAAAAACCGAGCAATCCAACTGCCACCCACATTAACGAGCTATAAGGACTTCCAGAGAAAATCTCCCGAATACTTACAGCGGTGCTCAATACAGGCACAAAGACAGTTTTCAGCACCAACTGGCATGATGGCAGGATAGCCCAAATCAACATAAAAAGTGACAGTAACTTAATTGGCTGGAGGGTATTTTGTGCCCGTTTAAAAGATTTTCCTGCCAGTCCGACCCATGTGAAGAAGGAGGCAAAAAACAGCATACAGGGTAACAGTAAAAGAAGTGCCTTGGCCAGTCTTGTTTTGGTAATTATACTCTCAAACGAATTGACCAATAATTTGGAGATCGCCGGATTCCAGTTTAGGGCCCACTTTAAAACCAGGTAGCTGAACAGACTAAACAGCGTTCCAATTACGACAATACTCAATAAACGTCCCAGGTATGCGGCAGGGGTCTTGCCGTATAGACTTGTAGCAAAATCAAGAGAGGCATAAATGGTAGCCAACAGCCCAAAAAATATCATGATTAGAGTAACAAATCCTGCAATATTCTGAATAGCAAATGAAAATGGTGAATAGCTATCTATTTCCTCGAGCGTTAAAGGCTTGAAATAGTCGACACTGAGTTCTGATTCATCCAAACGTTGTTTCAGTAAGACTTTTTCATATTCCTGAACAGCTGCTTTTATTCTTCTATGTGCTAAAAAATCTTGTCCAGAGTTAAAGTACAGCCTTATCACACCTGACTGACCATTTTCCGTCTGGTTTTCAAAGTCCGGTTCTACTTCCATCCCCATTTGGATGCTGTCAATAGAAGTGGCGTTCCTAATCGTTTCGAGATCAATTCCTGTGATCAGGCGCATGTCTTTTCGTTTTTCCAGTTTGGCGATAAAAGACGGGGCATGCTCAGCACCAAAGACAGCTATCAGTGGAATCTCTTCTAAGTTAGAATCGACCCCCTTGGAAATAAAGCCCAGGGTAGATGATAAAATCAGGACGGTCAGGAAAAGCGGGATGATGACACGAGAAATCAGTGTCCATTTGTCTTTCCACAGGTAGCCCAGGCCCTTGAAAAAGTGAATTAGCATAAATAGCTATTTGGTTAAACAGGTGGCAAATTACTCAGAAAAAAATTATTACCTATTCAGTCCATGCATAATAACGTGCCCCTTCGACGACTCCATCTTTACCGATATGGCTGAGATTGAACTCTTTCCCTGCTGTCACAACTGATTCTTCCAGTTTTCCAGAATGCAGTTTTTCGTAGGTCGGATAGTCAATGCGCGTCCGTTTTTTAAGTTGCTCAGTTACTTTAAATCCCGCTACTACCTCTTTCCAACCTGGTTGGAGTTTACCTTCAAAAACCTTGGATTTTGAGCCGCTTCCATAACCGAAAAATCCAATAAGGCCATTCTTCAGATTACTGCCCTCGAGGTAATCGGCTTCAAGGCTCGACATGAGGGCGAGGAAGATCGAGCAGGCGTACATGTTGCCTACTTCACGTGATGCGCGTTGGCCTTTCTCCATTTTTTCAGCTACAAATTGCTTGTAATGGCCTGTTTTGCTAACGAGTCTCAAGTATTGCGCTTTTGTTTTAAGAAACATTTCCTTATCCGCGAATTCTGACATTAAAGGCTCGTCCATTTCTATAGATGCTTTAATTTCCGGCCAGGTTCCAGACCTTTTGGCTTCTTCCATAAATATTTCGGGGAAGATGCGTTTGGCATGGAAGGCATAGGGTAAGTGGAAGATCAGTCTGTCCCATTCTTCAGTTACAACATGTTCCTGATTGCCATTGAAACGACCATTTCCGGCTGCCTTCTTTCTGAAATTATCGAAAGCCTGTCTTATCCGTTCCTGGTAACAGAGATTAGAATATTGTCCATCAAATACCGGGGTTTCTTTCTGAAGCGTCAAATTGACTTCGTTGACATCAAGGACACCTTTTACCTCAAGACTGGCATCCAGTTTCTCAATTATTTCGTTAGCATTGATATCCTTGATACCTGCCAGGTTTAAAACTTCATCAATAATCTGAACTTTTGAGGCAGTTCTCTTTGGTTTGAAAAAGTCGTGGACACCTACAGTCGCTACTCCCCAATGATCACGAATTGCTAATAATCTTGGGTTGCGCTTTACCAACATGGCAATGGCACCAGCGCCTTGGGTGTATTCTCCGGTTGAACCGAGTTCATATTTGGCAAGGTCCGTCGTTACGACGATACCAATCCGCTCATCATCAACTGCAACCCAGTCAAGTGTATTGTTTAGAGCATCTACACCACCTACACAGGCAAATGTCAGATCAACAACATCGCAGTTGAGAAAACAATCAGAACCATATTGTTCATGATACTTATCACGAAGCATTTCAAGGACATAGGTAGCGGTTGGCTTTGCTCCATCCAGGGCAGATTCGGTACCCATATAAATGCGTCCAATAGCACTTGGATCAATGTTATTTTTATCGATCAGGTCAGCCACAGCATTTGCTGCCATAGTTGCTGCATCTTCGTGTACATCCGGCACGGCCATAGAGGTTAGCCCCAAACCGAAGTGTAATTTGGCGTATTCAATATTTCTTTCATTTGCCAAATCCTCTATATCAAGGTAAAGTTTCGGGATATACAGTGACATATCGTCAATCCCGATGGAGGCATGTTTCATAGTAAAGTTGGATTAGAACTGGATTTAAAAATGGCGCTAAAGTTAAGAATGGAAATGATAAATCCACCCTAATTGTTTAAAAACAAGGAATTTTTTAAAGTTAAAAGCACCGACTGAAAGGCTAATCAATCCATTCAACCCTTCTTATAAACTTGTATCCGAGGGTAAGTTCAAGTGTCCGGTTGAATACTTTTTGTTCTGAAAAGGTGAATACCATATTGGTGACCGGGTCGGTATAAGTGGCCACTCCTGGTGGAATGAAAATTTGTTTGGAGACATCAGGATGGAAAGACAATTCGAGGAAAACTGCGCCAGGGAAATTTTTAAACTCAAACTCTACACCACCTAATACAGACAATCCGTAATTAAAGCGGTTGAGGTAGAGATCATAACCTTCGGAATTACTGTAAGCCAGATTATAGTCAATCGTGTATTCAACTCTTAGGCCGAGGCCATAGAAACCCCGTATGTTTTTATCTTTTAACCTATGAAAGTTTTTAGCACCTGCTTGTATAGCAACATTATTGAAACGGTGATTAATCCTGCGCCGCGGAAAGGTAATACCTGTTCGCGGATCAAAGAAAGAGTTAACAACAATAGCACTGCCCCGCAGGTGATAGCCTGCTGCTACGTAAAAAGCAATACTCAAACTATCGTTGACAGATTCAAGAAACAGATCACCATGGTAAGCAAATCCAAACTCTCTTTCCGACTGGTTCCAACTTTGGTTAGCGAGTGCAAGACCTCCTTTTATGCCATAAGCAGTTCCTGTTTGTGCATTGACCTGAAAGACGAAAGCCAAAAAGGCGGTTAAGATGATCCACTTTTTCATAAATCCCTTTTTGGCAAAAATAAAAAAACCCACAGAAATACTGTCATAATAAAGTTGGGCCTCTTGTTTTACGCTAAAGAAGCCAAGGTAGTTCAGTAATCCCCTTGTTTTTATCATTGATAAAAAATCCCGATTATTACCGGAACTGGGGCCCGCCCTAGATACCTTGAGTCAAACTTTAATTTTTTGAATGTTAGGCTCAAAAATGAATCAAGTATTGCTGTGGGCATGTGATAAATCAAAGGTATTTAAGCATGACTTATCACATAACAAAATCAAACTGCAATGAACTAATATTTTAATAATTGAAAGATAATTAAAATTTATTTTATCTCAAAAGATATTCTGCACAACTTAATACCGTAAAACACTTTAAATGCAGAATATTATCAAATCGCGAATATTTGATAAAGTTTCTGTTTATGGCAGAATGGATTTCATCAGAATTTCCGACCCAGAGTACATAATTTGTTCTAATTTCGCAGATCTAAAATTTAGAAAAAATGTCAACCCAATTAATAGAATGTGTTCCAAATTTCAGTGAAGGGCGGGACCCGGAAGTGCTTCGGCAAATTACAGCTGAGATTGAATCAGTTGAAGGCGTCAAATTACTGGATGTAGATCCAGGAAAAGCTACAAATCGGACTGTTGTGACCTTTGTAGGGGCACCAGACCCGGTAATTAAAGCCGCATTTCTGGCCATTAAGAAAGCCGCCGAACTGATTGACATGAGCCAACATTCCGGTGAACACCCACGTATGGGTGCTACAGATGTCTGTCCACTCATTCCCATTTCTGGTATTACCATGGAGGAAACGGTGACTTACGCCAAAAAACTAGGTGAAATGGTTGGTAGTCAACTGGATATCCCCATTTACCTTTACGAATATGCCGCCAGCAAACCCGAGTGGAAAAACCTGGCCACCATCCGTGCAGGCGAGTATGAAGCCCTACCTGATAAACTGGGTAAGCCTGAGTGGCAACCAGATTTCGGACCAAATGCTTTTACGGATAAGGTTGCTGGTTCGGGTGCCACAGTCATCGGAGCCAGGGAATTCCTGGTCGCTTATAACGTAAATCTTAATACCACTTCTGTCAGAAGGGCTAACTCTGTAGCCTTCGACATCCGCGAAAAAGGCAGGATCAAACGCGAAGGCAATAAGATCAATGGAAAAGTCATTACCGACGCAGCTGGAGAGCCAGTAAGAGAACCCGGAGCCTGCAAGTCAGTGAAAGCTATCGGTTGGTTTATCGAAGAGTATGGCATTGCCCAGATTTCGATGAACCTCACCAACCTGCAAGTCACCCCTTTGCATATTGCTTTTGAAGAAACCCGCAAATCCGCTACTAAAAGAGGCTTGCGCGTTACAGGATCGGAGTTGGTCGGATTGGTCCCGCTAAATGTAATGCTGGATGCAGGCCGATTTTTCCTTGAGCAACAAAGACGCTCAACTGGTGTATCAGAAGAAGAGTTGATCAGAATAGCGGTTCGTTCACTAGGGCTTGAAGAACTCGGACCGTTCGATCCCAATAAAAAGATCATCGAATACCAATTGAGAGATATGGCAGATACGCCACTGCTCAATATGAACCTCCGTGAATTTTCCAATGAAACAGCCTCAGAAAGTCCTGCCCCAGGCGGAGGATCGATTTCAGCTTATGTTGGGGCATTAGGTATTTCACTAGGAACCATGGTGGCTAACCTTTCAGCGCACAGGAGAGTGTGGGACGAGCGCTGGGATGAATTCTCAGAATGGGCCGCTAAGGGACAAATCATCAAAGATCAATTATTACAACTAGTAGATGAAGACACCCGTTCTTTCAACGCTATAATGGATGCTTTCCGTTTACCGAAAGGTAGTGAAGAAGAAAAAGTCAAAAGAAAACAAGCTATCCAGGATGCCACAAAGTACGCAATAGATGTTCCACTCAAGGTAATGAAAGTAGCTCTTGAGTCAATTAAGGTAATCAAAGCCATGGCGGAAACAGGTAATCCTAATTCGGTGACTGATGCTGGTGTAGGCGTACTATGCGCGAGAACTGCCATCAGAGGTGCCTTTCTCAATGTCAAGATTAACGCCACCGACCTCAACGACAAAGCTTATGTCGAAAAAGTACTGGCAGACGGGCAAGTGATCATTGACGAAGCTGCAAAACTTGAAGAAGCGGTGATGGCTATTGTAGAGGAAAAGATCAGTTAGGCTTCTATTTTTCGCATACAGCTTTCAATGCAGCAGCAGTTTCATCAAATCCTCTTTGTATCGGTTTCCGATAAAGAAACATGACCAGAGGTGTAAGTAAACCCCAAAACTTGTCTTCGGTGAAATAGTGAGTTGTATGCTCATCGACCTTTTCCAGAACCTGTAAACGATGTGTTTTTAGTAAAAAACCCCAATTTAGTCGCCAACCAATCACTTTTGGTGCTTCATGGTCAGAATAAATTTCTTTTGACTTTATCGGCTTTTTTCCCGGATGCATTTGAATGGTCATTACAAACGGAGTTCCTATCTCTTTTGTTGTTTCTGCCTTGATACAGAAGGGGTTCCAAGTATGGTAATTGTCATAATCAACAAGAATTTCCCATACTTTTTCTCTGGAAGCATCAATAGTTATTTCAGTAATGATAGATTGTTTCAACATAAGTAAAGAATGGCATAATTTATGTGGCAAGTTAGCTTTAATAGGTTGCAAAGCAAAGGGGTGACTTTTCATAAGGAATAGTTACCCTTTTGTCATTTTTATACCCCGGCCCAGAAGTATGATAATTACCAGGATTATTGGAAAAACAAACCAAGGGGTTCCTTTACCGAATTGAAGCGCTGACGTATTTCCAATTGGCACATATGCTGCCCAGTAATACGGATGAGCGCCTACCTGGTCGATTTCATCACTGCCCAAATAGTCCATTTTCGCCTGTTTTAGTGCAACATCTTTTGTTAAGCCTGCTTCAAGGTGATTATAAAATCGCTCCATAATATCAGCGGTCGATTGATTATTGACCTGCCATAAAGTCGTTACCGTACTTTGACAACCTGCATATGCGAAACCTCTTGCCAGGCTCATTACGCCTTCTCCTTTTGCTATTTTCCCACGCGCCGTTTCACAGGCACTGAGCACAACCATAGTTGCTTTCATACGTAATGCATAGAGATCGTTAAGTGATAATCGACTTTCTGATGATTCTGCATTGACTTCACTAAAGGCAATCCAGGCAGAGTTTTCCAGGCTATCTTCTGCAGCTGCATGCGTGGAAAGGTGGATAATGTCAAATGCTCCTACTTTCTCGATAAAGGCTGATTTCGACGCTTGCTCACCTTCCAGGGCAGTGGTCTTAAACTGGTCTTTCAAAAACGTTAATTCCGAAAGGCTGTAAAGTAAAGGCTGATAAATTTTGCTTTCTTCGAAAATCGGTGCCATTGCTAATACATTTCTGGTTTTCGCGTTATCGGTTCTTTCCAGGTTTTCAATCAATGTAGTTGCGGAATAACCATATCCAATGGCATATTTTTTCCCAAGGTAAGACAGCCGCTTAAAGTTAATCGATCCGGTAGAGTTTTGCTCTAATAAAATATCAAAAGGCAAGTAGCTGACCACCCCATCCGGAATAATAGTCAATCTTTTTACCGTTTCCGGAATGGAAAAAGGCAATAAAGTCGCAAAGGCTTTAAACGCATTTTGATTAAACAACTCTTTATCCGACTGCTCAAATATCGGTGTGGAAACAAACTCAATGAGCCATTGTATTTCGGCTTCAGGGAAGGCTGATTTTTTGATTTCTGCCACTTCCAGGCCATGCTCTGAAACACCAAAAATGAAAACGTTTTCACTGCCAATAAAATACTCCACCAACATTGATTGGTCATCCAATAATTTCTCCCTTGCATCTTTCACATTCCCGATCTTGCCAGTATATTTCAAATTGTGATAAGCCGGATACTCTTGTTCAAGTTTTAGCGTGAAGGCCTCATAGGTCTGCTTTAATTTTAGAATTTCACTTCTCAAACCGGCTATTGTCTCAGCGTCGGCATCTCCTTTAAGAGCGTTGACCAGAAGTTTTTCCTGGTGGGCCAATTGCTGGCGTATGTCGTTTTCTTCTTCTAGCAGTTGATTTGGGATGCCACCAAAATCTTTGGCTTTTAACTCTTTTATCGATGCCAGCAGCACTACTGCCTTGCTCTTTTCTGCTAATCGGAAAGCTGCTTCTTTGTAAGTATCATCGTTTTTCTCCTTCGAAAGCTGGATGGCTGCGATTATCGCATTTTCATACATCGGGATCGCTTTTTCCAAAAGGATCAAAGTGGACCCCTCTTCTCTGAAATCCTTTTGCATAAGATCGACCAACTGATCAGCCAGCAGGTAAGTTTCGTAGGCGGCTTCGATATCTTTGATATTTCCGTTACCGGAATTAAAAACCCCCATGAGGCATTTGGCCTTATTGGAAAGGAAGGAGAGTAACTCTGTTTTTTCAATCCAAATATCATGTTTCTCAAAATCCGGATTGGCGTAAGCCGAGCTATCACGAAAATTCGAAAAACTGTTCACCAATGCTTTTTGATAGCGTTCTAATGCTACTCTAAATTCATTTTGATAAAAAGCATTATCTCCATAGTTCTCAAAACTTCTGGCTAGTTCTGCGTGGTTTTGTCCATAATAATTTTGGCCTTCCTTAATGGCTTTTTCAAGGTATTGGGCACTTTCCCGGTAATTGCCATTAGCCATATGCACGAGTCCCAGGTTATTAAAATTCCAGACGAATCTTCTGTTCGGACTATCAAATAATTTTTGGTTAATTGAATATGATTTCTCAAGGGCTTCTATTGCTGGCTGGTACTGTCTCATCTCCCAATATGCTGTCCCAAGGTTGTTATAACAATCTGCTACATCCCTATCTCCTTCTCCGAAAAGATCGGTGAAAATTTCAATAGCTTTTTCAAACTGGATCAGTGCTTCTGCAGGCTTTTTGGCCATTCGTAAGACGATACCCATATCACGATGGCACTGTGCTACATACCAAAATTCATTTTCCGGAACGGATTGCCTGAACAGGCCCAGGGCAAGTTCAGTACATTCCAGTGAACGGTCATAATCACCTATATTTTCATACACGATACCCAATTGATTATAGCTATCCGCCTGCTTTTTTTTCATATCAAGGGCATCGCGTATTGCTATGGCCTCCTCCAAATAACTAATGGCTTCTGAGAAATTGCCTTCATAACGATAGGCTACCCCGATATTATGTAAAGACTGTGCCAGGTCAGGATGATTATTCACAAAGAGCTTCTTCCGTATCCTTGCAGCTTCCTTGTAGAATTTTATGGCTTCCACATTATCATCCAACACATAACTGAGTACACCTAACTGATGGAAAATATGGCCTTCAAGTTCGTGGTCAACGCCCAATTTTTCTCTTGAGAAAGCAATTAATGTATCGAGGTTGGTTCTTGCACTTTCGTATTGCTCATCATATCGGTCATTTTTGGCAATGTTTATCTGAGCTTGAATATAGGTTTGAAGCGAATCTTTTTCCTCGTTGGCCTGAATTCCTCCATTTTGGGCAAACCCGGGAAAAACAGAAAAGGAAAAACAAAGCATGTAAAGCAAAAAAAGGCGGAGTATAGGCGGCATTTACATTTTGGATTTGCATAAATATACCCAAAATGACCTATACAGAGAATAGTCAAGATGATATTGGTCTAATAAAAAACTGCCCTGCAATCGCAATCACAGGGCAGTAATAAATTCCCGGGCGGGTAGTTATTGTCTCATTAGTTTTCCAGCCATTTCCTGGCCGTCTATGCTAATATTGAAGAAATACATGCCGGGCCTGACATCTATGCCGGCCCCTGTTTTTCCATCCCAGTATAGCCTGTTAACACCCTTGAAAACGTTTTGATATCGGGTATAAACCAATCTGCCTACACTGTCATAAATACTAAACTCAACTTCTCCAGGCCGTTCAAGTTCGAACTCCAGCGTGGTGTAATCTGAGAATGGCTGTGGGAACACCTTCAACGCAATACCTTCAGTGAATACAGGTTCTTCTACAGAAACCAGAAGGCAAGATGTATCAAAGTTACTTAAGGTATCAATGTAATTCATGGCTTCCATCAGGTTGAGTTTTCCACCGGTTTCCAACATTGACAAAGTGCCTAATTCATCTACAGTTGAAAGAATTGCTTCCCTGATATCGAGGTATGTGGCATCAGGTTGTGCTTTTTTCAGGATCGCGGCAGCTCTTGAAACCGCAGCGGCAGCCATTGATGTACCATCCTTAAATGCGAATGTTCCTCCGGGTACCGTACTTAAAATTCTTGTTCCTGGAGCTGCAAGATCTACAGACAACTCCCCGAAGTTGGAGAAAACGGCAAGACCATCTTCCATCAGGTTAAGCGCAGCAACTGAAATCAAGTTATCATGATCATAACTTGAAGGATAATGCGGCATTTGGTCATTATCTTCATTCAGATTACCTGCCGATGCTACTACCAGCGCTCCACAATCTTCTCCTGCACGGGCGATTGCATTACCTAACACTTTTGACTCCACACCTTTATAGCCCCAACTCAGGTTAATTATATCAGCATTTTCATTACGCGCGTAATAAATACCGCAAGTACCATCAAACAGCAGTCCTTGCCCATCGGCCCGGTGGCTCTTCAGGTTAATGAGGTCAATGTCCCCGGTAGGAAGGCCGATGAGGATGATACCAGCAACGTGAGTCCCGTGGCCACTTTCACTATCATCGAATGGATCGGGTTTTCTACTTGCAAAATCGTAACCGCGCCGATCATCAACATAACAGTTATTATCATCATCGACGCCATTGACGGGTTCGTCATTCGACCAGAAAAAGCCTGAGAGCAGATCTGGATGCGTATAATCTACACCGACATCAATTTCGGCAACTTTTACAGGAGGCTCACCTGACTTACCACCCCAGCTTTCCGTTTTTTGCTGATAGGTGGTCGCATAAGACTTTGGCCCGGCACTCTCTTTAGACAAGAGTTCAAGAAAATAGTTATTGCCGGTTTCTTCGACCTTAGCTTTCGATCGGGCATTGGCGGCAGTTTCTTCTACGCCAATGATAATCTGTCCATCTGGCAGGAAGGAGGTATCAGGTAACATCCAAAGTTCAATGATACCGCACATACAAACATCAAGACGTTCTGCATCGTAAAAATCGAGCAGCGTATCTCTTTCAAACTGGGTTGCATCATCAGTAAACTCTATGATCATCTGGTTTGGCGCATATCGCCCACCGAGCGCATCAAATTCCCACCTGAATATCTTTATTGGTTCTGTTTCGATGGTTAAGCCCTGCACCTGGCTATTGGTAACCCTACAGACATACGAGCCTTCATCGAATTCTGTGAAAGACGATATGCCAAAATCAGGCGTCTGATCAGGTTGTGTTATTTGTACACCGTCTTTATACCATGAATAAAAGTTATTAAACCCGCCGACATCAGCTGAAATCATGACGCCATCGCCAGGGTCAACGAAAAGGAATCGTTCTTCACCAACATTGGCTTGAGGTGAAATTTGAGTAAAACTGGTCGTAAAAGGGACGACAAGTTCCAGGTCATCAAATTCAAACCGATTGCCATCTCCAATAAAGGTATCAATACCAATACTTGGAAAAGATTCAAGGTCTTCCATATTGTTATTACTGACATTGACATATTCGAGATTGAAGAATTGGCCTAAGCTGGGCAGATTATTAATAGAATTACCAGAAAAATCAAGTCGTTGCAAAGCGTTCAGGTCTTCAAAAGCCGGATCGGTGTCGCCCACAAGATTATTATTAGGTAATTCCAGGCCGATTACCCTGTCATTGACACCAACCTGACCAATCGTCACCCCTTCCCATGTTTCCAATGGTTCAGAGGTTAACCAGTTGATATTACTATTCCAGTCTGGTCCGTTGAAGTCGAGGTAAATACATAAAAGTGCAAGTGAATCATTAGGACAGCATTGTCCTTGCATTTTTGGGGCATTTAGAAAACAAAACACCACCAGCGATGCAATCACTTTAGATAAGTAATGTTGCATGGTAAAAGTTTTTAATAAATTTAATAAATAAAATCATAGCTTGCCCTTTCCCATTCCAACTGGTGTGAAAAAGGTTCAATGGTCATTAGTACCTCATTACCAGTTTTTTCTAACCTTCCATGCTGCTTTCTCAAGTCAACTCTTTAATTTTATTGAGTAATAAGATTTTATTTTTCTTATTTGGGTTAGCTTTTTCAAATTAAACAGTACTAATGTTCGGAATCAGGAAATATACCACTTCAGACCTAGTGGAAGATATCAAACGAGGTGGTATTAATGAGCAAAAGGCCATTACACATTTGATTCGAGAAAATGAAGGCAAGATTTTATCATTCGTGTCTTCCCGTAACGGATCTACAGCTGATGGCGAGGATATTTTCCAGGAGGGCCTGACTGCCCTTATCCTGAATATCAGGGATGGAAAATTTAAAGGCGACAGTTCTATTAACACCTATCTTTTTGCCATTTGCAAAGGCATCTGGTATAAAAAATTCAGGAAAGTGGTTCGCGATCGCGAATACCAGTCTTCACTAACAGTAGTAGAGGAAGACTATGAGACCCCTGAATACAATATGATGGATACTGAACAAAAAGACCTAATCCTCGAACTTTTTGGTCACCTGAAAACCAAGTGCAAGGAAACCCTATATATGTGGGGGTCAAGCTTCTCTATGACGGAGATAGCCGACCAACTGGGTTTCAGCAGCTCGCAAGTAGCGATGAATAAGAAAAATAAATGTTTAAAAGAACTGCGGAACTTAATGGAAAGCAACACACAAGTACAGCAGTTGGTAACCGAACTATCATGAACGAAAAATATACATTCGAATTTATAGAGGAATACCTTGCCGGCAACCTCTCTACAGAGGAAGCACAGGAATTTGAGTCGGCCGTTGAATCCGATGAAAGCCTGGCTAAATCACTAGATTCCCAAAAAGCTGCACATCAGGCAGTTAACTTATACACTCAGATCAAGACCCACGAAAATGTAAGTGAAATCTATTCAAAAGTCAAAGGTCAGGGCCAGGCCAAGGTTAGAAGACTGGGATCTATGGCATTAGCAGCTACAGTTGTATTTCTTGTATTTATGGGCATCGCTTATTTCATGTTATCCAGCCAATATTCAGGCGCTAACCTTGTAGCCAATAACTTAGAGGCCTATCCCGATCGCATAACTTCTATGAGTGATGCGCCGATATCAGCTCTATCCAACGCCATGAAGGCTTATAACCAGAATGACTTTACAACGGCCATCCCTCTTTTTGAAGGTATTGGTACTGATGACCAGTATTTTACCTTGTCAAGATTATATCTCGGTATTTCCCAATTAGAATCAGGTAATGCCAGTGATGCTATAAACACTTTGAATGATTTATTCCAAATGGAAAATGATCTTAAAGAGCCGGCTCAGTGGTATCTAGCCCTTGCCCAATTAGCTAATGGTGACGAAACCACAGCACGAATTAATCTGGAGGATATCAGCGAAAATGGTGGTTACCAGTCCAGTAAAGCAACTGGCCTGCTCAAGAAGCTGGATAGTGGATGGCGGAATTTACCTGGGGTTCGTTAGATCATGGGTTCAAATTTACGCCAAGTCCTCTTCGGGAGACCTTGCTAGGACGATAAGATATTGGGTCCGGAGTTACTTGCATGGGATAAAAGAAGAGAAAAATGAATGGATCATTTTTCTCTTTTTATTTTTGAACTTGTCTTCCCAGGAGTGATATTAATCACCGGCCACGAAAAACTTCATTTTCCAGCCTTCGTCATATTTGGAGAATCCAGCTCGGAAGCCAATAGGGCTATGGACGTATTTACCAAAGATGTAGCCTTCTGTGCCATCCAGGGTTTTTACTTTAACCCACGGATAGGTTTCTCCGCCAATTGTTTCATGCCGTTCCCCTTCTCCTTGCCATTGGACAATATTATATGACAATGTGGAAAGATGTTTGCCACTGCGTGTTGGTTTGTCTCTGAGTCTTACCCCCTGACCTGTAATAGCAGCATGAGTGAAGGCATCGTATTCATCAGGGAAGGTAGTAAAGATGTATGGTGCTACAAAAGTAACTGGTGTTTCAGAAAACCAGGTACCTCCAAGATCAAGAATCTTGCTCATGGTTTGCCAGAATTCTGATTCATCAGGCTTATCGCCAAACCACATAGTTTGAAAGTCTTTGACACCACTTTCCGCACCGAAGCTGATCTTAATCTCTTCGTGGCATTGTGAAAGGACATAATCCACATCTTTACGTTCGATAGCGGCTTTCAGGTTATTTCTGAATTCGACGAAGGTTGGATCGTTTGCCCCTTCGTCAACCGGATTCAACTTGCCGACTTCCTTTACCTGTACTGCTGGCAAACCAGCCTTATCGGAAATACTGATATTGCTAGTGTTGTTACTAGCCTCGAGTAATTTTTTCAAAGAATCTGCTTCAGCTCTGGCTTTTTCAGCTTCCAGCCTGGCCTGTTCGGCGGCATCATCTGAGGACTGATTGTTTGTGCATTGGGTAAAGCAAAAAACAAGGCACAAAACCACAAATATCCTGGTCATAAATTCCTATTTAAACGTTGTAAATTTCGTCGATGACTGATTTATATTTTTGTCTGATCACCCGTCGCTTAATCTTCATCGTTGGGGTAAGTTCACCAGTTTCGACAGTCCAAGGTTCAGGTAGTAGAACGAACTTTTTTACCTGTTCAATATGACTAAAGTTAGGATTAACGTTTTTAATGATATTTTCAAACAAAGCCTGGATCTTTGGATTTTCTAATGTTTCCGCATTGACGATCATAACATCAGGGTCATTAGCTGATTTGCCGGTAATGCATTTCACATCGTTATTATCACACCAGTCTTCAACTGCTTCTGCTGCCGGAACAATCAAAGCTGAAACGAATTTTTTCCCTTCTCCTACGACCATCATCTGTTCAACCAAAAAGTCTTCTTTGAACTTCTTTTCGATTGGTTCTGGTGCTACATATTTCCCTCCAGACGTTTTCAGGAGCGCCTTTTTACGACCTGTGATCTTGAGGAATTCCCTGCCAGCGCTATTGGTTACGATTTTTCCAATATCACCTGTATGGAACCAGCCATCTTTGTGCATGACATCTGCCGTAGCTTCCGGTTTCCGGTAGTAGCCTTGCATTACATTAGGCCCTTTGGCGAGTATTTCGCCTTCGCCTTCCTTATAATCACCATCAGATCCATCAATCATAATGGTTACGTTTGGTAAAGTTGGACCAACCGTTCCAAGCATCGCCTCACCTGGTTGAAAACGTCCGATGGTAAGTGCCGGGGATGTCTCAGTCAGACCATATCCTTCCCTTATCGGAATACCGGCAGCAGAAAAGACCCTTGCCATTTTGGGCGGACAAGCAGCTGCTCCTGTGATGATACCCTTGATATTCCCGCCAAGGGCTTCCCGCCATTTGGAAAAGATGAGCTTATCTGCTATCGCATTTTTAATGCCTCTCAAGCCACTGTATCGTTTGTCGTACTCGTAATCATCGGTTAGGTCCAATGCCCAGAAAAACAGTTTTCGCTTGAATCCTTCCAGGTCAAGACCTTTATTATAGATTTTTTCGTATACCTTCTCCAGCAAGCGGGGAACGGTCGTAAAAAAGTGAGGTTTGACATCCTGAAGATCACCACCTTCCCCACCAAGGTTATCGGTACCTGTGTAATAAATGGATACTCCGGTCGCCATGTAAGTGTATGAAACGTTTCTTTCAAAAATGTGGCAAAGCGGTAAGAAGCTCAAGACGCGATCACCTGCATTTAGAGGCACCAGATCAAGTACAGCATTGACATTTGAAGCAATATTTGAATGTGACAACATCACGCCTTTGGGGTCACCAGTGGTCCCTGAAGTATAGATGAGCGTCGCTAGGTCGTCAGGATTTATGGCACCTTTTTTTTCTTCCAGCACTTTCATATCGCCTTCTTTGAACAGTTCTTCCCAGTAAGGGGCATCATCTGTTTTGTCAAAGGTGTAAATGGATTTGAGAGACGGAACATTTGGTTGAGCATCTCTGACCTTTTGTAATAGACTGGCTTTTCCTTGTGGATGATCCAGTCCTACAATGCATAATTTCACCTCAGCATCATTAAAGATATACTCGTATTCTCTTGGGCTGATCGTAGGATAAACGGGAACATTTATGGCCCCAATCTGGGAAATGGCAATATCCATGATATTCCATTCTGGTCTATTGACATATGAGATCAGTGCAATTTTATCACCAGGTTGAATTCCTATTTCGAGAAGACCGAAACTAGCCTTGTTTGCTGTATCTATTATTTCCTGGGTACTCCAGAATTTCCAGCCAGCGCCATCCCTGCGACCAAGGGATCTTTCCTGAGGATAGTTTTCATTTTGATAGTGGACAACTTCAAATAAGCGGGTAATTTCCATGAATGGGTTCGTTTTGGTGAGAAAAATGAAGGTCTAAAATAAGAAAAATTGATGGGCTGTAAAACAAAAAAGCGCCCCTGAAAAGAGACGCTTTTAAAGTTTTATGTGGTAGAATCTATCCTTCTACTTTCTTGGCAGCTGAGAAATTAACACTTAGGCCAATTTTATCACTGATAACTTTATCTTTTGCAAGGTCACTGAAGAATTTGGTTGAACCATATTGTACATCCCAATCTGTACGATCGATTACAAACTGTGGTGATGATACTTTAACTGAACCATCTGCTGCATCGATTTTAGCTTTGAAAGTGATATTCTTGGTCTTTCCTTTGATTGTAAGGTTTCCAGAAACAATGGAATTCGCTTCTGCATCACCGTCAAGAGCCTGTACATTTGTAATTTCGAAAGCACTTGTTGGGTGATTTTCGATATCGAAAAAGTCAGCATTCTTTAAGTGTCCTTCAAGATTGCCTTTCATATCACCTTCCAAATCAGTGCAATTAATGCTGGCCATATCAACTTCGAATTTACCGCCGGTAACTTTACCGCCTTCCATTTTCAGAGCGCCTGAAGAAATATTGATCGTACCTTGGTGGCCACCACCAATTACTTTTGAACCTTCCCAGTTCAATGTGCCTCCGGCATTAACAGTATAAGCTTCTACAGCAGCATTATCAACTTTCTTTGTTTCAGTTTTTACTTCATCAGTAGTTGTTGCTTTTTCGCCTTTAGGGCCTTTACAGGCAGTCATCAAACCAGCGATAGCAAAGAAGAAAAGTACACGGGTAAGAATTTTCATTTTGTTTTTGAGTTTAATTGTTAGTTAATGGATATGCAAAATTAAGATTTAATACATTCAAAACGTAACTTTCTGAACTTAAAAGGGTTAACGTAATCCATTAAAAAAGGTTTACATAATTAATTGATAAAAAGGATTTGTTTAAGATTATTTTGATTTTGCCTTCGGCGCGTTCATTATTCTTTTGTTTTGTTGTCTTCTTTTCCTTTGATGAAAAAAGAACATAAAAAGGAAATGAATAATTTTTACAACCTCTCTACCCCATCCAATCTTCAGGTAGTTCAACCTGTGTCTTCAACAAATCCTCCATGGTCTCCCTACGCCGAATTATCCTTGATTTTCCGTTATAAACGGCCACTTCAGAAGGTCTGAATCTGGAATTGTAATTTGACGACATACTGAATACATAGGCTCCAGCATTTTTGAAGACAAGGATATCTCCTTCTCTTACTTCATTTAGCTTGCGATCCCAGGCAAAGGTGTCTGTTTCGCAAATATAGCCTACTACTGTATAAAATCGTTCTGTTCCATCAGGGTTAGATGCGTTGATAATATGATGATAAGCACCATAAAGCATTGGTCGAATGAGGTGATTCATGCCTGAGTCTACGCCCGCGAAAACTGTTGCTGTTGTTTGTTTGATAACATTGGTCTTGACCATAAAATATCCAGCTTCACTCACCAGAAATTTTCCGGGCTCGAACATCATTTCAAGATCGCGACCGTACCCAGCACAAAATTCTTTGAAGCGACTACCCAGTTTACTGCCAAGAGCGACCACATCTGTGGAAGCATCTCCATCTTTGTAAGGTACTTTAAACCCACTGCCAAAATCTATATACTCCAGATCAGGAAACTCGGCAGCAGTTTGTAACAAGATCTCAGCCCCTCTTAGGAACACATCGACATCGAGAATGTCAGAACCTGTATGCATGTGTAAACCGTTCACATTAATATTGCTAGAAGCAATTACCCGTTGAAGGTGTCGCATCTGGTAAATTGAAATCCCAAACTTACTGTCAATATGACCCGTAGATATTTTGGGATTACCTCCTGCGAGAATATGCGGATTGATTCTTACACAAACCGGAATTGAATTGCCATAGGCATTCCCGAATTGTTCGAGTATTGAGATATTATCAATATTGATCCGCACCCCGGCTTCTACCGCCATTTGAATTTCCTCGAAAGAGACACAATTTGGCGTGTACATGATATCGTTTGGAGCGAACCCGGCTTTCAATCCCGTCCATACTTCCTGTATCGACACTGTATCTAGACCTGAACCCAGTTTTCTAAAAAACTTAAGTACGTTAATATTGGTCAATGACTTACAGGCATACATAACTTTCATTCGTGAGCCTTCAAAAGCTTTTATCAGTAATTTGTATTTGGCTTCCATGGCTCCAAAGTCATATACATATAATGGAGCATCATACTCCTTTACTAAATCGAGTACGGGAATACCGTCGATTTCATACTTTCCGTTAACCAGTTGCATTATTATTTAAGAGTTTGTTTGGAATTTAATCTCTTTGTAGGGCACGTTCTTCTACTAGTGTTAATTCGTAATCACGTGCAAATTGCCTTATGCTTGGAGCGGTAGTGCCAAATACGACTAGTCCAAGTGTAAAGTAAAAAATGAGTAAGTGATCGCCACTCATGTAATAAAAAGCCAGAAGCATGAGATTGGCAAATTCAACCATACACATCCTCACAAGGCTAGAGGCCCGATAAGTACCGAACAGTTTTTTAATTTCTTCTTCCGGCAATGGAAGGGCTTCATTATCAAGGATGTTTTGTTCTTCAATTTGCCTGAGATGATCCAGCTTTTTCAGCGGCAGTCGGTATACGTAGAAACCAATTATGATAAGACCCAGGGCAATCAAGGGACCTAGTATTCTCAAAATGGTTTGTGGCTCGTAGGGTGGCTTAATTACAAAAAATAGTACGCCGAGGAAAAGCATTTGCCCAGCCAGAATGGCGAAATAGATAATCTTGAGGTTAAGTGCGTCTTTTTTCATAGTCTTAAAAAAGAATGGTGGGGAAACTGTTGTCGCCCCACCATTTAAATATTTTATAAAATTAGGGGATTAATGAACGCCATGCATCCATTTCTTAATTACAGGAGAAACCATCAGGACAATAACAGCTGAAACAAAAGCGATAAAAGCTATCATTGAAAAGACAGAAGTATACTGTGCCAATTGGACCACGGTTTCTGATGCTCCTGCAGGGGCTACACCACCTTCAAAACCAGTGACCTTTTCGGCAAACCATCCGAGTACGCCGCCCTGGCCTCCAGCTGCATCTTCTTTTACAACAGTCATTTTAGCAATCATTCCTGCAATATGATGGGCAAAAGCTGAGGATAAAAAGAAGACTCCCATGAAGAATGCCACCATGTGTTTAGGCGCCAATTCTGTTACTTTTGAAAGCCCAATAGGAGAAACGAAAAGTTCGCCAGTGGTAATCGTTAACCAACCTACCATAAGAAAGAACATAGGTACTCTACCTGCTTCATCAGCAAAGTTGGCACTCATGGCAAACAAAAGGAAACCAAGACCAAGCTGGGCAATACCAAGCGCATATTTATATGGCGTTCTGGGGTTTGTTCCTCTTTGTGAAAGCGAAGTCCACATCATTGCGAAAGGAATCGCCAGGAAGATGATATAACCCGGATTAATTGAATTGGTCTGGGCTGCATTCAGGAATCTCAAATTAACATTACGTTCTGCGAATAAGGTAAGTGAACTTCCTGCCTGCTCAAAGAAAGACCAGAAAACGGTCAATAACAGTGTAATAAAGACGATAACCAAAATTCGACCAGCTTGCACACGGTCAACAACCATCGTACACAGATAGGTGATATACGCAACAGTTACAATTAGCACGATTATAAGTAAGTTACCCATAACCGCCTCGTTGAAGTAAACCATTGATGCAAACAACGGCACCATGAGGAAAGAAAGGACAATGATCGGATAGTAAATATTCATACCAGCCACTTTCTTTTCAATCCACTTCTGAGGTTGGAGACCGTTATCACCGAAAACGCCGACTTGTCCTCCCTGGTAGAAGAATAAGAGACCAACGAACATACCGACACCCGCAGCGCCAAATCCATAATGCCAGCCATACGTCGCACCAAGCCAGCCACAGACAAGTGGTGAAAGGGCAGCACCGATATTGATTGACATATAGAAGATCGTAAATCCTGCATCGCGCCGCACATCGCCATCGTGATATAATGTTCCAACAAGACTGGAGATATTAGGTTTGAAAAATCCATTACCGACAATCAACAAACCGAGCGCGGTAAAGAACCAAAATTCGGATTCAAATGCCATGGCGAAGTGACCAAGTGTCATCAGGGCAGCACCCAGCATAATCGATTTTCGAAGCCCAATCAGCTGATCGGCAATCATACCTCCAATAAGCGGAGTGAAGTATACCAGCGCACCATAGGCAGCGTAGATACCTAGCCCCTTGGCCTCACCATCCTGTAAATCTTTGTACAAATGGTTAACCATATAAAGCGTGAGCAAAGCGCGCATTCCGTAGAATGAAAAGCGTTCCCACAACTCTGCAAAGAAAAGATAAAATAGTCCTTTTGGGTGTCCTAGTAATTGAGGTAAGGCATCCTGCTGAACGCCAGGATTGTCCGTTATTTTCTCATCCATTTTTACGTGTTGTTAGGTTCAAGAAAGGTGTAAAGTTAGTATTTTTTTGTCGTTAGCCCGGAAATTCAGGCGCTTCAGAATCAAGACTCCTGGTTTCGAATTTAACTTCAAAACCAGATTCTTCTGCAATTATTTTTATGAGGTCTATTATTCCATTCATTTGTGACTCGGCCATAAGGAAAAGGTCTGAGCTTTTTGCCTTTTCCTCAATCACTCTTTTAGCTTTTGCGTTAAGTGCTGTTAACTCTTCAGCTGAAAAAGAGTTGAATACACCTTCCGTGATATCATAATACTTGGTATCGTGATCGATTGAGATGATTTCAGGGTCGGGCAACTGACTGATCACCAAGACTTTTTCCTGAGGTTTGACCTCAAAGTGCATTTTTTGAAGATCGTATCCAATGGATACTTTTGCATTAACTGCAACAAGGGCTTTCTTTCTCAGAAATGAGACGTCCCATTGATAATAATCCTTATGATCGAGGATTTCGGAAAAGTAGCCTTCGACAGTGACCATCTTGGCTACCTTTTTTACTTTTTCAAGTAATACCGATTCGGATTGGATGACGACAGGCTCGGTATTGAAGGTGAACAGGTTTTTAAAAAAATACCCTGCAGCGAAAAATAAGCCGATACCAATTACAATACCCAGTAATACTTTCTTCATTCGAAAAGGATTCGTTAGAGGCCAGTTTGCGGCATGAATTGCCTGCCCAACAAACTCTAAGTGTCAAATTAGGTAAATTCTTATTTTGTAACAAACATTTTAACCATTCATTATCAAGGTTCTGCCTTATCATCGGAAGTCTTGTAGCCTAAGGAACTCAAAACATTAACTCTCAATATGAATATCAAACCGATCATTGCCGGAATAATCAGGTTAATGATCCAAAGGCCAAAAGTGGCAGAAAGGACAGATAATTCATTGGCTGTAAAATAACTCCAAACATATAAAGCGACCTCACCCCTGACTAAAATGCCCCAGATAGGTGGTAGCGGTAAACTGGTTTGTAGTAAAAAGATCAAGGCAATTCCAGCAAGGCCATCTATCAGGCCTACTTCCACCCCAAGGAATTGCAATAACAAGTAGTACTGGATCGAATAAATGAAATATCGCGAAAGCGAATAAGTCAATACCGTCAATAATTCTCCTGGACGATAGACATTTAGCACTGTGACATAAGGCTCCGCTTTACGGATAAAGGGGATCTTCCTGATCAGCGGTACGACCAATTCGATATTGAAGTAACAAACCAGCAGTAAAAGGACAGATAGCATTACTGAAACGCCGATCCCCAGCATAACGGGTTGTTCAGGGCCAAGGTTTCTGGAAACGAAAAACGCCAGTCCCATTCCGCCAATGGATAAAAGCACGACCAACTGACTGAAACTGCCTACCAGGGTTACAACGACTGTTTTGATATTGTTTTCTGGTTTTACAACAAGTATGCGGCCACCGTATTCGCCTATTCGATTGGGGGTAAAAAGAGAAAGAGAAACACCGGCCATAACTCCGGCAATAGCCCTTCCGAAAGGTACTTTTTCAACATGCCTTACCAGTTTTTGCCATTTCAGGGTTTCCAACAGCCAATTCATCGGCATCAGCAAAAAGGCAACAGCTAACAAAAGTGGATTACTCTGGGCAAGATTCAGCTTGAATGTGGTCCAGATCGCAGAAATGTCTTCGCGCGCGACAATCTGTGCATATAGCACCCAACAAAGAAGCACAACGACTGTCAGTTTTAGTAGCCAGTTCAGTTTGTTATTCCTGATCAGCCTCTGGCCTGTCAGGCCGCGCTTGATAATCTGTTTTGTTTTTGACAGCATGAACAGTGCAAATATAGGAAAGGTAATAGAGGTAATCGGAGCTTAGGGAAGTCGGACAAAAAAAATCACGTTATCTTTAGATCAATTAATTGAAGTTTAGTGAAACATCTTAACGTTAAACGAATTTTGGGCGTCGACCCAGGCACCAATGTACTTGGTTATGCCATTGTGGAGATTGTGGAGACACAAATGCGGGTTTTAGGCATGGGCACTATCCGTATGACGAAATATGATACGCATCCGGAAAAATTGAAACATATATTTGAAGGGCTGCAGGAAATCATAGAACACTACAAACCTTCTGAAATGGCTGTAGAAGCACCCTTTCATGGCAAAAATGTACAATCAATGTTAAAACTTGGGCGCGCGCAAGGTGTTGCGATGGCTGCAGCTATGGTGAATAATGTTGAAGTGCATGAATATCCACCAAAAAAGATCAAAGTTGGTATTACAGGCAACGGAAATGCCTCCAAAGAACAGGTCTTGTCGATGTTGGAGAATATTCTCAAAATCAAACTCGCAGAACAACCCCTTGACGCAACAGATGCTCTTGCTGCTGCAGTTTGTCATCATTACCAAAGCAATAACCCCCTTACGGGAAATAAAAAGTTCAAAGACTGGAATGCATTTTTGAAGGAAAACCCAGGAAGAAAAGCCTGAAGGGGCAAGATGCATACAACTTCCTAAATGAAAAATGTAAAAGTGGCCTTTTTGCTAACATACTTAAGGCCACTTTTACATTCTAAATATTGCAGTTTTCTATTTTACGGTTTAACGCTAACCTACTCAATACTGTTTTTCACTTTCTGAACCCGGCTTCTTTCAGCGTTAATCAGGGTTTCCATTTCTTTAATCCTGCGCTCTGCTTTCAATAAGGCTGCTTCTTTTCTTGAAACTTCCTCTTTACTCAAAGCACCTGATTTCTTGGCAGCTTCAAACCTGTTTCTTGCAGCCTCAATCTTGGCTTTATTTCTGGAAACAGCATCATCCGAATTGCTAATGGCTAATTCAGCATTGTTAATCTTCCCTTTGGTCCTTGTTTTAGCTTCATCAAGACTGACCTTACCGGAAAGTTTAGCAGGTTTCTCTACCTTAGTCGGTTTAGCTGGCTTGGTTGGTTTTTCAATGCCTTTGCCAGGTTTATCGACACTTACACCGGGTTTTTCATGTCCCTTTCCAGGCTTGGCGGGTTTACCCGGCTTTTCGTGACTTTTACCAATCAGCGTTTCTTTTCCTTTTGGTGGTTTTTTGCTACCCGTAACAGGTTCAGTTAATATTGGTCCTGCTGGTTTCTTCGGGTCACCTTCGAGGTTATCCTTTCTGCTTACAGGAGTTTTGGTTTTACCCGGTTTCGTCAAACTGGTTGACGGTTGCTCTTTTTTAGCTGGTTTTTCCTGTCCGTCTACAATACTTGTAGTCGTTTTCTTTTTGGTTTCTGTTTTTGACTTTTGTCCAAAGGCTGTAGTGCTCAATGCAACGACAAAAACCATTATTAAAATTTGCTTTATCGTTTTCATGATGTTTCTTTTTTTATGAACGAATTACCCGGACTAGTCCAGGTCTTTCAAAATGTCGTCAATTTCGTTATCGAGTTCACTGGCTTCAGTTTCCAATGTTTCGATAGTATTTTCTAATTCATTAGTTAGTGAATCCATGGTTTCAATAACTACCTTTTCCTCTTCTGTTGCTTGTTCAGAAGATTGGTTATTTGTACATGATGTTAAAAATACCATGCCAAACAGTAAAATGAGGGTTGAAAACAGGGTGTTTTTCATAGCTAAATTATCGTTTATTTTACCTTAAGACGTATACCTCAAAGACACGTCACATCTTGATTTTCGTGAAAAGTTTATGAATTCTTATTTTATTTTTTTTAAATTGGATGAATCTTGGGTAGCAACCACAATGTGGTATGCTACCTTTTTTTTCTCACTCAAAAAAAACAATTATGGCTTATTCACTGGAACAGATCAAAGATGTCCTGCAAAAAAAAGGATATGAGTTCTTTGATGGTAATAAAAAGTACAACTTAAACATTATTGGCGTGAGAACCGATAATAATGTTCCAAATTCCTTTGATGATAATATTTACCTGATCTATCGCGACGATGATCTGAAGATGAAAGTGGATAATTTTCCGGTAACTACTGACCCTGGGCTACACTGGCTACTGCACCCACTAAATGTCAAAGGAACTGCGATTCTTGTACCTGGTCAATATAGAGGAAGCCATAAAATCAGAAAGCATCAAGGAAAATATGATGCCGTTTGTCAGCAGGGCAATTTGACGGTCTGGCGTGATAATAACAAAGATAAAATTCTTGACTTTGAAAATGCGCCAACTCAAACAGGAAGTGCATTTGGGATAAATATTCATCGCAGTAATCCTTCTACTGAATCAACGGTAGTTCATAAGTGGTCTGCCGGATGTACTGTATTCAAGCGGGTAAAAGACTTTTTGCATTTAATGCGTTTAGCTTACAAGGCGAGAACACTCTACAGCAACTCTTTCACCTATACGCTCTTAACCGAAAAGGATTTTAAAGGTATGACAGGTAATCAGCCTGAGACCCATGATCCTGTGGTTGAGCAAAAAGCGAAATCCGATAAAGAAAAGAAAGCGATGAAAGAGCTGGAAGAGCTGAATGCGGAGTTCATGAGTATCCTCAAAGAACTCAATGACAAGAAACTCGCTGACTTCCTGCTTACTGAGCGTCAGGGCATTGAAGATGCAGTTGAGATGTTGCTCAACGATCTAAGAAAGTGCGATGATTCGTCTGAAAAAACAGCCCTCATCGAAGAACTTGAGAAAGAAAAGAGGATGCTCAAAATGGCAATCGACTGGTATAAGAAGAAATTGAGGACAATAAGCGAATTGCCGCCTACCGATGAAATTATCGAATATTTAAGGAAGAAGAATCAAGCGCGTCATAACAGGCTTGAGGTAATTAACCGAAAAATAGCAGCCCTCGAGTTAGCCCAAAACAGCTAATCCCTAAAGCTCCTGTAAATTGCAGTAATAAAGCGGTCTTTTTTAATAAAGCCTCCGCCATACTTTTCGTCGTAAGCTTTGCTCAGTTCCATCTCCTGAATTTCTTCAAGGGTTTTTCCGGCATCGACTTGGGCCTTTACTTTGTTTCTAACATCGTGAATCATATCACGATAAGTCATTAGGCTTGCCCTGTTGGTAATAATCCCGTGACCGGGAATAATACGAGTATCGTCGTTAACAAGCAGAAGAGATTGGTTGAGTGTACTGATCAGATCATCAACATTTCCGCCCGAAGAAATATCTATATACGGATAGCGGCTTTCGAAAAACAGGTCGCCCATGTGGAGAATATTGTCTGCCTCAAAATAGACGATTGCATCTCCATCGGTATGTCCGCCATCATGAAAGTGTATTACTCTTACTGTTTTACCATTGATGTGAAAATACATTTGGTGGTCGAAAGTAATTTCAGGCAGAGCGCCGGCCGGGAGGTTTTCTACGGTGCCATCGGCCTTTTTTATCTCTTTGGCCTTCAACCTCTTGTAGACATTTTCATGGGCGATAACAGTCGCTCCTGCATCATGAATATTTTCATTACCTCCCGTATGGTCACCGTGCCAATGCGTATTAAACAAAAATCTGACCGGGGCATCTGATAATTCGCGTACCGCGTTCAATATTTTTTCAGAAAGGGGCCCAAACTGGCTATCAATCATAAAAACACCATCTTCTCCTGTGAAGACGCCGATATTTCCTCCCCTTCCTTTGAGGACATGAATATCCGAAGTAAGGCTAATAGTTTTTATTTGAATCGTGTCCCACTGTGCTTTAAGATCAAGAGAACAGAAGAGCAGGATGAATAAAATAAAGGCTGAATTTTTCATGGATTTAATTTTGGGTACATTATATGTCTTATCAAAATAAAAAAAGCTCATTACTAAAAAGCAATGAGCTTAAAAAGTTTATATCCAGAAAAGCTTATTTTTTGAATACTTCAATATATTTTTTGCGAAGCACCAGGTCTGTAAACTTACCATTAAACCTGGTAGCTTTCACCATGTGATTATCAATCCAGTGATAATTTCCTCCTCTAGGTTTACCCATTAACAATCCATGATATTTGAAATTGTGTTTGTCAAGCCAAGCTTCAGTTACTTCGCGATGAGCTTCAGTTCGTGAGGTGAAAAATGTAATAATATGACCTTCATCATACCATTTATTTATGATCTCAAGAGCATCTGGATAAAGTTCAGCTGTGGCCATCCTTTCTGGCTGTTCATTTGGAATATCATCGCAAATTGTGCCATCAATATCGATCAGGAAGTTTTTTACTGATCCATCTAGTACCGGGCTTACAAGTTCACCATTATCATCAAATGCCTTCTTTAACTCCTTATTGTGGTCCATTTTGTTTGTAGTTTTTTAATTGAAAGCGCAAAATTATAAAAATTTCATTCGAAATCTAATATTACAATAGGATAAGATAAAGAATCGAAAAGAATTTCAAATAATTAATAATTCTGATTAAATATTTTATGATTTGAATGATCGCTGCAAACCCAATGCCTGAACTTAAGGTCTCAGGTTTGCGAAAAGATTTTCGAAAGGAATATAAGACATAAAAGCCCCTGCAAAAGACCAGAATAATACAGCCGTAAACAGTACAACAAATACTCTTTTCTTGTCTTTGTACATACTTGCCGCAATGGTTGTTCCAAGAGGAATAGAAAGTAATGGAGGGGTTAGAAATGCGATACCGAATAGTCCCCAACGCTGTTTGATCTTAACGAGTAACCTGTTCCTGAAAGTGAACGTTTTCGGTTTTCGTTCTCTTTTCAAACCCAATAATTTGGAAACACAGAATGACAGGAATTTAGCCACATAAATGAAAATCAATAAACCGATTGTCCCTCCTAATGCTGTAAGCAGAGCCACTTCGATGTAACTGAATCCATAGCCAGAAGCCAATGGAACGCCACCGAAAGTATGCCTAAAAGCACTTAAGCCGATTACTGATAGGATTTTAGCAATCTCTGCCCACATCTCGAAATAATGAGTTTAGCCGTTATTTTGGATTTATGCGTCTTTATTAACACACTTTCCCATCACACGGAAAGTTCTTGAATCTATTATATTACGTAGGTCTCAACCAAAAGTAACACTTACAACGATTGAGATTGCAAGTTGTTTACTACTTGTTTGCGGCATACGCTTCGGTTTTCATAAGGTCTGACATAATCAAAATTGCTTCATTGAGATACACATCCTCACTCAAATCTTTAATCCAGTTTTCTCTCTGGGCAACCTTGGTGGTGTCCATATTGATCGATGCCATATCAGCCTTGAGAGAGCTAATCTTCAGGCCTTCAATTTTAAGATTTAAATTTTCAAATTTATCTGACATCAACTTAGTTTCCGCTTCCTTTGCCTCGTAATCTTCAAGATTCAGAGAGGTCACAGTATCATCGCGTTCCTTCTTGAGCCATTTGGCATTATTATCAATGACGCCGAATACTTCGCTGGCATTCACCCTTTTTTGGCTGGCACGTTTGATCTTTTCCAATTGTTTCAGATCGTCGAGCTCTTTATAATCTGCAGGCTCAATTTCAGATAAGCCAATCGCATAATCGTATTCTTTTTCTCCTGTCTCGAGATAAACGTAATTGTCTGGAAGAATAATATCAGGTGTTACCCCTTGCAACTGGGTTGTTTTTCCATTAATCCTGTAAAACTTCTGTGTGGTAAACTTCACATAGCCTAGTGGCTTAATTCCAGTCATACCTGAAGGTACTGCCTGATCAAGATCCATAAAACGTTGTACGGTTCCTTTACCAAAAGTAGGTGTACCTACTATGATTGCACGTTGGTAATCCTGAAGCGCTGCTGCAAGGATTTCAGAAGCTGATGCTGATCCCGAATTAACAAGAACTACCAATGGACCGTCGTAATGCACAGACGGATCAGGATCATATTTAATTTTTGGCTTACCAGTTCTGGACTTAACCTGAACGATTGGTCCTTTTTCAATAAACAAGCCAGCCATTTGGATAACATCATTTAATGAACCACCGCCATTATTTCTAAGGTCAAGGATAATGCCTTCAGCGCCTTCGTCACTTAGTTTGGTAATTTCATTTTTGATATCATCGCCAGAATTCTTACCGCCCAATTTGTTAAAATCAGCATAGAATCTTGGTAGGTAAATGTAACCGATCTTGTCATCTGTATTATCAGATTCAAGCAATGTTGATTTTGCGTAACCGTCTTCAATAACAACAACGTCTCGGGTAATTGGAATCACTTTTTTCGAACCATCTGCTTTCAGTACGGTCAGTTTGACTACGGTGCCTTTTTTACCGCGGACCATTTTAACAACATCGTCAAGGCGCATACCTTCCACATCAGCAGGCTCTTCTTCGGCCTGACCGACTTTTAAGATGATATCATTAACTTTCAATTCACCTTGTCTCCATGAAGCTGATCCAGGAACAATACTAACAACTTTTGTTTCTACACCATCCGACTGGAGTCTTGCACCAATACCTTCAAGGCGGCCTGACATGCCGATATCAAAATTTTCTTTTTCCTGTGGAGGCAAATAGGTGGTATGCGGATCGTAAACTGAAGTAATGGAATTAAGGTAGGTCGCCAATCTGTCTTTACGTTCCAATTGGTGGATACGCTTGAACCAACGATCATGAACCTGCAATTCTTTTTCGCGAGCCTCAATTTCCATTTCGGCAATCGTCTTGACCTCTTCAGCTTCTCCCTTTTCTTTGGCTTTATCCTGAGCTTCGATCATATCATTAAGCCTGGTAAGGGTGCGATACTTTAGAGACTTTCTCCAATACTCTTTCAATTGCTCTTTATCAACCGCATAAGGAATCTTCTCACTATCAAACTCAATTTGATCTTCAGCCTCAAAATCAAAAGGCTCTTTAAGTATTTCGTTAAAGTATGATTCTGCTTCAGCAATTCTTTCATTTAGGAGCTTAACGGAAGCATTAAAGAATTCATAATTACCAAAATTAGCCTGATCATCGATATCAAGTCGATAGTCCATCAACACATCAATATCTGACTGAACGAAGAATCTTTTATTTCCATCCAGTCTTTCGAGGTAAAGGTCGAAGGCTTTTTTGGAAAAGTCATCATCAAGATTAACTGGTTGAATATGGACCTGGCTGAGTCCTGATAGTAAAGCCTGGATAAGTACACGTTCTTTATCTTCGTTGTTCCCTGGCTTTCTGGCACCCAGAAATACGAGGACGCCTACTGCTGCAAAAAGGAAAAATACTTTCAATTTCATAATTGTGGTTTGTTGTAGTTCAAACATCTGGAGCCTGGTATCCGTTAAGTTTACAGGATTTATTGACCACTATGGGCACATTAAATATACGCTCTTTAGGATGATTAGTTCAATTACTGGTCAGCCATTTAACGCTGTTAACAATACTTTAACTGCAAGGTTGGTGTCGTGTAGTGTAATTAACGGACACATGAACTGTGCCATTCCAACAGATTTTTTTAGCGCACCCTTTTGATTTTGGATCGTTTGAGGGGTTAAACAAACAATCGATAAGGTCTGTAATGTTATAAAAATCGTAGAATTCTATTGTCATATCAATGCCAGTTTGTGCACAATTCATGTATTTTTGTGACAAACAAAAATCGAGATACGACACTAAATGGGGTTAATTCACGCTTCAATTTTCTTTATCCATCTTAAAACGTTTTTTAAGATCATTTATTTGAATTGCATAAAACGTTTTTCGGTTAGGCGTTTGATATTTACCTTCATATTCTTGTTGCTGTACACTCTCGTTTTTATAATTCTTCTTTCGGGAAGAATCCTGGACGAAATCCTGTTTTTCAGATATAGATTTCAAAAAGTCGAAAACCCGGTCTTTATCATCTCCAATCCACGTAGCGGCACTACCTACTTACATCGTCTATTATGCCTGGATACCAATCGATACACCTATACTCTGCTCTATCACTCCATCTTTACCTCGGTTACGATTATCAAGTTAATTGATGTGATAGGTTGGGTTGACAGGCGGATAGGCCGACCTTTCAGGAAGTTGTTTGACTGGATCGACAGTAAGGTTTTTGACGGTTGGAAAGACATTCACCCTACCGGGCTCAACCAATCGGAGGAAGATGAAGGGATGTATGTATTTCCATTGATCTCCACGGCCATTTGCTTGATCTGCCCATTTATGCAGGAGTTTAAATATTTGACGATACCCGACGAAATGCCGGAATGGGTCAGAAAAAGATTGAAGCTATACTTTAAAAGTAGTATAAAGAGATTTGTATATGCTACCGGAAAAGATAAAACTGTATTGTCAAAAAACGTCATTTCGATTGGCAGGATAAAAACGATCCTTGAAATATTTCCGAACGCCAAAATTGTCTACCTCATCAGAGACCCAAGGAAGGCAGTTCCTTCATTTATAAGTATGTTTTGCGCTCCATGGAAGTTACATAGTCCCGAACTTCCCAAAAATGGTCCGGAATACAGAGCTTTAGGGCAAATAGCAATTGACTACTATTCATATTTCCAGGAGATAAAAGATGAGCTAAAGCAGAAAAATCTGTTCCAACTTGAATACACAGATCTTGTAGCCAAGCCTGTTGAATCAGTGAGACGTATTTATAAAAACTTTGACCTCCCTTTCACAGAGGAGTTTCTTGCCAATCTTGAAAAAGAAACACAGAAAACCAGAAAATACCGTTCAAAGCACAGTTATTCGCTTGAAGCGTACGGTTTTTCTGAAAAAGAGCTTGTTAAACAATTGGCTCCGGTTATGGAATCTTATGGATTCTTGAAAGAAGGATAAAAAAGGTTATTTGAGTTCGGCGCTAATCTTTGCGGCCAATTCATTGAATTCTTCTGTGGTCATTTTCACTCTTGGGTTAGAAAAACGGGTATCCAATTCAGAATCGATTGGGATTAGGTGTATATGCGCGTGCGGTACTTCCAGGCCAAGTACGACAACGGCAATGCGTTTACAGGGTACCACCTTTTCAATGGCTCTGGCCACTTCGCTTGCAAAAACATGCAACCCTGCAAGCAGTTTTTCTTCCAAGTCAAAAATATAATCTACCTCCAGCTTTGGAATGACCAGCGTATGTCCTCTTTTAAGCGGATTAATATCGAGAAATGCAAAATAGTCTTCTGACTCCGCTATTTTATAACTTGGAATCTCTCCGTCAACGATTCGGGTGAAGATGCTGGCCATAATGGATTAAAGAGAAATATTTAGAATTTCAAATTCAAGAATTCCTCCTGGCGTTTGGACTTCAGCAGTATCACCTACCGCTTTACCCAATAATGCTTTACCGATGGGGGAAGTCACAGAGATTTTCTTCTGTTTTAGATCAGCTGTGGATTCTGAGACCAACTGATAAGTCATCTCGGCATTGTTCTTTTTATTTTTGATAGTAACCTTACAAAGGATGGTTACAGAAG
>JBCCHF010000020.1:0-104938 GCA_039028895.1 Bacteroidota bacterium | reverse complement strand
CATACCTATCTCATAGAATTGGAAGATAAAGTATTGCTTTTTGATATTCCAACCTACTCTGAGGATATAGAAAATTTTATTATGTCTTTCAAAAAACCTGCTATTGCAATAATTTCCCATGGGTCATGTGGGATTGCCGATGGAACTAAATGGCAAAAGAAAATCAATCTAAAAGTATATTCACATATGGCCGACGCTAATCATCCCTGGTTGAGAATGAAACCAGATTTTTTCTTTACAAAGTTGCCTGTTTTTGGAAAGAATATCGAAGTAATCCATACACCTGGACATAGTGCCGGGTCGATTTGTGTATTAGAAAAGTCATCAAAATCGCTCTTTACTGGCGATACAATCTATGGTGACAAAAATGGAAAAATCAGGGATTTTATAAATGAAAGCCCAGCTGACTATGAAAATCCTTCAGACAGAGTTGAAAGCTGTCATAAACTTATTGCGTATGATTTTGAGAATGTATATCCATTTCATTATGAGGTTATAGAGGGGGATGGGAAAGAAGCATTAAAAGAGTATTTGAATAAGAAATAAAACCTGCTTTTATGCATCCCGATTTTTTATCGGCAAAATGTGAGTTTTCATATCACGTCAAAACTAGCATGCAAAGGCAAAGGCCGATTTAGGGAATAATTCCTACATTAATAAGCACATTTATTTGGAACTTTAGTATTTAGCCAAGTCGCAATTAGTGATTTTATTGGCAGCAATGAAAATTCCTCCAGTTCAACTGACACCAAATATAACAAAGGAAAAACCTGAAACAATTACCTTATTTATTCCTGATCAGGAAAATACCTAATTAATGATGAATAATGCAAAGTCTCAAAAAATGAAAAAATACGTGATCTTGGCCTTAAGGATTATAGTTGCCATAATATTAATCCAAACACTAAGATATAAGCTAACCGCGCACCCCGACAGTGTTTACATATTTACAAAAGTTGGACTTGAACCTTATGGTAGAATTGGCATTGGGATTGTTGAGTTGATTGCCGGCATTTTATTACTCATCAATAGAACAGCCTGGTTGGGTGCAGGAATAACTATTGGCGTAATTGGTGGTGCAGTGATGATGCACCTAACCAATTTAGGGATTGAGATAAATGGAGATGGTGGCGCTTTATTTTATACAGCCGTTTTTGTATTAATTTCTTCTATGATAATATTATTTATTGAGAGAAAGTCAATTCCAATTATTGGGGAAAAATTAGGTTAATGATGTTAGCTATTTGCACGATGGGCATATACCTATTGTGGTAAATACCTGGTAACATTGAATCGCTTATTCAAGCTTTATTATTGTTGAAACATATGCATTTTCTATTGTCGATACCTTCATCGACGAGGTATTGCTCAAAGGCGGTATCAGGAATTGGAGTGGTTTGGGCTGAAAGAAATGGAACCGTGAGGATTCCAAAAATAATTAACAAAGAGAAATGTTTCATGGGGTAATGATATTTCAATTTACAAGGTAAATTAGGTTCGTATATCTTACGATATATGTTTTAAGTTCTGATTTTTATCCATTAAATGCAAAAAACTCTCAAGTCAATAACTTTGAAAGAATTGTAATGAGGTAACCCGATATTGAGAGTTGATTGGGGGTTCAGAAGATATTAAACTGTATAAAGTGCGACCTTCTTACGTTTGCCTTTAAGAAACATATCTCCGATTTTCCGTGGAGAAAAGGTATTAGGGGGTATCTTAATGGCTTCAAGCAATAACTGTGAGAATAGAATTTCAACCCCCAATTCGTTACACTTGTTCTGAATACGTGAAGTTGTATTCAACACATCGCCAGAATAGGCAATATCGCGTTTGACCATGCCGATTTCACCGACCATTACATTGCCATAATGCAGGCCAGCCTTAAATTCGGGAATTACCCCATAGGTCTTCATGAAGTAATCATCAGCAGTCTTCAAGGTGCCTTTGACGGCAAAGAAACACCTTATGCAATTGACATTTTCACGGCCCTGGTCGGGTATCCAGCTAATAACGATTTCGTCTCCTACATATTGGTAGATCCTGCCTTTTGTACTGAGAATGCTTGGGGTGACTTTGTTGAGCACATCTTTAAGAAAATGGAAGTATTTTTCTTCACCCAGCGTTTCCGCAATGGTTGTGGATGACTTGAGATCAAGGAACATAAAGATCCTTTGCTCTTTTTTGGGCTGAAAATATTTTCCGAGAAGGAAATCAATAAAAACACCAGGGCCGTACTTGTCATTGATTTGGAAAAATATCAGGGTACCGACAACAATGATCAGCCAACGGATATAAGAGTGTAAAGTCTCCGGATTGACCAGGTTTTCCAAAACTTCCTGAAGGACAATCGGGTGAAAATAACCTACCTCAAGTCTGATTGAATGGAAATAAGAACCTGTGAAAAACGAGATAAAAAGATAGAGTAATGTATAAGACAGAAATATTAAAAACAGTGCTTTGCCATAATCGATGGTACGGAGCCATTTTTCCCATGCCAGAACAAGGAATGAGCCCCCCACTATTCCTGCCAGCAAACCCGTGATGACGCTGCCAATAAAAAATACATGCGGCTTCATTCCCATTAAATTGCAATCAATGGAAAGCAAGGTGAAAAAGATAGAAAAGAAATGAGAGACTGAGATTATCGTCCAAACGACAGTTATCCAAAAGATATTAATAAGGTATGTCTTGATGCCTTCGGGCGAATAAACTGGCATTACCCTGGGGGTTTGTGGTCAATTAAAATTTCTGCAAAATTACGCAATCCCGCGTTTAATTGCTTTGTTGCTATTTAGTACTGGTATATTAATAACTGGGATTGATCTAAATTATGCCTGCTCTTGCTCACTATCATCCCGAAAAAAGAGGAACAGACCAACAAATACAAAGGCAGCCATGTAGGCAGGAAATAGCCATATCGCCTGCCAGTCATGTATGCCTTCCGAAACAAGGTTGGCATCAACAGTATAACCCGCTATAATTGAGCCGATAAACGCTCCAGTGCCGCTAGTCATAAAGGTGAGCAACCCTTGTGCGGCGGCTTTCATCCCCGGTCCGGCTTTTTGGTCAACATAGATTTGGGCAGTTAAGTAGAAGTAGACATAGCATAATCCATGTAATGCTATTCCAAAGTATAACATCCACGCATTTTCATCGAGGTTACCAAACGAAAAGAGCAAATATCTTGTGATCCAGCCTATTGTGGCAAACAGAATGACTTTTCTGATCCCAAATCTCTTCAGAAACCAGGGCAACAACAATAACAGAAATATCTCTCCGAGTTGACCAATAGACATTTTACCTGCTGCATTGACCATCCCGATCTCATTTAAGAAAGCATTGGTAAAACTCAAGTAGAATGCTCTTGGAATATTAAGGATCAGAGCAAATATGAGCAAGGCAGCAAAGGATAGATTTCTGAATAATTTTAAGGCATCCAGGCCTATAGCGTCCCTGATTTTAAAGGTATGCTGCTTGGCCTGCGGTGGTGTATCTGGTAACGTGAAACAATACAACCCCATTAAGAGGCCTGAAACTGCCCCAATCATTAAAGGGAGGTTCTGATCTTCTATTTTCAGGGTACCTACTAAAATACTGGCCGACATCCAGCCTAAAGTTCCCCACACACGGATCCTGGGATAATCCCGTTCTGGGTAAGCGATATGCCTGAAAGTCAGAGAAGTCGTTAGCGCCACCGTAGGCATTGTTGATAAAAAGAAACCCAGCATCAAAAAGTAAATGAATCCGAATTCTGGTGTTTGGGAAGCAGTAAAGAGTAAAGCGGCACCGGAAAGATGACAGATGCCCGCGACCTTCTGCGTAGAAAAAAAGCGGTCAGCGATCATCCCAATAATCACTGGAGTAATCATTGCAGCAATGGCCTGCGTACTGTATACCAGGCCGACCTGTTCGCCAGAAAATTTCAGATTCGCCATAAAGTAGGTTGGCATAGTTACCATAAATGCCCCCCAGGTGAAGTACTGAAAGTACATCATGGCTGATAGCCTGGGATATAAAAATGAGGGCGTAACCTGGGATGACAAATCTGAAAATTGAAATTAGGAAAAACTAAAAGTAGATTAATTTTTCTGTTAAATGGCAAGAGATAAGCGAAAGTTAGTAATTTGGAAATTGATAAAAAACTGGCAATCTGTATTCAGCGCTTGCCTTAAAATCAAGGAAATATGACAAAGCTTTTTACGCTTCTTCCTACCTTACTTTTTAGTATTTCAACCTATGCGCAAATTACGCCAATTTGTGCTATTCAGGGTAGTGGTGCAGACAGTCCGTTTGCAGGACAAACGGTTACGACAACAGGAGTAGTGACCGCTGTATTTAATTCAGGTGGTGATCTCGGTGGATTCTTCATGCAGGAGGACAATTGCGACGGTGACAATGGCACTTCTGATGGTATTTTTGTTTATGATCCAGGAGGAGCAACAGTAGTTCCGGGCGACTCGATAGACCTCACCGGCGAAGTCTCTGAGTTTTTTGGGTTAACTGAAATTAGCAACCTGACTGACCTGACTGTGGTTTCTTCAACGATTGCTTTTATCCCGACTGATCTCTCCCTTCCACTTAGTTCGGTAGAAGATCTTGAAGCTTATGAAGGCATGCTGGTCCGGTTTCCACAGGAGTTAACCGTAACCGATCACTTTAATTGGGCAAGATTCGGAGAAGTCACTCTTTCATCCGGTGATCGCCTAATTCAACCTTCGAATGTCGTTGATCCAAATGATGATCCTGCTTCTGGGACAACAGATTCGGGCAATTCGAATGTGGCAGCGGTATCGGCTATACAGGATCAAAATGATCTTAATCGGATTTTAGTTGATGATGCCAGCACTAGTCAGTATAATAACCCACCTCCATTCCTTGATGGACAAGGTACATTCAGGGCAGGGTCAAAGATTACCGGACTCGTTGGTGCTTTGTCTTATGGATTTGGAAATTTTCGGGTACAACCTGTCTCAGCAGATATGATCGCTTCTGCTACAAGACCACAACCGCCATTTGCCGGAACATCAGATTTGCACCTGGCCAGTTTTAACGTGCTAAACTACTGGACTACAATCGGTGGCTGGGGTGCCCAGTCCGTCAACGAGTTTAACCGCCAGCAATCCAAAACAGTTGCAGCCATAGCTGCCCTTGATGCTGATGTCATCGGTTTAATGGAGCTTGAAAATAATGGCACAACTGCCTATGATGATCTGCTTAATGCCGTTAATGATGAAGTAGGTAATGGCGTATATGCAGCATTAGGCGGGATCGATCCTGGTATTTATCCAACACGGTCTGTTATTTTTTACAAACCAGCAAGTGTGACGCCTTTAGGGCCATTGAGATTCCTTGACGATCCTATATTTGAACGTGCTTCGCTTTCGCAAATTTTTGAAACAAACGATGGAGGAGGCCGATTTAACTATGTGCTCAACCACTTCCGGTTTAAAGGTTGTGATGGCGCTACAGGTCTTGATCTTGACCAGGGCGATGGCCAGGCTTGTTTTAATGAAACCCGAAGGCAGCAATCTTTAGCCATGCTCAATTTCATCGATACTATATCCTTGTCTACTGGCATTGATCAGGTGATTGTAGTAGGCGACTTCAATGCATATGCCCAGGAGGACCCCATCGATATTATTGAAGGAGCAGGCTATAATAGACTTTTGCCGCTTGATGCATATACTTTTTCCTTTTTCGGTCAATGGGGAGCGCTTGATCATGCATTTGCTTCAAGTGCTTTGTTACCGGCAGTGACTGGGGCAGAAGTCTGGCATGTCAATTCCGACGAACCCAGGGCTTTGGGATGGGAGGATGTTTCTTCTTTCCTTTACCAGGAAGACGCCTATAGAAGTTCAGACCATGACCCGGTTTCAGTTACTCTTGATAAAGACCTTTTGATCACATCTGTAGTCGAACCGCCCAATTCTTTTGAGGTTGAGGTTTATCCTAATCCTTTTAGTGAATTTGTAACGTTTACTTATAAGCTTGAAAGACCTGCTCATGTTCAAATTGAAATTTTTGATACAAAAGGAAGAAAAATCGCCATTGTGGAGAACACTGAGCAAAATGCTGGCAACCATTCTTTTACCTGGGAAGTTAATGCACCGATGATGCCAATTGTGATCTATAATATCACTGTTACCAGACCAGATGGCGACACAATAACTTCAAGTGGAAAACTTCAATGCAACAAAAGATAATCGATCAGCAAATCGCTCATTTAAAGAGCTTACTGAAAATTGAAAAGGAGGAGGATTTTGAGCGATTCAGACTAGAGATAAAGGAACTCAGTCAATCCGAAAAAAAGAAGAAGGGACTCTGCTGGTATCCCTTGCAGGTAACTAAGGAAGGATACAGTTTTGGAGAACGCGCCTTTATCATTGTAGAGAAAACCCAGGAGTTCAAGAATGTTCACCAGTTTAGGGCGGGCTCTCCGGTGTCGGTGTATTCTCTCGCCACCGACAAGTATAGCAACTCTGCTACACGAGAAGCCAAGGGAGTGGTTTACTATGTCGATAAAATGAAAATGAAGATCATCCTTAACGGAAAGGATCTTCCCGATTGGCGCCACCATGGTGACCTTGGGGTTGACTTATTGTTTGATGAGCGAACCTACATTGAGATGGAAAAGGCCCTGGACCTGGTCTTAAACGCAAAAAATAACAGACTCTCAGAATTGAAAGCTATGTTTTATGGCAAAATGGAACCTACCTTTAAGCCATTGCCAACTGTTGACCATCCTTACCTCAACGATTCCCAAAAAGAAGCTATTAAAATGATCCTTGCCGCTGATGATATCACCCTGGTGCATGGACCTCCTGGAACTGGGAAAACCACAACTTTAGTAAATGCCATTCAAATTCTGTGTAAAACAGAAAGACATGTTCTGGTTACAGCACCATCCAACAATGCAGTTGATCTTTTGTCCGAAAGGCTTTCAGAAAAAGGATTAAATGTAGTCAGGATCGGAAATATCTCACGGGTACAGGAATCATTATTAAATCTCACTTTAGATGTTCGGCTATCCAGGCATCCTGAAAGTAAGAACATCAAAAAAGTTAAGATTAAAGCCGCCCAGATGCGGCGGGAAGCCAGGCAGTATAAAAGAAAATTCGGCGGAAAAGAAAGAGAAGAGCGAAAAGCGGCATACCAGGAAGCCCGTGAATTGGAGGATTGGGCAAAGCGACTGGAAGACCGCTTGCTTTCAGAAATGTTGTTTAATGCCGATGTTATCACCTGCACCCTGGTCAATGCCGTACATCCTGTTTTGGATCAACTAAAGTTCAGGACTATTTTTATCGATGAGGCAGCACAAGCACTTGAGCCAGCCGCATGGATTCCGATTACCCGAGCTCACCGAGTCGTTTTAGCAGGAGACCCTTTCCAACTTCCACCAACGGTAAAATCAACAAAAGCAGCAGCTCGAGGATTAAACGTAAGCTTGCTGGAAAGTGCAGTTTACAGATTCGAGAAAGTCAGTTTTCTGGATGAACAATATCGAATGAATAAAACCATCATGGGGTTTTCCAATACCCAGTTTTATGAACAAAAGTTGAAAGCTGCTCAACATGTTTCGGGGTGGCAGTTGGAGATTGATTTACCAGCACCTGTTATCTTTATTGATACTGCCGGATGCGGGTTTGCGGAAACCATTCATCCTGAAACTGAAAGTAAGTTGAATAAGGACGAATTCTATATTTTCAGGGAACATTTCCTGCAATTGGTTAAATCTATAGCTGATGACATGTTTGAAATGCCAACTGTTGGTGTAATTTCTCCATACAGGGCCCAGACTAAGCTCATGAAAGAAGAATTTAGCACTGACGAATCCACCTTGCCATATCTTGAGTTTGTTGATATCAATACGATCGATGCATTTCAAGGACAGGAGCGGGACGTCATTTATATTTCCCTAGTCAGGAATAATGAAAAAGGAGAAATCGGGTTTTTGAAAGATTATCGCCGAATGAATGTAGCCATGACCAGGGCCAAAAAGCAGTTAATCGTGATAGGGGATAGTGCCACAATCGGCAACGATTCTTTTTACCAGTCATTTATTGATTATGTCGAAAAAGTTGGTGGCTACCAGTCAGCCTGGGAATACATGGGTTAATTACCATCCGCCGGCATATTCAAGATCAATTCCAGTTTTTTGATGTAAATAATGATATTTCCTGCTCATGATCTGCCGAATGTGTAAGTAGTCGTGCGCCAACCAATTGGTCAGGAACATTTTTGCGGTTAACGGACCAAACCTTGGATGATTATAGGCTCCAGCCCAATTGGCATTTTCCAATGATTTGAGCCAGATTACGGATTGATCTCGTTCATCCAAAAAAGCCTTAAGCATTTCATTATAATCTTGCTCCATATACTTCCTTTCTGTAACCCATCCAACCGGATCAATTGAAGGAGCGTGGACTGCTGGCGAGGTAAGCATATGTTTGACCCTTGCCCTAAAATCTTCTCTTTCTTCATCATACAAATGACAAACGATTTCCAAAAGACACCAAAGGTCGGGCTCTGGTTTCCAGGTCCTTGTTGCTTCGTCCAGACCAGTTAGCAAGGTTTGATAAATGGAGCGGGTTTTTTCCAGTCCTTCAATGATGTAAGGGACGTTTTGTTCAAAGGTAATTTCCATTAGGCTTTATGAATACTAATATGGTTAATCGTTGAATTTTTGGCGGGGGTCCCAGGAAGAAGACCCTGGTTTTTCCCTGTAAATTGTAATATATACCCTGTTTTTCCCTTGATATATACTGGTTTTAACAATTACTTCATCTTTCAGATATTTAAACAAAGTTCTATCAGTTTTCATTTCAACACCCATCATATTAACCACTTCCTGTTCTTCTCTGACATTCATATACTTTACTATCGTATAATCTTCTTCATACTTAAAACTACCATCCGTTTTGGTAAAGCCCAAAGGTTTTAAATTTTCATAGGCTGTTTCTAGCAAAATATCTTGTGCTTTTCTAGCAGCCTCTTCAGTGTCAAAATCATAAATGATCCGTACCCAGTACTTTTCTTTTCCGTCAGTACGTTGATTGGGCACCAATCTGGCTCTGGAACAATTGGGAAAATCTGTATTGTTGACTTCATAAATATCAGATTCAAAAAAATCTTCATGCCATAATATGGTTTTCTTGACTTTTGAGCCTTTTAATGAAACCATATCAGCTTCAGATTTCAAAATGGTTTGAATGGATTCAACATAAGAGTCAAGTTTAAGCCCTTTGGGAAGAGAAGTTTCTGTACATTGATCCGGATCAGGGCCATAATAAATATCAGCCGATGGAGCAGTGACACCAACATGTTGTGAGGCAAAAAATATCCAGACATTGTTGTCTATGTGACGTTTGGTGGCCAAAATGATTTTTCGGGTTTTGCCATCAACAGTCTTTGTGAAATTCCTGGTTTCTTCATTTAGGACATATCCATGTTCTTTAAGTAGGGGATTTGCTAATTGATACATTTCAAAATAGGCCTCCTCAATGGATTCATTTCCTCCAAGAATGATAATAATTCCACCGTCGGTCATGGTTAATTCACACCAACAAAAATAGGGGAGGTTCTTTAACCGACAAGTAAATCCAGTTTCTCCTGTTGGAAAAGTGTAAACTTCACTGCGAAGATTGACATGTGCATCTTTAGCAGTTAGAAATTGGGAAATAGCTTTTTGAATAGCTTGTTTATTTTCATTTAGCATTTCGAGGTTGCCAGATTGAGAGGGCATGATATTTACTTCATTTCCACTCTTATCTACACCTTGCGCAAATAAAACTTGATAACTAAACACGAAAAAAACAAGAACGGCTAAATTTTTAATAGGGAACATTAATTGTTATTTATGGAGCTTAAAAAACAATCCATAGCCAATTTTCATTCCGAATATTGACTTTTTCGATAAAGCCCAAAAGATAACAAAATTTTGATCCTGTTTAGACTACGTTCCACTTACATGTCAGGACAAAGAATCCTTCCTCTGCTACCTCTTTTATCTTCCTGCCAGAAGTTGGTGCGATAGGTGAGTGCGATTTCCGGGCCGGCAAGGCTCCTTGACGCCCTGGTAAGTTTTGAAATATTGAAATCATAACTGAAACCAACACCAAACGGCCCAAAATCATATCTTACAACAACAGATTGTGCATCGCCCAAACGATGGGTTGTCCCGAGGTATACGGCTTGATAGATGGGGTCTTCTTCTGTTACAAGATATTTCACCATACCGCCGAAATTATATTCTCTATGCGGCCCCTGGACTAATATAATTCCTCGTGGAATAAATGAAAAGTCCCCTCCAAACCCGATTTCACCGCCAAGATGAAAGGTGTATTTTTTATACAGGTTTTCCCTTACATCGGTCTCATAAAAACTAATATCAGGTTCATTCAGATGTGAAATGGCAGCGCCTGCATAAATTGATGAATAACTGTTTGGCATATAATACCAGGCAATTCCAGCAGAAAAGTCCAAGTAAAATTTTTGATCATTCGCAATAGTCTCTCCTGATCCCAGTCCTGAATTAATAACATCACCATCAAACTGACTGTCAAACGTTAGTGAAGCAAAATCCACTGATCGTTGAACCCCACCAAATTGACCACCAATACTAAAATAGTGGTCAGCTCCTCCACTCAAGGTCTTGCTATAAGCAAATGATAATTGAAACTGGGTGGTTTTGAAATTGGCATCACCTGCTTTGTCATTCATCACAAGCAATCCGACACCAAAAAAGTCAAATTCTGAAATACCGTTCAAAATGGAAAAATCAACCGAAGCTGACATAGTCTGATATGGCGTGGTCACGGTTGCCCATTGGTTGCGATAATTGGCAACTAACCGCATATCGTGGTTCATCAACCCGGTCATTGCCGGATTAAGGGTTAGGGGCGCACTGTGAAATTGTGAAAAATGCGGATCTTGTCCATTTACTGACGTATGGAACAAAATGCCTGCAAAAAGAAGAAACGTGTAAATAAAGCGTTTCATGTTTGGGTGTTTTTTGTATCTACTTTGTTAGGTTGATTATTGCCAAAATTTCCGGTATTACCGGATAACCGTTACGTTACCTTTCTTTAATATTGGACTGCCGTCTAATGCACATGGTGCTTCAACATAATACACGTATACACCTGGATTGACTTTTTCGCCTTCAAACGTTCCATCCCAGCCTGTACTGATATTATTGGATTCGAACATCAGGTTACCCCAGCGATCAAATATTCTGAATACTGTGATTGAGGCGATAGTGCTTCCCCTGACATAGAGCACATCATTTAATCCATCATTATTTGGTGTAAAAGCGTTGGGAACCGCGATAAGATTTTCTGTACAATTCAACTTAAGCCTCAATACTTGCTGCGCAGTTTTACTGCATCCATTTTCATCAGTTACCATAACGGTATAAACCATAGCTGAATCAGGCGTAGCTATCGCATTAGCGCAATTAGTACAGTTTAGAAAATCTTCGGGAGACCAACTATACGAATAAGATCCCTGACCATCTACACTGGCTGACACTTCTACTTCCTGGCCCGGGAAGAAGCTGGTAACCCCTCTTGTTTCAACTTCGAAATCGTCAAAAACAGTTACAAGCATATTGGCAGTGTCAGGTTCACATGATCCTATAGACCCCACTACCATATATTCAGTTGATTGTGAAGGGAAAGCGAGAGGTTCTTGAAGGTTGGCTCCACTAAGGCCTATGGCTGGACTCCATTGATAAGTTTCAGCAAAGCCTGTTGCAAATATTTGAATGGTATCACCTGGGCACAAACTGGCATCATCAGCAAAGATTTCAGCCTTGGTGCGTACTTCGACTAATACTGAATCATTGACCACACATTCATCATTTGTAAAACTGACATGGTAAACAGTGGATTCATCTGGTGTAGCGAAAGGCGTAAAACTTGTCGGATCGTCCAGGGTATTTGTAGGTGACCATAAGATATCTCCAAAACCGGTTGCAGATAACTGAACTTCATCTCCAACGCATACAGCAGTATCACGACCAGCATCCAGTTCCTCAATATCAATTACATTTATTCGAATGGTATCGGTCACGATACACCCAAAATCTGTGGTTATCCTTACCCAATAATCCTGGTCAGAAACCGGATTGACAATCGGATCGGGACAATTGGCACAACTTAAGCCAATTGCCGGCCCCCACATCGGATTATTGCCATCGGAAATACTTAACTGGACCTCCCCGCCATTACAAATTGTTCGATCTGGTCCGGCAATGTCCATTTCATCATCAATAACGTTCACCGTAATCGAATCAACTGTGGCACAGCCGCCTTCACCTACAGTAGTAACAATATAGGTTGTGGTTTCAAAAGGAGCAGCAAATGGATTAAAGCAATTTTCATAACAGCTTAATCCAGGTACAGAAGTATCCCAAAAATAACTCACGTTTGGTGTAGCCGAACTAACATTCAACTGCACAAAAGTACCTGCACAAACGGTAGTGTCTTCAGTAATGGCAACTTCCGGAACAGGGAAAGGAATTACATTTACCTGCACTGTGGCTACATCGGTACATCCGTTCGCAGCAAATACAGTTACAGAATAATTCGTAGTATCCATAGGACTTGCCATTGGGTCCGGGCAATTGCTGCAGGATAATGAGCCTGTAGGAGACCACTGATATCCAACACCTCCCGAAACATTTAGCTGGGCAAAATCTCCCTGGCAAATGGTTTGTTCAGGTCCAATTACTGCTACTGGAGAAGCTTCTACAATTATAGACTGCATTGTGGAATCCTCACAGCCAAAATTCGAAAACGACGTAAGCGTAATATTAAAAGTCCCAGTGTCCTGGAATGTGTACATCGGATTTTGGACAAAAGCCGAGTCACCAGTTCCAAAATCCCAAATCCAGTCTGTGATATTAGCATCCACTACATTGGACAAATCAGTAAAGTTAACCGATAGCGGATTACAGCCTGTTAAAGGTGCAAAGCTAAAATCTGCAATGGGAACTTCAGGAATATGAACAACATCTGGTCGGGCAATCGTATCGAAACACATACCGTTATCTACATACAAAATAGCATCATAGGTACCTGGACCAGAATAGGTAATTTGCGGATTTGCAAGATTCGAGGTGTCTGGCATTCCTCCTGGGAACTGCCAAGCATAATTAACCGGATCGATTGAGGAAGAGACGGTTGTAAAATAGTCTATCGTTAAATCGTCGCAAGAAATCGTATCCTCTGGATTAAAATCTACAGTAAGATCGTGCACGATTACAGGATCAGGGTAGGGGAAGGTCCGTTGACACCCTTGTGCATCTTCGACTACCAATACAGGGAAAAAAGTTCCAGCCTCGTTGTAGATAAAAGTTACACTATCAACAGGTTCTGTTGAAGGATGGAAAACTACTTGCCCGCCTCCGTTGTCCCATGTATAAACTGCTATATCAGTTCCAGACCCATAAAAGGTAACTTCCAAAGGCGCACATCCGGAAAGCGGTGTGACAAGATCGAATGAGCCTTGAGGGCCATCAAGACTAATATAGTCAGGAAAGCAGATAGATTCCTGGCAACCAGAAACACCGGTTACTGTAAGGCAAACATCGAAGCTACCTGGTTCTGTATAAATATGTTGTGGGTTTGGTCCTGAAACCGGAGCAGAGCCATCACCAAAGTCCCAAAGCCACTCTACAGCATTTGTGGACAAGTCTTGGAAATTAACGGTTAGTGGAGGACAGGTGCCAGTTAATGTATCTGCCACAAAATTCGGAACAGGATCTACCACCGTTATGGCATCATCTCTACAGAAGATGTCAACACAACCATTGGCGTCTGTAGCAGTTAGGCATACCGTGTAAACCCCTTCATTAGCATATGAATGAGTAGGATTCGGATCGGTACTGAAATTGGTGTCACCAAAATCCCATAAATAGGTTACGGGATCAAATCCGCCTGTATCATTGTCAAAAAGGATAGATTGGCCTGTACATGCGACGGTATCTACGAAAAAGTTAGGGGAAGGGAATGACACAATAACCGCTTCAGAGATTAATACAGAATCTATACAACCATTCGCATTAGTAACCGTGAGTTGCACGTCCTGAGCACCGTTTGTCACATAAGTGTGTGTAGGATTTTGATCCATTGAGGTGCTATCATCTCCAAATTCCCAGAACCAACTTACTATTGGAGATCCAAAACTTGATGATGTATCAGTAAACTGGACAGTCAAAGGATTACAACCAGCTGAAACAGGAAATTCAAATCCAGGATAAACCTCATCTACAAAAATGTTGCCGGTGAATTCCAGTGAGTCAAGGCATCCATTAGGATCAGTAATTACCAATTTAATGTTCGAGTAATTCCCACCATTTTCATAAGTAATGACGGGTTCTGCTGCCGTCGGGTCATCAATAGTCGCACCGGGGGCAGTCCACATAAAGCTTGAGGCATCCACCGAGTTGTTTGTAATAGTTGGTGAAAAAGGTGCGCATCCCGTTGTGGGATCAACTGTAAATAAAGCTTCGGGGTCTGAAACTATAATATCTTGCTGGGTCTCATATGAGCACCCCGTTAGATTGTTGGTCACCGTCAAATTGACTGTATATGTGCCCACCGATGAATAGGTGAAGGTAGGACTTTGATCCATAGATGTTAGTGTCGGATCACCTACCAGGTCAAATTGCCAGAACCAGGTATCAGCTCCTATGGAATTATCTTCAAAGAACACAGTAAACGGATTACCACAATCGTAGATTGGCGTAAACTCGGCAATCGGCGGCAAGATTTGGATGTAATCCGGCTTGCATTCCATTGACGGACATCCATTATTAAAAATGGTCAAACAGACTTCGAAACGACCTGTATCTCCATACATATAATTGGGGTTCGGTTCAGTTGAAGTCCCGCCATCACCAAACTCCCAGAACCATTCATCTACATCACCTTGGGTGATAGATGAGAAATCGATTTCATTTTCAGCACATTCAATTAGTGGATCAGCGCTAAAATCCACGGGTAATTGCATACCAGCTTCTACAATAGTCTCGGAAGTATCCGTGCAGCCCATCATATTGGTGGTGATCAAGGTAACCGTATAGGTGCCGGTATCAGCATAAGTAGTTGTTGTATTAGGGCCTGAAGCAGTCATCATATTACCAAAGTCCCATTGCCAGTCGACAATTGCTGTTGAAGAGTTATTGGTTTCTGCAAAATCAACCGGTAGCGGAGCACAACCTTCTATTACAGAAGGCTGAATGGTGACATCAAGCGGAACAATAAGCACTGTATCCAATACAGCGGAATTGCTACAACCATCAGGAGAAGTTACGGTAAGGGTTATCGGATAGCTACCAAATTCTGTGTAGGTATAGGTTGGGTTTTGCAGTGTTGAGGTGCCAGTTGAATCTCCAAAGTCCCAAAACCATTGAGTTCCAATATCCGAAAAGCCATTGAAACTTGTGGTATGAGGAAGGTCGCAACTTTCAGGATCAATAATGTTGTAGGAAACTGTCGGATTCCCAAACACTTCGATACAATTGGTCGTTGTTCTGGTTCCTGAACAATTATCCGTATCGGCTGTAAGCGAAACGAAATAGCATCCCGGATCTGTAAAAGTATAGGTTGGATTCTGATCTGTCGATGTTCCAACACCATCACCAAAGTCCCATTGCCAGTTTGATGAATTACCGGCTGTTACATCTGTGAAAGAAACGGTAAGGTCTTCGCACCCTTCCAAAGGGGAGTAAATAAAGTTTACAGCATTACCAACGGCAATATAATCCTCAACCAGTAATGTATCTGCACAACCAGTAATCGAGTTTGTAGCGATAAGGCTCACATCAAAATCCCCTTCAGTAGTGTAGGTATGCATGGGGTTTGGAAGGGTTGAGGTATTATTATCTCCAAAGTCCCAGAAAAAAGTTACGTTGTTAACAGGAGAGATGGTGTGTGAAAAGTTAACCGTCAATGGCGGGTCACATGCAGAAAAGACATCAGCTGTAAATCCGGACTCAGGCTCTTCAGATACTACGATATAGTCATCAAGCGTGACGAAATCCATACAACCATTATCATCAGTTACGATTAAGGTAATGTCGTAAGATCCCGGCTGAGTGTAGGTACATGATACATTTTGACCGGTCAAACCTTGACATTGCCCATTATTAAGGTCCCATTGCCAGGAAACAATATTTCCGGTACCAGGAATAGAGAGATCAGAAAAGTTTACTACCAAGGGAGCACACCCGATTAGGTTATCGCCTGAAAACATGGCTGTTGGAGTGCCAAAAACTTCTATCATTTGCATTTGACACTCAGTGTCAGTATTCCCCTGCGTGTCTTCAATCGTCAAACAAATACAATATAACCCCGGTTCGGTAAAAATCCTTGCCGGATTCTGTTCTGTGGAGATGGGACCTGTATTACACCCTTGATCGGCTAAACCTAGACTCCATTCCCAAGAGTCAATCGGACCAGTAGAATTATCAGCGAATTGGACGAGCAGGGGCGAACACCCTTCAATTACATTGGAAGAGAATGCAGCGTCGAGCTGAGCGGAGGAAATGTTGTGTAAACAAATCTGAAATATCAATAACAAAACCGCATAGGGAAGCCTACGTCGATACAGCATGCTTTAGTTTGTTTTGGGCTAGGAAATCAAAAGCAAGTTGGACCAATAATCGCGCTTTCACGAAGGTGAAATACGATCTTTTGTGACATAGCACTGACAGTTATGCAATAAGTAGGGCTAGGTCAAAATGTTTGATGCGTTTGTAAGTTTGGGATTTTCGTGATTTACTTTCTAGCGTTGTTTTAAAATAGTTTGGCTTTCAATTGAAATAAAAGTAACAGAATAATAAACAAAGATTGTAATTCGGGTGTAATAATTTTTTTGAAATTTTGTCGTTTTCTATAGTAAAACAAGGTTTTGTAACTGAAATTTGATTTGACACTATGTTGTTACCAGATTTCATTTTCTGCCTGTTCTAATCACTTTAATGAAAATGATGTACGTATTCCGTTTCGTTATAACTGCATTATGAAACTGAAACCAGAATAGTGGCACCATTTTCGTAAAGTAATTCTGGAAATGGGAATATCTTTAAAATATGTGAGGCATTATCTTATGAAAAAAATTAGCCTGATTTTATTGTTTGCGATTCTATTCTGTTGCACAATAAGTCAAAACGTTGTTGCTCAAATCGAATCTGAAGCAGACGGCCAGTTCGCGATACTTGAAGACTCTTTAAAATCGTTGGGAAAGGATATGATCCAACTGCCTGGTTTTGAGGCGAGAGATAAAGCAAGGGTAGCATTTGAAGCGTTGCTCAATCAGGCCTTGAGCATTCCAGGATCCTTTGATTATGCCTTTGATTCCCTAAATACCATATCAATTTTATATCCGGAAGACCGCAAATTCAGAATTCTAACCTGGCAGCTATGTGTCAACTCAGATGACTTTAAATATTACGGACTCATTCAGATGAACCAACCCGAATTAAAGAGTTTTCCGTTGGTGGATCAATCGGAACAGGTCACTATTCCTGAAAAAGAAATCCTGAATCCAGAGAAATGGTACGGAGCATTATACTATAATATCTACCAGGTCGAGCATAAGAAAAGTACTTATTACCTTTTGTTTGGCTTTGATGCAAATAATCTATATATCAGGAAGAAACTTATCGACGTCCTCAAATTCGAAAATGACCAGCCTAGCTTTGGGGCTCCTGTTTTTGTATTCGAAGAAGAAAATAAGCCCACTAAAACCCTGAATCGTTTTATCCTTGGATATGGATCCCATTCAACGATTCGTCTCAACTATGATGAAGAGCATGGTAAAATTATGTACGATCACCTGATTCCCATCGGAAGTTTATACGAAGAGCAAGGAGTGATCATGGTGCCGGATGGCAGTTATTCTGCACTGGAATTGAAAAAAGGTATTTGGCATCATGTAGAAAAGGTGTTCCATCAAACCCAGGAAGAACCGCCAAGACCAAACCCGATTCTTGACCAAAGAAAAGGTAAAGGCATATTAGGGCAGGATGGAAATGGAGACGATACCCCCTAGGCTTAGATGATGGGTGATTGGCTGTCGTTAGTTCATTTTTATCAACCATCAAACACCTCAATCCTTAAATCGAATTTCAGTAATCTCAATCCGCCTTTCCCTGGAAGCCTCAGGGCTGTAAATAGAATTTCGCCTGTCAAAATAATTATCACTGATTCCCGGAGGAGCGGTTGTTTCTCCTAGTGGGGTTTCGACCAATTTTAGCTGACCACTTTGCAGGTAGGGTTTGAAAGCACCTAAACGATACCGATTGAAATAATTTTTCATACTACTGATCCGTCGATTTGCCAAATGATAATTGTATTGTGTCGGTGCCCTTGGACTGGTAAAACCTTTGATTGAAACTTCAATGATTCGGCCTGTTTCAAGTTCGGTCAACAGTCGCGCAACGAAAGACTCAAGTTTGTTATAGCCTGCGATGACTTCATCGGTAAAAAAGTCGTTAATTGCTGCTGTGGCAGCCTGATCGTCTCTTCCATAATTCCTTAGATAAGTCGGTTTAAGACTCAGGTAAAAGGCGTAAGTCAGGTCATAGCTAAAGGCCGTAGTATTCTTTACTGAATTCGAATCTGGCTCGTCATTATGAAAATACAGGGTAATCGGCAGCATCAGGTCTAATGGCGGCACCGGGCCATTGTCAGGTGGTGAAACGGGAGGTACCTCAGTAATTTCAGGATCCTCAGGATGAGGGAATTCGACAATAGGCATAGTGTCTGTTGGCGGATCTTCGATAGGCGGCTCTTCAGGGGGGAATATGCTTAACTTGTAGATGTCATAGCAGCAATTATAATCTTCGGAAAGACTGAGTGAACCTGGTCGATTAGAACTCAGGAATGCCGTCAAGGGCTCAGATCCCAATGAAAAATAAAGATCATTATTGTAGCTATTGATGGGTTTGCCCAAATTCAAAGGTGCGCTTTCTGCTTTTACACTATTCTCAATATAAAAAACATCAAGTCCTCCAAACCCAGGATGCCAATCGGAACTGAAATACAACCGATCTTCAGAAACAGAATAGCTAGGGCTCATTTCATCCCCAATGCTGTTAATAGTTTCTCCGGCATTTACAGGAGGACCAAATTGCCCTTTTTCATTTGCTTCACTATACCAAATGTCAAGGTTGCCTTTCCCTCCGGGTCGATCAGAAACGAAATACAGGACTTCCATCCCGTTTTCAGGATTGAGGCCTATTGCAGGGTGTGTTGAAGTAAATCCTTCCAGGTTAATTGGAGTGGGTAGAGCCTCTGGTCTTGTCCAGCCCTCAGCGGTAGCTTCTTTGACATAAATATCGCATCTGATATCTTCGTTATGGCCACCTTCACAACGGGTAAAAAAGAATTTTGAACCATCGGGATTATACGCAGCATTTGCGGTATGGAAACCCTCTTTATTGGCATTTCCGGTAACTATTCTCCCTTTTTCGCCATTTTCGGAGATCATAAGACGGCTAAGTTTGATCTCTTTCCCCTTAACGTTTTCATCGTAATTAAATCTTAGAGATGAGTAAAAGAGACTATCACCGATTTTTGTTGCGGCGAAATCAGAATAAGGAGTGTTAACCGATTTATCCAGCCACGAGATTTCTGCATTTTCCGGTGTACCGGAATGGCTAAGGGCAAATTCGCAGGAAAGGACCTGTTGCCTGGCCATGTCAACATAGTAACCAGTTGCATTTTTGTTAGCTGAAAGGTACTTCTCAAATTGTTTTTTGGCAACGTCATGATTACCTAATTGCCTGGAGACCATGCCACACCAAAACCTGGCTAAAGGAAATTCTGCTGAAGATCCTGGTGATCCAATAACATCTTTGTAGGCCTTTTCAGCTTTTTCAAAGGCAAACAACAAACGACAGGCTTCCGCATATTTGAATTTTACTGCTGGTTTATTATCAGAAATAGAAAGGGCTTCTTCGTAATGTCTGACGGCTGTGTAATACTCTTTTTCTGCTAACGCCTTATCACCAGCTCTAACAAATGCTCCAAAAGTCTGGGCCAGCATTGGGGTAACCCAAATAGAAAAAATAAATACGAAAGTGATATGTTGTATAGCTGGCTTCATCTGTTTTAAAAGATAGGACAAGAATTATACTCACCCGGATCTTTAACCTTTGTAATTATATAGAGGAGCCCGATTTCAGGTCCGCCACGATTGTTTGTGGCAACGTTAAAATCTGAGGTGTTGATATCATAACTCATGCCTAATCTGAGATTTTTATATTCCAGTCCTGCAGAAATGATCAAAGCGTCTTTCAACCTTGACCATCCACCTAAAAGTAAAGCTGTTTCTCTGCCTTTGCTTTGGTTTAAGTGGTAGCGAATTGAGGAGCCTAGAACTGTTTCTCTGTAAGTATTCTGCTTTTGGTACAAAAACCCTGGCATCAGGTCTAGTGTATTGGTAATCTTAATTGAACCCTGGAAATTTAAGGTAAGTTTCCTTGCCAGTTTGACGTCGTCATCATCAAAAAATGATTGAGCGGGTTTGTTAATATGGAACAGCGCTACACCCAGATCGGCTTTTGTTCTTTTGGACTGTTGGTATCGCCAATTCAATCCAGCCCCCAGGTCTATAAAACCAAAAGACATGCCTGGGAAATTCTCTCCGGTTGGCAGCGTTGGCACAAACTGATCACCATTAAATTGTTGGTCAAATGTTAGGTTTTCAGTAGTAAATCGCCTTTGAGAATATGCTATAAGCGCTCCGGCAGACATGAAGAATTTTTGACTAATCTTTAATGAATAGGCCAGGCTTCCGCCAATATTTATGGTAGTCAACTCAGAATCCCCGGCCCTGTCAAAATTAAATAACAACCCTGCACCTAATACATTTGATCCGGTAGATTGTGGTAATAAACGTGCGTCAAAAGATCCTGAAAGTGTCGTATAAGGAATCGGCACGGCTTCCCACTGGCTCCGGTAGATACCACCGAAGCGAAAATCTCCGTTAAACACCCCTGTCAGCGCAGGATTTAGATTAACCGGAGAAAAGCCAAATTGTGAAAAATGGATGTCCTGACTCTGCCCTGGAAGATAGAGGATTAGGTAGAAAACCAGCCATAAAGTAATTTTCCTGGTCATCATCGCAATAAGGTTATATTACCCTTTCGGGAATACAGTTCTTCGTTCAAACATCTGAGTGTGAGGTAATAACCAAATACATCAGGACTTAATTCAGCTCCTTTAAAAGTGCCATCCCAACCTATATCCTTGTCATTGGTCTCGAATATCTTTTCGCCCCAACGACTGTAAATGACGAAATAAACATCTGTCACAGCATTCGCCCGAACGTATAAAATGTCATTGACACCGTCGCCATTCGGCGTAAAAGCATTTGGAACGAAAATAAACGGCTCCCCACATATAAAGTCTTTAAGGAATACTGTTACGGAGTCCTTATTGGTGCAGCCAAATTCATCTTCAATTTCAACAACGAAAGTCGTGGTAACATCGGGTTTGGCAACAGGATTGGCAATGGCAGCATTATCAACAAACATTTGAGGAGACCAGTTGTAAGAATATCCATTGTCTTCTGTTGAAAAAAGCTGGACAGTCTCTCCTGGGAAAATACTATCCCTGTCAACCCAAGCCTGAACAGGCGGTGTTAGACTGGAAACATCAACAAACACTGTCAACATAGCCGAACATCCATGCTGATTAATTGCTGTCACAGTAAGTTCTTGCGAAGTTGTCGGCATTATTAATGGAGTGGCAGTATTTTCTCCTTCGACGATATCATCTGCAGGAGACCAGGAATAAGCTAACTGATCATTTGGATCAAGATTGAGAACTTCCAATCTCATGGTATCATTTACACAAACCTGTATTAAGCCTTCTGTATCAATATCAACTGTTGAATAAGTTACCACAACAGTGTCTTCGTCTGAGCATCCGTATTCATCAAATACGCGGACAAAGAAATCCTCCGTACCATCTATCACAACTTCAACATCAGGAGCACCACTAACATTGATGGTATTGCTGAAATCGGGCTCATCTGACCAAAAATATATGCCATTCCCATTCTGACTGACTGCATTAAGTATTAACATGGGGTCACAAATTGTGGTATCAGGATTAGCCGAAACGGAAACTGCTGGAGGAACAAATACGGTAACCGATTGCTCTACAGAACAAGTGTCAAAATTATTGAAGATCGACCCGAATACCGTATATATTGTTGTCTCGGAAGGGGAGGCTGAGGGGTTTGCCGAAAATGGATCGTCAAGGCCTTCATGGGGAACCCATTCATACAAAAGTTCAGGGTCTCCATCTGGATTGAGCTCAATTGGCGGTTCTCCGGGGCAGAGGAGTAAGGTGTCCTGCAACGATATTTGGGGAATACTGAATTCTACAGTAGCGGAAGCGCTACCGATGCAACCGTTGGCTGCCGTAACTTCCAGCGTGACGAGATAGGAACCTGGATCATCATATTCGATAGAAGGGAATTGATCAATTGAGCCGGTATTATTGCCAAAGTCCCAATCCCAGGAGACAATTTCAGATAAGGTGTCAACACTAAGGTCGATATAGTCAATAATGATCTGCTCTTCACAGGTTTCATATTCTAAGGAGAAATCAACGAAAAGGGATTGGTACTGAACATTAATAGTTTGAGTGAATGTGTCAGTACAGGCTGCTCCAGGGCCAGCGATAAGTGTAACAATGTAATTGCCGGTATCAGCATAAACATGGGTCGGACTAGGATCATTGGAGGTGTTGTTATCGCCAAAATCCCAGAAAAACGCCTCTGATCCTTCAGATTGATTATCAAAGAAAATACTAAGCTGATCGCCGCATTGGACTTCCGGAGCAAAAAAGGAGGAGACCACTTTTAATCCACATATTCCGACATTGAACTGGAAATCCCGACGGGTGGTGGATATTAGCTGGCCATTCCTGTATTCCTGGGCACAGATACCAACAACAAATTGGCCCACTGTATTGGGGACACCTGTCAAGAAGCCTGTTACTGGGTCAATATCAAGCGGCACACCGTTAAGCATATTGTTGGTATTATAAGGTGGATTCACCCATGTCACCGAGTCATAAGGCGGATTGTTGGGAGGTTGAGGAATAGGGAAGTTAAAGGAGGCTCCGGTAAAAGGTGCGCACATTTGATAGACAATGGAGTCACCATCGATGTCTATAGCAAAATGTTCAAAGTCGATAGGGAAGTCTGCACATATGAAAAAAGGTGGCCAATCATTGAAAAAGGCACTGTTGTTACATTCCAACAAGGCTTGTTCTGAAATAAAACTGTAGTATGTGGCCCCTGTCATTAGCGGGTTTACGATGTTTAGTATCGATTGATTTCGACAACAACGCTGGTAAGCGACCTGGTAACCACCCTGAATAAACGGCAGTTCGACAGTATCGCGATACATCGTAGTATGATAACAGACTTGGGGAGGAATAACAAGGCAGGGATTCGATAATTGTGGGTCTAAAGTGTCGTTTCCCATTGGGAAGACCCGTAAATCAAAGATCAGAGAATCGTTGGCGTTGAAAATTCCAATGGAGGCGGGGTTATCAAACCAGGGTTGACCCGTGAAACAATCGCGAAAGATTTGCAGGGAGATTTCATATTGGTCATTGCCCAGGCACCTGTAGTTGATTTCGCCGCCAACAATATGTGTAGCGAAGCCAGTTTGTGGGAACTGGCTAAAAGCGAGAATCAATAAAAAGAGGTAAAGTTTCTTCATCCAGGCATCTTGTAAGGTCGCAAGATCAATTGGCAATAATTTAATTTAGCTCCACTTCCAGAAAATTAACTAATTTTTATCAAAATCCAGAGTCTTTATCTTAAAGGCTGCTGTTCTGACTCTACGCGTCCTTTTGCCATCAGGCATGTCTTCTTCTAGAATCATATTTTTTGCAAGATCTACTTCAAAAACCTCATTCATCTGCCTTACGCTGCCACATGGAATCCCTGCTGCTTTTAGCTGCGAATGAATGTCAACGAATTCGAGTTCTGCAAAAATGGATTGCAAAATTTCCATTAAAGCCTTTCTATTATTAATTCTTGAAACATTGGTTGCAAATCTTGGATCCACTACAAGTTCAGGTGCATTTAACTGAATACAAAGGTGTTTGAAATGTTTATCAGTACCGCAAGCCAAAACAATCAACTCACCGTCTTTAGTGTTGACCATGTCTCCGTAAGGAGCGATGTTTGGGTGTTTGGTTCCCATTGGCTGAGGAATATGACCAACTTCCAACCAATTGGTAGCCTGGTTTACAAGAGATGCAATAGCGGCATCAAACAAAGATGTAGATACAATGGAACCCTTTCCGGTTTTTGCCAGATTGATCAACGCAATAAGCAAGCCTTCCTTAAGTTGATGTGCAGCCAGAACATCAATCAACGCAACTGGCATTTTAACAGGAAGTCTTCCTGGTTCACCTGTCATATAAAGGTAACCGGTTTCGGCCTGCAAAACGACATCAAAAGCAGGGGTAGGATCTTCAATCCCATAGCCAGAAATATGGCCAATTATCAGGTTGCTTTTATGAGATAACAGTGTTTGGAAGTCCATACCCAACTTCTTGGCTGCATCCTGATGGAAATTAGAAATTACAATATCCACTTCAGTAAGTATGGCATAGACTATCGACCTGTCATCAGGTTGATTCAAGTCCAGCAGAATGCTCTCTTTTCCCCAATTAACCGCACAGAAGTAGGCAGAATATAACTGTTCTGTTGGTTCACCACCTAACTTCCATTTTCGGGTGATATCACCTCCTGTTTTTGCATTTTCTACCTTGATGACTTTGGCCCCAAGTTCAGCGAAAAAAGTACCAACTGCAGGCCCCGCAAGTACAGAAGAAAGTTCCAGAATAGTAAAGCCAGAAAAGAATGAAGATTGATTCATTGGTAAATTAAGTGTTTATATATCAGCGCTTTGAGTCTCTTCAATAATAGATGATCCAGTAGATAAGTCGCCATTTAGCCATTGCCAGTTTTCATATAACCTGATACGGCCGTCAGGGAGTATTTCGGGGGTGGAATGACATTTTCCCATCCTGAATTCAAGGTTAGAATTCAAATGCTGGTATCTCATATCCAGTTCTCCTTTTTCATTAACCGTGGCAATGAGTTTTCCAAGTTTAATAGATCCTCCGGAGTAAGATGCCCAAACCAAATTTCCATCCTGCTCATAATGGAAAAAAGTAGTTCCAGAAACTTCACCATTCGGTGTGTTTTCTATAGACCTGAATGTCTTGCCATTGTAATTTATCATGGTAAAGTATTGGATAGCTTAAACTTTAATAAGCCGTTAACAAATTGGAAGTCACAAATCGCGTTTATTTTATGAATTCCACACCAAGTACAACAATAAATTAACTGAATATTTTACCAATGTGTCCAATATCGGCCAAAAATTAGGCTAACAATTAAAGGAATATGAGATTAAGTATGGAAAAGAGGAGCGAGTTAATCAGGAACAAAGCATTATCAAAAATGACTTTGATAATATTATTGACACTGATATTCAACGTAAATACTGAAGCACAAAAGCTGAATATGCCTTATGAGATTGATCAGTTATTGGAAGCCTCCAGCATTCAATACGAAAACAATGTACTAGGCAAAAAGGTCATCAGAGAACAAATTCATTTAATGAGTCCGATTATACTTAACACACCAATGCATTGGGGAGAAAATGACTTGAAGAAAATAGAAGAAAGTGAATATTCCCACCATAATCGAATTGACCTTGCGAAAGCATACTTTGCTAAGGGGAACTTGAAAAAAAGCTTTAAAGTCGCAAAAGAAAACCTGGCAACAGGGGAGGATAAAGGCCAAACTTATGACCTTATGGGCATGATTTCATTAGAATTTGGTAAAATCGAACAAGCAAAATTTTGGTTCAACCAGGCTTTGGTCATAAACCAGTGTGACTATTTCGCCAATTGGAAACTAGCAGAACTGGAACTTAAAGAAGGAAATATTGAAAAAGCATTAAAACTGGGAATCAGGTCTCATGTCCTGAACAGAAATAATCTTCAAATTTTACAATTCCTGGAAGAAGTAACAAACCGCAAAGGTGGGAAATATTTACATTGGTCATTTAATCCCCAATACGAATTGGAAAGGGGAGAAGGAGGATCAATAAGTATTAATGCTAACGAGGAACCATGGATAAATTATGGTAAATGTAAAGCCATGTGGACCTATGAAAAAGATTATGCTTTGACGAAAACATCTGACCCGGAGAGAAATACCATAATCCAAGAAAAAGAATGTTTGTTAAGCGGATTAATAGGTTATGAACATTCAAAGCAAAAATTACCGGAATATGAGGCTTTAAAAGAGGCCATCGACCATAATATGATTGATGTCTACATTTTATATGAAATCATCTTGGTAAATTCACCTTTAGAAGCCTACGCGCTGACAATTGAAGAAATTGATGGAATGACTGACTATATTTTTGAAGTAAGACTTCATTATCCTTGATCAAATCGATCTAAATTCAAAGTTTTTATGGTTGAGATTAAAGTCTCACTATATCCAGAACTGCTATTAAAGCCTGCTAATTCTAATCCTTTCGCCCACCTGACGTAATCTTTTGAGTCAAGATTGGTCAGGTGCCTGAATTGGCCACTTGTAATAAAAACTGAGTGATCTCTAAAACTGAACCAGGCTGTTTCATATTTTCTATAACATACTCCACTATAAGAAATTGTGGGACCTTCCCAATTTCCGGAGCATTTCAAATTGAAAAAGTTGTTACCAGATTTGGCAACCTGATTAACCCCCGCATGGCTGCCAATCAATGCTTGAGCCAGAATTATTGAGGCAGGTACTTTATACTTTTTCATTTCATTCTTTGCTACATCGCCAAATCGTTTCACGAATGAAGCAATTTCAGCTTCAGAAACAGAACTAATTTCATAAGAATCAGAGTTGGTTATTGGAGCTGACTCTTCTGGAATTGAAGGAGGTGTAAACAAATTAAAAGCATCTCCAATCAGACCCTGACTCTTGGTTTGCGGTGCTTTTGCTCCAAGAGACTGCGTTACTTTCGATGGCTTTTTCGATTTAGCATCTTCCTGTTCAGGTAGTTTTGTGCCTGGTATTGACGTTTTTTCCTTGTTGAGCGGTGCCTTTATATTAAATCGAATGCTTAGGTCTTTGTTGAGGACCAAAAGGCATGCTAAAACAATTAGTGCAATGTTAAACCATTTTCTTTGAATGTATTGCTGAATCTGCTGAAATCTGGATTTAAGATTCATGACATTTTGAATTTAATTAAAAATAAAACGTACTGTTTTAAACAAATTTAAAACAAAATGTTTTTACAATGCAAGTTTTTTAACAAATTTGTTTCAAAAAATTACATTAATCCAGGTCGTAGGTGAGATCAACTGTTGGCGTTGAGGGGTATGATACACAGGTTAAAACGAAACCTTCTTCTATTTCTTCTTCATCCAGGGCAAAGCAAGATGTCATTTCGACATTTCCACTTTTCATTTTAGCCATACACGTAGCGCAGGCGCCAGCTGTACATGAGAATGGTGCATCAACTTTGTGTCTTTGTAAAGCTTCTAAAATGGATTCACCCTTTCTGACGTCAATTTCATAATCTTTTCCGTTCAGCCTGACTTTAGCACTACTATTTGTTCCCGAAGCTTCTTTTGTTTCATCTTCTTCACCTGGCATTCTGATACTGGTGAACACTTCGATATGAATATTTTTTGACGGTATTTCAAGTTTTTCAAGGGCCACTTTTGTAGCCTCCATCATGCCGCCTGGACCACAGATAAAATACTCTGAATCTTTATTTTCTGTCGGGAATTTAGATAGAAAATCATCGATTTTTTTATAATCAATAGGTCCTACAAGTCCATCCCAGTCTATTCTCTTTTTTGCAAACATACCCATAAACCCGCCTTCCTTAAGAATAGGGGGATTATCTACTGCAAACTGGATCTCTAGTTGACCTTCAAAACGATTTAACAAATTGTCGAGTTCGCTTTTGAAAATAATAGATTCTTCATCCCGGTTTCCATAGATTAGGAAGACCTTGCTTTGTGGTTCTTTTTCAAGAACAGTTTTGAGTATTGACATTAATGGCGTTACCCCACTTCCGCCACCAAAAAGATAATAATGCTTTTTGTTTTCCTCTTTTATTTCGGTGTAAAACCTGCCATTTGCCGGCATTACCTCGATCTCATCACCGGCCTTGATATTGTCATTGATATGGTTTGAAACTAAACCACCCAAAACCCTTTTAATAGAAACCTTAGGATCTTGTTCTGTAGCAGGGCTACTTGAGAAACTATATGCCCTTCTGACTTCCTTATTATTTAAGTTGAATTTGAGGGTCAGATACTGACCAGGGATATACTTGAATGTTTCTGAAAGTGCAGCTGGAATGTCGAATACCAAAGAAACAGCATCTTTTGTTTCCTGAATAACTTCCTTGACTTTCAATTTATGGAATTGATCGCTCATTCATTTTTGTTTTTAAAAATGCCGTAGCTTTTTATAGTAAAGTATCCTTCTATTGCAGCGGGCAAAGATAAATTATTGTCCTTTAAAAATTGAGGGTCAGAAAGAGAGGTAATGATAATTTTGTCTGTCAATGCCAATAAAAATGCATCATGATTCCTGACAATACCAGCATCAATGCCTTCCTGGTAAAAAACTTGAATTCTACCTGTAACGGTGTCCAGAAAGTCGATGATTCTTTGCCAAAGCTCCTCAAATGAGTTTTTCAAATAAAAAAGGAAATCTGTTGTAATACCGGCCAGTTCCACAGAAGCCACCTTAACGGCATTGTTAAATCTGTCTTCGAAGCTTAGTAATTGGTTATCAAGTACCTCTGAAAACTTGAAGATCTCTTTAGTCTTCATATCCACCACAGCTTCAAGTATCTCATATTTACTTTTGAAATGTTTGTAAAATGTTGCTTTGCTTACAGATAACCTGGCAGCTATGGCATCCATTGTACTTTTATGAAGCTGGCCACTAAAGAATTCCGGCATTAGTTCCCTAACCCATTTCTCTTTTAGTTGTGGGTTATTGATCCGGGATTTTTCAATTGGTTTCCTTCCCATTCGGCTTTGTTAACAAAAGGTGGCCTTTAATGTTTTTAGAAAAATAAATTATACAGAGCCAGGATGTGGTTTTCCTTTGGCAGAGAACAATTTCTGGTAGTATTCAGTAGCCATTCTATCAGAATCGAAAAATGGAGTGACGTCTTTTATACCATTGAACACAATTTCGGCCCATTTATCTGGAGAATCATAATAAACGGGCAAAATTTCTCTGTTTATTATTTCCAATGTGCTTAAGCGATCTTTTTCATCCATAGTATAATGTGGGGTAGAAGGATCCTGCGAAGGAATGATGAAAGCATTTTCACCATGTTTCGCGAATTCAGGAATCCAGCCGTCAAAAGTCGATAGATTGACAGATCCGTTCATCGCAGCGGTCATCCCGCTTGTACCAGATGCCTCGCGCGTTACCCTGGGTGTGTTCAACCAAACATCAGACCCCTGTTTCAGAGCTTTTGAAAGTGCCAATTCATAACCTACCAAAACTGCACAATTACCATAAGACCGACTGATAGCTTCTAATTTGTTAAAGATCGCAATAGCGTTCTGATCCTTTGGATATGGTTTTCCAGCCCATATTATTTGGATCGGTTTATCTGTATTGCCTACAAGCCTTTCAAACTGTTCCATATCATGTGTAATTAGGTCTGCACGTTTGTATGGAGCAAATCTGCGGGCCCACACCATTGTCAAAACGTCAGGATCCATGATGGTTCCAGTCTGATCAGCAACGATCTTAAACAATTCTTTCTTTAACTCTCTTTTGCGTTTCCGGTATGCTTTTTTGTCATTTTTATCAGCTGCTTTGTCCAATGCCTTGTCTGCCCAGTAAAGCTTATTCTGTGAGTTGGTAATGTGGATGATTGGACAAATACCTTCATTACCAGTCCACATATCTCTGGCTACTTCGCCATGCATTTTTGAAACCCCATTTGCGATACCTGACATTCTCAAACCGGCTAAAGTATGATTAAAAGTATCGTCGTGAGTTTTTGTAATATGCCGTACTTCCTCAAGCGAGATTTCTTCAAAGAAACCCATTTTATCCAACAGGTAAATATTATGTTTTTCATTGCCTGCCGGAACAGGCGTATGTGTGGTAAAGACCAGTTGCTTTTTTAGGACATTGAGATCTTTAGATTTGCCATACAAATGAAATGCCGCCGAGAGGGCATGTGCTTCATTTAGATGATAGATATCAGGATTAAAATTGAGGATATCTAAAAGTTTCGCACCTCCAATGCCAAGGATAATACCTGATGCAATTTTGGCTTCTGAAACCTGGTCGTACAATTGATGACTGATACTTTGTGCCAGGTAATCATTTTGTGGGTGGATTGTTGACAACAAGAATATTGGTGCTGTACCAAATACTTCAGGTGCAAGATACCAGGCTTTTACAATCACGGGATGGTTGTTGACTTTGACCTCAAACTCAATTCCAGTGTCTTCCAAGAAGTTGTAATGCTTTTCGATAAAGGCATCTGTCATAAAACCATTGCCTTGCCTGACCTGGTCGTAATAACCATATTTCCAAAGCATTCCAATACCAACTAGATTTTGCTTTAGCTGAAATGCCGAACGCATATGAGAACCGGCGAGGTAACCTAATCCGCCAGAATAAATTTTAAGTGCCTGGTCAATACCAAATTCCATACTAAAATATGCAACCCGCTTGCTGAATTGCTTGTTAGTCTTATAAGGCACTTTGAAATTGTGAAAATCTGTCATCATTTTTTATTAAAAGGGAGTTCTGTATAATTCTTTTTTCAGGCTGCAAAATTAACGGATTTTCACTTAAATGTTTACTTTTTTTAAGATTGTAAGACAGAAAATTCCACCAATTTTGCGTATAATTGTCAAAAATACACTAAGTAGAATAAATTAAAGACGAATTTAATGAAACCTTCAATAGCAATTCTGGCAGGAGGTGGTCCTGCCCCCGGAATCAATAACATCATCAGCCTTGTTACCAAGACTTTCCTAAAAAGCGGTTACAGTGTGCTTGGGTTACACGGCGCTTACAAAAGCCTTTTTGCAGATGATCCTAAATTTGAAAATCTAACTTTTGAATTTGCAGACCGCATTTTTAATAAAGGAGGGTCAGCTTTAACAATGAGCAGATTTAAGCCACGTGATTCTGATATCAGGCCTGACTTTTTCATTGAGCATAATGTAAAGCTTCTTGTGACTATTGGTGGTGATGATACTGCTTCCACTGCAAACAGGATTACCAAATACCTGCAATCACAGAGGATAGATATTGCGAATATCCATGTGCCCAAAACCATTGATAATGATTTGCCTTTACCAGAAGGTACGCCAACCTTTGGTTATTATTCTGCCAAGCAAACAGGTATCAAGATTGCTTCTACAATTTATGAAGATGCGCGTACCACAAATGCTTGGTTTATCATGTCGGCAATGGGAAGGGAAGCTGGTCACCTGGCTTTCGGAATTGGCTCAGCTTGTCATTTCCCGATGATTATCATTCCTGAAATCTTCACCAACACCAAGCTGACTTTCGATAAAGTAACCAGGATGGTCGTTTCCTCAATGATTAAAAGGAAAATACTGGGTATCGATTACGGTGTTGCCATAATCAGTGAGGGTGTTTTCCATTTCATGGATCAAAACGAAATTGCCTCAGCAGGTATCCAATTTACTTACGATGCTCACGGACACCCAGAATTGGGTAACATCAGTAAGGCGCACATCTTTAATATGCACGTAGGCAAAGAATTGCAACGCGCAGGGATGAAGATTAAAAGCCGTCCTGTTGAAACCGGGTATGAATTGCGCTGCGCAAAACCGGTTGGATATGATCTTGGCTACTGCACCAATCTCGGCATTGGCGTCAAAATTCTTTTTGACCAGGGATTTACCGGCTGCATGGTAACTGCAGACCAGAAAGGTCAAGTTGCGCCGCTTTTCCTTAAAGATGTAGAGGATGAAGAAGGGCGTATCAAGCCTCGTCTTGTAAATATCAAATCAGACCAGGTTAAAAACATCTTTGAATACAATCTGCACTTCATTACTGAAGATGATTACGAAGAAGCCAGACAATATGTTGACGACCCTGAGAGATATAACTTCTTTAAGATCTTGGAATGGGACAGGATGTTAGCTCACTAGACAAATACTTTTGTAAAAAATTGAAAACGCTCAGTTAGATTTAGCTACTGAGCGTTTTTTTTGTTTTATCATCGAATTTTTCTAGATGGATGATTTTCCAGATGGGAGCAGTTGACTTTGTGGCTTTTGAATATCCATTGTTGTGCTTGTGCAAACGATCGTCTATGTCAGATGTATATTCAACATAAAATCTGTCAATAACTGGATTGTCTAAAATGTAAACGAAAAACATATGCACAAACAAAAAAGCCACCAAGAGATTTACCCTTGATGGCTTTTTTGTTTTTTGTTGTGGGCGGTGAGAGATTCGAACTCCCGACCCCCTGGGTGTAAACCAGGTGCTCTGAACCAACTGAGCTAACCGCCCTGAAAAAGCGACTGCAAATATAGAATCTCATTTTAATTTCTCAAACCATTTGGTCAAAAAATTAAAAAAATGCTAAACAAATTCATTTTCTGAAACTTAGCTTCAAAAACAACTAAATTTGTACAGCAATAATTCAATCGCATTTTCTACAACATTTTAATAATAAAACTAAGTTCCGAAAGGTTACAATAATAAGGCTCGAAATGCTTAATTAGAGCCTGCCAAACTATTATTCATGAAACCGATTGTTAAAAAAATTGGAATATTCTTTTTCGCTTTACTCGCTTTATGCCTGCTGCTGCTATTCATGGTGGCCAGTGTATTCGAAAAACAGGTGGGTAACTTAGTGCTGAAAGGACTGAATGATCGATTAACCACTGAACTGAGCGTTGGTGAATTTGACTTGACTCTCATTCCAAGTTTCCCTAATGGAGTAATCCGCCTCAAAGAGGTAACGTTGCCTGGTGCTTATGAAGAAGCAGGGATTTTGCTTGAGGCCAAATCAGTTTCTCTGAGCTTTGGTTTGGCCAGCCTTTTGAGCAAGCAATATAAAGTCAAGTCTGTGGAAATTGATGATGGAGCTCTGGTTTTATATCAGGATAAAAGCGGGCGCCCAAGTTATGATGTGCTGGTGACCTCTGAAGATTCTGAAGATCTCAGCTTTGATATTTCTTTAAAAGAAGCAAAACTGAAGAATATTGAATTAATTTATTCCGATATGCAGAAAAAGACTGAAGCATTTTGGAATGTAGAGGAAATAGGAATCGCAGGAGAATTCTCAGATAAACGCTTTGCCATGACCAGTTACTCCGAAATTCAATCTGCTTTCCTTGAATTGCCGGAAGGTAGATATCTGGTCAACAAACCATTAGCCTATGACGCAGTAATTGCTGTTGATCTTGAAAAAGGGACCTACAGTTTTGATAATGTGGAAGTAGTCTTGGATGCCAATAAATTCAAGGTGAAAGGAGAGGTTTTAAGTAAAGATGATATTACCGATTTCGATTTGGATATCGAAGGCATTGACTGCAGTATCCAGTCTGTAAGAAGTATCCTTCCCGAAGCCTATCAAGACTATCTTGGCGAATTTAGCAGCCGAGGCAATTTCTTTTTCCTGGGAAGTATCGTTGGAGAATATGGACCAAATAGCAATCCACTGATAGAGGCCGAATTTGGTCTTGAGAGAGGACGCATTACAAGTCCTGATCTCGATTACTCACTAAAAGATGTGACCTTTTCAGGCCGATTCCATAACGGCAAGGAAAATCGTTCAACTGCAGCTTCTGTGTTTGAGATCCCCGATTTTAAAGGAAAACTCAAAAATCAACCTGTGAGTTTCAGCCTTACCGTAGAAGATATCGATGATCCTGAAATAGACCTTAATTTTACAGGCATCCTGCCTCTTGCCGGATGCCATGGATTGATTGGTTCCCCATTGATTACTGATGGCTCCGGTACTATCATTGTAGATTCTCTCCAGGTGAAAGGAGCTTATAAGCATATGATCAGCCAGTCATCGATGTACAAGGTGAATACATCTGGTAAACTCGAATTTAAGGACGCTTCACTGAAATTCAATGGCAAAAACATGAATGTTGAATCAGGAATCGTTTATGTCAGTGATAATAACCTTGAGGTTGAAGCGCTCAAGGTAAATGGTGCTTCAAGTAGGCTAGAACTTAGCGGAGTTGCTTCCAATTTTTTGCCTGTTCTCCTGGCAGATTCGCTCAATACCAATAATGCTGTTCTTGATTTTTCAGCCTTCCTGACTGCGGAAAAACTCGATTTCGATAAGCTCGAAGAACTATTTGCCCTTCCGGTAACGGAAAAAGAGGTCGGCGAAGTGGTTTTCGATTCATTGAAAGAAGCCAAGATCATCAATAGGGAAAGAATAACAAAACTGCTCAGTGGTACTTTTGAAATGGTAGTTGATGAATTCAATTACAATAAAATAGAGGGGGAGGAATTTACTGCTGACCTTGATTTTGAAAGTAATTTGCTTAATATCAAGGAATTGAAGGCCAAGGCCATGGATGGAGATATGGAGGTGACGGGTAAAGTGTTTTTCGAAGAAGAGCCCCGATCTGAGGTGGTGGCTGATTTCAATGCAATAAATATTAGAGACTTCTTTTACCAATTTGAGAATTTTGGCCAAAAGACGCTGACAGACCGTCACATCAAAGGTAAACTGGATACACGGATGTTAGTGAAGTCATATTGGGACAAAGAAGGTTATTTCCTTCCGGAAAAGCTATATGTCCTTTCCGATGCTGTTATCAAGGATGGCGAATTACTGGATTTCGAAATGTTGGAAAGTTTTTCAAAGTTTGTCAAGGTGCGGGACCTCAACCATGTCAAATTTACTGAGTTGAGGAACCAGATTGAAATCAGCAATGGTGCAATTTACCTCCCAACTATGTTCCTCCAATCGAATGCCATGAATCTTATCGTTTCAGGAAAACAGCGATTTGATAATCGAATGCGCTACATGATAAAAGTTAATGCAGGCCAGGTATTGTGGAACAAGATTAAGCGATATAATCCGTCAATGAAACCCAAAAAAGCCAAAAAGAAAGGTTTTATCAATGTTTATTTGGTAATCGATGGCACGGTTGACAATTACGATTATACTAGGGGCAAGAAGAATTATAACCACCTTTTGGGCAACCTAAGAGGGAAATTCGAAGGCATCCGTTCAGACGTGGCTAAAATTCTCAATGTCGAAAAAGCCATTGAGCTCGAAGATTGGGAAGATGACCCTACAAGTCCGGATGTTGATGACGAACCGTTTAATCCGGACCTTGATAAAGAAATAGATTTTTAATTTTACGGTTTCGGAGCATATCCCATCCAATGGAAATTTACCAGCAAAAATCGAGGTGGAAAATTATCCTTGCCTTTTCGGCAATACTGATCATCATTATTTCAATGGTATATACCAAAGCTGTGGTTGAGCAGGTAAGGGCTGAAGAAAAACGGAAGGTTGAAATTTGGGCGAAGGCCATTGCAGAACTCAATAAAGATGAATACAATCCAAGCCTTGGGTTTCTCACAGATCTGATGACCACTGAAAAGTCGATCCCTGCTATTATTACGGATCTGAATGGAAATATCGAAAACTGGAACAACCTTGATCCCAAAAAAGAAGATGACCCAGCCTACCTTGAACGACAGCTAGAAAAAATGAAAGGGCAGTACGAGCCCATCGAAATCGAGCTGTATGAAGTGAAATCCCTGGTATACCGAAAAGATTCCAGCTTGTTACAGATGATGAAGCTTTTTCCAATAATCCAATTGGGATTAATTGCCTTATTTATTGTGTTCGGATATGTCGCTTTCAGTTCGGCAAGAAAAGCCGAACAAAACCGAATTTGGGTTGGATTGGCAAAAGAAACAGCACACCAACTGGGAACGCCGATAACCTCTCTTGTAGCATGGGTTGAGCATCTTAAATTGTCTACGGAAGGTGATGAAACTTCGCAAGAACTGTTAGCAGAGCTCGGTAAGGATATGGGAAGATTGGAACTGATCGCAGAACGATTTTCCAAAATCGGCTCCATCCCTGAGATCAAAGCAGTTAACATCTTTGATAGCCTCTCAGAAAGCTTCAGCTATATGGAACGCAGAGCGCCTCGCCGGGTTGAATTTGAGTATCCATATAAAGATGCCGAACCATTAACGGCCCATCTCAATCCACCGCTGTTTAATTGGGTGCTAGAAAACTTGTTAAAAAATTCTCTTGATGCACTGGAGGGTAAAGGTAAAATCTGGGTCGAAGTATTCGAAGATGCGGAGTTTACCTATATTGATATTTCTGATACCGGAAAAGGAATTCCTGCTAACAAATTGTCAACAGTTTTTAAACCCGGATATTCTACCAAAAAACGTGGATGGGGGCTAGGCTTGTCTTTGAGTAAACGTATTATTGAAAACTATCATTCTGGCAAGATTTTTGTAAAAGAATCTACCTTGAATGAAGGAACAACATTTAGGATTCAACTACCTAAAAAGAGAGCTGCTAATTGAAGAATTTTACCCTATTCCAGATACCCAAAATTAATGTTCCAGGGAAAAGTTATGCCCTTTCCTGTCTGGTTTTCGTCCTGCTGGTCACCAACGCCTTCGGACAATACCAGCCTGACAGTCTCAGGTACAAGAATATTGTTACTGTACTTGAAGCTCAACTCAACGAGCCCTTAATCGGGGTGTCAATTTATAATGCCAGCAAGACATTTTCTGTATCCACGGATTATATTGGACAAGCCAATTTGGAAATGGTATCAAATACCGATACCCTCTATTTCGAATACATCGGTTTTCAACCCAGAAAATTAACGATCAAAGATATTGAGAACCTTGGCTGGCGTGTTTATATGACACCAACTGTTATGTCGCTTGGTGAGGTTGTAGTTTATGGTCCTACTAAGACACCTGAGAGATCCAGGGAAGTTCCTTCTGTTATCCATATCATTGAAGCTAAAGATGTTGCCTTTTCAAATCCGCAAACCTCAGCTGATATGTTGGCTAATACCGGAAGTGTTTTTGTCCAGAAAAGTCAAATGGGTGGAGGAAGCCCGGTAATCAGAGGTTTTGAAGCCAATAAGGTTTTAATCGTTCTCGATGGCGTCAGAATGAATAATGCTATTTACAGAAATGGTCACTTGCAGAATGTCATCACTATCGATAATGCGATCCTTGAACGAACAGAAGTGATTTATGGCCCTTCTTCAGTAATATATGGGTCTGATGCCCTTGGTGGTGTTATGCATTTTTACACCAAAAAACCTAAACTTAAAACCGAAGGCGACGAACCTTTTTCCTTAAATGCTTACACCCGGTATTCTTCAGCTAATAAGGAAAAATCAGGCCATCTGGATATCAGTTATGGCAGCGAGCAATGGGCAACACTTACCTCTATTACTTATTCTTCTTTTGGAGACTTAAGAGCAGGGGCTAATAAACATAAAGATTATCCGAATTTTGGTGATCGCCTGTTTTACCAGGACTTTATCAATGGCGTAGATACGGTAATCACAAACCCTAATCGTCATATCCAGGTGGGATCTTCATTTAATCAGATAGACCTGCTTCAAAAAGTAAGGTGGCAACCCAAAGACAGTCTTGAGTTTATTGCAAATATTCAGTTTTCTACAACTTCCGATGTACCCCGGTACGATCAGTTGTCGCAGGGTGAGTTGATAAGAGCGTCAGGCGAACCAATTTCCAAGGATTTTAAATTTGCTGAATGGAACTACGGCCCGCAAACAAGGTTGTTTTCCAGCTTGACTGCAAATATTTCGAGTGCTGGAAAGGCTTTTAACCACGCCTCAATAATACTTGCCTATCAAAATATAGATGAAGATCGCATCACCCGCCGTTTTGGTGATGCGTGGCGGGTTTCCCAGGAGGAGAATGTCAATGTGTTTTCATTCAATGCCGATTTTATCAAGTCAGTAGCCAAGCGACATAAGATTCTTTATGGTGCCGAATACTACCATAATCATGTTGCCTCAATAGCGTTCAGACAATCAGTTGAAACCTTTGAAATTGACGAAAGAGTCCAGACCAGATATCCTGATGGTGGTTCAACGATGATTTCCGGAGCAGCTTATTTAAGCTACCAGACTAAACTTGGGAAACGTAAAAAACTTAATCTCATAGGAGGACTGAGATACAGCTACGTCAACCTGACTTCAAATTTTGTGGACACCTCGTTTTTCGAACTACCTGACATCAGAATCGTCCTTTCTACAAGGGCACTCACAGGAAGTCTTGGTATGGCTTGGAACATCGGAAATGGATTTGATCTGAATACGGTATTATCTTCTGCATTCAGGGCACCAAATGTAGATGACTTTGGGAAAGTCAGATCGAAGAATGGCTATGTTACTATTCCCAACCCTAACCTGGTATCCGAAAAATCTTATAATGCTGAATTTACTTTGTCAAAACGGCTGAGTAACAAAGTAAGGGTAAGTGGTACCTACTTCTATACTTATCTTTTTGATGCCATTATCAGGCAAACCTGCTCAGAGGAGGATGGGCATATGGGTGTAGTAGATGATTGCCTTTTCTTCTACAACGGAGATTTTGATACGGTCCAATTCAATATCAACGCGGGTGAAGCATTTATTCATGGTGCTTCAGCTAACCTGATTATCGAATTCTTACCGGAACTGACGCTGGAGTCTGGCTTGAATTATACTTTTGGCCAGATCATCTCGGATAATTCACCAATGCCACATATTCCTCCAATTTTTGGAAGAACCACACTGACCTATGAGTTGAGAGATCGTGCCAGATTTCAGCTTTTGGCCAATTATAATGGATGGAAAAGACTGGATCGCTATGCGACAATTGATACATCTGACAACCTCGACCTGGCTACAGTTGATGGCACGCCAGCCTGGCTCACCTTAAATTTCTACTCTTCATTTTATTGGAATCAATTCCAACTCTCTTTGGCTGTTGAAAATATTCTCGATACCCATTATCGGCCTTTTTCTTCTGGTATTTCAGGGGCAGGTAGGAATTTTATAGTTAGTCTAAACGCTGCTTTCTAGGCGTTTTTCTGCTTCTCGTTGTTCATAAGTCTTGATCAGATATACGTACCATAAAATGCCGAAAATGTACAATACCACTGTGATCAGGAATATACTCACATAACGCCACTCCATTCTTCGTAAAAAGGCAAATATTTCCATACTGATAAACCAGCTACCCGACCAGATAGAAGCATTCAAGGCACTGATCATCTCCTGGTTGCGTTTCCCTACATAGTATAAGGTTAGCTCCGAGGTCATAGGCCCGGCCACATTCATAAGTGGTTGCCTTATGATGTAAAAGAAAATGGCAATTGGTAACGCATATTCCCATGATCGATAATATTCAGTGGTGACTAGCATAAGCAAGGCGATCACAGCAAGTGACTGGAAAAGCGTAATGGCGATCATATAACCATATCTCCTTTTTATGACAGGCATAAAGGTCATTCCAACTGCAACCAGCAAAAATGTAGAAGCCCCGAGTAATGAAAATGTCCTTGATTCTACGCCATGGACATTTAGAAAAAAGAGGTTGATCACCGGAATGGTAAAACCAGCGCCAATGGCAATTATCAAAGTTGGTGTAGCTGCCTGAATAATGAGTTTCCAGTCATATGGAACAATAAAAACATCGTAAAACGCATTGAAAATGTCTTTTGGACCATTGACTTGTCGAAAGGGGAGTGGGGCCGATTTTTTTTCTTCCAAATCTATTTTTAAAATAAACCATACGGCTACAAAACCAAGAATGGAGAAAAACTGCAATACCCGTTTTTCATCAAAAAATTCAGGATTTATACCATTTAATATAAAGTTCAGGATGCCAACAAGGAAAATGGAAGTGGACCATGTCTGAAAGAACATTGATATCGCTTCAGAGTGGTTCTCTTTTTTCGAATTTAGCAAGATGAATGGCAATGCCGTTACTTGCATAAATACAAAAGAACAGCCCCACAGCCTGATGCTCCAGTTTAACAACCATTCGTTCTGTTGTTCGGCGGCAAACAGGATCGTCAATGAGATCAGGGGCATACTGATTGCCGCTACCAAGAAGAAAGGTTTTAGTTTTTTGCCGCGAATAAGAAAGCCCAAGGGTGTAGCAAGAAGCATTACCGCAAGGAATCTTCCTCCGACCAGCTCAGCGATTCGATAATCGGGAAAACCTTCCTTTTCCAGGAAATAATTTAAGAGCAGAAAAAATGAAGAGTTGATGAGTTGAAGGAAAAACTCCGCTCCGATAAGGAAGTAAATATGGCGCTCTACATTCTTGTAATTAGATAATACGCTTCGTAACTGATCAATCATTTATCTTTTCTTCCAGGTAGTGGATAACTTTTTTGAGGGGTGTATCCGGAAGAAAATACTGGATTGTTTCATCTCTCCTGAACCACGTGAGTTGTCGCTTGGCATAACGCCTGGTATTGCGTTTGATTAGCCTAATAGCTTCTGCTTTCGAATAACCACCATCAAAATAAGGAAACCATTCTTGGTACCCAACTGTTTGCAAGGCATTCAGCTGGCGGAATGGGTCTAATGCTTTAACTTCAGCTTCCAATCCTTGTTCGAGCATGACATCTACACGGTCATTAATTCTTTGGTAAAGAGTTTCCCGGTCCCAGGTGTAAGCAATTTTTATCGTTTCAAATGGCCTTTTATTCTTTTTCTTCTTCCGGAATGCCGAATACGGCTGACCAGCCGTAAGTGAAACTTCCAGCGCCCTGGTCATCCGCTGTGGATTATTTTGATCTACAGTTAATAGATATTCCGGATCCTCTTTTTTAAGTGCTTTGGTCAGGCCTTCGATGCCCTGGGCTTCATACAATGTCCTGACAGATTGCCTGATTGCTTCAGGTATTTCGGGAAAGGAATCAAATCCTTTACAAACTGCATCAATAAACAACCCGGAACCACCAGCCAATATGACTACATTGTGATCTTTAAACAAAGTATTCAAAATATCTAAAGCATCCCTTTCAAAGTCACCAGCACTATAATTATCTTCAATACTCAGGCTGTCAATAAAGTGATGAAACACCCCTCTTTGCTCTTTTTTACCTGGTTTGGCAGTGCCGATATATAACTCCCTGTAAAATTGTCGGCTGTCAGCTGAAATGACTTCTGTTTTAAAGTGAAAGGCTAGGTCAACAGCGAGACGAGTTTTTCCACTCGCTGTGGGACCGCAAACAACAATCAAAAAGGGAGGTTTTTTCATAATTTAATTCTCGCTAAAGTTAGAAGAATAGAAATTAAACTCTTATCTTTGCGGGGCATTTTTTTAAGCTAACGGCAGAAAATTTAGACAAAATGAATCATATACTGGATTTTATCGAAAAGGATATGGGTAAAGATCTCGACTACCCATCATTCCGCCCAGGTGACAATATCACTGTTCAATACAAAATTGTGGAAGGTTCAAAGGAGCGTGTTCAGGCATTCCGTGGTGATGTCATCCAAATCAATGGAACTGGACTTGGTAAAACTTTCACAGTAAGGAAAATGTCTAACGGCGTTGGTGTTGAAAGAATTTTCCCATATCAGTCACCAGCTATCGTAGGTATTCTGGTAAATAAATTTGGAAAGGTTCGTCGAGCCAAATTATTCTATTTACGCGAATTGGTTGGTAAGAAAGCACGGATCAAAGAAAGAAAGCGTATTACCAAGAAGTAATACTTACCGCATAAGATATTTTGAGCCTCTTTGGATATTTTCAGAGAGGCTTTCTTTTTGGTAAACCGCGAATAACCTTTAAAACGGAATCAGCATAAATCCAAAGTTCAGCGGTAGCAATTCTGGTCCTTCACCTTCCCTGAATAAAGAAATGGGGGAGTAAGTAACATAAAAATTGAGTGGTCCGAAACCCAATTCTCCTCGGAATCCGTATCTGAATTTATTCAGGTTAAAATCATCTCTTTCCCGCTGTCCGCCAAACTCATCACTTTTTTGTTTCGTCCATGAACCTACCAAAACACCAGCAAACACGCCAGCACTCATCCTGAATGACCGATAGGGATGCCTCGGGTCAGATACTACATTTAACATTAAAGGCACATTAATGAACGTGGTCGTCATTCTGTTCTTTTTATACTGAATAGTATCAGAGATAACGGTCAGTTGTGGCTCATTAGGCAATATCCGAATATCATTCTCAAACCTGTAATTACTGATGTCAAGGTACAACCCATGCATGATATTCAGTTTTCGTTTGACCAGATTTATCCTTTGGGCATATACATGTACATTAACATTGATCGAACGGGAATAGTCGAGTTCAAGGTCACTGATATTGTAACCGTTGCTCATGAAGGGTGTTGAAGGCAGAGTAAACGACCCGTCATATAAATAGGTGTTTAGCCCTACATCCAATAAAAAGAATCTGATCTTGTAGGGGTCAGATCGTTTCTTCTTTTTTGCCGGAGGGATATCTTCCGGAATGGTATTATCATCCGAAGGCTGAGCAAATCCTATTGAACAGATAAATCCAAGTAGCAGCATGATCAAGACTCTCCTTGTCATAATATTCAGCTGAGCTGTGTGGTTGAAAAACTTCATTCGTCTGAACCCCCTGAATATGCTTCAGGAAGTAATGCATTGGTTAAGCTTGATTTGGAAAAACGCTCCTTAAATCTAGGAAAGAGAGGTCGTTTTTTCTTTTTATTCTTCGTTTTGGATTCGTTTTCTTCAATTTCTTCGGTATCATTAACCGCAACCGCTAATGTTTCTGAATGAGTTTGAGGTGGATCTAGTCTTTCAATTGATTCCTTTTCGGAAGAAGAAGGAGAGGCTACTGCCATCTCTTCTACTGGAGTCGTAACTTCCTCAGCTATAGGTTTTTCAATTTCTTTTATTTCAGGATCAACTTTTGGCTGAGGAGCCTGAACGACTTCTATTGGAGGTGCAACATCAATAATATTCGGTTTTTCTTCTTTGATGACCTTTGGACTTTCTTTATGATTATCAATGGGCTTGTCATGAATTACTTCAACAATCACTTCAGGATTTTTGTCTAGGGTTGGTACTTTTTCTTCTGTTACAACTTCTTTAATGGCTTTTGGTGTTTCAATTATTGTGGGTTGGTCAAGTTTTTCGTTCTTGACAACCGGGGTATTGTCGGGAGCAGTTACATCAACTACTAATTCTGGAACTTCCTCTTCAATGTTGGGTTCAGGGATGACAGGAAGTACTTCTGGCTCTAATTGGGGTTGATCTGCTTTTTCTTCAATTACTATTGGAGTCTCATGTTCAACACCTTGAAATGGCATAAACACTTTCAATAGAATAAGGCTACCAGCGAGGATAGCTGCTGCAAGTCCGATCCAAAAAACAAAACGTCTTTCTTTTCTTTCTGCTTTTGAGTTAATCGGGTGGATGAGTTCCTCTTTACCATCAAAAGTGATGGAAAAGTCAGGGTCAAGCACCAGGTCCTTCATTTGTGTCAACGCTTCCTTGATGGCTGGATTATTTTCAAGGAAAAGCTCCATTTCCTTCAACTGGTCTCCTTTTAGGGTACCATCAAGGTAATCGACAGCAAACGATTCGTAATTTAATCTATTGATGCTCATAATCAATTCATTTTATCGGTTTATCCTCAGGTTTGATTCCTCTTTCCGGTTTGTTTTTCTTTCATGAACTTTTAGATCGCCGGCCTCCGTTGCCATTGGTTTCCGTAAGTTCGCCGCTTAAAATTTCCTTCATTTTCTTTCTGGCCCTGAAAATATACACCTTAACCTGGCTTTCTGTCAAATTGGTCATTTCACCAATTTCTTTATAAGAATAACCTTCGTAGTCACGCAATAATAAAACAGAACGGTGGACAGGATTCAAACGTTCAACAGCAAGATCAATGAGTTGTTTATGCTCAAAATTGCTGGTAAACGAACCAGTATAACCTTCCGGTACCTGTTCAACATATTCCATTCGCTTTACTTTGCGAATAATGTCGATCATATTGTTATAGGCAGTTGTAAACAAATATGAACGGGCCTTTGAAAATTCAACCTGGGTATGTCGTACCCAAAGGATTTCAAATGCATTTTGGACAATATCGTGCGCATCATAGTCATGACGGATGTTTTTCAGGATAAAACGATATACCCTGTCCGCATACAATTCTACGCACTTATTGTATTCCTGAGGAGTCATTTGCCCGTAAGACGATTTAAGAATGGCATATGTTACAAGACAAGAAAAAAAATCCTGGGTTGCATCTTCAAGCATTAAATCCAATAAACCATCAGAAAAATTAGCTAAGGCAGGATTATTGAAGTGATAGCTCCAATGAAGACCCGCTTTACACCAAAACCGAGAATTTCATCATCTAAATAATAAATACCATTATTCTGCCTTAAAAAATATAGGCATTACAACAAAATTAGTCTTAATTTAACCATTCAAAGAACACGCTGTATAAGAAGCTTTCTTTATCCTCCCTCAGAGTATTATTTGGAATTTTCCTTAATGGATTAATCTCTAAAAGTCTCTTTGTTTTAATTATAAACGAATTATTTGGCCTTTCCGGCCTGAACAAAAATGTCCGTCATGAAAAACTTGTTATTTCTCTTATTGGGAATTACAATAATCCTGTTACTCTTCTCTTACTGTGGAGTCCAGAAAACCAAATACCAAGCTCCTGCTAATGTCTCAGGAGATGATTATGAGGAAGCATGGAAAAAAATTGACTCCCTGGTTGCGGAAGGATTACCCAAATCTGCTCTCGAAGAAACAGAATCCCTTCTGGAAAAAGCCAGGAAAGACAATAACCCTTCCCAGACAGTAAAAGCGCTCATTTACAAGGGCAAATTCAAGGCAGAATTGGAGGAAGATGGCCTTGTTAAAGCCATTTATGAGATGGAACAAGAAATCGCAAATTCAGAATTTCCCATCAAGCCGGTTTTGCAATCTATGGTGGCAGAAATGTACAATAATTATCTGCTCAACAATATCTGGAAATTCAGAGACAGAACAACCACAGTAGACTTCCAATCAAATGATATTCTGACTTGGACACCTGAACAAGTCAATAAAAAAAGTATGGAATTGTATAATGCGTCCATACAATACGATGACCTTAAAGGAATTGCCATTCAAAGTATTAAGCCTATTCTTAATTATAATGAAAATGATGAGACCCATCGACCCACACTTTACGATTTTTTGTTGCACAGGGCATTGGATTTTTATCTGAATGAACGCACCTTTCTGACTGAACCCGCTTATAAGTTTTACATTGACCAGCCAGAAGCATTGGGCAAGGTCAACGATTTTTTGAATTATGACTTTGAAACCAGAGACGAACACTCCCTGCAATTCAATGCTTTATTAAAATTCCAGGAGTTAATTGCTTTTCACACAAACGACGAAGATCCGACTGCGCTCATTGACGCCAACCTCAAACGACTGAAATACGCACATCAGAAATCTGTTCTTCCCGATAAGGAAGAGTTATACCTTGCCACTCTACAGGGTTTGCAAGAAAAGTATGAAGATCATCCTTCTTCAACCGAGATAGCACATGCTGTTGCCATGGTCTATTACAACAGGGGACAAAACTATCGTCCATCGCCGACTGAAGCTAATAAGTATGACCTTAGAACTGCCTTTGATATCGCCGAAAAAGCCATCCAGAAGTATCCTGATTCTTATGGGGCCGTTGGTTGCAGAAACCTGCAAAAATCTATTCTTCAAAAGTCGCTTAATGTCGTTTCCGAAAAGGTAAATATCCCAGGTCAACCCATTCTTGCTAAAGTGGATTACAAAAATATCGATCGGGCTTATGTAAAGATATTGCACATTTCCGATTCAGACATCAAGAAAATGGGAAGAATGAGTTCAAGGGATAAAGTCAATTATCTGAATAACCTCGATCCGATTAACTCCTTTAACTTCGCATTGCCTGACGATGGCGATTACCAGAAACATGCTGTTGAGTTTAAGATTAACGGACTTGAAACTGGGCGCTACGCTGTCATGGTAGCCGATAACGAACAGTTCGGATTTGATAAGAAGGCCGTTTCGTTTTTCAATATGCATGTCTCCAATCTCTCAATTATCCATAGGAATGATGAAGAAGGCAAAAAGGCATTTTTCGTATTGGATCGTACCACTGGTGAGCCTCTTCAAGGGGTAAGTGTTGAGTTTTATTCTGTCAACTATAACTACAAAAGAAGAGAGTACGAGGAAAGAAAAATAAAAACCGTTTCTTCTGATAAAAACGGATTGGTTATTTCTCCAGGTGCAACTAATAGCTCTTATAAGATCAGGTTAACAAAAGGCACTGACTATCTACATCTCGGAGATAATTTTTACGATAATTATTATGAGGGTGATAACCAGATAACAACCACGACCACTTTTTTCATTGACAGAGGGATCTATCGTCCAGGACAAACCATTTATTTTAAGGGAATTGTCCTTCAAAAAGGGCCAGACGATATGCCTAAGATTTCAAAAAGTTTTGAAACAAAGGTCACCCTATTCGATGCCAACTTTCAAAAGGTCACTGAGACTAAAGTAAGAACCAATGAATATGGCACTTTTAATGGTAGTTTCATTCTGCCACAAGGTGGTTTATTAGGCAGGATGCACCTCCATTGTTCCGATACAAAAGCCCGTAAATATTTCCAGGTTGAAGAATACAAACGACCAAAATTCGAAGTTACTTTCGATAAAGTGAAAGGTAGTTACAAGCTGGGTGAAGAAGTATCGATCACAGGAAATGCCAAGGCTTTCGCCGGAAATAATATCGATGGAGCGAAAGTGAGTTATCGGGTAGTCCGACAAGTACGTTTCCCTTACTGGAGATGGTGGTATTGGGGATGGTATAATCCATACAACAGATCTGATATGGAAATCACCAATGGCTACACTCAGACTGATGAAAATGGTCAATTCGAGATTACCTTTGAAGCGATTCCTGACAAATCCATACCAGCAGAACAAAAACCACAATTCAATTATGTGGTGCAGGCAGATGTGATTGATATTACCGGGGAAACCCGGTCTGGTTCAGGAAATGTTTCTGCAGGATATATCGCTTTGAATGCTGATATCTCTGTTCCTGGTCAAGTCAATAAAAATGCAATCAAGTCGTTTACCGTCAACACAACCAATCTGAATGGCGAATTCGAACCTGCTTCGTGCAAAGTCGAAGTACATTTGTTAAAATCACCTTCTAAGATATTCCTCAACCGCTATTGGTCGGTTCCAGACAAGCAGGTAATGGACAAGAATGAATTCGATAAAGCCTTCCCATACCTGGCTTTTGAAGATGAAGATCAGCACCAAAATTGGGCAATAGATCGCGAAGTTGGAGCTTTTGATTTTAATACCAACGACATCAAGGAAATTGCACTTGGGAAATTAAACCTTGAAACCGGAGTATACAGGGTGACATTCAAGACCCAGGACAAATTTGGAGAGGAAATCGAATCCATTAAACACTTTACACTTTATGATCTTAATAGCAAGCAATTACCATCTCAACTGGCTAATTGGCAATTGTCAGAAGTTTCAAAGGCGGAGCCTGGTGAATCAGTTCCAGTTTATTTTGGATCTTCTTTTGAGAATGGCTGGTACCTTGTCGAATCAGAAAAAGATGGAATCCTGTTGTCTTCAAATTGGGATAACCCAAAAACAGTAGGTACAACTACATTTAACATTACTGAAAAACATCGGGGTAATATTCATTATAACACAGCGATGGTTAGGAATAACAGGGTCTTTATGACTTCTAAAACGATCTCTGTGCCTTGGTCCAATAAAGATTTAAAACTCGAATATGGCACCTTCCGAAACAAACTTTATCCCGGACAGGATGAAGAATGGATCATAAAAGTATCTGGTCCGAAAGGAGAAAAAGTAGCCGCTGAGATGCTAGTCGGCATGTACGATGCATCATTAGATGAATTCGCTTCAAATAATTGGTATCTCAACCCGTTTCCTTTCAGCTATTCGGAAAAGCAACTGAGAAGAGGCACCGGATTTAACTCGGTCTCGGCTTCAATAGTAGCGGACGACTGGAATGAGTATGGAGATAACTGGTACCGTGACTATTCATCTCTCAACTGGTTTGGTTTTGGGATGTATGAAGGGATTTACTACCGTAGTAAAGGACATATGAGGATTGGAAATCAACCGACTGCATTAATGGATAGTGCGGTTGAAGAAGAAGTTGAAGTTGCCGCAATGGCCCCTCCACCAGCACCAGGAGAAGCTTTGGCAGAAATTGCTGATGAAGATGCAGATGGGGTCCCAAATAGTTTGGACACAGAACCTAATGAACAAATTGCAAAAAACACCAAAAAAGAAGAAGGATCGACAGAAGGCAATTTCGACGACGTACAGGTAAGAACAAACCTTAAGGAAACGGTCTTTTTCTTCCCTGAGTTAATGACGGATAAGGATGGCAATGTGATCATCAAATTCAAAATGAATGAAGCATTGACCAAGTGGAAGTTTATGGGTTTTGCGCATACGCCTGATCTGAAATATGGATTTACCGAAAATTCTGTGGTTACCCAAAAAGATCTGATGATCGTACCAAATGTACCACGCTTCCTCAGAGAATCTGATGAGATTTATCTGACGGCCAAAGTGAGTAATCTCACTGAGAATGATATGAACGGTGCTGCATTACTTGAGATGTTTAATGCCATCACCATGAAACCGGTTGATGCATTGTTTGGTAATACTGGTCAACAAAAAAGATTTGAGGCCAAAGCAGGGCAGTCAGCACCGTTGAGTTGGAAAATTACTGTTCCGGAGGGCGCTCCCGCAGTCGTTTATAGAGTAATTGCCAAGTCAGACGATTTTTCTGATGGTGAGGAAAATGCAGTACCTGTATTGACAAACCGAATGATGGTGACAGAAACAATGCCACTGCCTGTTCGCGGAAATGAAACCAAGCAGTTTACTTTTTCGGCTATGGAAAAAGCGTCAAGGTCTAACACCCTGACCAACCATAAACTGACGCTCGAGTTCACCTCCAATCCGGCTTGGTATGCCGTTCAGGCACTGCCATACCTGATGGAGTACCCTTACGAATGTACAGAGCAGATATTCAATCGCTATTACGCAAATAGCCTGGCATCCAATGTGGCTAATTCTCATCCACGAATCCAACAGGTATTTGAACAATGGAAAAATACCGATGCGATGTTGAGCAACCTGAGCAAAAACCAGGAGCTCAAATCCGCATTGTTGGAAGAAACACCATGGGTCCTAAATGCTCAAAGTGAAGAAGAACAGAAAAAACGCATAGGCCTTTTATTCGATCTTAATCAAATGGCCAACCAGATGGAAACGACATTGCGGAAGCTGGTAGAACGTCAGTCCAGCAATGGAGGATTTTCATGGTTCCCCGGAGGTCGTGATAACTGGTATATCACACAATATATCGTTGAAGGCATGGGCCATCTCGACAGGCTGGGAGTCAAAGACCTAAGATCAGATGATCGAACTGAAGAAATGATGACAAGAGCAGTGCGGTATATCGATAACCGAATGGCTGATTACTATCAGGAATTGGTCAAGCGGGCCAACAGGGAAGAAATTAAAATGGAAGACGATCATTTGTATTATATGGCTATCCATTATTTGTATGCCAGGTCATTCTTCCTTGATCAGCCATTGAGAGGTAAGGCTAAGGAAGCGCATGACTATTTCACTGGTCAGGCAGAAAAATACTGGCTAAATAAAGGCATGTACATGGAAGGCATGATTGCCTTGTCCCTGCAAAGACAGAACAAAACAACCACTCCGGCAAAAATTGTTAAGTCTTTAAAAGAGCGGTCTTTAAATAATGAAGAGATGGGCATGTATTGGAAATACAACCGCGGTTGGAACTGGTACCAGTTACCGATTGAAACCCACGCCCTGATGATTGAGGTATTTGATGAAGTAGCTAATGACGCTCAAGCTGTCGATGACCTTAAAGTCTGGATGTTGAAAAATAAGCAAACTACTCATTGGAAAACGACAAAAGCGACGTCTTCGGCAGTGTATGCACTCCTATTGCGAGGAGATAACTGGTTATTGGAAGATGCGCCAGTGCAGATCAGGATCGGAGATATCAGAGTTGAGCCCATTGCACAAGGTGCCATGGATGCAGACAAAGAACCAAATACTGTTAAACCAATGTTGGAAGCAGGCACCGGATATTTCAAGACGGATTGGAATGGAGAAAATATCACTGCTAATATGGCCAATGTGGAAGTCACTAACCCAAACAAAGTAGTGGCTTGGGGAGCTGTTTATTGGCAGTATTTTGAGCAGTTGGACAAGATTGAATCCTTTGAAGAAACACCGTTAACGATTAACAAAAAGGTGTTTAAAGAAGAGAATTCTCCAACCGGACCAGTAATCAAGCCTGTGGATGCTGATACAAAACTTGAGCCTGGAGACAAACTTAAAGTCAGGATTGAGCTTCGTGTTGATCGTGATATGGAATATGTGCATATGAAAGATATGCGAGCGAGCGGACTTGAGCCCATTAACGTTATTAGCCAGTACAAATGGCAAGGAGGTTTGGGTTATTACGAGAGTACCCGTGACGCATCTACTAATTTCTTCTTTTCTTATCTCAGAAAAGGAACTTATGTGTTTGAATACCCATTAAGGGTGAACCATAGAGGGAATTTTTCAAATGGTATCACAACCATTCGATGTATGTATGCCCCTGAATTTACAAGTCATTCAGAAGGCATTAGATTAACGGTAGAATAGAAGTCAACTAAGATGGAATTAACAACGCTGGAGCAGTTTTCAATTGAATCATTAACGAATTGCTTTAATGAAGCCTTTTCAGATTATTTTATAAAATTTGTGGCCACACCTCAGCAACTGGCCGACCGCTGGCACAGAGGAAGAGTAGATTTCTCGCTTTCGGGGGGAGCAGTGGCGAATGGTAATTTACAAGGGATTATTATGTCAGGAGTTGATGCCTGGAATGGTCAGCTGACAACCTATAATGCAGCAACCGGGGTCATTCCAAGTGCCAGGGGTAAGAAGCTGACGAGACAAATTTACGATTACCTCATTCCTAAGTTTGAAGCTAAAGGTATCAAACAATGTACCCTTGAAGTTATTCAAAGAAATGATGTCGCAATTCATGTTTATGAAAAAATTGGTTTCAGGAAAGAGCGGGCAATACTATGTTTTTCGGGTGCGGTCAACACAACTAATTTGAAGACAGCCAACAATTGTTTAATCAAAAAGATTGAAAATCCTGATTGGGAATTATTACGATCATTCTGGGATTTTAAGCCATCCTGGGAAAACAACCATTCAGCAGTAAAAAAAGCTGGTCCTGCCATGGAGGTATGGGGTATTTTCGATGGCGAGCTAAAAGGATATGCAGTCAAAAGCCTCAATTCGGGCTATATAGCTCAGTTTGGCGTGAAAAAAGAGGCTCGTGAACAAGGTTATGGGGCTAGTTTGTTCAAGCGACTTGGTGAAAAAAACGAAACTCTGGTTATCAATAATGTAGATAGTCGGTCAGAAAACACCTTGAATTTTTTGCATAGAATAGGTATGAAAAATAAGATCAACCAGTATGAAATGAAAATGGAGTTGTAAGGATTAGATTTGCGTTAAAAAAGCCTGTTTGAGTGTCGTTTTTTTGTTGAAGGCACTCAAACAGGCTTTTCTGTTTTTCATTCAGAAGGTGGATTAAAGAATAAGATTAATCTTTAATGACCACAAAACGCAAAGGTTTTGAAATATCATTATTGGAAGCAGAAAGAAAGTACATCCCTTCTGCCCAGTTTGGATTGGCAATTTTCAATTCATTAATGCCTTCATTAAGCTCTGCAGTCCCTTCATAAATCAATCTGCCAGAAAGGTCATGAATTTTCAATTGTGAAACTTGCTCATCGGTTGAAACGATTCTAATCGTAAGTTCATCTTTAACAGGATTCGGGTAAATTTCTAATTGAGGGGTAACCAGATCCAGTTTTTCGCTTATGACTTCACTATACTTGAAGGTGGCATCTTGGTCTTCCATTTTTAAACGATAATAATATGTTGTCCCCGGGGCTACGCTGTTATCTTCGAAGGTGTAGTCTGCACCAGAACTGGAGGTTCCCTTACTCGCCAACCATCCAATTTTGGAAAAATCTGAGTTATCAGTCCTTCTTTCAATGGAGAAACCGGCTGCATTTTGCTCGGAAGCGGTTTCCCAATACAAATTTATTGACTTTGAAGCCGGTTCTCCCCAAAAGCTAACGAGCTCAATTGGTAACAGAAATTCTGTTGTCATTGAAAAAACATGAGAAGATACTGAAGGGCCACAAACATTTTGACAAACAACTCTCCAATAATAGGTCGTCCCCGGTAGGAGGGAGGTGGGAATATGCAGAATATTTGTCAGTCCGGTATGCGTTTCCACAATGTTGTTAAAAGAGGGATCAAGTGCAATTTCAAGGTTATATGAATCCGCTTCCTGAACTGTTGTCCAAACCACAGGTTGGTTGACAGGAACGCCAACAACACCGTTTGGAGGCGCTGCAAGTGCAGTGCCCGGTGGTGGTGCCTTTACAATCAGACCAACGCTAATTGAATGGTAACCTCCAGTAGCGGTACCTACAATATTAATACTATAATTACCTGCTGGTACAGCATCAGTATTACTAATGGTCAAAATACTCGTTCCGGAAGGGGATACAGTGGTTGTACTAAAGTCGGCAGTCGCGGATGCAGGACTTCCAGTCTCGGTTAAAGACACAGGATTGGTAAACCCGTATAAAGCCTTTAAATCAAGGTCAAACTCTGCATTATCTCCCTGACAAATTTCAATGACTACCTCAGGAGCTTCAATATAAAAATGAGGCAAAACTTCCGGCCTGACAATAAACAATCCATCACCCATGCTTGTCAGAATGATATTGCCACTTTCAAAATATGGGTAATTACTCCAGGTTCCACTGAATGCCGCATTGTCATTGGCAGGATAAACATCGAAAAACCCAACCTCAGTTAAAGAAGCTGTGCTCAAATCAGTCATTTCCAAAACTCTTAATCCTGCCCTGTAATTGGATTGATATACGTAGTTGCCCTTGACATACATATTGTGATCAATGGCAGCGGTAGAATGCACAAAAGTACCAACAATAAAAGGGTTGTCCAGATCCTGGATGTCCAGAATGTAAGTTGTGGTATTCACACCTTGATTGGACTCATCCAGTTCATCATCAAACAAAAGGTATTTATGATCCCTGGTTATCCATCCCTGGTGGGTATATGAGGAATTTGCATAAGTCGTTCTTGATAATTGGGTGGGTGCTGACTTATCACTTACATCAATGATTGTTTGTGAATCGGTATTCGAAGCAATAATAATTTCTTTCCCCACATGCTCTGTATCAGGGCCAAGGTAAATAAATGCTATAGCATCATGAGTATAACCATCACCGCCATAACATCCTTCATCTGAAATGCTCATAGGATTTGAAACATTCAGGAAGATAGGGCCGCCACCGCAGTTAGCACCTACAGGATAAGCATACCCCGTATTTTCATTCATAACCATATTGTGGGCATCGCCACCACCGCCAAGAGGGAAATAAGATGTCTCTGAAAAAGTGACAGGAGGACTCATAACCGAGGGGAGTTGGGTGAGGTCAAAAACCTGAACTCCTGAACCACCGGCTTCACTAACAATAAATGCGTGATTGTCATAGACTTTGATATCTCTCCATGACGAATTGGATGAATGGGGTGGTAAACTGCCGAGATAAACAGGGTTCACCGGATCAGTAACATCAACAAATGCTGTCCCATTGGATTTCCCGACAAGGGCATATTCGTTTCCAGTAGCCGGATCTGTCCAGCCCCAAATATCATTCATGGATCCACCACCCAGGGTAGAGGAAGGGACAAAAGAAAGCATCGCCATATTATTACAAGGATAACTTCCGGCCATGCCTGAATTACAGGGTGTTTGAGCAAAACTCAAAGAAGGTATTACAAGAAAAACGATGAAAGGCGAGGAAAGGAAAAGGTGTAAAATCTTTGACATAAAGTTGGATTCTATTAGTTCACTTAACAAAGATGACAAATCATGCAGAATTAATCCTGAGATAAATGTCATATTTCGGCTAGTTTAATTTAGACGTATTTTGAAGGAGAATAGTTGGAAAATATTTGATTTTCTTATTCAATACTTAAAATTGTTTATTAGGAATAGATTGACCTATCTGACTTTAAAAAATGAACGGTTTTTCTATATTTGAACTGGATTTGTATAAAAATCACCAATTGAGGCTTAGATGATTAAACTCCTTACCCAAGTTTGCAGGCTTTTGCCGGCTTTGTTGTTATTTGTTTTCTGCCATTCATTCGCTAATGCCGGAAATGATCCATTGATCTTTGATATAAAGAAACAAGATCAGGAAGGTTCCCTTATTTCAGGGCGAGTTTTAGATGGAACGACGCTTGAACCAGTAAAGCAAGCCAGAGTTTACCTGAATAACTTCCCGGCCTTATCTGCAATGAGTGATTCTGACGGATATTTTCAAATAGAAACTGGTCCGGTTAATTACCCTTCTCAACTGACTTTAGTCTGTAGCGGAGATGATTATTATGCCAAAGAGTATCCGCTGAATCTTGTCCGTAACCAGGAGATCATATCATTGGGCTGGGTTTTTCTTGAAAAAATAGAAAAAGTCGCTCAACCAGAGTTCACCGATGTTCTGTTGTTCGGACTGCTAATTGACGGAGCAGATGGCAGTATTATTAGAACTGAGCAGTCCATTTCGATTGAAGATGCACCGGATGTGAATTTCGAAATTGATCGTTGCAATGTCTTCCATACTCGCGTCTCCAAAGCTTTTTTTGATGAAAGAGATGGCAAATTCCTCATGAATACATCTGCCGAAGAATACGCAGCTACCATTACAGATGCTCGACTTTCTCCCGGATTGGCATATTACGATTTTGGGAAAATAAAATTGACATACGTTAGAACCATTAATCCAGAAGAGTTAGCAGCTACACTTGATGCCCCGAATGTTGCTGAATCATCGGCTGTTGAAAATGAACCAGTGAATCCAACTACGCCTGCAGATCCTGTTGAAACCGAATCTCCTGTAGTTGCCTTGGAAGAGGGATCAACTGCAGAACCCGAGGTTGCCACTGAAGAGGGATCAACTGCAGAACCCGAAGTTGCAAGGGTAGAAGAGGCCGAAGAGGTGGTTGAAGCCGAAATTACAAGCGTAACAGAAGCGGTAAACGAGGAAGTAGTCGAGGTTGAGTTAGTTACTGAAGAACCTGCAGACAATCCTGAGGAAGTTCCTGTTTTTGAAGCACCTACCGAATTGGATACTTCATTCCCAATAGCCCCTAACGCTATTGAAGAACAAGACGAAAGGCAATTGAAAGAGCTCCAACAGGCTTACCTTCTTTTAAAAACGATGGAGAGTCAGGGCCAATTTCTTGATAGAGAAGGAGTAGATTTATTGGCTATGATTTTTGAAAAATATGAAAGTCCTGAATCAGCCAAACATCTTGCTGCGCTGGCAGAAGAAGAATCCTTAACCATTCCTTGTATTGAGGAAGGTATGAAAGTCTATCGTTCAGAATATATTGCCCGGCTTTCAAGAATGCTTGGCGGGTATTTGAAGGATTACAATTTGAAAGAGATCAGGGTTGATGAAAACCAAAAATTCTATCGTGAGCTTTTGGGAACGCTTTCTTATCTTGAAAATTACTACGAAAGCCATCCTGATGAACCTGACAGAGAATCATATGAAACGACAGTTGAACTTTTTAGTAATGTTGTTAGCCGATATTTCAAGGAGGACTAGGATTGATCCTGCATTCGCAAAATTCCATTCTATTTAATCAAATGCCTAACCTGAAAATGAAAAATAACCTAATCCTGAGACCCATCCTTTTTGTCGGATTTCTTCTCTGGTCCGCTTCCAGTCTGTTTGGACAGGGCAGGTTACCAACTCTTTATGTCTCCCTGGATCGAAGTGAAGAAACCTTACTTGATCTCCAAAAATTAGCCATGTCGCTAAATCTTGACCAGGAAGAAGATATCGACAGAGATTACCTCGGAGAAATCAAAAACCATTTGGCCAAAGTTCAAGCACAAAAAGCCATCGTTAACCAGCTTCTGGACCATACCGATAACCTGCCGGATAATGCTATTGTAAGAAAATTGGAAAGACTGATTGGTCTGAATAATGAAATACCGGAAATAAGACAATGGAACATGAGCCTTGTCAACTATGCCCCAGACGAATCCGTAAAAGTCTTGAACAATGCTACCTCAGCGCGATTCAAAGACCGGAAAGTTTCCAAAAAGGTAAAAAAGATGGCTCGTTTGCTCAATAAAGCGAGAACTAGCACTAACAACACATCGCTTAATATTCCACTGATTAAAAGGGATTCTATTCGGGAAATGAACCAACTGGTTTCCGAAGCCCAGGATTTCCTGGTTGAGTTCGAAGAGATTGTCCGGATTAGGGAAGAAGAAGCCAAAAAGAAAAGAGTGTTGGATGCTGAATCGTATTTCGAACTTTTCTGTAATGAACTGAAAAATATGATGCAGGATGACGAGGAGAAAGAATTAAATACCCTTCTTGCCATTCTTAGAGATTTCGAAAATATTTCAGACCCTGAAGATGCATTTTCTCCTGACGGATTTTCCACCAGGTTTAATGGTAAGGTAAGTACTAATCAATCCTTTCAAACTGGTCGTTCTAAGCTATTGGAAGGAGCAGAAACCAGGTTGCAGCTTTGGTTAAGAGACCAGGTGGTGCCTAAGATTGAAAGACGATACAAGGTCAAAGGGGAAGGCCCGATAATCATTACCATCAATGTGAGTGGTTATGCAGATATGCAGCCGTTCAGAAGAGATCAAACAGTCGATACCCGCAAACGACTCAACAAGAATTTATCTTATCGAAGAGCCAAAAGTATCAGCGATTTATTTGATGCGGAGTTCAAAATTCTCCAGGTAGAATTTCCTTATATTGAATGGGATATCACTACCGAAGGCAAAGGTGAGGAGCTCCCCCCCGGAGTCGATCCTTCTGATAACCGGATTAACAACCCAGACCGAAGAGTTTGCCTGTTTTCAGGCTCTATACTTTAAGCAAATGAATTTTGGATTGCGGTTATTCTTTTACCAATCCCTTGTAATATCTGAAGACAGTTGATATTTCAGCTTTGACCTTTTGACCAACCTCCTGATTTTCCCAAAAGCTAGGATTGACTTCCTCTGTATGGGTTTTGTTTTTCCTTTTGATGACAATTGAGTAGCGCTCTTTTCGATCACCAATCCGGTACCTGCCAGTATTTTCGAGCTTTGGACTGGTAGGCCAAATAGCGGGTTTGGAAGTGCCTTTATCTGTTAAACTGCTTTCTGGTTTCCATCGTTTTATGGAGTATCGATATTTGGTTTGATATACAGGCACATCCTCAAAAACTTCTTCTCGGTATGTTTCCTGGCGGTCTTCGTAAATTGGCCGATCGCAATAAACGTCTTCGAAATAACCATTCCCAAGGTCTTTTTTACCGCATGCATAAGTCTCTGTACCTACCTGTACCTGGATGGTCTTGGTTTTCGTCTCAAAACCCTTGGAAACTTTGTCGTAGTGGTGAACGGCACGGAATGACTCGATTAACTTTCCTGAAGTCGGTAAATGCCAGTCTTCTTCTTCAACAAGCTTATATTCTTGAATCTCAATGGTCCTTTCCCAATTGAGGGCAACAATTTCTACATTAACCGTTGATGAAAATGAAGATAGCCATGCCACAATAGCCGTAACCAAGGCCAATGCTGTAGCTTTAGCCCATGAGAAGAATCGCTTGACCTTTTTGGTGAGGCCGTGTTTCTCTTTGTATTGTGCAACATGGTCCGCCTGAGTTTCTTTGCCCGAGTCAAGCGGAACTTCTTCGTTGGTGTAGGTTTTCTCTTTTAAAAATTCGCCGCTCTGACTGGCACCACATTCACTGCAAAATTTTGCGTAAGCAACATTTGGGGTTTCACAATATTTGCATACCCAGTCTGGGCCAACTAATGCTTCTTTAATAGCTTCTTCATCAATTAAGGCCTGGGCATTATCTGGCAAATAGAACTTTACATTTTTAGGTCTGGGAGATCCGCAATTGATACAATGCTTGTTTGGGCCATGATTACCAATATGACCACAAGTGTTACAATCCCACCTTCCTGCGTATACCGCCATAGGTACAAATATAATTGCCCTAAGGCAATTGACCTAGTTTGAGGTTAATTCGGTTTTGCCATTTTGGATGCTGACAGATTTTACAGAGATGTTTAACTCAATAGCTTCTCCATTTACAATGATCAGCGGATTGCTTTGATTGTCTGATTCAATCCTGGATTTTTCCTGGCTGCCTTCCGGCAAATTAATGGAATAGTAGTAGGCGCCATCCTCTAAACCTGACAGTTCGAATTTGCCAGTATCATGGTCGGGATTAATAAGGTGATTTTCCCCTTTTTCAGGATTGAAAAAGACAATAGTATACTTTGAATGATGGCTTTGTTCACTAGACAGGGTGCCATATATCGAACTGCCTTTAACTTGTGCTGTGGCTGGTGTAGTATTTTTTCGCTCAAATTCCAGCAATAAGCTTACCGGGCCCTCCGCAGTAATCATGTTGATTTCTGCCAGTAAGGTATTTTCTCCAGCTGCGGTCAGGTCGAAAAATACCTTTTCACTGCCTTTGAAGAAAGCGCCATTTAGCATGTCGGCGTGTTTTACCGGGTCGAGTTCTGCATTTGTCGCTGAAACAGGAGTAGATGATACCGAACCCCAAAGGCAGTCAGCAGTTTGACATGATTTAAATAGGGAAACCAAAAGTGTATTTGAAGATTCAGATTTGATCTGAAGTTTTGGTATCAATGCATCCCCTTGCGTTGTGGCCCAATCTCCTTTATACCAGTCCATATGAACGCTTTGTGCATTAATCACCGCGTTAGCAAAGCAAAGGACCATAAATGTGAGTAAGAAATGTCGATTCATAAAATAAGTCAATAGATTCAAGTTTAACCAATAACGAAATACTGCTGGGCAATAAGTCCAGGTAACAGTTTGGGAGTATTAGTTGTAACCGAATACTATAATTAAGTGCCTCTGACAAGGCAATTCGTTACCCCCATTGGAGGATAAATTGTAAAAATTGGATAGGAGGATTGGAGTTGAGTAAGAAATTTCCCCATTGGGGAGCGTTCAGACTCATAGCCTTTTTATTGATTGTTCATATCGTCAGTTAGCTTTTCAAGGTCTTTCAGCAAGTCCTTGAGTTCACTTTCTACTTCCTTTTCGGAAACGGAGCTGGAACGGCTTTCTGATGATTCTGAGCTTTCTATTTGTTCTAGTTTTTCTTCTATGGCGCTTTTCTTCTCTTCAAGCTCTTTGAAACGTTCGGGATAATCTTCTCCGATTGTTTCCACTTTTTCACCTATTGTTTTAAACAGGCCGCCAATTTTTTCCATCGCGTCTTCGTATTTGCCTTCATCGTAGTTAGCTTTCTCTGCTTTCAGGAGATCTAGTATCGACTTAAACGCTTCTTTTGATTCTTTTACAACAACCTTGCCACGTTCCTTGTCTTCTTCGGTGCCATAGAATTGATTATAAACGATCAATCCTACGACAAGCAAAATCACCAGGCTGAAGATACGCTTCATGTTTTTAGTTTTTTGACAGCATTCCTCACATATTGTCAATCAGAGGAATGTAGAATTCAAATTTTTGCCTTTCAGGTAGATTGTAATTGTCTACCAGATACAAAATTACATTTTTTTTAACGTATCCGAAACCTTTTAATTGTGTCAGAAAAAAATAACCCCGTCACCAAAAAACGGATCAGGGGCAGAACAAAAGGACAGATCTTGGATGTTTTTTATTCCGGGTTGGCGTCCGGAACAATCAATTATCAAAACGTTGAAGTTCTAGTGACTCGATAAGGTTAATCAGTTTCTGGGCGTACCTCTGATCTGTAGCGTAGCCGGCTTTTTGTAGGCCATGAGCCCATCCCTTATAGTTGTTTGGATCTAGATTTTTCAAGTGGCGATAACGTTTTCCTGATAGCAGTTGACTATGTGCGCGGTAACTCTCCCATGCACTACCATACTTACGGAAAAAGTCTTTATGGTGATCGTCATTGAAATTGCTGCAATGCCCTTTGCCACACTTTTTCGAAAAGCACTTCATACCAAAATGATTATTGTTCTCTCGGGCAAGGCGACTTTGGCCTGAATTACTTTCCAGGAGGCCCTGCGCAAGTGTGATACTTGCCGGGATGTTATACTTATTCATCTCGCCAACGGCCGTGGCCGAAAAGCGTTTGATGTAGTTTTGACAAGCCAACTTTTTCTGTTGTGCTTTACTCATGTTTTTGGTATCGTGTAATTCTGCAGGGTCAAGAAACAGGGGTGTGCTTTCGCCTTGAGACGGTGTATTGTTGTTTGATACCGGAAGAATATCCGAAATACTGTGAGACAAGTTACTGGCTGCACCAATCAGAGATTCACCACCGAGATTGATGGAAAAACTCATGTCTTTCTTCATTAATAAAAATCCAATGAAGATGATTAGAAAAATCCGACCCCAATTTTGTTGAACGCTTTCCTGGATTTTTGTGAAGTCGATCCAGATACCCTTACTGCTGAGGATAAGTTTATTGTTTTTCATGATTTAAAATTTGTTGAACAAGCTGTTGCAACAAACATAAAACAAAAAGTTTTAATTCACAAGTAAAATTCTCAAATTGTTTCAAAAATTTGTTTCAAATTTGAAATTTTCTGTTTTTTCTTACAAATTTGAAACAAAATATTTCTGATCCAAGAGGAACTAATTTAACAGTAAAAGGGTTTTAGGTTTTATGAAAGCATTTCATACCATAAAAGCATTTTTGCTCGCCCTAGACGGCCTGGTTTAAAGACCAGGTATCCTTCCTTATTGCTTCATATCCAGTCTGAATTATGTACCGTTTTTCAAGCGGTTAATTCCTGCATTTTACTTAATTTCGCAACTTGTTTTTGCGACTTTCAAAAATTAATACATCATGGACTATTCACCACGTTCTATTGAGAAGAAGTGGAAAAAATATTGGGACGAAAATGCTGTCTACAAAGTTTATAATGATACCAGTAAACCCAAATACTATGTTTTGGACATGTTTCCGTATCCTTCAGGAGCGGGCTTGCATGTCGGACACCCTTTAGGTTATATTGCCTCTGACATTTTCGCCCGTTTTAAGCGAATGAAAGGTTTTAACGTCTTGCACCCAATGGGCTATGACGCCTTTGGTCTTCCGGCAGAACAATATGCGGTGACCATGGGTGTCCACCCGGCAGTATCGACGAATCAGAATATCAAGATGTTCCGCTCCCAAATGGATAATCTTGGTTTCAGCTTCGATTGGTCAAGACAAGTAAATACCTCCGATCCGAATTATTATAAGTGGACCCAATGGATATTCCTGAAACTTTATGAGCATTATTATGATAATGATGCTGATAAGGCAATGCCTATCTCAGATTTGATTGTCAAGTTTGAAGGGAATGGTACTGCTGGCGTAAATGCGGCAACATCCGAAGATGTGAGCTTCACAGCAGAAGCCTGGCAGAAAATGTCACCAAGAGAAAGAGCTGATATCCTGATGAACTACCGATTGGTTTACCGGAAAGAAAGTATGGTGAACTGGTGTGAGGCATTAGGTACTGTTTTGGCCAATGATGAAGTTAAAGACGGTGTTTCCGAAAGGGGAGGCCATCCTGTCGTTCAAAAGCCGATTATCCAATGGTCAATGCGAACTACTGCTTACGCAGAAAGATTATTGTCAGGACTGAATAATGTTGACTGGCCTGATGCGTTAAGGGCACAACAAACCAACTGGATCGGCAGATCAGAGGGTGGTCATATGGTTTTTGATATTGATGGTCATGGTGACAAAATCAAAGTGTTCACCACAAGGCCTGACACTGTGTTCGGCGCAACTTTTATGGTTTTGGCGCCTGAGCATGAACTGGTAGCCAAAATTACTACCAATGATCAAAAGCAGGCCATAGATGACTATTTGGAATATGTGAATTCGCGTTCCGAGTTGGATCGTATCTCAGAGGTGAAGAATGTTACCGGTGCATTTACGGGTGCCTATGCCGTAAATCCGATGACAGAAGAGAATATCCCGATCTGGATTTCAGAATATGTGTTGGCGGGCTATGGTACCGGAGCTATTATGGCTGTGCCTGATGGTGATTTGCGTGATAAGAAATTTGCAGAGCATTTTGGATTGAATATCATTCCTGTTGTGGATCAAACCATGTATCCGGATGCAGGACCAGAAGATAAAGTAGGCAAAATGATCAACTCGGGCTTCCTTAATGGAATGGAAGTAAAAGACGCGATTGAAGCTACTTTAGAGGAGATAGAAAGAAAAGGCATTGGTGAAAGGAAGATCAATTACAAATTGCGCGATGCCAACTACAGTCGTCAGCGATATTGGGGCGAACCTGTTCCAATCAAATACGATGCAGATGGTGTTGACTCAAGATTACCCGATAATGAATTGCCATTGGAGTTACCAGAAATGGAAGACTTCGAACCAGGAAACTCAACAGAAGCACCATTAGCAAGAAACAAGGAGTGGATCCATTCTTATGAGGGTTATCGTTTGGAAGCGGATACAATGCCCGGTTTTGCCGGTTCCAGTTGGTATTTCATGCGCTATATGGATCCGAATAATGATGAAGCCTTTGCCAGTAAAGAAGCCATGGATTATTGGGAGTCCGTAGACTTGTACATCGGCGGGGCAGAGCATGCAGTCGGTCATTTGATGTATTCACGGACCTGGCATAAGTTTTTATTCGATATTGGCTTGGTGCCGACTGATGAGCCATTCAAGAAGTTGGTTAACCAAGGTATGATCCAGGGGGTTATCGAGCATATGTACTTGAAAAAGGAAAAAACTGATGGTTTCAGCCATTTCATTTGTGCTCGTCATGCCGCGGAATTGAACATTTTGGATAAAATAGCCAAGATTCCTGTTTACGTTGATTTTGTAAACGCTTACGGAACGCCTGATTCCTATATGGATATTTCAAGCATAAAGCGATTCATCGAATGGCGACCAGAATACAAGAATGCCATCTTCGAATGCTCAGGAGGTGTTTATCAAAAAGGAGAATATAAGTCCCATGGCACGGCCAATGACTTGCATATGTTTACCGATTCGGAAGTAGGCAAAATGTCAAAGCGTTATTTCAATGTGGTTAATCCAGATGATATCGTCAATAATTATGGAGCGGATTGCTTCCGGATGTATGAAATGTTCCTGGGACCATTAGAGCAAGCAAAGCCATGGGATACCAAAGGTATTGAAGGGGTCTCCAAGTTTTTGAGAAAATTGTGGAGTTTGTTTTATGCAGATGGTGAATTAGCGGTTTCAGACGAAGCACCCACTAAGGAGGAGTTTAAAGTATTGCATACCGCCATAAAGAAAATTTCAACTGATATTGAGCGATTGGCCTTTAACACCTGTGTGAGTGCTTTTATGGTTTGTGTTAACGATTTGAAAAAGTTGAATAGCCATAAAAGAGAGATTCTTGATCCATTAACCAGGATGTTGTCTCCTTTTGCTCCACATTTGGCGGAAGAGTTGTGGCAGGTCTTGGGTCAGGAAGCATCAGTAACGACCGCTGATTTCCCAGTCGCTGATGAAAGCTACTTGAAAGAAGACTCGATTACCTATCCGATTTGTATTAATGGCAAGAAACGCGCTACAGCAGATTTCGCAGTCGATACATCAAAAGAAGATATGGAAAAAGCATCACTCGAGTTAGAAGCCATTCAGAAGTGGATAGACGGTAAGACGATCAGGAAAGTGATTATCGTGCCTAAGCGAATGGTCAACATTGTAGTTGGCTAGTTTATTTTTTTCACGCAAAGTCGCGGAGGCGCAGAGCAATATTTTTGTTTGAGAAAATTTAAGTTACTGGAATCTTCTCAACCAAATAGCATAAATCTCTGCATCTCTGCGCTTCAGCGTGTAACAAAATCTACTTTACACCATGCGAATCTTCATAACAGGCGCAACAGGCTTTATCGGCCAACATCTCTGCAAACGACTAGTCGCTGAAGGCCATGACCTTACTGTTTTACTAAGGTCTCCGAAAAAAAGAAACCTCCTGCCGAAAGGCGTCACTTTTCTTAATGGCGACCTGTCTCTTTTCAAAGATCATAACCTCGTTTTACCCAAATTCGATTATGTAATTCACCTGGCTGGAGCCATATTCGCGAAAAACAGGGTGGGGTATTTTGAGATCAACTTTGAAGGCGTTAAAGACCTGGTAACCTGTCTTCAAAATCAGGATTGGCAACTCAAACGCTTTCTTTTTGCTTCTTCGCTTGCTGCTGCAGGGCCTTCAAATGGCGAGGTACCGCATATAGAGTCTGATCCCCTGAATCCACGTGATCCTTACGGGGAAGCAAAAAAGGCAGCGGAAGAATGGTTACAGGCCCAGGAAATACCTTCGACTTCCTTTCGACCGGCAATTGTATTGGGGCCAGGAGATGAGAATACCTATACCTTGTTTAAAATGGCAAAGAAAGGCTTGGGAATAAAGGTGGCCGGTATCGACCAGCAATTAAGTTTTGTAGATGTTGATGATGTAGTAGATGCCCTGATCAAAATGATGACCATTGAAGGAGATTTACACCAAACTTATTTTATAGCCCATCCGGAGGAAATTACTCTCCCTGAACTTTGGCGACAATTAGCTAATGCATTTTCACGAGAGGTATGGCTGATTCTAATTCCACAATTTTTGCTGTTCTTTTTTATGATTCTGGCAACCGCAATCTACAGCATACTGCCTTTTAAAAACCAATTGGATTACAAGCAATATCGGCAGATGACTGGTAAAGCCTTTGTATGTTCAAGCCAAAAATTGACAGATGAATTAGGATGGACACCAAAGTTTGATTTGAAAGCTTCCCTGGCCAAAGCTATAGAAGGTTATAAAGCACTTGGTAAACTCTGAATTTCACTTATTCTTAACGATCCCTTAAGGTGAATCTTGTAGGTTTTCCGTACCTTTGAGGCTCGTTTTATTGTTTACCTTAAAAAACAAAGTATGACAGGATCATTTACTTCGAATTCCCCCTCATCGCTTTTCTCAAAATTCATTTCGTTCACTTTTATCGCTGCTTTGCTTTCCATGCCAATGGGCTTAAAAGCACAGGATTTAAGAATCACAGGACTATTTGATGGTCCGTTAAGTAGTGGTACGCCTAAAGCCATTGAGTTTTATGCTACAGCCAATATCGCTGACTTATCCGTCTATGGGATGGGTAAGGCGATTAACGGAGGAGGCAGTAATGGTCAGGAATACACGTTTCCAGCAGTTTCAGTAAGTGCTGGTGAATTTGTTTACCTGGCGACTGATAGTATGCAGTTTAATGCCTTCTTTGGCTTTGAGCCAAATTTCAACGATAGCTTCATTCCAAATAATAATGGTGATGATGCTATTGAACTTTACTTCAATGGTAACGTAATAGACAGGTTTGGTGACCTGATGAACGACGGTACCGGCACCCTCTGGGAATACCTCGACGGATGGGCTTACCGCAAAAATGGAACTGGTCCGGATGGGACAGATTTTTTTGTAAACAATTGGAATTACAGCGGTCCAAATGCAATAGATGGCGAATCTACTAACGCTTCAGCTATGACACCATTCCCTTTAGGAAGCTATTCACTAACGGGTACTGGCGATTTCAGTTTTTCCTCAGCAAACTATCTGATCACTGAAGATGGAGGTACGCTCCAGGTGCCAGTTGAGCTGAGTATCGGAGAAAATACCTGTAGTGTAGACGTTATTCTTGATGGTAGTAGCACTGCAGATGCTTCTGATTTTTCTTTAAGCTTACCTGTAACGCTGAACTTTAATGCAACCAGCATGACAACAACCGTTGTCCAAAATCTTATGATCCCTATCGTTGACGATATGATGGAAGAGATGGATGAAGCAATCGTGTTGAAACTTACAAATATTACAGGTAGTTGTGGCATTGGTACTTCTGATTCAACAACAATTATTATAGAGGATAACGATACACCTCCTGAGGCTCAAAAATTGCTAATCTCTGGTGTATTAGACGGCCCACTTTCTGGTGGTACAAAAGGTATCGAATTGTATGCATACGGCGACATTAGTGATCTGAGTCAATACGGCATCGGGTCTGCTAATAATGGTGACGGCTCCGATGGAGAAGAATTCACGCTTCCTGTGATGCCATTGGATTCTGGCAACTGTGTTTATATCACCAACGATGAAGATAACTTCCTCGCCTTTATGGGCTTTGCTGCTGATTTTGAAAACGTAGCAGCCAATGTCAATGGTGACGATGCTATCGAATTGTACCAAAACGGAGTTGTAGTCGATATTTTCGGAGAACCATATCAGGATGGAACAGGTACCGCATGGGAATACCTTGATGGTTGGACTTACCGGAATAGTGGTACCGGTCCTGATGGTTCGACATTTGTCATTGGCAACTGGTCATTTAGTGGTGTAAATGCAATGGATAACGAAACTTCAAATAGTACCGCTGACGTTCCATTCCCGACATGTTCGTATTCTCCAATTGCACCGGCAGAGCCTCAGTTCTCATTTGCTACTGCTGCTGCTTCTGTGAATGAAGGTGATGGTTCGGTTGATATTACCATTAATATCTCATCTGCTGCTGATTGCAATATTGATATTGCGGTAGGTATTGGTAGTTCTGCCACATTGGGTGATGACTTTACTTTCACCTCTCCAACTACTGTTTCATTCACGAGTGGTGGTCCGACTTCAATGACTGTAAATATTCCACTTGTTGACGATAGTGATGTTGAAGGTGAAGAAGCCATAATCTTTGTACTTCAAAATCCTTCAGGTGGCGCAACTTGTGAAATCGGTTCTCCGGATCAGTTTACCATTACAGTTGAAGATAATGATGTTGCGGTTGTAAACATCGTTGATGTGCATGGAGAAGATATGGATGGTAACGCATTGTCTGACGGATCACTTGTTCAGCTCACTGGTGTTGTTCACTGCATCGATTTTGACGGAAATGAAGGTTACAGTTTCCATATTCTTGATGAGACAGGCGGAATTAATGTTTTCTCTTTCAGTGATGTAGACAGTTATGTTGTTACAGAAGGTGACAATATTACGGTTACTGGTGTAATCGATCAATTCAGGGGATTAACCGAGATCATACCTGACGAGATTGTGCTTAACTCAACAGGTAATGCACTAACGCCTCCAGTTGTGGTTACTGCGCTTGACGAGTCAACAGAATCTATCCCAGTCACCTTACAGAATGTTTCATTAGTTGATGAAGCAGCCTGGACCACAGGAGCTGGTGGGTTTGGATTCATCGTATTCGTTGAAAATGGAAGTTCGGATCAGTTCGAAGTTTTCATTGATTCTGACAGTGAACTATACAATGCTCCGGCACCAATGGGTAATTTCAATATATCAGGTATTGGCAGTCAACGTACAGAGTCTACAGCGCCACCATTTACTGACGGTTATCGTATCCAGCCTTGCTCTAATGCTGATATTACACCTGTAGTGAGCATTGAGGCACCTGAATGGAGTGAGCAGATTGAGGTTTTTCCAAATCCGGTTACCAATTATCTCGATGTCCGTACACCTGGGGTTGAACTCAATGTTATCAGGATTACGGATGTACTCGGACGCCAGATTATGGTCGATGTCAATCCTGAAACTGTAGAACGCTATGCAACCTCTGCATTACCTTCAGGTGTTTACTTGATTACTTTCCAAAATACTGAAGGGACTTATACTCAACAGTTTGTGAAGCAGTAAGAATTTTAAAATTTTTCTTAGAAAAAGGCGGTCACGATTGACCGCCTTTTTTGTTTTGTGGCCGACTGTTCAGGCATTCCAATCAATTTTTCAGGCTGCCAGATATTCCAGATCTTCATTTTTTGCTATTTTTAAAGCCTCTTCAACCATCCGTTTTTACATAATCATTAAAAATCCCAATTATGATCGGTTTAACTACCCTGAACCGCAATGGATTTTGTTATGCCAAAATTTTAGCGTTTTCAATTTTAATGGTAATCTATTCTTCAATGTCTGCGCAGATTATTGAATTCGGATTTCCACAAACGGTTTCTGAAGATGTCGGTACTGTACAGGTGCAGGTGTTCATAAGCTCACCTGCAGATTGTAGTGCTGATGTCATTATGAGCGGCAGTAGTACTGCCAGTCCTGACGACATCAGTTTTACATTTCCATTTACTGTCAACTTTACGGCAGGCGGCCCAACAATATTCGACGTTTTCATTCCTATTGTTGATGACCCTGACATTGAACCAGATGAAACTCTCGCCTTGTCCTTAACATCTGTTAGTGGTGGTTGTAATTTAGGGGCTTCTACAACTTTTATTGTGATTGAAGATAATGATACCCCTGGGCCACCGATGGACCTTATGCTTGTAGGCGGCTTTGACGGACCAGCTACGAGTTATCGAGCTTTGGAGTTCTTCGTAATCAATGACATTCCGGATCTCAGCATTTATGGCTTTGGTGTGGCCAACTTTGGAGGCGGTACCGATGGTCAAGAATATATATTCCCACCAGATGCGGCAACTGCAGGCCAATGTATTATTGTAGGTCGCGACAGTGCTTTATTTAACCAGTATTTTGGTTTTGACGCTACCTATATAGATCCACAAGCTGGAACTATGCAGGGAGGGGACGCCATTGAAGTTTACAAAAATGGAGTGGTCGGAGACATTTTCGGTGACCCGGATATGAGTGGTCTTGGAACTGCCTGGGATTATCGTGACGGCTGGTTCTACAGGAAAAATTTTGAGGTTCATTCCATCAACTTTGATGTAGATGACTGGAATTATAGTGGTACTAATGTGACTGATGGGACGACTGATAATGCTACAGCACCTGTACCTTATCCGCATTGTACCTATCAGCCTTTGCCTCCGCCGGCAGACTTGATTATTGCCGGTGGTTTTGAAGGATTTGGTACGAGTCCCAGGGCTTTAGTGTTTTATGCAACTAATGACATCCCAAGCCTTGGTGTTTATGAGATAGCACTGGCTACTAATGGTGCTCCAATGGCCAGTTCGGTTTATACTTTTCCGGCGGGTATGTCTGCTTTGGCTGGCGATTGTATCATCGTGGCTAACGACAGCACCGACTTTAATAACTTCTTTGGAGTTGATGCTGATTTGTTTTCTGTTTCTGCCGTTGGGTTTAATGGAGATGATGTTATTCAACTTTGGCAAGGGGGTGCTCCCATTGATGTTTTCGGTGAATTAGGTATGGATGGCTCCGGAACTTTTTGGGAATATACCAATGGTTGGTTTTACAGGTTGAATACTGCTGTTCTAGGTAGCCTAATTTTTGATCTGGATGACTGGGTATTTTCTGAACCAAATGTAGTTGAAAATACTAACCAGACAAACGACTCATTGAGTTATCCTTTCCCACTTTGTCTTTATGATGCCTCAGACCCTATTCCTGTCGTGAATTTTGTTGAGACTGCCATTGATGCAGTTGAAGAAGATGCTTTGGTATCTCTTGGGGTAACAATCTCCACCTTCGGAGATTGTTTATTAGATGTTATTTGCAACCCTATCGAAGCATTGTCAGGTTCGGATTATTCCTGCACTTCAGAACCAATTTTGTTTGGAGAGGGCCAACCCTTTCTATTGGATTTCTTTTCGGCAGATATTATTGATGATATGGTGGAGGAAATGACAGAAACCTTTAAAGTTGAGCTTGCAATCAATGATGGGGAAGGATGTGTATTAGGCCCTGATTCAGTAGCCATAATCACAATTATTGATGATGACGCGCCTCCACGAATTAGCTTTTCTGACCCTTTCAATTATAGCGTTGATGAAGATGAAGGCATCGTAGAAGTAAGTTTGGAAATAACAGAATTAAGCAATTGTTCTGTGGATGTAGTTTTAGGAACCTCTAGTGCCACCAATGGCCCTGATTTTACATTTACTGATCCTACGACAGTTACGTTTACGGAGCTTACTGGACAAACTGAAATGCTCAATATTCCAATCATCGACGATTTGGACATTGAATCTGCGGAAGTTATTGAATTGTTGCTTTCAGTGCCAACTGGTGATTGCGAATTAGGGCTTGCCAATCTAGCTACAGTTACCATTATGGATAATGATACAGCTGTATCAGCAGGATTTGTTGATACAACACATGATATTATTGAAGATGATGGAACGTTGGACATCCCGATTTCTATTCAATCGCCGGCAACCTGTTCCCTGGATGTCGCTCTTTTGCCTGGAGGAACCGCTACTCCAGGTCTTGACTATACCTATAGCGGTGTTCTGGTATCCGATTTCTCAGGAGGAAATACTCAATCAATCATTTCCATCCCGATTACCGATGATATGACGCCTGAAGGAACTGAAACATTCCAATTAGTCATACAAGATAATGGCTCAGGCTGTGAACCAGGACAAGACAGTATTACCACCGTCAGCATAATAGATAATGATACAGTACCAGCTAACCTTATGCTAGTTGGTGGAATTGATAAGTTCTCATTCAAAATGCTGGAGTTTTACGTTTTGGCCGATATTCCTGATTTGAGTATCTATGGCTTTGGAATTGCTGATGATGGGGGTGGGTCTAATGGGGTGCAATATACCTTCCCTTCAGTTCAGGCCAATGAAGGACAATGTATCACCATTACTGAGGATAGTGTTTTCTTTCAAAATTATTTTGGAAATTCTCCGGATTTTACCTCTTCGGTTTTAGCCAATATGGATGGAATTGATGCTGTTGAACTCTTCAGCATGGGTATGAGAATTGATGTATTTGGTGATCCGAATATTTCAGGCTCAATGGCTTCATGGAATTATGAGGATGGCTGGTTTTATAGAAAAAATAACATTTCTGAACCTTCAGCCAACTATATGGATACAGAATGGTTTGTAATTCCATCAGTACAATTCGGAGACTCAAACCTTGAATCGAGCAATGCCTACCCAATGTGCCTGTTTTCTCCTGCCAACCCGACACCAGAAGTGAGCTTGTCTTCAGATAATTACACATTTTATGAAGATAATGGTACAGTCTCAGTTAATCTGACAATATCTGCGATTGCCGATTGTCAGGTGGTGGCAAACTTAATTCCCGGGACGGCCTTGCTTGGGTCGGATTATGATACCATTTCCTTGAATTCTAATATTGTTACCTTCTCAGCTGCAAATCCATCAGCTAGTGAACAATTCGAATTTATTATTTTGGATGATCAAATCCCGGAATTGGTCGAGAATCTGACCATTGTAATATCATCACCTTCCCCAGGTTGTGATTTGGGAGAAATTACCGTTGCCAATGTAACCATAATTGATAATGATGGGCCTGAGATCAATTTAGGGAATTCTGAATTAGGTGAATTTGCGCCTGATACCTTGGCTGTATCTGAACTTACAGGATTCAGAGATTTTGAGGTTATTTTGTCAGAATCAGCTGATTGTTCTGTAGATGTGGTATTAGTAGAATCAGAAGCTATTGAAGATGAGGATTATAATTTTAACTCTCCAGAGACAGTAAGCTTCTTTTCTGGCTCTGATATTACTCAGGTTATTGTGGTACCAATAATAAATGATATCGAAATGGAGTCAGTGGAGTTAATGAAGTTTGCATTGAGAAACGTTTCTCCTTCATGTTTTATTGGATCTGATTCATTAATATATGTAGAGATAATAGACGATGATACTCCTAATCTTGAAATAAATACTGCAACAACGACTATTTCGGTTCCAGAGGATGTTGGTTCGTTTGACTTTCAGCTGACCCTCCCTTTTGCTGCAGATTGTACTATTAACATAGTTTCCTCTAATTCAAGCACAGCAACTGAAGGTTTGGATTATGGTTCACCCCTTCAATCGACTGTTGACTTTACAGCCGATGGCCCCACAGAGCAATCTCTTACCATTGACATTCTTGACGATTCTGACGTTGAGATAACCGAAACAATTAAATTTGCATTATCGACTGATAGTCCTGGTTGCCAGATAGGAGGGATAACTGAAATTACAGTCTTGATTCTGGATGATGATCAGCCTGCTATTACCATGTCTGATCTGGTTATCTCAGGAGGAATGGTCGGGCCATTTGGAGATTTGGTTTTTCTTGAATTTTATAATAGTGAAATGATTCCATCATTGGCCGAATTTGGTTTCGGTATTTCAAATGATGGAGAAGGGGATGTTGGTTCAGAATATACTTTTCCTGATGTAATGGTACCTGAAGGCTCATGTATTGTTGTTACAAATGATACCTCAGAGTTTAACGATTTTATGATAAACGCTTCTGTTGATTTCATTTTTGAAATGCCTGTTGATCATGATGGTAATGATGCCATTCAACTTTTCTTCCAAAGTCAACAAATAGATGTCTATGGAATTATTAATCAGGATGGAGCTGGTACATTCTGGGACTATAACCAGGGCTGGTTTAGCAGGATTTCAGGCAATGGACCAGACGGGCATAATTTCACTCCGGATGGATGGGAAATCTCTGGACCAAACGCCACGGAATTTGCGCTTAATTCAACAGAATTGGTTGTCCCATATCCGTTATGTAATTATACTGAAAATTTGGCTGGTTTAACTGTAGCTAATTTTGATGCACCAGTGGTTAGAGAAATGGATGAAGATGATGGAACTTTCTTCGGCAGAATCAATTTCTCCGAACCTGTTGATCAGGATGGTACAATTGAACTCTCAATTGATCCTGAAAGTACTGCAACAGAAGGTGAAGATTTTATCTTCCCTGAGCCAATTGAAGTGGATTTTGAGATGGGAGATGAAAGTGTCACCTTCGAGTTTCCTGTGTTAAATGACCTGGATGATGAACCCGATGAACAGCTAACTTTGTTGTTTGAGATGTTCTCCGACTTTCAAAGCTCTACTTTACCTGTCGCAGGGCCATTGAATGCTTTGCAAATCAGGATCAATGATGATGATCAGCCTGCAGGCCCATCTGGTCTGCTGATTTCCGGAGTTGTTGATGGCCCACTTTCTGGAGGTACAAAGGCCATTGAACTATATGCCTTAACAGACATCCCGGATTTGAGTCATTATGGAATCGGTTCAGCAAATAACGGAGATGGAACAGATGGAGAAGAGTTTACTTTCCCTGCAATTTCAGTTGCTGCCGGGGAATGTATTTATGTGACCAATAATCTCTCAAATTTTTCCGCCTTTTTCGGGTTTGAAGCTGATTTCGAAGATGGAGCTGCTAATGTTAATGGCGATGATGCCATCGAACTATTTTTTAATGATAGTGTAGTTGATGTATTCGGAGAAATATTCGTTGATGGCACAGGAGAGCCTTGGGAGTACCTCGATGGATGGGCTTACCGCAAAAACGGAACAGGTCCTGATGGGTCAACCTTCACCAATGACAACTGGATCTTTAGTGGCGTCAATATACTTGACAATGAAACGATGAACAGCACTGCCCTGGTGCCATTCCCAACCTGTCTTTATTCACCAGTGCCTGCAGATGGTCCGGAAATTACATTTACTATGGTTTCCCAAACGGTCGATGAGGCAGTTGGTTCAATAGATGTTGAAGTGATGATTACGGAAACGGCAAATTGTTCCGTTGACCTGGCAGTTGGATTCACGTCCTCTGCTACAGAAGGAATGGATTTTAGTTTTACCAGTCCTACAACAATTTCGTTTACAGATGGAGGCCCTACTACAATGATGGTCAATGTGCCAATAATTGACGATAGCGATGTTGAAGGACTTGAATTCATAGCATTTGTGCTTCAAAATCCAACAGGGAGTGGAGGCTGTGATATTGGTGCCATTCCTGGGTCCACAGTTTTGATTGAGGACAATGATGTTGCCTCGGTAAATATTATTGATATCCATGGCGAAGAAGCAGATGGATCAGCTAGTTCAGACGGAGATATGGTTCAGATTTCCGGGGTGGTTCATTGCATTGATTTTGATTCAAATGAAGGCTATGACTTTTATATCCATGATGGTACTGCTGGCATAAACGTCTTCGAATTTTCAGATGTAGATGCTTACCAGGCAATGGAAGGCGATGAAATCACGATCACTGGTGAAGTTGATCAGTTTAGAGGGCTGACAGAAATCAGGCCTGAAACTATTCAACTCATATCAACAGGAAATCCATTGGTTCCAAACACTGTTGTTACAGTACTGGACGAGTCAACGGAATCGGTTCCGGTAACTATTAATGCCGTTTCCCTCTTAGACCCGAATCAATGGACCACAGGGATGGGAGGCTTTGGTTTTATAGTTGATGTGACCGATGGATCTAATATGTTTGAAGTATTCATCGATTCAGACGTTGAGCTATATAATTTACCATTTCCAAATTCTGCCTTCAATTTAAGCGGAATAGGTAGTCAGAGAACTGATGACACCTCACCACCTTTTGATAGTGGCTATAGGATTATTCCTTGTAGCTTGGATGACTTGGACCTAATAATTAGCATTGAAACACCTTCCTGGAGTGAGAGAATTGAAATTTCTCCAAATCCAGCATGGGATTTTCTCGATGTCAATTTGAATGATGCAGATCTTGATATCATTTCAATTTTCAATCTATATGGCCAAAAATTGGATGCGGTTATCAATCCAGCAAATAATGAGCGATTTAACCTTGCCATGTATAGCTCAGGTATCTATTTTATCCATTTTCAAAATGAAGAAGGTGCATATTCGATTAAATTTGTAAAAGAGTAATTTTATTTCCTTACGGAAAAATGAAAAAGGCAGCCTACTTCGGCTGCCTTTTTTGTTTAAATTACGTTCTTATTCAAAATGGTCCTCTGATGAAATATTTTTTACCAATCCTGTCTTTGCTAATTATTACTTTTTCTCCTCGAATATCTGCCCAGAGCCTGGTTATCACTGAAATAATGTACAATGTTCCGGGTTCAGATACACTTGAGTATATAGAACTGTATAATAACAGTGGCGGTATCCTAAGTTTAAATGGCTATACTTTTACGAATGGGATAGTTTTTGATTTTCCAGACATGCAGATGGCGGCAGAGGAATTCTTAGTATTGGCGAGAGATGCAGATGCTGTAAATAATGCTTTTGGCATAAGTGCAATGCAATGGACCAGTGGAGGATTAAATAATGGTGGTGAAGCTATTACAATTCGAGATAATTTGGGATTAATTGCAGATACTGTAAGGTATAGAACCATTGGCCCGTGGCCAACCGGGCCAATAAATCCTGATGGAGACGGAGCATCTATCGTTTTATGTAATCCCTTTCTTGATAATAATATTGGCTCGAATTGGATAGGCGCAGGAGAGAATACGGGTGTGATCGTAGATAATGTAGAGCTATTAGGCCATCCAGGTAGTGGATGCCCATTAGTGGACATTTCGCCTCCAATTCCTTTTAATGCTATTGCTTATCAAGCAGATGAAGTCACCATCTGTTTTAATGAAATAGTCAATGCTTCTGCTGAAAATAGCGCTAATTATTCTGGTCTGGGAAATATCACCAATGCCGTGTTACCCAATGATGGTGACAAGGTGGTGCTAAGTCTTCAAACGCCCCTCCAGGATTTTGTCCCAACAGATATTACCATTCAAAATGTTCAGGATGCAACTGGAAATCCTATGACCGGACAAGTAGTCCTAACAGTAACTTGGATCCCTGGCGGACCAACTAGAGACCTAGTTATTTCTGAAATAAATTACAACCCACCGGACACCAGTGACATTTTGGAGTTTATTGAAATTTATAATAACTCGGGACAGACACTTAATTTGTTTGAAACTGAAATTTCAGATGGTATCGATTTTGTATTTCCTGATTTCGAATTAGACGACGGAGAATTTGTGGTTGTCGCTAATGATGCTTTCAGTTTTAATGAGGCATTTGGATTTACTCCCTTCGAATGGACAGACGGGAATTTGAATAATGGAGGCGAGCGGATTGCCATAACCAATCATGTTGGATTCCTGGTAGATGAGGTAGATTATGGAGATATGGATGATGAAAACTGGCCGGATGAACCGGATGGGGGAGGTGCCTCACTGTCATTATGCCCGGTTTGGGCTGATAATGCTGATGAAGCCAACTGGATAGCGGCAACAACACCAACAGGTGTAATGGTGGAAATGATTGAAATATTCGCAAATCCGGGAGTTGAAGATACCTCTTGTGGTGTGAATGTAACCGAGTTGCCAGAAAGCCAGTTTGTGCTTTACCCTAATCCTGCTAATGATCAGGTATTTATAGAAATGGAGATAATGGGTGATTACGAATTAGTCGCTTTTGATCTGGTAGGCAGGCGAATCTTTTCAGAGCAGTTTTCCGGAATTAATCATGAAGTGACTACAAGTGATTTATCGGCAGGAACGTATTGGTTTAGAATAGCTCAGTCGGATGACAAGTCAAACCAGGTTGTAAAAAAACTGGTTATCCTGAAATAACCTCTTCTTCCAACTCCTCATCCCAGTTGGTCAGGTTGAACCACATGACAATTACCCCAGTAATCATCATAGCAATCTTGAATAAGAAGCCGAATGTAGGGCTGATATTATTAGTCCAAACAAGGAAGGCCAACTCCATCCCAACAAGGTTCATAATTAAGGCAAATAGTCCGAAAGCAAATAATAGGAACCCGACCAGGGCTAGCCATCCTTTTTTCATGTCGTTGTGATTTACATCCCTTCAAACAAATTTAAAGGGATTTATGTTGAGTTGACGGTGGTTCAATTACAAAGAAAGCAATTAATCGACGGCTTGTTCAAAACAATAACCACCTTTTTATGTATCTTGATTAGATATAGCACTTAAATGAAAAGCCTGCCGGAATATATGATTTAATGATCACTCCGGACTTTCCAAGGCATGTTCAGTTGAATGGAGAATTGAGGAATGGTAAAACTTATTGAATGTCCAAGGGATGCCATGCAAGGCATAAAGGAATTTATTCCCACTGAAAGGAAGATAAAATATATCAACAAGCTCCTTGAAGTAGGATTTAATACTATTGACTTCGGTAGTTTTGTCTCTCCAAAAGCGATTCCTCAGATGCGTGATACTGCTAATGTGCTAAAAGGACTCAACCTTTCTGAAACCAATTCCAAATTATTGGCGATCGTAGTAAATAAACGAGGTGCAGAAGATGCTTCCGTTTTTGAAGAAATTGATTTTCTCGGATATCCCTTTTCTATTTCTGAAACTTTCCAGTTAAGGAATACCAATGCGACCGTTGAAGAATCCCTGGAAAGGGTTAAAGTTATCCAGGATATTTGCCAAAGATCCAATAAGCAATTGGTCGTTTATGTATCAATGGGATTCGGAAATCCTTACGGGGATGAATGGAATGTTGAGATCGTCCAGAAGTGGGTTGATGTATTGGTCGAAATGGAAATCGGCATACTTTCACTTTCAGATACGATTGGCGTCGCAAATCCCGAAAATATTTCCTACCTTTTTTCAAACCTGATCCCGCATTACCCGGATGTTGAATTTGGCGCTCATTTCCACACTACACCTCATACCTGGAAAGAAAAAGTGGCCACGGCCTACGAAAATGGTTGCCGTAGATTTGACGGCGCATTGAAAGGTTATGGTGGATGCCCAATGGCTAAGGACGATCTCACCGGAAATATGCCAACAGAAAACCTGGTATTCTATCTTGACGAAATGGAAGGATTAGATATCAATAATAATATCTTGATTGAGGCATTGGGGATGGCACAGGATATATTCCCACAAAGGGAGGTTTTAAACTAGCGTTTTTTCTTAAAATTTTTATCAATTGCAACTTCAAGTTCTTCCATCTTTTTCTTAAGAAAAGGATTGATTTCTAGTTGTTTACCTTCTTTGATATAAACAATAGCTTCATTTGGTTTTTGCTGAACATAACTGATATGAGCCATGTTGAGTAAAACCAGTCCCTGGTCATTTTCTGTTCTCAAACCGGTCTCAAGTGCTTTCCTCAGAAATTGTTTGCTTTCTTCAAATTCCTTTTCATTCATGGCGATCAGACCTTTGACCAGGAAGTAATATCCTTTTGCACTTTTGGCTAACCAGTCCGGACGTTTTACCTGGTGAATAATATCTTCCGCCTTATCGAAATCTCCTTTTTGTAGAGCGCGAAAAGCTGGCCAGACAGAACCATATTTGAAATGGGCCAATAAGAGCAGGACTACAGCGATAAACACATACCATGACTGGCCAATACCTCCGAACCAGGTCAACAGCACTGCATAGATCAGGAAAACTACGATGAATAACAACCTAATTGTTGAGGTAAACATAAGGCAAATATATTAGGTCCAACGCGTTGTTTTAAAAATAGGATTTGGGTAATCATCTCCTAATCGAACATGGACAATGTCTTGCTCTTCAGAACTCAGCAGATCAGGTTGATGGATTTTCTTTGCAGGCACTTCAATTAACTCTGGAATCCACAATTTGACATAATCACCATGAGGGTCATATCGTTTAGCCTGGGAAATAATATTGAAATAGCGATCTTCCCTCGGATCAGTACCAACACCCGCAATATAATTCCAATTGCCCCAATTGCTGCAAGGATCGTAATCGAGCAACAGAGATTCAAAGTATTCTGCCCCAATTTGCCAATTCACTTTTAGATCATGTACCAGAAAGCTGGCTACGTTCTGTCGCCCACGATTAGACATGAACCCCGTAAGGTTTAATTCCCTGAGGTTCGCATCAATAAAAGGAACTCCGGTACGCGCTTCTTTCCAAATTCTGAAGCTGACCATATCGTCTTGCAATTCAGAATTTATTTGTTGCTTGATACCGCCTCTCTTGAAGATGTTATTACCATGCTTTTTGCCCATCAAACGGAAATAATCCCGCCATAATAATTCGAAGATGAGCCAGTATGTTGATTGGTTGGAAATGCGCTCAGCTTCATACTTTCTTACTTCAAAGTATACCAGCTTCGGAGACACACATCCCAAAGATAACCATGGAGACAGCTTTGAGGAATAATCTCCGCCAATAAGACCGTTCCTGGTTTCTTTATATTGCCGCAATAAATCCTTTTCCCAGAGATATTTCTGTACTCTTGCCAATGCTGCGGTTTCACCGCCTTTAAAATCCAGCACTGCTCTTGAGTCGGACTCAAATGCTTCATACCCGAAATCAGACAGGGTAATAATTTTTCCCGAATCAATATTGAATGTAACAGGCTTTACCTCATTTGGTATAGCGAAAGGCTCTCTTACGGGCACAATCTTTTCTACTTCCTTTCGGAAAGAAGTGAACGTGTCGGGAGTGTGCGAAACGGGGAAAGGGAGATCCTGGGTGTAATAAAGCATTTTTCCCCTGAAATAGTTGACTTCTATGCCTATTCGCCACAAGTTCCCCTCCAGGGCATTTTGGACATCGACTTCTTCCTGGGTTCGTTCCCGGTTGCAGTATACCCAGCTTGCTCTTGTGGCTTTGGCTATTTTGTAAACTTCTTCTTCCGGTTTGCCAAATCTTACGATAAGGTCACTTCCGCGCTTTCTGAATGAATTTCTTAAATCTTCAACAGCTTCGATTAGGAATTTAGCTCTGTATCGACCAGTCTTGGCGAAACCATACTTCGATTTACCGGTTACCTGGCGCTCATCAAAGACATAAACAGGGATAATTTCATCGCATCGTTCTAATGCATAATGGAGGGCTTCATTGTCGTGAAGTCGAAGGTCTTGGCGAAACCATACCACTATTCGTCGTGGCTTCATAAATCAGGTGACTTTTAATTTGAAATATAACAAATTTACAGTCGTAATGTTGGCAAGATTTCAATTTTTTAACCGAGTTCGGCTACAGTTACGCCATCACCTCCTTTTTCCGGTTCTTCATGCCTGATCAAAGTGATTTCATTATACTCCCGAAGTTTGGTTTTGACAGCTTCGCGCAAAATGCCATCTCCTTTTCCATGAATGATCCTGACTTCTGAACCATTTGCGATTAACGCCTCATCGATAAATGATTCAAGTGTCTTCAAAGCCTCGTCTCTTCTCATGCCTCTGAGGTCTAGTTTATTGACAAATGATGCAACAGAGTGCACAGTATCGGTTTGTATTTTACCTTTCGTTGGAGAATGAATAGGCGCATCAGCATGCCGGATATCGCGAACTTTGACTGTCATCCTGAGGTTATTAACGACGATTACAGCATTATTTTTACGAATGGATTCTACCATTGCAATATCTCCTCCTGATAAAAGACGGACATAATCACCTACGACAATTTCCCGATCATCTGATTTTGACTTCTTTCTGGGTTTGTGGTATATATCTTCGTTGAGCGTACCGACTTCTACAGTGAGTTGCTTCCTTTTTTCTTTGGTTTCAGCAAGCAGTGCTTTAGCTTTTTGTTCGTTCTTTTCTTCGCGAATCTCCCTGATAAGTTTTTCTAATTCCTTATTAGTCCTGGCAGTATCTTGTAGTGAATGCTGTTTCTTCTCCAGTTTGAGTCTTTTGCGATTGACTTCCAAATCTTTTGACATTTTTTCATAGGCTTTGATCAGCCTGTCGAGGTTTTTCTGTTTTTCCACTGCCTCTTGCAATTTCTCGCTGAGTTCCTGCTTTTCTTTTTGCAGGCTAACGAGCAACTCGTCCATGGCTTTCTCGTTGGCTCCAGTCTTCTTTCGCGCATAGTTGATGATCTTTTTACCCAAACCACTTTTTTGCGCAATTTCAAATGCATAAGAACTACCAGGCTTCCCGATCTGTAATTGATAGGTCGGGGCGAGGTTGTCCTTGTCAAATGTCATACTACCATTAACAATGCCTTTTTGGCGGAATGCATAGACCTTAAGATTGGAATAGTGGGTGGTAATAACTCCAAATATCTTAACCGCATTAAGGTCTTTCAACATGGCTTCCGCAATTGCTCCTCCGATTTTTGGATCAGTCCCGCTACCGAATTCATCTATGAGAATCAAGGTTTTATCATTTGCCTTTTCAAGGAATACTTTCATGTTATGCAAACGAGAACTATAGGTGCTTAACTCATCTTCAAGAGACTGCTGATCGCCGATATCAATGAAAAGCTGTTCGAATATCCCAAACTCACTGTCTTCATTCACTGGCACCAGCATACCTGCCTGGACCATTAATTGCAGGAGACCTACTGATTTCAAACATATGGACTTGCCACCAGCATTGGGGCCACTCAATACCAGAATGCGGTTCTCATTGAGCAAAGACAGATCAAACGGCACAGTGACCTTTCCTTCCTTATTATTTTTGAGTAGAAGAAGGGGATGAAAGGCCTTCTTTATGCCTAGAAATGGACCTTCGACCAATTTAGGTCTACGACCATTAAAACTTCTTCCGAGTTGGGCTTTGGCCTGGATGACATCCATTCTTGAAAGCACTTCACGATATGCCACCAGTAATTTCAGATAAGGTCTGATCCTGTCACTCAGGTCGCGGAGGATTCGGTAAATTTCTCTCTTTTCTTCATTGTAAAGATCAAAGAGATCATTATTGATCGGGATAACAGACTCCGGTTCTACATAGGCAGTTTTTCCTGTAGCGGATTCATCATGGATGATACCACGCATTTTGCGTTTATGCTCCGACGCTACGGTTAAGACACGTCTGCCATTCCTGAAACTTTCTTCAGTATCTTTCAACCAGCCTTTATTTTTAAACTGGTTAATAATATTTCTGAAAACGCGCTCTAGCTCTTTGCGCTTGGAAACCTGAAGGCTTCGGATACGTGCCAATTCTCGTGAGGCATCTGGTTTGATGTTGCCTTCTTCATCAATTGCCTTGTCAACAGCTGCCAACAGATCATCCGCAAAATCAAAAGGTTTAATAATGTCAAAAAGGAAAGGGTAGAGCTCTCTTTTACTTTGCTTAAAAAACTGAAAGAGTCGATTTACCTGCCTGAGTAGTGTGGCTATATTAAGTAGTTGACTTTCACTTAAAACAAACCCTTCAATACTCAACATCCTTTCCTCTTCCTTAAGATCAGGATAATATCCTGTTGGAACCATATGGTTTTGGTCAAGGGCAATTCTGAATTCGTCAACTTCGTTGAGTACTCTTTCAAGAATAAATTTTGTGGTTTGGAATGAGATCTTTTTAACCCGATCCTTACCAGGTTCTCCATAGCAATAATCCTCAAGGATAGACAAAATCTTGTTAAACTCTAATTTCTCGTAAAGATCGGACGGTGCAAGTAGCATAATCGGTAAGTGAAAATTTACTTTTTAGTTTAACGAAATTATCGGAAATGAGTTCCTATAAATTTCAAAAATCTCTTTTCTGGTTTACTATTTAACAGGCAAAAATTATGCATTAATTAATTGGCCGATTTAACAGCATCCAATTTTTATGGACGTCAAGATAAATGCCTTTGGGGAAAACAGTTTTGAAAGTTTGATTAAAAAAGGAAGATGTCGCCTTGGTATCCATATCATTCGCCGCAAGGCAATTATACATGACCAATCCTCCTGGTGCCAGTAACTCGCGGATGCCTAAAAGGAAATCAGCCTCAAGAAACTGGTCAGGAATCAGGTCATCCATGAAAAGATCTACACAAATCAGATCAAAAGCCTGTTCACACTGCATGACGAAAAGCCGGGCATCAGCACAGACGTACTCTATGGGAGAAGCCAATTGATTAAGACCATATTTGTTGGCCAGGTAGATAACCTCCTCATCCAGTTCGACTGGGTGTAATGATATGATTTTCCAAAATTGTTTTCCAACATAACCGGGATACTTCCCAAACCAAGTCCAAGGATAAGTACATTGTCAATGGATTGTTGATTTAGTTGAATTTTGACGAATGCTTCAAAATAGTTGGTATACAGATCTTCATGAGAATATATCGCATTTTCCGTGGCCAGTTGGTACCTTCCCTTGCTATAAAGGACTTCCAGGTAGGGGTTGAATTTCCCTTCGATGCATTCTACGGAAAATTCGTAAACGTAGCTTACCAGTTTTTTCCAAAGTGGCTGTTTCATGAAAATTAATCGACGTGATCAGTTTATTCCCATTTCCTATAACTAGAAGTAAGCCTATAAATATGCTCAAGGATATTTTGGTCGATTTCTGTAAGTGGGGTATTGCGTCGTTTCATAACCTTTTCTGCAGTCTCCAATACTTTGGATATACGATATGTACTAAATCCACCAGCTCCTCCCCATGTAAATGAAGGGATAAAGTTTCTGGGAAACCCCGAGCCAAAAATATTTGCTGAAACACCGACAACCGTGCCTGTGTTGAACATTGTATTGATGCCGCATTTGGAATGATCACCCATAATCAATCCGCAAAATTGCAAACCAGTGGGTATAAATCCTCCGGTAACGTAATCCCATAATCGAACTTCAGCGTAATTGTTTTTCAAATTGGATGAATTAGAATCAGCACCAATGTTACACCATTCACCAAGCACAGAGTTGCCCAGGTATCCCTCATGACCTTTGTTGGCATTGCCGATCATCACGATGTTACTGATCTCACCGCCCACTTTACATTTCGGACCAATTGTGGTCGCCCCATAAATTTTGGTGCCCATTTTTACGGTTGACCCATTTCCAAGGGCAAAAGGGCCCCTAATGTTAGAGCCTTCCATAACCTGGGCATTTTTACCAATATAAATAGGCCCGTTTTCGACATTCAGATTTGAGCATTCAATCCTTGCTCCTTCTTCAATAAATAGATTTCGCTTATTGCCTATTAGGTTGTTTGTAGGACTGAGTGCTTCGGAAAGGCGGCCTTTTGTTAATTTTTCATAATCTGAGGCAATCGCTTCATGATTAAATCGGAATATTTGCCACAATTGTTCAACCTTCAAGAACTCGGCTTGAGTCTGATGGTGCACAAAGCCTCCGAGTGAGCGCGTTTTGGTAAGAACGTCAAACTGTTTGTCGGAAAATTTGGCCACGATCAATGTTTCACCCTGAAGAATAGCTTCACCTTCCCTCAACTCGATGATCTCTTCGCATAATGAAGGACTTGGCAATACTCCGCCATTAATAACAAGATTACGCTTTTTTACTTTTAACGGGAATTTGCGCTGGAGATAATCCGATGTTAAATGGGAAGCCTTATTATTAAACCAGAGTTCCCATTTTTCACGAATCCGCAGTATACCAACCCTTAGTTCGCAAACGGGTCTCGTCATTGTCAGCGGGTAAAGCTGCTTGTAGGATTTGTCATCAAAAAGAATGATGTTTTCCATGGCCTAAAAATAAAAAAGCCCCAACATAAATTGGGGCTTCGTGTATCTTTTAAGAAAATTTGACTAAGCCTCTTCCTTATCGGCAGCAGGAGATTTCTTAGCAAACTTTGCAAATTTCTTATTGAATTTATCAATACGACCAGCCGTATCAACGAATTTCATTTTACCTGTGTAGAACGGATGTGAAGTAGAGCTGATCTCGATTTTGATCAGTGGATACTCGTTACCATCTTTCCATGTCGTGGTCTCTTTTGTAGGAGCAGTGGTACGTGTAATGAACTCATCACCGTTTGAGATATCGCGAAAAACTACTAGTCTGTAATTATCTGGATGTATTCCCTTTTTCATGTCATGTTTAATTTTATCGGATGCAAAGATAATACTTTTTTTCTTACCACGAAGGAAAAAATGCATCCTGAAAATGGATTATTTCAAACTCAGGGGCCATTGTGATCGCAATGATGTCAAAGCGAATCTCGGATTCGTGATTAAGCAGGTCTAAAAAAGCTGAAGCAGTGTGATAATAGGCGTTTTCTTTATACCGACATACAGCATCTTCGGGGTTGGCAAAATTATTTGTCATCCGGGTCTTTACTTCCACGAAATTCAAGATATTATCTTTCCAGGAAATGATATCAATTTCAGTCTTGCCGGCTTTCCAGTTATAATCAATAATTGTATATCCATTATCTTCCAGAAATTGCTTTGCAATTTGTTCTCCACGCCTGCCTAATTCCAGATGTTTATCCATGTTTTGACTATCTTTGCGGCCTACCTAAAATTAATAAATTATGATGGATAAACTCATCCAAGATTTTCCGCAACAACTTAGGGAAGCACTTGAGATCGGAAAGAATGCGAGCATAACAGCACATAGTGAGCCAATTACCCATATCCTAGTATGTGGAATGGGCGGATCGGCTATTGGCGGTAATTTTTTGAGCGAATTCGTAGCTGACCATTGCCCGGTACCAATAAGTGTAAATAAGGGGTACACCGTGCCTGGGCATGTAGGAAAATCGACATTGGTAATCTGTTCTTCATATTCAGGGAATACTGAAGAAACTCTTCAGGCTTTTCACCAGGTGAAAGATAAAGGAGCAAAGGTAGTTTGTATTGCTTCCGGAGGCAAATTAGAGGAGCAGGCCACAACCAATAAATACGATTTTATCAAATTACCTGGCGGAAAACCATCTCCTCGGGCCTGCATGGGGCATTCTGTAGTTCAGCAACTATTTGTACTACACAAACTTGGATTGATTGATAACAGCCTTATTGATCAGATAAGTTCATCTGCCAGTTTACTTGAAAAAGAAAGTGAAGATATCAAGAGGAGGGCAGAACATATTGCCAGCTTCCTTATCGGGAAAATTCCTGTGATTTATATCAATGAAGGTATGGAAGCCGTGGCCATTCGCTGGAGACAACAGATCAACGAGAACGCCAAAATGCTTGCCTGGCACCACGTAATTCCGGAAATGAACCATAACGAGTTGGTCGGGTGGCGGAAACAACAGAACGAAATTGCCGTTTTGTTGTTAAGAAATCGGCACGATTTACCGCGTAACCAGGTCAGAACCGATATCTGTAAAGAAATCCTGAATGAATTCTCTTCTACGCTAATCGAGATCTATTCGAAGGGGGAGACACATTTGGAACGTGCAATTTACCTGGTTCATTTAGGAGATTGGATCAGCTGGTACCTGGCAGTATTGCAACCTGGTGTTGATGCAGTAGAAATCAAAGTGATTGATTACTTGAAAGGTGAATTGGCTAAAGCGTAAGTCCTAAAAAATATTAATCATTAGATGCCACAACAGCAAAAAGTAAACATCCTTGACCTTGGCAGAATTGACTATAAAGAAGCCTGGGATCTTCAGAAATTATTTTTGAAGGAAGCTGTTGATATCAAGGTCGAAAACAGGTCTTTATCCGATGATCATCAGCTAAATCCAAAGCACTGGTTACTATTATGCGAGCATCCACCTGTTTTTACATTAGGCAGAAGTGGTGATAAGGCACACTTATTGCTTAACGAAGATGGGCTTCGCCAAAAAGGCATTGAATTTTATAAGATCAACAGGGGAGGCGACATCACTTATCACGGTCCCGGGCAGGTAGTAGGCTACCCAATTCTGGACCTCGATTACTTCTTTACTGACATCCATAAGTATGTGCGATTCATGGAAGAAGCAGTTATTAAGACGATAGCAGAATTTGGTTTGAAAGGCATCAGGATAAAAGGTATGTCAGGGGTTTGGCTGGCAAGTGACCAGGGATTACCAGAGCGAAAGATTTGCGCCGTCGGTGTGCACCTGAGTCGATGGGTAACGATGCATGGCTTTGCACTAAATGTAAATACCCAGCTTGATCATTTCAATTTTATTGTTCCTTGCGGAATACAAGGTAAAGCGGTTACATCAATCAAAAATGAACTTGGGAAAGAAGTTGATATAAGTCTGGTTAACGATTTGTTAGTCAAGCACTTTTCAGAATTATTTGAATTTGAAGCTGTGTTGAAGAAAGATTATGAAAAAAGATATTCCGGTATATAAAGTTGAAGATGTTGCTATTGCGATAACACCTGAAGGCGGCAACCCCGAAGCCCAGATTTGGGATGTTTATCTGTTGAATCTCAAGGATGAACCCATTCTCAATGTGCTTGTCAATTCCAGAGGATACGGAGAAATTGAAGGAGACACCAAGAAAACCGAAACGCTTCGATATTTTTTTGATGATCTTGCGGGGAAATCCTACGTAAAAATTGAAATTCTTAACCCAGACCTTTTAAAATTGGCGAATGAATATTGGGTGAGCTTTAATCTCAATGATTACATGTATGATAAGAAATACATTTTCGTTAAAGGCAGCCTTGAAGCGTCAAATTTTACTAATGTGCCTATCCTGGGCGAAAAAGGAGTGATGATAAAATAATTGCATACTGTCATCTTTTTGCCAAATTTGTCTTTCGCTGGTTTATTCTGCAATCCTTTTGAGGGAAACTCCATAATTTAGTGTCCTTCTTCTGACGCTAAATTTCTTCCCGTTATGAAACACATTTCCGTACTCATTTTTTTCTTTTTATTGACTTGCTCTGTAGCTATCAGCCAGGAAAAAGGACTTCCCGTTGGCTTCGCGCCTTTTGAAGAAGAGCTGATGGAGACATATAATGCTAACTTAAGTTTATTGAAGAGTGGCATTACCGCTCCTCCGACATCGCCAGTCCGGTCAATGGCCGAATGGGAAGAAATCCAGTCGCTGGTCATCACCTGGACAAGTTATCCTGCTGTGCTTCGCGAAATTGTACGCCACGCCAAGGAGCAGTGTGAAGTAATTATCGTTTGCAGTAATGAAAACTCCGTTCGCAATTACCTCGCGAATTACGGGATTGATGACAATAATGTCACCTTCCTTGAAGAACCCTATAACAGTGTTTGGGTGAGGGATTATGGTCAGAATTCGATTTACATAAATGATGTTGATACCCTCGCTCTTGTTGACTGGATCTATAACCGTCCAAGACCATTGGATGATGTTGTTCCGGAAGCAATAGCCAACCTGAAGGGTATTCCACTTTACACAACTACTGTTGCACCAAATGACCTGGTGCATACTGGAGGCAACTACATGTCTGATGGACAAGGCACTGCATTTTCTTCTGAATTGGTTCTGGAGGAGAACGGTCCTAACGGTGGATTTAATGTAACTGTCAAAGATGAGGCGATGATCGATCAGATCATGTTCGATTACATGGGGATCACGCGTTATCCCAAAATGGAAACGCTACCGTATGATGGAATTCATCACATTGATATGCATATGAAATTACTTGATGAGGAAACCCTTCTGGTAGGAGAATATCCTCCCGGAGTGGCGGACGGGCCTCAAATTGAAGCTAATATTCAGTATATCCTTTCCAATTTCAATTCTGTTTTCGGTACACCATACGAAGTCATTCGCATTCAAATGCCACCTGACGCTGATGGTCATTATCCTGATTGGGGTGGTGGTGGATGGAATGCTGGTGATTATCGGACCTATACCAATATGGTTTTTGTGAATGAGTTGGTGCTCGTTCCTGTTTACGAACAACAATACGACGATCCGGCAATTCAGATTATACAGGACGCTTTGCCAGGTTACGATGTCCAGGGCATTGATTGTAATGATATTATTACGGCTTTAGGAGCCATCCACTGTATTACTAAATCCGTTGGTGTTAACGATCCTTTATTGATTGTTCATCAGCCATTGGGTGATACTAATTCTTCTAACGACTACGAAGTCAATGCGACTATCAAACATAAGGATGGTATCGCTTCTGCTACGATTTACAGTCGTTTGAATAATGGTTTTTTCACGACGGTACCAATGACATTAACCGATCCAGTTGAAGATATTTGGACAGGATTCATCCCGGGTCAGACTGAAGGTAATATTCAATACTATATCCATGCTACAGCAACTACAGGAAAAGAGCAGGTCAGACCAATCGTAGCTCCTGATGGATACTGGGATTTTGATGTATCTCAATTGACCAATATCGAGACCCCAATCATTGGAGAATTGACAATGGAGGCTGTATACCCTAATCCGGCATCAGCGATTACTGCAATTCCTGTTAACAGCCATAAGGAATTTGAAGGTACTATAGAATTAGTTGATGTTTTGGGAAGAAACATTGCAAATATTCACAACGGATTAATTCCGGAAGGAGAATCAACCTACTTTATCAATGCGGCCAATTATCCTGCCGGAACCTATTTTATCCGGTTAATGACTGCTTTTGGCTCACAAACTCAGAAGTTAATTATAAGGTAAATCGAAGTCTTGTTACCTTGTGCTCCGAAAAGAAGCTCACCTTTGATAGCCGCTTCTTTTCGGAGTTTTTTTTTATCCAATTCTGAAAAAGAGATTTTACCACATGAAGAAAGGCGCCAGATCACTAATTATATACATCAGCAAGGAGGAGAATCAGCCAGGAGAAGAAAAAGTTTATCGGGAATTCAACGAAGATGGCAAGATGGTTTTACAAGTTGAATACAAGGAAGACTCTGATGATACGATTTCCGAAACAAAATGGAAGTATGATACCAATGGCAATGAAATTGAAAAAGTAATTGATTTTGGTGAAAATCGTACCCTTCAATATTTTAGTGAATTCGATGATAAAAATCGGCTTTCCTTTTCAAAAACAATCAATACGGAGGGTAAAGTAGAAGATCAGCGGGTTTTCACTTGGAATGAAGATGAAACCGAACTTGTCGTGACTCTACAGGATGAAGATGGGAATACTATTGGGGAAGAGTTAAAGTACTATCACCCCAATAAAGACATTAAAGAGGAATTGTACTACGATGAGGAAGGAAACCTTGCCGAAAAATACACCTATCAATATGATGACCAAAGCAGACTAATCGACAAGATCGAAGCTATGGGCGGTTTCGAAAGTCACTATAGGTATGAATATGAAACCGATAGTGAGAACAATATAACCGAGATGAAAGTCATAGATGAGGAAGGGGGAATGCATATTACAAGGACTGAATTCCATGACAATGGCAAAAAGAGCATGGAAGAATTTATCTTACTGTCAGGGGCGTCGGAAGTGTTCTACTACGATGAAGATGAAAAAGTCAGGCAAGAAGAAAAATACGATACCACGGGATTCAAAATATCCGAAAGCCATTACTTTTACGATGATGAAGGCGATCTTGTAAGAAAACACATCCTGGCCGATAACAAATATTTCCGTATTGATTACGAATACAGTATGACACTGGAAGACGAGGAGGAATAGCAAAAAAAGCCTTGCATGTCAGATGAAACTGAAAATAAGAACCCCGCATCATTAAATGATGATTTATACGAACATCACCGAATTATCGTAGATCCGGGGCAGTCTTTGCTTCGAATTGATAAATTCCTGGTCGATAGGGTAGAAAGGGTTACGCGCAACAAGGTTCAAAATGCCATTCGTGCCGGTGCCGTTTTGGTTAATGATAAACAGATCAAACCTAATTACAAGATTAAGCCCAATGATGTCATCACCATTGTCTTACCTACGGTTCCAAAAGAAAAAGGCGTTATTCCTGAAGATATTCCATTAGATATCAGGTATGAAGATGATGACTTAATCGTTCTCCACAAGCCAGCCGGGATGGTAGTCCATCCTGGGGTTGGTAACCACTCAGGCACTTTGGTCAATGCACTGGCTCATCACTTCAAATCGCTCCCTGTAATGAAAGGCAACCAGCCTGACAGACCCGGTTTAGTACATCGCATTGATAAAGATACATCTGGATTAATGGTCGTCGCCAAATCGGAGTATGCCATGACGCATCTCGCCAAACAGTTTTTTGACCACACTATCGAGCGAAAATATGTCGCCCTCGTCTGGGGTGAGCCCGACATCCCGGAAGGTACATATACCGATAATATTGGTCGACATAAACGGCATAGACTGGAAATGGCCACTTATCCTGAAGGTGGAGAAGAAGGCAAAGTAGCGATAACCCATTATCGATTATTGGAGGGGTTGTACTATGTCAGCCTCGTAGAATGCGAATTAGAAACCGGCCGAACACACCAGATTCGTGTTCACATGAAATATAATGGGCATCCGTTGTTCAACGATGAGCGATATGGAGGTGATAAAATTGTAAAAGGTACAGTTTACACGAAATACAGGCAGTTTGTTGAAAACTGCTTTAAATTACTTCCAAGACAGGGTCTACACGCTAAATCCCTTGGTTTTGTCCATCCGGCTATCGGCAAGGAAATGTTTTTCGAATCAGATCTACCCGAAGATATGTCAGCTGCACTCGACAAATGGCGCAAATATGTCGCCGGTCGAAAAGACTTATAAGTTAGAGGTTCAATTATTATGGTCGTACTTCTGAAGGGGTATTGGTGAAAAACTGAACAGTATAATCCCCATCAATTTTAGGAATTAGTACCCAGTTGTTATTGGTAACTAGTCCATCACAGGTACCTGCCCACATCACATCTACAGTATAGATAACCTGCTTTACTTCTGGCAATTCAACGATATCTCTCCTATAAATACTGTTACAGGTTGTATTGGTCATCACTCCCAGCAAGGTATATTGATCAAAGTCAATGGCTGGCAGGGTAGTAGAATTACAGTTTTCCTGGCCTGTAAATAACAAGGCAAGGCTTTCATATGCCTCCTGGTTATAAACTATCCACTCCGTGCCGTTAAGGCCGGCTTCAGAGAAACAGGCCCCAAATTCGATATTAGCTACGATAACGCCCAGATTGCTGTCTGCAAATTGCGGCAATGGTTTTTCTTTCGTTCCCGAAACGGAAAGGACGAATAGTCCAATTATCCCCAGTATTATTAGTATGTCTTTCATCATATGCGATTTAGGTGTTAAACGGCCAAATCTGCCTATGCTTTCTATTGAATGTGTAAAATCTGTGCCATTTAGTTGTGAAAAGATTGTCAGACGATGTGGTATTTTACTCAGTCGAAATTTTCTTTCTTTTTTATTTTTCCTTGAAAGGCCTATGAATATTAGGGAAATTGAAAAATTATCAAAATGGTACCTTTGCTTATCGAAAAATTCTGATTTATGAGGAAATTGTCGCTCAAGGAATTAAACAGACTCAGTGTTACGGATTTTAAAGCGAAAAAGAAAACGCCTTTAGTCATCGTTCTTGATAATGTTAGGAGTGCTTTGAATGTGGGTTCAGCATTTCGAACAGGGGATGCCTTTGCTGTTGAAAAAATCGTACTATGTGGCATTACTGCAAAGCCGCCACATCGAGAAATACTAAAAACCGCGATAGGGGCTACAGATTCCGTTGAGTGGATTTATGATGAATCTGTCGAAACAGCAGTTGAAAATTTGAGGCAAGCAGGTTATACACTTGTGGCGATCGAACAGGCTGAAGGTGCTATTGGATTACAGGATTTTCAAGCTGATGTAACCCGAAAATATGCCCTCATTTTCGGGAATGAGGTTAAAGGGGTATCTGATGGCGTCATGCAATTAATTGATTATTGCATAGAAGTGCCTCAGTTCGGTACCAAACATTCATTCAATATCAGTGTTTGTATTGGCATAGTAATATGGGAGCTTTTTCGCCAACTCCACTTTAAATCCACCTGATGAAGACTTTGAACAGTAATTCCTGGAACAATAGATATCTCGATGATAATACACCATGGGATGCAGGATCAATTACCACACCCCTAAAAGAATATGTTGACCAGCTAGCTGAAAGGGATATTAAGATTTTAATTCCCGGTGCAGGAAATGCCCATGAAGCGGAATATTTGCATCAGCAAGGCTTCTCAAATGTATTTATCTGTGATTGGGCAGAAAAGGCTATTGCGGTCTTCCTGGAAAGAGTACTCACGTTTCCAGAAAATCATGCTATCGCCTTTGACTTTTTTGACCTTGAGCCAGGTTACGACCTAATCATTGAACAAACCTTTTTCTGTGCAATAGATCCTTCTCTGAGAGATGCTTATGCCAGGAAAATCAAGGAGTTATTAAATCCTGGAGGAAAATTGGTTGGTCTCTTATTCAAGGAGCTTCCCATTCCAAAGGGACCGCCATTCGGTGGAACCCGGGAAGAATATCTTAAGTTATTCAGACAATACTTTGGGGCAGTCCAAATTGAACCTTGTCATAATTCCATTCCCCCAAGGATGGGGAACGAACTCTTCATTTCTATTTCAGCATGAGAATAAGAAAGGGGAGACTAATTCTGATCTTGTTGAGCGGCTCGAAGTTGGTTCATCGCTTCCTCAAAATCTCTTTGATCACAAACCATTTCCATACTATTCCTGCAAAGTTCAAGTGCTTTTCTAAACCAGCCCACGACTTCATCTTCCGGAGCTGTGCCGATGAGGGAAAGCCCTTTGTCCATATAGTCTTGCTTGATCGTGTATGCCAGTTCTAAAGATTTATCATAGGTTTCCTGGTCTGGCTCCAGGGAACTGAGCACGTACTGGACTTCAGCTGCACTGCTATCGATGAGTCCTTCCTCGTACAGGTGGAGGCCGATCATATATCTTGTTGGTGCATAATCCGGATTTGACTGCTTGGCCAACACGAAATTTTCCAGGGCTTTTGACTTTTTGCCTTTTTCATAAAATTCGAGGCCTTTGTCAAAGTAGATCTTATGAAAATTTACTTTTGCTAAATTGAATTCTTCTTTTTTGTAAGCCAGGTAGCCTCTGACCTCGTCGCGAGTCCTCTCAATATTGTATCCGCTTCTTTTCTCTGCTGTCTTATAATCCAACAGATTCCAGAATTTCTTTTTATCAACGTCCCAATATCGTTTGATGAGCCGCTCAAGTTCCTCATATTGATTTTCAAATACCTTGACCTTGGTTGTATTTTCGTCAAGGCCATTTAACCGCAGGCCGATGGCATCTAAAGCCTCAAAGGCGTCAATATATTCATTAATCAATGCCAATTCTTTCATGAGGGCTCTTTCAGAATCTTTTGTAAACATGAAGTCGTGCCCGGAAATCTTGGCTCGTACACCTGGTACAGAGTCGATGATGGTAAATGTCACCGGTTCTCTCAGCCCATGGTTTACAATTGGTGCTTCAATTCTTTTGGCCTTCCATCGTCGGTCATTTTTAAACACATCCACATAAAGTTGAACCCTTTTAGGCATAAAGGCTTCGCTAAGGTCGAAACCAGCATAATCAGATAGATTACGCACATAAAGATTTTCGACATTGACAGTAATCTCATAAGAGAACTCATCTACAAATTCAACAAGAATAGACTCGTTGAACATAAGTTTGAAGCTGAGACTGCCAAGGTCCTCCGGATTGTAGAACCACTCAAGCATATCATCGATGGTGGCACTTGTACTGCCATTCAATCCACGATACCCATAGTGAATCTCTTTGACCTGAGAGCGATCATAAACTTTTATCCGTTGACCGAATGATGAAGTAGCAGTCAACAGAAAGAAAAGGACAAATATGGAAAGTGGTCTGTAATTCATTGCTATACGTATAACAGAAACCATGCCGCCTATGTTTGATTTAGCGAGAAGAAGCTGTCTCAAAATTTGAGCTGTTTTGATAAAACAAATTGTCAACTGCACAAAAATTATGACAGCGTCTCCACATTCCTTTATGGGTTATTACATTTTGAACCCCATGCCTTTAAATTCTTCAAGCTTGGCTTTTACATCATTGTCATGTAATGCGATGATCCTTGCTGCGAGTACTGCTGCATTTCTGGCACCTGCTTTACCAACAGCTACTGTTCCAACGGGCACACCAGGAGGCATTTGTACGATAGAATAAAGAGCATCGATACCACCAGGTAAACCGCCTTCAAGCGGCACTCCTAAAACGGGTAACTGAGAATGAGCAGCCACTACGCCAGGCAATGCTGCTGCCATTCCAGCTGCTGCGATGATAACGCTAAAGCCATTTTCCGCTGCATTTTCACTTAGGCTTGCTGCAAGTTTAGGATTACGATGTGCAGAAGCCACATGCATTTCAGGTTCAATACCAAACCAGTTAAGGTATCTTACGGATTCGTTCATTACAGGTTCGTCAGAAGTAGAACCAAGCAGAATTAATACTTTTGCCATGAAAGGATAAAGTTTTTAGGTTATAAAAAATCGACATCAATTGCATAAGGATAGTTCATCAGGTAGTTGATAGATTCTTTAATCTCAGCACCTTCATATACTACCTTATACAAGGTTTCCATAATTGGACTATGAATTTTATAATATTTTGCAACTTCATAAACGATATTCAGGGTTCTTGCTCCCTCTGCCACTTCATTCATCTTTTCCAAGATCTCTTCCACAGTGAGTCCCTGAGCAAGGTACATACCGAATGTGTAATTTCGACTCGTCTTACTTGACGCGGTAGATACCAGGTCACCTATCCCCGCAAGACCAAGAAAGGCACTGGTGTCAGCACCCATTACTTTACCTAGATGAATCATCTCCATCAATCCTCTTGTGATGAGTAAGCCCCATATATTATAGCCAAGACCTAATCCGCCAAGAATACCGGCTGCCACCGCAACAACGTTTTTAAGGGCTCCTGCCATCTCGGCACCAAGAATGTCATGTGTTCCAAAAACCTGGAATTTTGGGCTCCTTAAAGCTTTTCTTCCAACCTTAATTATTTCGTCGAATTTACTGGCTATTACCGTAGCTGCCGGTTGGCCCTGGATGATCTCAGCAGATAGGTTTGGCCCGGAAAGACAACCTACCCTGATGACTGACGATTCCTGGAGGATAACCTCACTCATGGTGTGTATCCTGTTGCGAATGCCCACTTTTATGCTACTGTTCTTTTCGGCGGTGTCAATGCCTTTAGTCCCGTGGATCAGGATATGATAAGGTCTGAGATATTTGGAAAATGAAACCATCATTTCTCTAAAGTTTTCTGAAGAAACAATGGGGAAGATCAAGGTACATTTTTCAGCGACTTCCTGAAGGCTTTTAGTAGCTTTTATATTATCGGAAAGCTTGATGCCACGGTGTGTATGCATCGTATTGATAGCTTCAACGATGTGATCACGACGACTGTATAACAGGACATCCTGATTTTCAGAAAGTAGGTTAGCGATGGCGGTTCCGAAACTACCTGCTCCTATTACACCAACGGGTTGCTTTTCCTTCTGACTGTTCAATGGTCGTTTTTTATTTTGCGCAAAAATAAGAGAATTTATTCGATCTTTGGAGTTTCTTTTCAGCATGTTCTGAATATGATTAAACTGATTAAAGAAGCCTTTAGTGGTAAACCTCAAGACCTGACGAGTGGCAGTATCAGGAGAGCCGTGATTTTACTGGCAATTCCGATGGTCCTCGAAATGCTTTGGGAGAGCCTGTTTGCAGTTGTAGATGTGTTTTTTGTCGCACAAATTGGCGTGAACGCTGTTGCTACAGTAGGTCTTACTGAAACCGTTATAACTCTAGTTTATTCTATTTCAATTGGCCTATCCATGGCGGCGACAGCTATGGTGGCCAGGCGAATAGGGGAAAAGAATCCCGAGGCTGCCGCAAAAGTTGCCGGGCAGGCATTGGTTTTAGGGGTTTTTGTATCAGTTGTTTTAGGCGCCCTGGGATTCTGGTATGCGGCAGACATCCTGCGGTTGATGGGCGGATCAGAAGAACTTATTGAAGAAGGGGTAGGGTACACCCAGATCATATTTGCCACCAATGTGGTGATTATGCTTTTGTTTCTCCTCAATGCCATTTTCAGAGGTGCAGGCGATGCCTGGTTGGCGATGGCATCCTTGATGATCGCCAACATTCTGAATATCATTCTTGATCCCTTATTAATATTCGGGATAGGGCCTTTTCCTGAATTAGGGGTGAAGGGTGCTGCGGTGGCTACCAGCATCGGAAGGGGTTGTGGTGTATTGTTCCAGCTCATTATTCTTTTCCGGGGCATCGGGTTGGTCAAAGTAGGGATACGCCATTTGGCCATTGACTTAGGGATCATAAAGCGTATGGTTAATATTTCCATAGGTGGTATTTCGCAATGGCTGATCGGTTCGGCCAGCTGGATCTTCATGATGCGCATCGTGGCCATTTTCGGAGAAGCCGTCGTAGCAGGTTATACTATTTCCATAAGGGTGATCATATTTACCATATTGCCCGCATGGGGAGTATCGAATGCAGCAGCTACCCTTGTCGGACAAAACCTTGGGGCTCAAAAACCTGAGCGGGCAGAAAAATCTGTTTGGGTAACCGCTTTTTATAATGTAGTGTTCCTGGCATTTGTAGGTGTGGGTTTATTCCTTTTTGCGCCAATTATCATCGGATTCTTTACCGATGAAACTGAAGTCATTCATGCCGCAGTGACGAGTTTGCGCATATTCAGTCTTGGTTACTTGTTCTTTGCCTATGGAATGGTCATTTCTGCTGCTTTTAATGGTGCAGGAGATACAAGGACGCCTACTATGATCAATTTCATTTGTTTCTGGTTATTGGAAATACCATTGGCCTATTTATTGGCCGTGAATATGGGGTGGGGGCCATCTGGTGTGTACTGGTCCGTTGCGATCAGTCAAGGTGTTCTGGCTATTTTGGCCATTTACCTTTTCCGGAAAGGAAAGTGGAAGCATACAACGGTTTAGATACCCATTTTTTCCCGAATATGCCTATTGCCATAAACCAATTTAAAAAGAAGACGTTTACAATAGCATTAACACACTACAATGGAGCCCAACAACTCTAATTATCAGCAAATTCCCGGTTTTAACTTCCCCATTAAAAAGGTCTTATTGTACTTGTTGTTGGCCAGTCTGACCATGTTGTTCCTGGGAGTTACGATTTCCTATCTTTTCCATCGGATATCTGAAAATCTGGATCCAATCCAGTTGCCGACTATCTTCTATTTAAATACCATTTTGTTATTGCTGACCAGTTATTTTATGGATCAGGCTAACAAAGCTTACAAAAGAGATGATACGGAAGCTTACAAAAGGATGCTGATCTTTACCCTGTTGATGACCCTGGGCTTTATGGCCGCTCAATATGTCGGATGGCAACAAATGGTGAATAAGGGTATGTTGCTGGCTTCCTCTCAGGGAGCCTCTTACTTGTATGTTATTTCCGGGTTACACCTGGCGCACGTGTTGGGGGGGTTGCCGTTTCTAGGCTGGTTTGTTTTTATTGCTTTCAAGAGGATTAAAGAGCCCGTGTCGGTACTCATCTATTTTTCTGATCCTTCCAAGCTGATGAACCTCCAGCTCCTAACAATTTACTGGCACTTTCTTGATGTCTTGTGGATCTATTTGGTGGTATTCTTTTTACTGGTGAATCTCTTTTAAGCCATCAAAACATCCAGGATACTTTGGTAAGTTTCTGACTGATACTTTTCCAGGAAATCTTCTTTTTTCATCCATTTCATCTGTTCGATATCTTCTTCTGTTTGTGGGATGAGTTCTTGTTGTGAACTGGTCATCTTGAACCAATAGGTTGGTTTGAGTACCCTTCCATGCTTAGGATGCTGGTAAGTGTGGTATGAGGTAAAGTGTTTGTCTCCGAGCGTTACCTCTTTTAATCCGGTTTCTTCCATCACTTCCCTAACCGCTGCTTCCTCGACCGATTCTCCTTTGTCAATTTTGCCTTTCGGCAAATCCCAACTGCCGCGTCGGTACATCACCAATATCTCTCCTGCTTGGTTAAAGACCAGTCCTCCGGCCGCTTCAAGGATCTTGTAAACCCCAAAAAAGTCAGCTTTCAATTGCGGCAGGTCTTTGGCGACCAGGATGACTTCCTGCACGTGGTTGCCTTTTTCAGCCATGTCGATATAATGGAGTAAATGTTTACGTCGCCCGATGTAATTAGCGATTAGTTTATTCTTGCCTGGTATAGGATTGAAATTGCCATCCTTTTCAGTAAGGATTATGGCTGTTTTGTTGATGTATATTTTGTACATTTGTCCCTCAAAAAAAATTCATGATGAATATAGAAGCCGAAGTAGCGCGTAGGCTTTTAGAGATCAAAGCAATTAAACTTAGCCCAAATGACCCATTTACATGGGCTTCTGGTATTAAATCTCCCATTTACTGCGATAATCGGAAATCTCTTTCTTACCCTGAAGTTCGCAAATTTATCAAAAAATGTCTGGTTGAAAAGTCGAAAGAGTTCGGAACTTTCGATACCGTTTCTGGTGTAGCGACTGCTGGCATTCCGCAAGGTGCTTTGTTGGCTGATGCACTTGAGCAACCCTTTATTTATGTGAGAAGTAAAGCAAAAGGGCATGGTCTCCAGAATATGATTGAAGGTGAAGCAAAGGAAGGGGCTGCTGTTTTGGTAGTTGAAGATTTGATATCAACAGGTGGCAGTTCCATAAAAGCGGTCAACGCACTTCGTGATGCAGGATTGAAGGTTGTTGGTGTGATTGCCATCTTCACTTATGGTTTTGCCAAAGCAACCGAGAACTTCGCAAATGCAGATTGTCAACTTTTGACCTTAAGTAATTTTGACGCTTTACTCGATGAAGCTGTTTCCGGAGAATTTATAACCGAAGCAGAGATGGAGACTGTGAATACGTGGAGAAGAGAATTTTTATAAAAAATCTTTTAACGGTATCTTTGAACTAACCCCATTAAAATATAACGATTTAACATGGCCATAATTACCAACGAATCAGAAGCCTTTCTAAAGGCGTATATTAAAAACGCTTCCCCAACCGGTTTCGAATCTTCAGGACAGAAAATCTGGCTCGACTACATCAAACCCTATGTCGATGACTATCATGTCGATAATTACGGTTCTGTTTATGGTGTTATCAACAAAGACAGGCCCTATCGTGTGGTGATTGAGGCGCATGCCGACGAGATCTCATGGTTTGTCAATCATATATCTGATAAAGGATTTATCCATGTAATCAGGAATGGCGGCTCTGACCACCATGTAGCGCCTTCCAAGAGAGTGCATATCCACACCAAAAAAGGCATTGTTAATGGTGTTTTCGGATGGCCAGCTATCCACACCAGGAAAAACGAGAAAGAGAAAAACCCTTCTGTAAAGAATATTTTCATCGATGTAGGGGCCAAGGATAAGGAGGAAGTTCTTGAGATGGGCATTCATGTCGGATGTGTGATTACCTATCCGGATGAACTAATGATGCTTAACGACAAATTCTATGTAGGAAGAGCACTCGACAATCGTGTTGGTGGATTTTGCATCGCTGAAGTGGCCCGCCTGATAAAGGAAAACAAAAAGGAATTACCATTTGCCCTTTATGTAGTCAACTCCGTCCAGGAGGAAGTAGGACTTAGAGGAGCACAGATGATGGCACATACCATTAAACCTCACGTCGCTATCGTAACTGACGTAACGCACGATACCCACACTCCATTGATGACTACACAAGATCTTGGTGACATCCAGGTTGGGTTGGGACCATCAGTAACGTATGGCCCTGCCGTGCACAACAAGTTACTTGACCTGATCATTGATTCCGCAGAATCCAAAGAAATTCCTATTCAGCGTGAAGCTGCTTCACGTTATACTGGTACTGACACAGATGCCTTCGCTTACTCAAATGGAGGTGTACCATCAGCGTTGATCTCCATCCCTTTGCGTTATATGCATACTACTGTTGAAACGGCATCAAAAGAGGATGTTGAAAATGTCATCAGGCTGATTTATGAAACGCTCGGCAATATCGAGGAAAACCATAACTTTAAGTATTTGGAATAAGGTCACCACCAAATGCTGCCGAACGCCAATCCAGCCAAAGCCAGTAACAAACGTTTTATTGAGCAACTGATCGACCTGATCATCTATAGCAATTTCAATATTGCACTGGGAGCAGGGTGCATGGGGCTTCAGACTTACCTGCTGTTTTTCAGTCCTCTTGAACTGACGCCGTTAGTCTTTCTCATTTTTTGTAGCACACTGGTAATTTATGCGTTGCATAGACTGATAGGCCTGCCCAAAGTGCAGGATTTTCTCACTGTTGAACGGTATAAAGTCATTTTTGAGCGGAAATATCATATCTGGGTATACGCCATCATGGCTATTATTGGCGGTGCCTATTGCTTCTTCAAAGTCAGCTTTTCGGTTCAAATTGCGCTTGTCGCACCAGCCGCAATTTCCTTGCTATATGTTTTGCCTATCCTCGGTGGTAAGAGAAATCTGAGATTAAGGGATTTTAATATGATCAAAATCTATTTGATCGCAATCGTATGGGCTTACGTCACAGTGCTATTACCGGCTATAGAACTGGAGACTATTTGGTCGCCCAAAACCTGGCTAATGTTTATAGAAAGAGCCCTTTTCGTTTTTGCGATAACACTACCGTTTGATATTCGTGATTTGAAAGTCGACAAGCATACTGAAGTGAACACCATTCCAGCGCGCATTGGTATTCAAAATACAATTCGTCTGGCTTGGGCTTGCCTGGGTGTGTTTTCGGTTTTAGCGATCATTAATTATGGTCTGTTGATTTCCATACCGCTTTTGGTCTCCGCGATTTCTACTGGTGTTTTTGTTTATTTTTCTGCTCCCGGCCGACATGATTATTTTTACTCTGGTTTGTTAGATGGCACAATGACATTACAATTTCTTTTTGTGCTAGGCATTTATTATTTGGGATGGATGAACGCATAAATACCAGGTCAAATAAGGCAATCAATCTTGTCGTAGCCACTTTTACAGGGGCATTTACGGTTATGCTCCTGCTGTCAAGGCCACTGTGGATGCAGGTTAGGGATTTTCCATTAATTCCTGCCTTCACCCAAATAGATTCGCCTGAATCAGATTGGCTGGGCTATTTATTGTTATTAGTGCTTATTGTCTTCCTTGCCGGAATGAATAGTCGAAAGTTAAGACAGTTTTCAGCAATCGGTGTTTTGCTTACACTGCTTGTTTTCATTGTCCTTGATCTCTCCCGACTACAGGCATGGGTGTTTATGTTCGTGCTGATGATTTTTCCATTTTTGGCCAATGACATTCGGTCTGATAAGAACCGGGAGAAGATATTGATCTGTCTCCGGTTAATCCTGGTTTTTACCTATTTCTGGAGTGGTTTCCATAAACTGAATGCTCATTTTATAGAAGGAACGTTCCCTTGGATGCTGAGTGGAGTAGGTTGGCTCGATTTTATGGATAATCAGTCCTTTGCCTGGATGGTCCCCTTTGTCGAAATGGGAATGGGAGGTTTACTGGCATTCAAAAAAACCAGAAAAATTGGAGTGCTGGCTATTGCCTTTTTTCACTTGTTCATTCTACTGTTGTTAGGGCCATTGGGACATAATTGGAATTTGATTGTTTGGCCCTGGAATTTGTTGATGGTAGTTTTGTCTTTCTTGCTATTTTGGTATGCTCCATTTCCCCACAAGGGAGTACCTATGATCCAAAGAAACTTAATGACTTTCAAGCCTGCCATAATCATAGTGGTGATTGCTGGTGTTATGCCTTTCTTTCACGTTTTCGGGAAATGGGATAACAATTTGTCCTTTTCAATGTACACGGGCCTTGGGGATGAAGCGGTTTTTTATTTTTCGGAAAAAACTGATAATTGCATCCCTCGCGAATACGACAAACTGATATTTGGACAAAGGTCAGATATTGCCTACCTCGCCATTGATGACTGGGCACTTGATGAGATGAAAGTGCCGGCCTACGTTAACGCACGATACTATAAAAGGCTTGGGAAAAAGTGGTGTAGCTGCCTAAAAAATAAGGAAGGCGCCGGCATAGAAATTTTGAGAATCAAGGGCAGGTGGAAAACCGATACAGAATTCGTGAAAATTCCTTGTTCCGATCTTTAGCCTTTAAATTTTTTCCGTTTCATTCTACCAAACTGCTGTTGGTTACGGTAGCCTTTAGGCACCATTTTTAAGGTTTTCTCAATTTGCTTGAGTCCTTCTATGATCATAGGTTCTGTGATCTTCAGTTTTTTGGCTGCTTTGACGTGGTTCATGGCGGCTGTACGCTTGTTTTTTGAACCGGCAACTTGGGCCAATACAAGGTAAACCTGGGCCGTGAAGTCATCTGATGGTAATCCAATGGACAATGCCTTTTCCATCATATCTTCTGCTTTACTCATTTCACGGCGTTGTACGGCGATGGACCCTTTAATAAACCAATAGGTGCCACGGTTCCATTTCAGCATCCAATTAGGCTTCCAGGTATAGTCCAGCATTTTTTCTGCTTTCTCAAGATCACCAGTTTGGAGGGCTTTAGAAGCAGGTCCGATTGTGCCTAAAAGGAAATATCCAACAAGTAATATCAAGCCGGGCACCAGCAAAAGCCAAGACCAGGCGAGACCGTATGGTAAAAATGAAATGGCAATTCCTCCGATGAGCAGGGCTGCAATTAGGAAAAAGCGAAGTTTAACAGGTATTATGAACATGTTCGAATTTTAAAAGTATAACCAACCTTGCTGCAAAGGTCTGGTTTTAAGTTTAAAGAAAAAAGAAATAAATAAAGTTGTTGGCAACAGGATTAAAACAAAAGGATGGGAAGAAAGGTTAAAAGGTGGCCCTAACACTGGCCCGACCTACGTGAATTACTCGTGATTCGCCAGTTTGCCGACCTTCATAACTGATATTCATCAACACGTTTTTAGCGATTCGGCGTTCTACAATCAGGTTCCATAAATAGTTGCTCCCGTTTTGTAAACCCTGAAGAATCGCAAATTCAACTGGTGTACCATTATCGCCAATATAAGCGACATCAACAAATGAAAAGTTAGCTCTGATCTCAGTTTTTGAAATCTTGTTATAAGTCAATTCAGCACTGAAATCATGAGAAAGGGCTGTTTCAAAATTCCCTATCTGGTTTTTATTATCGAGAAATTCGTATTTGAGAATCGTGCGGAAGTTTTTGTTAAACAACAAGGTGACCTGAGGCGCTACCCTGTAAAACCTGATGTTATAATCTTTGGTGTTGAAGAACTCTGAATCATTTTCTCTGGTTCCGAGACCGAAGTTGATAGACGTCCCAATTTTCTTGCTGATGTTCCACCTGAATTTCAAAAATTGCTCAGATCGCTCCCGATCCTCATAACCGCTGGTCAGGATTACTCGATTCTGATTATCAGACATTCCGATTTCGAAACCATATTTCGGATTGATCCTGTTAAAGAACAAGGTATTCCGGATATTGGAACTTACGGATAAAAGGGAAGTGTCTGCTACACTGAGCTGGAATGGATTCCATGCCTGAACCCCGGCATTATCAACTGTTTTCCTGGCGATCTTGAGTGAAGACTGTGTAGAAAATTTTGCCAGGAATCCCTTAATGCCTTTGTCTTTTCGCCACAATCTGACCGGGTTAAAACTCAGGCTTTGACTGAATTGGACGTTGTTGGATCGTATAAATTCATCGGTAAAGGTCGATACCCTGATATGATCTGCTTCATCCTGGAAAACGGCAATTTCAAATTCATCCAATTGCTTAATGCCATCTTCGTTCCTGTCGATCCAGGTATAAACACCTTCTCCGGGGTTGACTTCGAGATAGGTGAATTCAATCTTTTTTTCCTGGCCTGCACCTAGTTCATAAACAGTATTTCCCCTGAGGAACCCTTTCTTTACATTGAATAAGTATTCAAGTCGGCCGAGATAAGTTTGTTGTGGCCTCTCATTGGTCAGGTCATCATTGGTCACTTTAAGGTCGCGGTATGTGAGGTTCCACCGTAGATTGGAAGCAGCACTCGGTCTCCAACCCCCCTGAATGTTCATCTCATCAGCCACAGTGGTTTTACTAAAATTTTCGGTCCGGGGGAAATAATCAAATCGTCTCGAGTAAAAAGCTCCCAGCGTCAGTGTTTTGGTTTCCGGACTTTGAGCATATACTTTAACCAAGTCGTAGAAGAAGCTGGCATTCAGGATAGTATCTGTGGCGATACTCCTTCTCTCGTTTTTTTCTCGTTCACCATAAAATCCAACTTTCCATCCTTGATTTTCTTTGAATGTCTTGGAGAAATCCACTTTAGGTCTGAAGAAAAGACTGGTTTCTTCCTGGCCTTCTACATCCAATAAGCTACCGGAGGCTTT
>JBCCHF010000019.1:0-114788 GCA_039028895.1 Bacteroidota bacterium | reverse complement strand
GTAGGCACTGCCCCTAACCGCCAATTTCGGATGACCTTTTGGCGTGTTGATCATTTCGATAATGGGGATAATGTCAGTTTCCGAATAACACTTTCTGAGTCCGACAATTCCGTAAGGGTTGATTGTCAGGTCTGCCCTTCAGATGGGGGCCTTCATACCCAAGGCATAGAGAATATCTTTGGAAACATAGCATATACCGTACCCGGCAGAAATTCGGCGAACTTCACCTTGATTAATAACAGTACAGTTTTTACGCCTGTTCCTTGCAATGACGATTGCCCTGGTGCTGAAACTATTGCAATAGGAGGATCCGTATCAGGAACAACCACCGATGCTAACTCCGACACCGCTCCTGTTTGTGGGACTACTGACGGGAGTAGTGGTGGAGTTTGGTATACCTTTACCGGAAATGGTAACATCGTAAATGCTGACTTATGTAACAGTGATTTTGATACAAAAATCAGAATTTATGAAGGCAGTTGTGCAGCGCTCAGTTGTGTAGCTGGTACTGACGATGCTGGCTGCGGCGGAACTACACAATCAGAAGTTGAATTCTGCACTGTTAATGGCACTCAATATTGGATTCTGGTACATGGTTTTGGGTCATTTGACGGAAACTTTGAGCTCAATCTAACAGATCTTCCTGATCCTCCCTCCATTACATGCCCTTCCAACGTGACAATTTCTCAGTGCGATGCTACATATACCTATAGTCCGCCTACTGCGTCGGATGATTGTGGAGTACCTATTATTAGCCAGACTGCAGGGCTTCCTAGTGGTATTAATTTTCCAGTTGGAACCACCACAAATACCTTTGTAGCTACTGATGGCGGAGGGCAAACTGCTTCTTGTTCTTTTACCATCACAGTAACACCTGCAGTTCCGTTTAGCTATACCGTTTCAGGTCCAATAACAACCGGGGTTTCTTTTGATAATGCAACTGCAAATCCGGTTTCCTTGGGTGACGACAGTTCTGTGTCAATTACTTTGCCATTCACTTTCTATTTTTTCGAACAGGCATACAATAATATTTTGTTGTCATCCAACGGATATATAAGGTTTGGCTCTATTGGTGATGGCATTGACTTCTCACCTGATGCTATTCCAAGTATTTTTCTCCCCAACAATATATTTGCAGGTATGTGGGATGACCTGAATCCCCTTGCTGGAGGAACTATTGCCTATGAAACTTTTGGCACAACACCCAATAGAAGATTTGTCGTTTCTTTTAATAACGTAAGATTTTTGAGTTCTACAGCAACTGCCAGTTTTGAAATGAAACTTTTCGAATCGACCAACTGGATTGAAGTCCACACCGGTGAGGTACCTGGAGGGTTCTTCAAAACCCAGGGTATTGAGAATATTAATGGTACCGTAGGGTATTTTGCACCTGGTAGAAATCTTGGTAATTGGGCCAATCCAGCCGGAAGCGAGGATCGTACCATTTTTGCCCCAGTCACTTCCAATGATGATTGTATAAATGCCATCCCATTGGGCATGGATGTACCTGTTTCTGGAAATACTTTGTGCTCAACTCCTGATACTGCACCTGTTTGCGGAACTTCAGATTCAGCGTCTGGTGGTATCTGGTATTCTTTTGAGGGAACAGGTGAATTGGTTAATGTCTCTCTTTGCGGAAGCTCACTTGATACCCGATTAAGAGTTTTCTCTGGAGATTGCAATAACTTAATCTGTGAGGCAGGAGATGATAATAGCGGCTGTGGTTCCCTTCAGAGCGAAGTGGAATTCTGTACTACACTTGGCACAACTTATTATGTGTTGGTTCATGGTTCAGGGAATGCAGAAGGCGCATTTGGCTTAAGCATTAATAATGCAGGTTCTTGTGGCTCTCCTCCAGTTGCAATTTGCCAAAATGTAACTGTTAATGCTGACGTAAATTGTCAGGACATTACAACTATGGCAGCAGATTTCGATGGAGGCTCCTCCGATGCAGATGGTGATCCACTTAGTTTTTCAGTGGATGTAGGTGCTCCTTATCCGCTTGGTGTAACTAATGTGGTGCTAACTGTTACGGCCGATGGTGAGACTGACAATTGTTCAGCTACAATAACTGTAGTGGATAATACTGATCCTGAACTATCTTATCTCGAATGTGGCTTTGACAATGCCAATGACCCTGCCTATGCAGTTGATGGTTGGCAAACCGGTGATAATGGCGGTAGTGGCTTTGGGCCGTGGACCTTGTTTCCTAGCATAAATGATGGTTCTGCAGGAGCATTCATTGGATCTTCAGCGGATAACGGAGACGGAGATTCTAATGGTGATTCAGACATCGGAACTGCATTTGGAATATACTCAAACCCCAGTATGGTTGGTTCTGCAACTGCAAGACGACCGTTTGCCCAACCACTGACTCCCGGCTCTTCTTTTGACTTTAAATGGGATAATGGATTTGTAATTGGTAGTTCAGTCAATTTAATACTTACCAATTCTACCAATACGGCATTATGGGTATTCAGATTTATTACTGGTAGTACCTTTTATTCCTATAATGATTTAAATGGCAACAATCTTACGACTATCCCTTTTACAGATGAAGGGCTCATGGTCTCAATAACCGTCCTGGAAGGTAATGCTATTTCCGCAACAATAACAAGTATTGAAACAGGAGCCAGCTTTTCAACTGGGCCTTCCCCATTAATCAACCCATTTATGGGTGATATGGTAATTACCGGATTCGATTTTCAAAACATTAACGCCGGTTTCAATCAGCCATCTGACTTCTTTTTTACCGATCTCGAAGTCTGCTACAATATTCCCGATTCCTGTCCTGATAATATTGTTGTTGACAATGATCTAGGTGCTTGCTCAGCGGTGGTTGATTTCCCAACAATCCTGGCAACTGATAATTGTGTTAACCCAATTTCTGTTTCCTGCACTCCGCCATCAGGCAGTACTTTCAATGTGGGGACAACAACAGTAACCTGCACAGCTACAGATAATGCTGGCAACTCCACGAGCTGCAGCTTTGATGTTACGGTTAATGATACTGAGGATCCAACGATCAGCTGCCCTGCAGATATTACTGTCAATAACGATCCAGGTAATTGCTCGGCTGTTGTTACTTATTCCATTACCGGTATTGGTGATAACTGTCCCGGATTTACTGTGGCACAGACATCCGGCTTGCCAAATGGAGTTGCGTTCCCAGTTGGAACAACCACTAACGCTTTTACTATCACAGATGCAACGGGCAATACGGCTAACTGTTCATTTAACGTTACCGTAAATGATATCGAAGATCCGGTTATCTCATGTGGTTCAATTGGGCCATCAAACATACTCGTTAATCCAAGCTTCGAAACTGGAAACGCCTTCAATATACCATTTAGTGGCTCAGGCTGGACTTCATTCGGGGCAGTATTTGGTATTGATGGCAATATTATTCCTCCAGGGCAAGACGGGAATTTCTATCTTAAAATGTTTGGTGGTAATTCTGGTACATTCCAAGACCACCCGGTTAATCCAGGGGATAACCTTACTGCATCCGTTTATATCGAGAATGCCAGCTTTGATCCTATGCTACCAGGTTGTGAAGGTTTTGTACAACTTGACTACTTTGACAGTGGAGGTGGATTGATTTCAGTAGTTGAATCAATACGAATTGACAATACCCTGCCTCAAAACACTTGGACACAGATTTCATTAAATGACACCGCACCAGCTGGTGCTGCAACCGTTCGATTTATAGTTATCATGCAATGTAGCGCTGGAGGGGCTGTCATGTTTGATGATGCCAGTCTGATAAATAACAGTCTTGGCGGCAGTGGCGGCGATATTACAGTCGATAATGCCCCAGGAACATGTGGTGCTGTTGTTAGTTACACACCTCCACAAGGAGTGGATAATTGCCCTGGCGCTACCACTGCTTTGTCTGGTGGACTTGGATCAGGAGCTACTTTCCCGGTTGGTACAACTACTGAAACATACACAGTAACTGATGCGGCTGGAAATACTGCTCAATGTTCATTTGCGGTTACTGTTAATGATACCGAAGATCCAACGATCAATTGTCCTGCTGATATTACAGTCAATAACGATCCAGGCAATTGCTCTGCGGTAATTACTTATTCTTTAACCAACATTAACGATAACTGTCCCGGATTTACTGTAGCCCAGACTTCTGGCTTACCAAATGGACTTGCGCATCCGGTTGGTACAACTACCAATGCTTTTACAATCACTGATGCATCTGGCAATACGGCTAACTGTTCATTTAACGTTACCGTAAATGATACCGAAGCCCCTGTTATTTCCTGTGGACCATCAGGCCCTTCAAATATACTTGTCAACCCAAGTTTCGAAACCGGAAACGCATTCAATCAACCATTTAATGGCTCAGGCTGGAATTCATTCGGAGCTGTGTTTGGTATAGATGGCAATATCATTCCTCCAGGGCAGGACGGTAATTTCTATCTTAAAATGTTTGGTGGAAATTCCGGCACATTCCAAGACCTTCCAGTAAGCTCGGGAGATAATCTTACGGCATCTGTTTATATCGAAAATGCCAGTTTTGATCCTATGTTGCCAGGTTGTGAAGGTTTTATACAACTTGACTACTTTGACAGTGGAGGCGGATTGATTTCAGTAGTTGAATCAACACGAATTGACAATACCCTGCCTCAAAACACTTGGACACAGATTTCATTAAATGACACCGCACCAGCTGGTGCTGCAACCGTTCGATTTATAGTCATCATGCAATGTAGCGCTGGAGGGGCTGTCATGTTTGATGATGCCAGTCTGATTAACAACAGCCTTGGAGGCGTAAGTGGCGACATTACCGTCGACAATGATCCAGGAAGTTGTGCCGCGGTTGTAAATTACACACCTCCACAGGGAACTGACAATTGTCCGGGTGCTACTACAGCACTAACCGGTGGATTAGGGTCAGGAGCAACTTTTCCGGTTGGTACAACTACTGAAACATACACAGTAACTGATGCCGCAGGAAATACCGCACAGTGTTCCTTTACGGTTACTGTGAACGATAGTGAACCTCCTGTGGCAACTTGCCAGGACGTTACGGTTCAATTAGACGCAAATGGAAATGGTTCCACTACTGCTCAGGATGTGGACAACGGATCAAGTGATAACTGTGGTGTTGCCTCAGTTTCAATTAACCAAACTACATTTGGCTGTAGCGATGTAGGCAGTAATACAGTTACCCTTACCGTAGTGGATAATGACAATAATACCTCTACATGTACCGCTAATGTTACTGTTGAGGATAATATCGCTCCAATAGCCATTTGCCAGGATATTACTGTACAACTGGATGCTTCGGGGAATGCTACGATTTTTGACGCCCAATTGGATAATGGTTCCTCGGATGCCTGTGGTCTAAGACCTTTTGAAGAAATCCCAAGGAATTTTGATTGTGATGATGTTGGTCCAAATACCCTTGTACTTGTAGTGTATGATTTAAATATTAATCAGTCTTCCTGTACTTCCACCGTCACCGTTGAAGATAATGTTGATCCGGTAGCAGTTTGCCAGAATATCACCATCCAGTTGGATAATTCAGGCAATGCTTCAATCACAGCAGATCAGGTTGAATTGAGTGCAACAGACGCCTGTGGAATTGGTCAGTCCAGTGTTAGTCCTAATGCATTTATCTGTTCAGATGTTGGCAGTCCGGTACCTGTTGTCCTTACTGTAACTGATGTAAATGGTAATGTAGGCTCCTGTTTAGCCAATGTAACTGTTGAAGATGTTACACCACCTGTTGCCGTTTGCACCGATATTACGGTTCAACTTGATGCTTCAGGCAATGGGTCAATTACTGCAGCCGATATTGGTAGTGGCTCAACGGATGTTTGTGCTAACTTTTCTCTATCGATTGATGTAAATAGTTTTGACTGTAATGCTATTGGTGATAATACAGTGACCTTAACCGTTGATGATAATAATGGCAATACGGAAACATGCACTGCTACAGTAACTGTAGAGGATAACGTTGCTCCCGATGCACAATGTCAGGATGTGAATATTAACTTGTCACCAGCCGGGACAGTTACCATTTCTGAAAATGATGTCGATAACGGCTCTAGTGATGCATGTGGATTATCAGATATATCACTGGATCAAGTCAACTTCGGGTGTAGTGACGTTGGCAGTAACACTGTTATCCTAACAGTTAAAGATGGCAATGGCAATTCTTCATCTTGTTCGGCAACCGTAAACGTATTTGATGTTACACCTCCTGTCGCCGAATGCGATGATCTTACAGTACAACTTGATGCCAGTGGAAGCGTAACTATTTCGACAGCAGATGTTGGAAGTAGTTCTTCCGATGAATGTGGTATTGGCAATATGATGTTAGATAAAACGACATTTGATTGCGGAAACGTTGGTCAAAACTTTGTTGTACTTACAGTAGTGGATAATAGCGGTAATAGTGACAACTGCTCTGCTGAGATCATTGTCGAAGACAATGTTGGTCCTAATGCAAATTGCCAGGACATTACTGTACAGCTTGACCAAAATGGTAATGCGACAATCACAGCTTCACAGGTTGATGATGGGTCAGGTGATAATTGTGCAATTGGTTCAATAAGTATCGATGTTAGCAGTTTCGGCTGTGTTGATATTGGAGACAATACCGTGGTATTAACGGTTACAGATTCCAACGGTAATACCTCCACATGCTCAGCTACAGTAACTGTTGAAAATGGAAATCCAATTGTCATTTCATCTACTGCAATCAATGAAACTGGCCCTGGTATTTTAGATGGATCCATTGACCTTACAATTTCCGGTGGTGCTCCTCCGTACCAGTTCAATTGGTCTAATGGCGATACTACTGAAGATATTGGTGGATTGGCAGGTCTACAATCTTATGTCGTAACTGTTACGGATGACAATGGTTGTTCTGAGACAGCGACAATTTTTGTTGATCAGGGTGAAGTACAAACTGTCCAACTATGTCTCACAGCATACTTGGGCGGCATGTTTGATCCACTCGTATTTGCTCCTGCTCCTCCAATGAGGACAACGCTTAGAGACCTGGACCTAATCCCGTTACAGCATCCATATAATGTTGCACCGTGGAACTATAATGGTCCAGAGGCATTCCCGTCATTACCTCTTATGCCATTGGATATGTCTGATTGGCTGCTTATGAATATCAGAGATGGTGTAGATCCTTCCATAATCCTTTACCAGGAGGCTGTCGTATTACATAGTGATGGTTCAATCTCAAGGGTAAATGGACAATTACCACAAGTATCACTTGATCCGGGAGCATTGTTCTTTGTTGAATTGATGCATTTCAACCATTTACCGATTAGTACACCAATACCACTTCAAGTACCAGTTAATGGTGGGCAACTCTGTCATGATTTCACAACAAGCATGAGTCAAGCATTCGACAATCCGCTGCTTAACGATGATCCAATGTTAGCTATGCCATCCGTAAACGGCATGTCTTTTGGTATGGTTCCAGGTAATGTTCAATCACTGGATATTCAAATTGATGCCAACGATGCTAACTTGTTGTTTTTTAATTATCTATCGATCAATGTTTATGCTCCATGGGATCCGAATGGAGATGGCAACGTTGATTTAAATGATGTAAATATCTTATTCTTCTCTTACGGCAGGAATGGACACACTCCGTACTAGAATTAGATTATAAATTTAAAAAGGGATTAAGCTGTGTTTTCAGCTTAATCCCTTTTCTTTTTTACATCACTTTAAACCTTTGTTAATCAGACTCCGGCACAGGCTTACCAACAAAATGTACAATGGCAAAAAGTACGCCCAATCCTAATGTGAAATGAATGATAATAGGAATTTGGATAGCTGTGGATAAATAACCAAGGATAATACTCACTACACCAACCGTAAGCGCATATGGTAATTGGGTTCTGACGTGCTCAATATGATTACAATCGGTAGCTAAGGAACTCAAAATTGTCGTATCGGAAATTGGAGAACAATGGTCACCAAGAACGGAAGCCGCAAGCACTGTTGCAATAACATTATACATGATCTCCCATTGTTGGTCCAGCGCAATACCTGCCTCAGTACAAATAGACCAGGTCAATGGTATAGCAATCGGGTAAAGAATAGCCATTGTACTCCAACTTGATCCAGTTGAAAATGAAATTAATGCAGCCAAAATAAAGACAACTACAGGGATCAGCGTTGGCTGTAATGAACCAAGCAATAAGCTAGTTAAATAATCAGCGGTAAATAGTTCCTGGGTAACACCGGCAAGTGACCACGCCAAAACAAGGATAACAACCGCTGGCAGCATGGCTTTAAATCCGGCGATCATGGTATTCATGGTATCGGTAAGTTTCATTATCCCTCCTGCAACTGTCATAACAGCTGCCACAGCCATTCCTGTAAAGGAAGCCCAAATCAATGCTGTATATGAATCCGCATTACCGATGAGCACACCAAGCCCAGATTGGTTACCTCCAGATAAGGCATCCAGGTTAGACCATGTATTGCCCCAGGTGTAGTTTCCAATATTCCTGGTTTCCAGAATGGCATCATAACAAGCAGCCATCCCGGTTTCTACAAGCCCGAAAAGCGTCACGAAAATGACCAGGAAAACTGGAAGTGCAGCGTTATACCATTTCAGAGGAGCACCCTCAACAGGTTTCAGATCTTCCATATCACCTTCTTCGGTTATCTCTCCCTGTTTTGGAGCGACGATTCCCTGCACCCTGGCCCTGGTCTCTGCTTTCAACATTGCACCATAATCTCTGTTCTTGAAAATGAGGAAGAGGATAAATATTAAGGTAAGGATAGGATAAAATGAATATTTCAGTGAACTAAGAAATACCGCATAAGCGTTCGGTGGATTTTCAAGGTCTTTAATGCCCGCAAGTCCAACTTCTATTTGACCAAGCTCAAAACCAATCCAGGTCGTAACAAAAGCTAAAGCGGCAATCGGAGCAGCAGTACTATCTACAATATAAGCCAGTTTCTCTCTTGAAATTTTAAAACTGTCAGAAGTAGAACGCATGGTATTCCCTACAATGAGGGTGTTGGCATAATCATCGAAAAAGATAGCAACGCCTAACAACCAGGTAATAAATTGAGCACTCTTTGGTGTAGTTGCATATTTCGAAAGTTTCTGCACCACACCTGCCATACCACCATTTCTTGAAATGATAGCCACCATACCACCAATCATGAGCGAAAAGACAATAATGGCCAGGTGGCCGCTGTCATTCAATGCATTAATGATATAATGATCAATGGTTCTCCAAATTGATCTAAGAATTGCTATTGGGTCGAACTGAAGACCATTAGCGATAAACGCTCCGGCAAGGATACCGGTGAACAGCGAAACCACAACTTCTCTAAACACCAGAGCCAGGAAAATCGCGAGAAGAGGCGGTAAAAGAGATAACCAAAGTGGCAAATGTCGATTCCTGAAATTACCATCATTTCGTTTCGAAAAATGCATCAACTTATAACCACTATCAACACCATCACCCCATTTAAATAAAGCGAGTTTTGATTGTCCAACTTCATAAGGCAAAGTTGCTATTCCATCAGTAAACTCAACAGGAAAGGTTTCACCGTTTATCGTTATATTTGCCATGCCTTCAGCATCGGCCGAATCAAAGGCAAGTTCCTCCCCGTCAGACACAACCGTAAACCTGTTCAGTTTTATCTCTTTTACCTCAGTCGGTGGTTTCTGGAATTCGATACTGTCAGACGTCGTTGTCAACGTATCATTTGTTACAGAAATACTATCGGATTGGGCAAAAACTGAAAGCGTAAAAACTAAAAAGAGTAGAATAAAACCGGGGATCTTAGGCATCATGGTATAATATTTTGCTTATAAACATAATATTTCTATCTGAACATTTGTATCAAACAACCCTTTTACTGCAATACACGTTTTGAATTAAACTAGAGTCCATGTATAGATTTTTCCTTTTGTTTTTTGTTGGATTAATGCCTTGTTTGTGCTTGAGCCAGAATTATAGCCTGACCGATATCGAGTTTCGCCACAACGGAGACCGACTAAATTATGCACTATCAGGAGGATTGAACAACCCACAATTTTCTGAAGTAGACCTCAATAATGACGGGCTTCAGGACCTGTTTTTGTTTGATCGAAAAGGTAATGTTGTACTCACCTTTCTCAATAATGGCCCAAATGCGGAAAACCATTATCAATACGCTCCTGAATATGCCAATAACTTTCCGAGGGTTAAGGAATGGGCGCTGATCCGTGATTATAATTGTGATAATATCGGTGACCTTTTTGCTTTTTCGACTATTCCTGGCGTCTTTGGCGTCCAGGTATGGAAAGGATCGTATAATGCTGATAACGAGATTAGCTATGAAATGCTCACTTTCCCGGCGAACGCTTTTGACAATTTGTACTACCTCCATCCATTCACCGGATTGAACACTAATATTGTAGTAACTGGCGAAGATATTCCAGCATTGGATGACCTTGATAATGATGGTGATTTAGACGTCCTGACATTTAACCCGGGAGGTGGCTACATTGAATATTACGAGAACCAGTCTATGGACCTGGGGTTCGGTTGCGACACTTTACTCTTTGATTTGGTTGATGAATGCTGGGGGCGCTTTTACGAATCAGGGCTTACGAATAGCATTGACCTAAGCCCTATGATGGATAGTTGCATCAACAGGGCAGAGTTTATCGGCAAATCGGGCGGGGTTCATGTTGGATCTACAGTTTTGACACTGGATATGGATGCTGACAACGATAAAGATTTGATACTCGGCGACATTACCTTTCCGCATCTCAATATGGCCATCAATGGAGGCAATGCTGACACCTCCTTCCTCATCCAACAAGATCCCACTTTTCCATCTGAAAACATTCCGGTTGATGTCAATACCTTTCCCGGAGCATTTTACCTTGACGTAGATAATGATGGACTGAAAGATCTGATAGCAGCTCCAAATGCACAGAATATTTCCGAAAATTATTTCTGCAGCTGGTTTTACAAAAACGAAGGTGCTAATAATCAACCTTCATTTGATTTTGTAACAAATACCTTTCTTGTAGACGAAATGATAGATTTTGGCTCAGAAGCCAATCCCGTATTTTTTGACCATAATTCTGACGGCCTTCTTGACATTGTGGTTGGTTCTGGAGGTTATTTCAATCCGGGTGGTGTATTTGACGCCCGACTGTTTCTCTTCGAAAATGTTGGTACCCTTTCCGACCCAAAATATGAATTGGCTGATGAAAACTATGCCGGATTGATGGGACTCGGCCTGAGAAGCCTCCACCCTGCTTTTGCTGACATTGACAATGATGACGACGAAGATATGCTGCTAGGAGAAGAAATGGGCAAATTGTTTTACTTCGAAAATCAGGATATTGGTGACGGTGTAGCTGTTTTTTCTTCATTTGTAGCCAATTTCCAGGGCATTGATGTCGGACAGTTCAGCACACCGGTTTTCGAAGATATGAACCGTGACAACCTTATCGACCTAGTCATTGGAGAATTTAATGGAAACGTCAATTATTACCAAAATACGGGCACCCAGGAAGTACCTGTATTTACCTTGTTTAACTCGTTTTTCGGAGAAATTGATACCAGGGAACCTGGATTTTCGACGGGTTATAGTCAACCCATTGTCATGGAAATTGGTGGTGAATACCAGATCTTTACAGGTGGTGAACCGGGGAATCTCAAAAGGTATACTAACGTAGAAAGCAACTTATTTACCGGCTCATTCATCGAAGCAGACAGTAACCATGCTGACCTTTTCGTAGGAGAACGAATTCGCATAGACATGGCCGATATTAACGATGATGGAATGGTAGAAATTGTAATTGGTAACAGACGAGGTGGCATTTCTATTTTCTCCCAATCAGAGATCAATACCGTCTCAATTAATAATGTTTCCTTACCGGAAAATTTCATCAGCCTCTACCCTAACCCCACCAGAGGGCAAATAAGGCTTGACTTCCAGAATGATCTCACGGAATCTGTCAAAACCAAAGTCCTAAATGCTTTAGGGCAGGTTATTCATTCCGTTGAATTAGATGCAGATTACTCTTTGGATATCAGTTATTTACCTTCGGGCGTTTATTTCATTTCATTCTTCGCAGAGAATGGATTTATCACTAAAAAATTCATGAAAGTCGAATGATTTCGCAGATTTCTAAATGGCTGGTTGCTTTGGTGTTATTGGTAAATTTCCAGAATGGAATATCTCAATCCGTTAATTTCCTGTCAGTCCCTTTTGAGATTAATGGTGACCTGTTGGAAAACCCTCTGGCAGGTGGCATGAATAATCCACAGTTTTCTGAGGTAGACCTGAATAATGATGGCATTTTGGATCTATTCATTTTCGACAGAACTGGTAATGTCCACTATACCTTTCTGAATTCTGGAACCGCTAATGAAATAGATTATACCTACGCTCCTGAGTACAAAGATAACTTTCCAAGATTTACCAATTGGATGTTATTACGCGATTTTAACTGTGATGACATTATGGACGTATTTGGCTACAGCCAGGAACCCGGCATTCCGGGAGTGGAAGTTCACAGAGGGTATTATGATGCCGGGAATGAATTAGCTTTTGAAAAAATGTTGTTTCCCGACTACTTCTATGACATCCTCTGGTTTCCCAACCAGAATAATTTTCCTTCAAATCTCTATGTAAGAAATATCGACATTCCTGATTTTATTGATGTCGACGAAGATGGCGACATGGATGTACTCACCTTTGATCAATCGGGAGCTTATGTTGAGTATTATGAAAACATTTCAGCGGATATGGGTTTTGGCTGTGATAGTCTGATTTACAGATTGGTTGATAATTGCTGGGGGCGATTCCAGGAAAGCGGCACCAACGGAGCAGTCTTATTGAGTCCATCACTTGACAGTTGTGTTAACCTTGATTCCTTTATCGGTCAGGGTTTGAGTCCTTCTCAACATGTAGGTTCCACCTTATTGGCTCTAGACCTGGACGGTGATTTTGACAAAGAACTCATTTTTGGGGATGCTGCTCAAAACCGTTTATCAATGGTTACTAACGACCTGCACCCCGACACCGCTTTTATGACTATCGTAGATCCTAATTTTCCTTCTTATGATTCTCCTGTTGACTTAGTAACGTTTCCCGCTGCTTTTTATCTCGACGTCAATAATGATGGAAAAAAGGACTTCATTGCAGCACCAAATGAAAGATTGATATCTGAAAATTACTACTGCAGTCACCTTTACCTGAATACCACAGACAACACGACACCTTTATTTGAGTTTGAAACTGACGATTTTCTAGTGGAAGGCATGGTTGATCTGGGTTCGGGCTCGGCTCCTGTTTTCTTTGATCACAATGGCGACAACCTCGTTGACATTGTCGTAGGTACTATTGGTTATTTCCCAAATCCTTCAGGAAATGATGCCAGGTTGTTCCTGTTTGAAAATACTGGAACACCGACTTCACCGACTTTTCAATTGATCAATGATAATTATGGAAGTCTTGCAGACTCAGGGTTACAGGGTTTTCAACCAGCTTTCGGTGACATCGACGGTGATGGAGATGCTGATATGGTGGTTGGAGAAACAGGTGGGACATTGCTTTTACTCGAAAACTCAGATTCCGGAAACGGGATGGCAGTATTTTCTACCGTTGTACCAAACTATCATAATATCGATGTCGGGGAAGCTAGTAGTCCTGCTATTATTGATATTGATGGCGATGAACTACTTGACCTCGTTATTGGCGAAAGAAACGGAAACCTTAATTATTACCAAAATACCGGCTCTGACCTGGCCCCTAATTTTGTGCTTGCCAATGATTTTCTTGGAGAAGTCGATACACGTGACCCAGGCTTCATTGCTGGCTACAGTCAACCTGTGTTCATCGAAGAGGATGATGAATTAATCCTTTTTGCCGGAGCTGAATCTGGCAGTATAGATAAATTTGTAGTGATGATCGACAGTTTGTTATCTGGAAGTTTTTTCAAAGAAAATGGCAACTTCGGGGACATCTATGAAGGCCATAGAACGAGATTGTCAATTTCAGATATCAATGGAGATAACAAGCGAGACTATGTAATTGGCAATTTGCGAGGTGGCCTGGCTCTTTATTCAGATGAAAATGCTGTTTCCACAAAACCTATTACGGCCGCAGGTGCTTTCCAAATAAATGTTTTTCCAAATCCGGCAAATCATTATGTACAGGTGACTGTTACAAATCAAGCCAGTCAGCCATTGGCATTGAAACTCTTTGACGTAGCTGGAAAAGTTGTTCTTCAAAAAGAGATCATAAACGAATTGGTCATTCCAGTCAATGGCTTATCGAGTGGGGTTTATCTTATTCAATTATCGGATGAAAAAGGGCAACAGGTTACATCAAGGTTTGTAAAAACAAATTAAATTATTGTCTGTGGCCAAATATAAGGCTGCCAATCCTGACTATGGTACTACCCTCTTCAAGGGCAATTTCATAGTCACCTGACATCCCCATTGAGATTTCTTTAAACCATGAGGCCTCTTCAAAATATTTGGTTTTCAATAAGTCAAACAACGATTTAAGCCGTTTGAACTCCTGCCTGACCTGAGTTTTTTCATAGGTAAATGTAGCCATACCCATTAAGCCGATAATTCTGACATTATTGAAGTCTTTAAAATCTGGAGCTTGTAATAAGTCTTCAACGGCTTCGGGTGTAAGTCCAAATTTGGTTGCTTCATCTGCGATTCTTATTTGCAACAAACATTCAATAATCCGGTCATGCTTTTTGGCTTGCTTATTGATCTCTTTGAGTAATTGGAAGCTATCCACAGAATGGATGAGTTTAACAAAAGAAGCAATATACTTGACCTTGTTCCGCTGCAGGTGGCCTATCAGATGCCACTGGATATCTTTGGGAAGTTCTTCGTACTTTTGGGCTAATTCCTGAACTCGGTTTTCTCCAAAAACTCGCTGTCCGCTATTGTAGATATCAAGTATCCGCTCGTTAGACTGAGTTTTAGACACGGCAACGAGGATGGCATTGTTTTTTTGCAGGACAGTATTTAGCGATTTCAGATTGACCATAAATGCGATATATTAAAACAAAAATTCAGAAAATCAGATCAATCGCAAATGTACAGCTATTGATAATTTTATCGATAATGTGCCTTCTCCTTTTTATCAATTGCGGAAAAAACGGTAACCCAGGCCTGAATCTCACATACCAGGAAGAAAAACTGGTTCGGATCCTTGCCGATATTCATCTTGCAGAAGCCGTTATTCAAAGTATTCCGGCATCGAAACGCGACAGTTTGTCAGAACTATATTATGCTTATATCTATGAGATTCATGAAACCAACGAACAGGAATATTTAAGAAATAGGAAAGCTTTGCTATCTGAACCGTCAGAAGCAGATAAGGTTTATGAAAAAGTCATAGAGACTTTAAGTAAAAAAGAAGCTGAGAAGTCCAAAAAGCCATCATCCAGAGCTCGAAATCCGGGGCAAAACAGAGATGGTAAAGGCAAGGAATAATGGCAATATTAACAAATGGTTAAGTTGTTATTTATGTTTGTTTAAAAAATGCTAATTTAAATTTAAGAAAATATAACTTTTAACAGAGGTATTTTATGTGAGTGGAATTATCGTGACTTTTGCAAAAAAAGTATGAACTACACCACAAAATTATGGAGTTCAGCTCCCCACCATCATAAAAACCTCAATCATATTAATAGAAATAATGGATAATAACGAGGTTAAGATATTGGTGGTCGATGATGAGCCGGATATTCTTGAATTTGTCCAATATAACCTACATAAAGAAGGCTACCAGGTCATGACCGCCAAAGACGGCAAAGAAGCTCTTGAAAAGGCCATCAGCTTTAAGCCTGAACTTATCATTTTGGACATCATGATGCCTGAGTTTGATGGCGTGGAGGTATGTCGTCAATTAAGAGCTCAGCCCGAGTTTGATGATGTGTTGATTGCCTTCCTGACCGCAAGAAATGAAGATTATTCCCAAATAGCCGGATTGGAAGTGGGAGGTGATGATTATATCACAAAACCCATCAGGCCAAGAGTACTCATCAGCAGAATCAAAGCTTTATTGAGAAGAAAGTTCAAGTCAGCTGGGCAACCTTCCAATCTTGTAAAAATTGGTGACCTCACGATTAACCGAGAGGAAGTTCTGGTTTATAAAAATGAAATCCCAATAACCCTTGCAAGAAAAGAATTCGAGTTGCTATACCTTTTGGCAACTAAACCTGGTAAAGTTTTCACAAGGGAAGAAATTTTCAGTAATATCTGGGGTTCAAATGTAATTGTTGGCAATCGAACTATTGATGTTCACATCAGAAAGATCAGAGAAAAGATTGGCAAAGGTTATATCAAAACTATTAAAGGGATAGGCTACAAACTTGAGTTTTAATCCAATCTGAAAGGTTACTTTTTTAATGTTAAAAAATCCCACCCCGTATCAAATAGCAGTCTATACAGCAGTTTTGATTACTGCAATTTTAACCCTATTGTTTGTTGGCATTAAATTATTAGTAGGAGCTGATTTCGATTGGTATTATTTGCCACTTTTTTCGCTCCTCACTTTTGCAATTAATTTCCTCACCATATCAGAAGCGCTTAAACGGTATATCTACAGGCGCATCAAACTCGTCTATAAAACAATCCATAAATTAAAATCCCCTAAAGAAAATAAATTATCACAGATTTCTCTTCAAGATCATATCATTGATGAAGTGGAACAAGAAGTTTTCGATTGGGCCAATAACCAGGCACGAGAGATCGAAGACCTCAAAAAACTCGAAGCTTACCGGAGAGATTTCATAGGGAATATTTCCCATGAATTAAAAACACCGTTGTTTAACATTCAAGGCTATTTGGATACCCTTGTGGAAGGCGGACTTGAAGATCCTCAGATCAACCGGAATTTCCTCATAAGAGCTATAAAAAATGTTGAAAGGCTCAATAACATTGTAGAGGATCTTGATATGATATCCAATATCGAAGCAGGTGAACTCCAACTCGATATTCAGAAATTTGATATCAGAGAACTCAGCTACGAGATTTTCGAAGAATTAGAGATATCTGCTCTCGACCGCAATATTAATTTGAAGATTAAAGACGGATGCGATTTCCCATTTGTCGTTGAAGCAGATCGTGAACGCATCAGACAGGTGCTCGTCAATCTCATTAGCAACTCCATTAAGTACGGTAAGCAGAATGGCAGAACCCAGATCGGATTTTATAATATGGACCAAAATATTCTTATTGAAGTGTCAGATGATGGCCTTGGAATCGCCAAATCTCACCTTCCAAGGCTTTTTGAGCGTTTCTATCGTGTAGATAAGAGCCGTTCGCGCGAACAGGGCGGCACAGGCCTCGGATTAGCAATTGTCAAACATCTCGTAGAAGCCCACAAGCAAACTATCAATGTCAGAAGTACAGAAGGGCTCGGTTCTACTTTCGGGTTTACCCTGAAATCAGCCTGATCACTACCCTTCCGGATACCGTTTTACCATCCATTCCAAAAAGTTACTCACCTTGGGGTGTGATCTCAGCAGATCAAGCGTATTAAAGTTTTTCGCCATCTCCTTTTCAGGAATGAATCTGTGGATTTGTGAATGACAAGGCTTGCAAAGGTCAACAGTTGTATGGAACTGCTCCTTCGAATAGTTTTTCTTAAACCATTTATTTTTATGTACAGTTCTCGGGATCAGGTGATGCTTTGTAGTAGATGACACCTTTCGCAGGCACAATTCGCAGGTTTTCATTTGTTTTATCTTTTCAGTCCAATCAATGCACCAAACCTGACAAAAGTTTCATACACCGACTATTTCATTCATATAATAGTCAATATTCTATCCATCAAATTTTGACCATTCCTACCTGGTGGACCTATCAGGATTCGTGTAGATAAAAAAAGAAACAATAAGATTTGGGTTAACCCAAAATAAGTATCTTTGAAGTTGCCCTAAATTATTGGAAAATTGGCTAACAAAAAAACACAAACCGGAAACAAAGCAAAGAAGATTACCCCCCTGATGCAGCAGTATTTTGCTGTAAAGGCAAAGTATCCGGATGCTATTCTATTGTTTCGCGTCGGCGACTTTTATGAAACTTTTGGAGAAGATGCCAAAACTGCATCTGCGGTACTTGGTATCACTTTAACCTCACGCAATAACGGTGGTGATCAAACTCCGCTGGCTGGTGTGCCTTACCATTCACTAGACATGTATCTGCCTAGGTTGGTTAAAGCAGGATACCGCGTGGCCATTTGCGAACAGCTCGAAAAGCCGGACAAGACCAAAAAACTTGTTAAACGCGGAGTAACAGAGGTAATTACACCAGGTGTTACAATTGACGACAAACTCCTTGATCACACTAGGAATAACTACCTGGCTGCCCTCCAGTTTGGGAAAAAAGATCAGTTCGGAATTTCATTCCTTGATGTTTCTACTGGAGAATTTCTTGTTTGTGAAGGATCACGTCTGTACGTTGAAAAATTGCTTCAAAGTTTCCAGCCGTCAGAAGTCCTTTTCTCAAGGTCCAATAAAAAGGCTTTTGAAAAGCAATTTGGCAATAAATTCTACACCTACCCTATTGAGGAATGGGTGTTTATGCCTGATTATACCCGTGAAAAACTGCTGGAGCATTTCCAGGTTTCTACCTTGAAAGGATTTGGTGTTGAGGAACTGGAACTGGCGCAGGTTGCTTCAGGTGCTATACTGCACTACTTGGCAACCACTGAAAATACCAATCTCAAGCATATCACCTCGATCGCCCGGGTTCAACCAGATAAATTTGTTTGGCTCGATAGGTTCACGATACGTAATCTTGAGTTATTACATAGCACTCACGAAACAGGTATCCCTCTGATTAATATCCTGGATCAAACCATTTCCCCTATGGGTGCACGCCTGATGAAGAAATGGGTGGTATTGCCATTAAAGGAAAGGCCTGTTGTTGAAGCGAGGCACGATATAGTTGAATACTACCTCACAAATTCAGAATTCGCGGAATTAATCACCAAGCAAATTCGATTGGTGGGTGATATCGAAAGACTGATCTCCAAAGTCCCACTGGGCAAGGTTAATCCGCGAGAAGTGGTTCAATTGAAAAGAGCCCTCATCGCGCTTGGCCCGCTTAAAGAAGCCTTGGCAAACAGTGACAATCCCAACCTGGAGAAAATGGCTGAAAGGATCAATCTCTGCCAGGTCATGAGTGATCAGATTGAACGGGAGATTATTGAAGAGCCCCCGGTAAATTTGGCTAAAGGCGGTGTTATGAAAGCAGGCGTTTCGCCAGAACTTGATGAACTCCGTAATCTTGTTAACAACAGCAAGGAAATCCTCATAAACATTCAGCAGGAAGAAGCAATTAAAACGGGAATCGCCAACTTGAAGATTGGCTTCAATAATGTATTCGGATATTATCTTGAGGTCACCAATAAATACAAAAATCAGGGATTAATCCCAGAAAACTGGGTCAGAAAACAAACCCTTACCGGGTCAGAACGATATATTACTGACGAGTTGAAAAGGTTGGAAAGTAAAATATTGGGTGCTGAAGAAAAAATTCTTGTTCTCGAACAGGATCTATATGAAAAACTGGTGCTATCGCTCAACGATTATATCGCACCTGTTCAACAGAATGCCTTTATTGTTGCCAGGTTAGACTGCCTGCTTTCATTTTCCAAAATTGCAAAGCGGCATCTTTACGTCAGACCTGAAATGAACGACTCCTATGCGATAAATATCGAACAGGGGCGCCATCCGGTAATCGAACAACAATTGCCGATTGACGATCCTTTCGTGCCAAATGATATTTACCTCGACAATGATGAACAGCAGCTGATTATGATCACTGGTCCGAATATGTCAGGTAAATCGGCCGTCCTTAGACAAACCGCCCTGATCACTTTGATGGCGCAAATGGGAAGTTTTGTTCCGGCCCAGTCTGCTACGCTGGGGATGGTCGATAAAGTTTTTACAAGGGTGGGTGCCTCAGATAATATTTCTTCAGGTGAATCAACTTTCATGGTAGAAATGAACGAAACGGCAAGTATCATGAACAACATCTCGGATCGCAGCTTGATCCTTCTTGATGAAATAGGCCGTGGCACCTCAACATACGATGGAATTTCTATAGCCTGGTCAATAGCAGAATTCCTGCACAACAATCAACTAGCTAAGCCAAAAACCCTCTTCGCCACCCACTACCATGAACTAAACGAGTTAGCCGGCAAATTTCCAAGGATCAAAAATTTCAATATTTCCACCAAGGAGGTGGGTAATAAAGTCATCTTTCTGCGCAAACTAGTTGCGGGAGGAAGCAAACATAGTTTCGGAATACATGTAGCCAGAATGGCTGGAATGCCGCACAGTATCGTATTAAGGGCCAATGACATCCTTCATGAACTGGAAAAACAACGCAAAATTGCCGGAGATGATAATACGGAAGAAACCCTTAAACAAATGCCTGCAGAACCTATGCAGCTTAGCATTTTTGAGTCTTCTGATCCTACTTTAAACGAGATTAGGGAAGTCCTTGAAAACCTTGACCTAAACACAATGACCCCAATCGAATGTATGATCAAGTTGAGTGAGTTAAAAAAGAAACTTGACGAAGACTAAAAAGGGCTACCTCACTGGTAACCCTTTCCAAAAAATATGTTCTAATTCTTATTTCTTTAGCAAGTCCCTGATCTCGGCGAGTAACTCTTCTTGAGTTGGTCCTGCTGGTAATGGTTCTGGAGCCGGTTCCTCCTTTTTAGCCTTGTTCATAGCCTTAACCACGAAGAACAGGGCAAGAGCAACCAACAAGAAAGCAATCAGCGCATTGATGAATAGTCCGTATGCTAATGCGACACCGCCAGCTTCACGAAATGCTTCAATGCCAGGCCCGGCAACTTCCCCTGTTGCATCTTTTAAGACCATAAACAGGTTACTAAAATCCGGTGCCCCGAAAAGCGATGAAACAACCGGCATAAGGATATCATCAACAAGAGATTTAATTACAGTACCGAATGCGGCACCGATAATAATACCTACTGCCATGTCCACCATATTACCTTTGACAGCAAATTCTTTAAATTCAGAAATCATTCCCATAATGCTTGAGTTTATATTGGTTAATTGATTGATATGTAGAAAAATACAACAGTCTTTAGACGGAAACAAAAATTATTAGTCACTTTTTGCTTTTTCTTCCAAAAAAGGATCATACATCATAATAGCGTGATTTTCTGTAATCAGTTCATCTCTGATTAACTCGGCACTGATTTTATCTACTGTTTTACGTCTGATTTGATTGTGTCTCAGAAATCCTCCCCACCAGGCTCTGTCCATGAGATGACCACTTTCGTATACCTCATATTTCAAACCAGGGTCATAAGCGCTTCTTATATTACCATGTAGCCACTTTTCAGAAAGCCAGAGTTGAATCTGATATGCTTGGTCAGTCTCATTGGTTAGTTGCAAGTCTACATAGTTATAAGAAAGTGTTGCGCCACTCCCAAAAGGTAATGTTCTGTTCTGATCAGGAAAAACGTCATAGCTGTGGCGCCAACGCTCAGTTACCGTTAATCCCGAATGTAACGCCATCCAATAGATCAAGTTACCGAGTTGACACAATCCACCACCAATGCCCCGCCCTATTTTTCCATTCTCCAGGACCAGTCCTGTTTTGTAGCCTTTCCGAATAACAGGCTTGCCAACAAGGTACCAGAATGAAAATACTTTACCCGGTTCAATCACCAAGCTGTTGATGGCAGTAATAGCAATGCTCAAATTTGTAATCTTGTTATGTTGCAAAACCATATCAACGTTTTTAAGTTGACGGAGCAATAAGGACTTATGCTCAAAGATTAAAGTAGGCAGCTTTTCCTGGGAAATCTGTTTGGCAAATCGCTCTCTTTCGACTATCCATTTCAGGTAACGTTTGAAAATGAAATATCTTTTACCGACCCAAAGTCTTAGTTTCCCCCTTTTTTTGGGTTTTGTGCCGCGTGAAATCTCTGTCATGTCAAAGGCATCAGGCTTACGCCAAATTGGCCTGAAAAGGAGTCACCAGGCTGAAGTACCATTTGGCCCATTCCGTTATTAAATACGTCTGTAGCACAGGTCATAGGCTCTATGGCAATTGATTGCCTGCCTGGCGGTGTGTAAACCTGGAGATATGGATAATTTTCTTGCCAGATTTGTAACTCTGCGTTTTGAACTTCAGAACGAATTTTGGTTACCTGGCGCTTGTTGTTTTCATGCAAATAATACCCTGTATCAAATTCCTTTTCACCTATAACTCGAAAATCTGCAAAATCAGAGCATATTTTGGTGCTTCCAGTAGGTATCATAGCATCATCCACTTCCAGCTCAGAGCAGGTTGGCAATTGGAGACTTAGGTTGTCTATTACCGTTTCCGGAAAGGAAAAATACGGATGCCATCCAATCCCAACTGGCATTGACCGATTACCAGTATTCTTCATTGTAGTCTGGCAAGACAAACCTTGTTCGTTAAGCAGATAGGTAATTCCAAATAGAAATGGGAAAGGGTATCCTTGTACATTCCCCGGATAGTCAAGTAATAGTTCAAACGCAATATGATTTTCATCTAGCTTTAGAGATTGCCTGACAAATGGTAAGGTGTAGAGAAATCCATGGATCGCATGTCCCTGAGCCGGGAAGTTGATTTCCAGTTGATAATTTTCTTCCATAAACTGGTAATGGCCCTTATTGATCCTGTTGGGAAAAGGGGCAAGCAGAGCACTTCTGAATGCCGGATTATCAGACAATTCTTTTTTGGACTCGCAGCCATCAAGAACGGAAAGCAATTGTCCATCGACTGGTAAAATTATGGAATTGACCTGTGCACCAAGTTCCGGTAAAATATCGACTGTTGCTCCTGAATGCTCATTATGCAAGCGGATTAAATTAAAACCGTGTAATTGTTTTTCGATTAACTGGTACACAATGTTTATCCTTCCCTGGAAAGTAGATCGTGTTTTTCAATGTCTTTTATGAGTTGATTTCTCAGATCAACATCAAAATCGATCAAGGTTGAAGCCTCTTCACTATCCATGCCACCAGATGCCTTGGCTACTTCCTCGAGAATCTCAAAAAGTGATTCATAGGCCGCATCAGGGCCATTCTCGATAAAGGTGTTTAAGGCTTTTTTGTAGATATCAGACGGGTCTCTCATGTGATCTGCTTCATATTCAAACGACCATTGAATATCTTTTGCCCATTCATGATTTTGTAAAATATCTTCCAGTGCTTTGGTCTCTTCTGGCTGGATGAGGCCATCAGCCATCGCTACTACATAGATGATTTCTCCAAATGCTTCGTAAAGACGTTCCCTGTTTATCATTTTGTTTTTGTTATGTATAATTTTTAAAGAAAATCCCGGGATGGCAAATGTAACATTTCAACTTCAAAATTATCGAGAAATAACGAATCGTTTAGAAACCTCCTCCCCATCGATAAGCAATCTAGCCAGGTACAAACCAGCTGGCTCATCGCCAAATGACAGCTCATAAGACATATTTGCTCCAATTTCAGAACTCGTAGCTCTTATCAATTGTCCGGTAGCAGAGAATATCTCCAATCTCACCTCCATGGCTTCATCCAATTCAAGTTCAACATACAATAAATCGGATGTTGGATTTGGGTAAATTAACAGATTTTGAAAGGATGGAATTGATCCAACACTGACAACTTCTGTCAGATGAGGTCGGATGGCATAAGCTGCGGCGTACGACGGATTAAGGCTGGCGGTTTCAGTCCAATCTGAGACCCCATCCCATCTTACCCAATTTGAACCTTCAAAACCTCCTTCAGGTGCCTGGTAAATAGAAGACCATCCTTTAAGGCCAATGCTCTCGGCAGGTTCAAGGACCCCAAAATAATAGTACCCTGGATTGACTGAAATCGGCGCTGGAAATGACAAAAGGAAGGTTTCATCTGCACCTCCACCAGTTGAGAATTGAGTTTCTGTAATTGCCAATGCACTTCCAGTTGGCTTTCCAGAAGCTGTACATCCATACAGTGCTACTGTAACCGACATTCCAGGATCAGGAGAGTCTAGCACAACTTCAACAGCTCCTATGTGATCATTTGTTTCAAACTTAAATGTTTGGCCAATAATGCCATTATCATCAAGACCACCTCCAATACCAAAAGGGCCTTGTTCCGCAGAATTTCTATCATCTCTTGCAAAGACATCGTATGATAACTCATACACAGGGGTCCACATAGAGTTATTGGATGTGTTGGAATCACTACCACTATCATCGTGCGATACACTGTGAAAAGCAAGCCAGCGGCCAGCAGCAGAAAGTGGCCCGTTTCCGGGATTATTATCGAGAACAACACTTGCCCCAGGGGCAAGATCCTGTGGCGCTGTCGTTAAGGTATAAACAGGATTGGATAAATTAGATTCCTCATAAACGATTGTTGTCAAGACTACGTTAGTGAGGTCAGCTGAACCCAGATTTTCCACCCTGGCTTTCAAGACGGTCACTGTTTCATGGGCAAGCGGAACTATATTGTAATTAGGATTTATTCGCATTACCTCCATAATCGCAGCATCAACCGAAGGACCCTGTGTGCAAACACGGGCATTATCAACTGCTAATCCCCTTCCCCAATTGCCATTATCATCATATCTGAAGGCCAACCAGACATTGGACATACCGATCCATGGCGTCAGGTCTCTTGATATGATTTGCCAGGCTTCAAGAGGTGGGAAATCGGGGCCAACCGGAGACCACGAAATACCATTGTCAAGACTTATCTCTACCCGAGCTGTTTCAAATGGTGCGCTTCCATATACGTTGTCTAACCAAACCTCAGCTCTTAGCTCTGCATTTGTCAATCCGGTTAAGTCTTGGGGGGGAAGGATTAGCCTTACCTCAGACATATTGCAATTACAGGCATCATCAGAAGCAAAAGCGAACTGGCCATGCGGATCTATTGACCAAAAACCGCCGGAATTGGCAGCAGTCGAATCACCAGTCATAAAAACGAATCCACCATTAGGGTTAGATGTTGTCCAGCCAGCAGGCAAATCAGGAGCGGAAACTTCGTTAAATGTTTCATTGGTCTCACAAGTGACACCGGAAATACCCGCCAAACAAACATCATCGACTGCCAGCCCCCTTCCCCAATTGGTATTATCGTCAAATCTGAAAGCTATCAGCACATTATCCATTCCATCATAAGTGGATAGATCTACCATAATTGATTGCCATGCTTCCAATGGAGAAAAATCCATACCAACAGGAATCCATGTGCTCCCATTATCAACACTTGCTTCTATCCTTGCAGTTTCAAAAGGTTCACTACCATATACATTATCGAGCCACACATCTGCGCTGAGGATTACATTTGTGAAGCCATCAAAATTTTGTGGCGGCAAAATGAGCCTTACTTCGGACATATCACAATTACAGGCATCATCGGAAGCGAAAGCAAATTGGCCATTTGGATCAATTGCCCAAAAACCGCCAGAATTAGCAGCAGTAGAATCACCAGTCATGAATGTAAATCCTCCACTCGGGTTTTCAGTAGTCCAACCACCTGGCAAAGCCGGAGCAGAGACAGACTGAAAATCTTCGATGAAAAAACATTCCAATAGTGAAATACCCGACAAACAAACATCATCCACAGCAAGGCCACGTCCCCAATTGCCGTTATCATCAAACCTGAACGCAACAAGAACATTGTTTAATCCATCGTATGCAGAAAGGTCAATATTAATAGTCTGCCAGGCATCAATCGGGGAAAAATCAGCCCCAACAGCGTTCCAGCTAACTCCGTTATCTGTACTAATTTCTATCCTTCCGGTTTCGAAAGGATCACCACCGTAAACATTATCTAGCCATATATCAGCTTCGAGGCTTACTGATATATAATTGCTAAAATCCTGTGGAGGAAGGATAAGACGAACTTCGGACATATCGCAATTGCAGGCATCATCACTGGCAAAAGCAAATTGGCCATGTGGATCAATCGCCCAAAAGCCTCCAGAATTGGCTGCTGTTGAGTCACCAGTCATGAATACAAAGCCCCCATTAGGGTTTTCAGTTGTCCAGCCACCTGGTAAGGCCGGAGCCGTAACGGCCTGGAATTTTTCTTCAAAAAAGCAAGTTGAAGATCCTGGAGGAAGTCCCTGCACGACAACATCATCCACAGCAAGGCCTCTTCCCCAATTTGTATTATCATTGAAACGAAATGCAACCAGGAGATTTGGCGTACCATCATACAAAGAAAGATCAACATTAATAGTTTGCCAGGCATCAATCGGAGGAAAATTACCGCCAATCGCGGTCCAATTGGTACCATTATCAATGCTGACTTCAATCCTTCCAAATTCAAAAGGGGCTGATCCATAAACATTATCCAACCAAACTTCCGCCGATAAGGTTACATCTTCAAAATTGGTGAGGTCAAGTGGCGGCAAAATAAGGCGCACTTCAGACATATTGCAATTGCAGGCATCATCACTGGCAAAAGCAAATTGGCCATGCGGATCAATCGCCCAAAAGCCTCCGGAATTAGCAGCCGTCGAATCTCCGGTCATAAAAACAAATCCGCCATTAGGGTTTTCTGTTGTCCAGCCAGCAGGAAGATTGGGCGCTGAAACTGTTTCGAAATCTTGTGCAAGAATATTCACCTGCGCCTCAATTGAAAATGAGATGCAGAGTGATATCAATAAACCGATAACAAATGGAAAAGCCTTATGAATAGATGTTGCAGACATTTTGTTGGGGTTAAATGGTAAATAATTTATGCAACCTTAAATAAGTGTTCTTCAATTTACAAAAAATAAAAATGGGCTTCCGGAGTTCGGAAGCCCATTTTTTATCAAAATTGCTGATTGATTATCGAGCAATTGTAAACCGTTCGGTTACTGCCTGGTCACCAATGATTAGGCGAGCCATGTAGATTCCTGCTGGCTGATCGCGCATCGAAAGCTGGTATTGCTTGTTAGATACATTTTCAACCGGGAAGGAAGTTACCAGTTGCCCGGTTACGGTGTAGATATCAAGTTTAATATCCATTACCTGGTCCAGCTCAACATCGATGAAGACATTATCAGCTGATGGATTTGGATAAACTGTGAGGCTTTGCAGTTCTTCAATATCCTCAATGCCAACAATAATTAGGTCGTAGGAGAAGGTTTCTTCACAACCATTATCATCAGTAACAGTCACCATATAATTTCCTGCACCTATGCCGGAAATATCCTGAGTTGTCTCACCATTTGACCATTCAAATGTGTATGGTTCAGTACCACCTTCAGGTGTGAATACAATACCACCGTCCATTGCACCTCCTGCTGATTCATCAGTAATATCAGCCATTGCGGTGATTGGATCTGGTTCGGTGATCGTCAATGGAATAGGTGTAACGAATTCACATCCATTCATATCAGTAACAGTACCTGTGTAGGCACCAGCTGCAAGACCATCAAGGCTTGCTGTCGTCGCATTGTTTGACCATAAGTAGGTATATGGAGGCGTACCACCAACGATATCAACAGAAACAGAACCATCTGATAATCCGTTACAGGAAACATTATTAATAACCAGTGTCTGGAAGTCAGGAGCTACCGGGCCAGCAGGCTCATTGATCACGATACCGGAAACCACAAATGAACAACCGTTTGCATCGGTAACAGTACCATCATAAGAACCGCCAGAAAGACCATCAGGATCTTCCATCATACTGCCATTACTCCAATTAAAGGTATAAGGCATTACACCACCAGAAACAGAAATATTAATCTGACCATTGGCTGTACCAAAGCAATCAACATCTGTTGTGCTGTCAAGCGTTGGGTTTGGACCATCAGCACTTGCAATCGTTACACTTGTTTCTAAAGAACAACCAGCATCATCAGTAACAGTTACATCATAAACTCCGGCTGTAAGACCAGTAGCAGGATTATCAGTACTGCCATTGCTCCACTCATAAGAAAGTCCCATGTAACCACCTGTAGCACCTGCATCAGCAGATCCATTAGCCTGTCCACAGTCTTCATCGGTTGAAGTTGGAGCAAGTGCCAAATCACCAGCGGTGAAAATTACGGTCAGTGTAGTAGGTGTGAATCCACAAAGTGAGTTTTGAATATCCGCAGCATCTGCATAAGCGTAACCCTGAATCTCCCATGTACCAACAAGTGGCTGAAGACCATTAGCAGCAAGAATGCCGTTAAGACCTGGATCCCACATTATGTCAGGCGAAGAATTGTTAATGCTAAATCCGGTAACAACCCCACCTGTGCCATCAGCACCCGGCGAAAAGGACCATCCAAATCCTCCTGCTGGAGGAATCTCAGAAGATCCGCCTGTAGAAAGGTCAACCATTTCATTTGGACCACAAACGCCAATTGGATTTGAAGCTGAAACAATATCTCCCGGATCACAAGCAGCCATCTCGAAGATAGGACGAATATGGTAAGCTACAGCGAATGCAGAGACTAATTCAGTTGGCTCAGTCCATGTTTGTACATCATCAAAGTTAACCCAGTTTGTTCCAGCAGAACTGTTACCAGGTGTATATATATCATCGTTGCCTCTAATCCTGACGTTTAAATTTGGCTCAAGAGCTCCAAAGAAGTAAATCCCTGCTGTTAGCGGAACAGGTGTATCAAAGGCCAGAACATGCGTTTCATTCATACCTGGAGTGGTACCAAGCTGAACTTCTGTGGTGTCAATGGCAGTTCCCTGAGGTACACCATTGGCATCACATGCATATAAAGCAACTGAAATTGGCTGGCCTACAGGTGCATTTCCAGTCAAATCAGCGGCAATAACTACCTCTACAGATTCTACGACATCATCAACCATTAATTCAAAGGTTTGTCCGATGATAGCATTGTCGTCAGAGTCCATATCTCCAATACCAAATGCACCCAAATCGGCGGTGTTGGTATCATTCCTTGCATACGTCAATTCAGAAATTTCAAAGATTGGTGTGACCAGTGTATCGTTTTGCGTATCTGACTCATTCGCTGAGTCATCGTGAGTAATGATGTGCTCTACATACCAGCGCCCTACACCACCAATTGGTAATAAACCTGGGTTATTATCCAGTGTTACAGACATTCCAGCACCAAGTGTCATTGGCATAGTTGTCAAAGAAACAATTGGATTAACAGGATCGCTTTCTTCAAATAGATTTGAAGTAAGTATCAGGTTAGTAAGATCAGTACCACCTAGATTGAATACCTCAGCAGAAATTTGTACAGGTGTTTCATGGGCAATTGGTACTAATGTGTACTCTGCATTTAGTCGAGGTGCAGCAGTAATAGCTCCATTAGACATTGATCCGCCTGGCATTTCACAAATTGAGATATCATCAACTGCGACGCCTGAACCCCATTCACCACCATCATTATACATGAAAGCAATCCAAACGTCTGACATTCCTGCGTAAGCAGATAGGTTAGCAGTAAGCACCTGCCATGCGTCCATCGGGGTAACAGGTAGACCTACGATATTCCATGTTGTTCCCATATCAGTACTGACTTCTACTTGTGCCATATCTGAATAGGTCTCATCCAACCACATTTCGTAAGACATCTCAATATTTGTAAATCCTGAGAAATCCTGTGGAGGAAGAATAAGTCTTACATCTGTCATATCACAAGGCTGGCCACAGTAATCGTCGTTAGCCATTGCAAATTGCGTATGAGGACCAACATTGAAGAAACCACCTGCATTCGCCTCTACATCTGTACCAGTATAAAATAAATCAGAGTTACCAGGGTTGTTTGGATCTGGTGTGTTCATTACTGGGTTGGTAGTTGTCCAACCAGCAGGAAGAGCCGGGATAGTTACGCCCTCAAAGTCTTCAACAAAGAAGCAATTAGGTCCAGTAGGGAAACCGGCAACACAAACATCATCAACTGCAACACCTGATCCCCACTGACCGCCATCATTATACATGAAAGCAATCCAGACATCTGCCATTCCATCGTAAGCGGATAGATCGACAGTGATCACTTGCCAGGCATCCATTGGTGTAGGTGCTGTTCCAACCGGGATCCAGGTTGTACCCATATCAAGGCTAACTTCTACCTGTAAACCATCAGCATAAGTAGCGTCAACCCAAACCTCAGCTTGTAGTTCTGTACTACCCCAGCTTGAAAGATCCTGTGGAGGAAGAATTAGCCTTACATCTGTCATATCACAAGGCTGACCACAGTAATCATCATTCGCCATCGCAAATTGTGTGTGTGGTGCAACATTGAAGAAACCACCAGCATTTGCATCTACATCTGTACCGGTGTAGAATAGATCTGAGTTACCAGGATTATTTGGATCTGGTGTGTTCATTATTGGGTTAGTGGTTGTCCAACCAGCAGGTAAAGCAGGTGTGGTTACGCCTTCAAAGTCTTCATTAAAGAAGCAAGTAGGCATAGGTGGTGGTGTTGAACTCAATGAAACATTGTCAACTGCAACACCTGATCCCCACTGACCGCCATCCGTATACATGAAAGCAATCCAGACATCTGCCATTCCATCATAAGCGGATAGGTCCAACGTAAGACCATCCTGCCATGCATCTGTGGGTGTAGGTGCTGTACCTACAGGTGTCCAGGTTGTACCCATATCAAGGCTAACTTCTACCTGTAAACCATCAGCATAAGTAGCGTCAACCCATGCATCATATGTCATTGAAACCATGGCCTGCCCAGAAAAGTCCTGTGGAGGAAGAATAAGACGAACATCGGTCATATCGCAAGGCTGACCACAATAGTCATCATTAGCCATTGCAAACGTAGTGTGAGGTGCAACGTTAAAGAAGCCTCCAGCATTGGCCTCAACATCTGTTCCAGTATAAAATACATCAGAGTTGCCCGGGTTATTCGGATCCGGGGTATTCACTACAGAATTGGTAGTTGTCCATCCTGCAGGTAATGCGGGGGCGGTTACTCCTTCGAAGTCTTCTGAAAAGAAAACCTGCGCATTTGCTGTATTGAAAGCAAAGGCACAAAGGCTAAAACAGAAAACAGCAATGAAGGATTTTAGAGTACTAGTTCCTAGCATAGTTGTTATTTTAGGTTAATAAAAATATTGAGTGAGAAAATCTGTCTTGAAAGTAATTGGTGAAAGCGGCGTAAAGATAGGACTAAAACCTTACTTAATAAAGTTTGAGTAATCGACTTGTAAAAATTCCTTTTGATGTCTCAATTAAAACCAGATAAACACCACCAATCAAGTCCTCAATTTCAAACCTTGTATCCTCCAAATCGTGGTATCTGAGTTCTTTAATCACCTTGCCGGATGTATCTGAAATTTTCAATATGCCCTGTTCACTTTTTAATCCGGAAACACTAAAAATTGAGCTTGCAGGATTGGGAACGATATTAAATTGAGAGGTCTCAATATGGATATTAGACGTGGTCAACGTCGAGCCTTCCACAACATGAAGGAACTGGTTGGCAGAAACCTCCTCCAATCGATCAATAATTCCGCTTGGCCATTTGACAATTACCGAATCTGCCATACTTTCAAATCCAAGTCCGAATATTTCGCGTTCTGAATTCTGGGCAAGGTATCCAACACCACAGTTTGTATATCTGATCTGCTTTAACTCATTGGAATAGACTTCCATCAAAACGCCGATGCCGTCTCTATTGCTAACCGTGCCTTCTACAGATAATGTGAGCCAGTTATTTTGATTACCACTATTCATCCACACCTGGTTGGAATCAGGGTCCATATTGGAAATGGCGATATCAACAAAGCCATCGCGGTTGAAGTCACCAATAGCGTTTGAAAATGAAAAAGTGGTATCACCAACAAATCCTGAACCTACTCCCGGAATGAAAAAATTATTGCCAAAATTGATGTATAAAATACTGGGAAGCGGGTTGACAGGTGTAGAGCCAGAAACATAAAGATCAAGGTCGCGGTCATTATCGTAATCCAGCCAATTGCTTCCCCATCCAACCATATAATATCCTGTTCCAGAGGTAGGAGCGATATCAGAGAACGTCTCATTTCCATTATTTCTGAAAAGGGCATTACCACCAGGTGTATTCGTGACGTAAATATCAAAATCATCGTCATTATCAAAATCTCCGGCCGCTACACACATTGCATCCATAATTACCCCTGCACCACAGTCATCGGTAACATCTTCGAACTGGCCTGAACCTGTGTTTTTGTACATCTGGTTTACACCAATTTTATCTTCGGCAGTATATAAGTCAGGCAAAAGGTCATTATTGACATCAACAAATGAAGCACAAAAGGTAGCCTGGAAGATATCTTGAATGAAGTACTGTTCTGTAACATCTTCAAAAGTACCATCGCCAAGATTGCGGAATAACTGATTGGGAATTGGAAGTGTCTGGGTTTTATTACACACAAAAATATCAAGGAATCCATCTACATCGTAATCGCCGATTGCTGCTCCCCAGGTTGGTGCCGTGCTAAAGGTATCAGGTGCTGGGAAAATGGTTTCTGTAAATCCAAAATCGCCATCATTTATATACAGGGAATTGTTCCCGTAGTGGCAGGTCACAAACAGATCCTGGTCACCGTCATTTTCAATGTCAGCCCAAAGCACTTGTTTGACCTCACAGGAATTGACAACATAAGGCGGATCTATTTTTTCAAACTGACCTTCCACATTCCTGTAAAAGGCAAGCTCATGTCCATCTTGGGTGGCGAAGGTGAGATCGTCCCATCCATCCTGATCAAAATCAAAAAAGCTGAGCCCTCCCCCAAAAGAACCATATCCATAAGTTTGGCTGATTCCTAACTCAGGAGCTACATTTTGATAGATCTGAGCCTGACTACCCAATGGAACAACGGACAGACAAAAACCTATTATTCCTAAAACTAAATTTCCGGTAAAGGGTACTTTGTAATGTTTAATCATTCAGCCTTTATGATTTTATATAAGATTCTATTTCCTTCAATGTTGATGTTTAACACATAGCTTCCAGCGCTTAGCCCGCTAAGGTTTAAATACACCCTGTTTGTCGGTTTCGCGAGGAAAGCAAATTTATACACCACCCTGCCATCAAGGTCTAACACTTCAATTGTACTATCTTTCCACCCTCCTGCAAGTTCAAGTGTGAGAACATCGACTACAGGATTTGGATAGATGCTAAGATCTTTTTCGATTTGATTGTGAATGGAGGTAATTGTCTCCCCTTCCACTATCGTAATACTTTGATTAGCAGTTACATTTTCTACCTTGTCTATAACTCCGCTTAACCATCTGACAATAATGGAATCAGCTTCCATGGCGCTGCCTAACCCAACAAATTCATAAGCGGAATTTTGGGAAAGATAACCGACACCACAATGGGTATATCGGACCTGTTTTTCTCCTTCTGACCACACTTCAATCCAGGAGCCAATACCCTCTTTGTTGGATACGGTTCCTTCAAGTTTGATTTTCACCCAGTTGTTGTCGCTCCCGGTATGATGCCAGAATTGAGTAGAGTCCGGCAATATGTTTGACACCGCAATATCTGGAAAACCATCATTATTATAATCACCTACAGCATGGGAAAAACTTCGGGTAGAATCACCAAGTAAACCAACATCATTTGGTTCAACAAATTGTCCATTCCCTTGATTTTCATACATTACGCTTTTCATTGTTACAGTAACAGATGAACCACTTACATACAAATCAAGATCTTTGTCATAATCATAATCCAGGAAAGTACCACACCAACCAATCTGATAATACCCCACTCCTGCCGGACCGCCCAGTTCAGTAAAAGTACCATTTCCGTTATTCCTTAACAGGGCATTTCCGGCAGGGGTGTTGGTGATGTAGATATCGAGGTCACCATCATTATCATAATCACCCGGACCGACATTCATAGCATTGATCACAATCTCGGCTCCGCAGTTGAGACAATTATCAATGAGATAACCATTACCGACATTCTGATAAATCTGGTTAAACGATTGTTTGTCTTCTGCTGTATAAAGGTCGGGCAGCATATCATTATTATAATCAAGAAATGCCGCAGCAAAAGTGAATTGATGGATGCCACTGAAAAAGGACTGAGGGGTCACATCTGTGAATGTACCATCTCCATTATTCAAAAACAACTGATTAGGAATAGGCTCTGTAATGGTTCGATTACAGATGAATAAATCAAGATCTCCATCTAAATCTACATCGCCAAAAGTGGCCCCGTAAGTCGGACCAGTAGCGAAGGTATCTGGCGCAGGCAGGATATAAGGGTCAAATTCAAAACTCCCGTTATTGATATATAAAACATTATCCCAGTCCTTCCCGGTTACCAAAAGGTCTTTATCTGAATCGTTATCGTAATCACACCACAAAATCTGTTTGGCATGACCAGTATGGTCGACATCTTCGAAATAAACTCTTTCAAACATGCCGCCTATGTTGCGATAGAAAACGATAGAGTCTCCTTCTTCAGATGAAAGCGTTAAATCGTCCCATCCGTCCATATCAAAGTCGTGAAAACTGATCCCTCCTCCAAAATCGTCAACACCGTAAGTATGAGATATGCCTAGTTGGGTTGTGTAATCAATGTAGGATTGGCCTTCTACATTAATGCAAGAGATTAACGCCAAAAAACCAAAAATCATAACTCGAGATAAATAAGATTCTTTAAAAAGAATATGCCGCTTCATACATGATCAAAGATAAAACAAAGAATAATATTGGAACTTGAAAATCCCTACTTCTTAACTATCCTCCTCCCAATCAATTTACTTCCAGTTGTTAACTCAATTAAATAGATTCCCTTACTCAGGAGACTCAGATCCAATTCATGTTGCAGTGATTTTTTTAGTGAAAATGATGCTACTAATTTGCCTGAGTCATCAAAGATCCTGCAAGCGGTAATTGAATCTTCTAGTCCTTCTATCGAGACTTTTTCAAAGAAAGGATTAGGATAAATGGTTACAGCATCATCGTTTACCGAGTTTACTGAAGTTGACAATGAAGAACCTTCAATGATCTCCATTTTTTGATTCACTGCGATATTTTGGAACTGATCGATAATCCCACTTTGCCAAAAGATATTAATCGAATCAATGGTATTTGATAACCCCAATCCGAATATTTCATAATCTGAGTTTTGGGCTAAATACCCCACGCCACAAGTTGTATACTTAACCTGTTTTTGTCCTCCGCACCATACTTCTATCCAGGTTCCGATACCTTCTCGATTACTTACCGTTCCTTCAAGGTCTATCTTGATCCAGTTATTTGAGCCGCCACTGCTTTGCCATAACTGTGAGCTGTCCGGATCAATGTTCAGAACGGCGATATCATAATAACCATCATTATTGATATCACCTATCGCATGCCCGAAGCTTCTTGTTGAATCGCCAACAAAACCAGCAGATGGTATTGAAAAGAAGCTATTTCCCTGATTTTCATACATTTCATTAGTCATGGTTTCTCCATTACTTGAACCACTAACGTATAAATCTAAATCCTTGTCATTATCAAAATCAAAAAATGTTGCACCCCAGGCTACCCGAAAATATCCGACGCCGGATGTTATGCCCACATCTGTAAATGTTTCATCGCCATTGTTCCTCAACAAAGCATTCCCATCTTCTGTATTTGAAACGTAAATATCCAGATCACCATCGTTATCAAAATCTCCGGGGCAAACACTCATAGCATCAATCACAATCTCCGCTCCACATTCGTCGCAATTATCGTGGACCACACCATTCCCTTCATTTTTATATATCTGATTAACAAACCATCTGTCTTCAGCTGTATAGATATCAGGGAGACGATCATTATTGATATCAATAAAGGCAGCATCAAAAGTCAAGGCCAGACTATCATTAAAAAAATAACTACTTGTTACATCGGTAAAAAGTCCGTCTCCAGTGTTTCTGAATAACTGGTTAGGCGCAGAAAGGCCAATTGCACGGTTACAAATGAACAGATCGAGATGACCATCGCTATCGTAATCACCAAATGCAGCACCATATGTCGGGGCTGAAGTCAATCCGTTAGGAGCTGGGATTTGATATGGAACCATAAAAAAATCACCAAAGTTGACATAAAGGAAGTTGCCAAATCCCCTACTAGTTACCAATAGGTCCTTATCTCCATCATTGTCATAATCACACCAAAGAATTTGTTTTGCATGTCCCGTATGATGAATACCTGCTCCCGAAAACCATACTCGTTGAAAACTGCCACCGACATTTTTGAAAAACACAAGAGAATCACCCTCCTGGGAAGTAAACGAAAGATCATCCCAACCATCTAAATCAAAATCATGAAAACTGACGCCTGCTCCATAAACGTCTGCTCCATAATAATGGTGAACACCAAGCTGGTCATTTACTTCCGTGTATATCTGTCCCTTTAAGGAGCAAACACTAAATGTCATGCAGATCAACCAACAAAACAGGGATTTCATAGAACTCAGCACTTTTCTATATTTCCTATACGGATATCCTTTTAAAGTTAATACAAAGATTGATATTGGTTTTTGAAATCAAATGAAAATTCTATAACATTACGGGCAATGAGGCGCATCATCTTTACGATCTTGGCAAGTATTTTTATGGTCAATTTTTCTATTGGTCAGGAAGATTCCACGAATACAGATCGAAAGTCTAGGATCTTCCCTGTGCCAGCCCTGACTTATACGCCTGAAACTCAATTAACGCTTGGAGGGGCCATGTTCTATTTTTTCGACCTGGCCAAGGGCGATGCTTCCGCCAATATGTCCAATCTCCAGGCATTGGCTGTTTATACTACAGCTAACCAGGTATTGATCGACTCCAAATGGAACCTGTACACGAGGCTCGAAAATTTTGTCTTTACCGGACGTGCATTTTATCATATTTATCCTGACCGGCATTATGGCTATGGTAATAACGCTGATAGTCGGGTAGACATTTTTGATAAAGAAACAGGTGAAACAACTAGTACTAACTACCTGTTATTCAAAACTCAAAGATTACATTTTGCTCCAGTCATTTTAAGAAAGGTGACAAAGAACCTCTTTGCAGGCATACAATACGAGTACGAATACCTGTATGACTTTAAGGCGATACCAGATTCTATTACATCCATCTCTTCAGGCATATTGGATGTGCCCGTTACTGGTCCTCGATCGGGCCTTGGATGGAATATCACCTATGATTCACGAACTAATCCGGTTAATCCGGAAAAGGGCCATTTCATCCAATTTCAAAACTGGTTCTTTTCAGAAATATTCGGAAGTCAATATACCTACAGTGTATTTAGGGTTGATGCAAGAACCTATCCACGATTATTCAAAGATCATAACCTGGCCTTACAGCTAGTCGTAGACCAGCGATATACAGAAGATGAGCAAGGCATACCAATGAGAGGTTTAGCCCGGTTTGGTGGAGCCGATCTCATTAGGGGTTATTTCTATGGAACCTACCAGGCAGAGAACCTGCTTATGTTTCAGGCGGAGTATCGATTGCCTGTAATGACATTCGGCGAGAAATTTCCATTTTTCAAAGGACTGGGTCTCGTCGGATTTATCGGTGGAGGGCAAGTCTTCAATGAATGGCAAGAAGTCGGGTTCAATCAATTTCGATTGGCGATTGGTGGTGGTATGCGATTACTTCTTGACAAAGAAAAAAGGTTGAATGTAGGTATTGATTTTGGGTATGGGTTACACCCTGGATCTGACTTTGATGGCAACCAAACCGGCTTTTATTTCTTCATGGGTGAAGCTTTCTAAATTTCAAGAAACTAATTAATAATTTCGAAAATGTATGTTAAAAATGTTAAATCAGGGTTTATTGATTAATTTAGCGAACTCAACAAACCACTTCTCCCTATGGGATTGCTGATTTTCTTTCTTTTACTTTCCTTACTATTCTCTTTTTTATGCTCTGTCTGGGAAGCTGTTCTACTCAGTATTACACCATCGTATGTAAGCGTAAAGGAACAGGAAGGGCATTCTGTTGCAAATGACCTCAAAGGTTTTAAAGAGGATATCGATCGCCCGCTTTCAGCTATATTGACACTTAACACCATTGCTCACACTGTAGGAGCGATAGGAGTAGGCGCTCAGGCTGGCAAATTATATGGTGACACCAATTTGATGGGGGTCTCCCTGGAAGCCATTATCGCTGCATTAATGACATTGGCCATACTTATCCTATCAGAAATAATTCCAAAAACTATTGGTGCCAATTTCTGGAAGTCATTAGCCCCCTGGACAGTAAAAAGCCTTAAAGTTCTTTTGTTTGTGCTTGCTCCCTTTGTTTGGGTCAGTAAGTTCATTACCAAAAGAATGAAAAAGGATAAGGATAAGTCATTGTTCCTGCGTGGTGATTTTGTGGCACTTACTGAAATTGGAAAAGAACATGGCGTCCTGGAAGAAGGAGAATCGAATATCATCCTAAATTTGTTAAAATTCAATAAGATTAAGGTTGAGGACATCATGACGCCCAGAACCGTTGTTATTTCAGCAGATGAAAATATGACCATCCAGGATTTTCATAATCAATATGAGAATCTTTGGTTTTCAAGAATACCTTTGTTCTCAGATTCTCAGGATAATGTAACCGGCTATTTCCTGAAGGATGAATTGCTATTAAATATTATTAATAATAATGGCAATAGTCCGTTAAAGGATATCAAAAGGAAGTTATTTATGACCGAAGTTGACACGCCTATTCCAGTACTTTTCAACAAACTCATGGAAGAACGGGAGCATATGGCATTAGTCATGGATAAGTTTGGAGGCATGGCTGGCATCGTAACCATGGAAGACCTGATCGAAACTTTGCTCGGACTTGAGATTGTAGACGAATTGGATAATGTAGAAGATATGCAAGCACTTGCCCGGAAAAACTGGGAAAAGCGTGCCCACAAAATTGGCCTGATAAAAGATGAAGAAAATGAAGAACCTGATGAAAACGAGTAACCACCCTCCTTTTTAGTCTTCATTTTGACAGAATAGGCTTTATTTAACATAAGATTTTTATTTATCACTACCTTTGATTGTTCCCCTCCCAGCAGATTAATATAACTACTTATGAAGCAAGGGATTGTATTGACTTTTTTACTCATGATTGCTTGGGGAACTTTCGCTTCAGACTCAAAATTTGAGTACCTCTTCCCGATTCCTGGGACGGCATTACATTCCAAAAACACGGATATCATTATTCGGCCAGGGTATTCTCTATCTCAGCAAGACATCAACAAACTGGAGTCGACAAAGGTAATCGGTTCCGTTTCTGGGTCTCACGATTTTAAGGCCACTTTGGTCGAAAATTCAAGGACGATAGTTTTCGACTTTGACCAGCCGTTCCTTCCCGGAGAAGAGATAGAGGTTATTTTTGACACCTCGTTTCGCGGCTTTGATCTCAATCCAATAGGAACATTCGACTACCATTTCTCCATCTCTGCTTCAAAGAAATATGTCTCTGATTTCGACTGGTCCAACAAAGAGGTTTTTGCAACACAAGAAAAAGACACAGATTCTTTACCTCCAGGATTCCCCGTCATTGATATTCAGATCCCGGGAGCTACTTATGATGCGGAAATCTTCATCACGCCCACTTCCTCCTCATACGATTTGATTATTCTTAAAGAAGATGGCTTTCCGGAATATGTAAATAACAACCTCAACGGGTTTATTACCAATCTCCAAATGCAACAAGGGCTACTCACCTTTGCCCAGGTGTCAGGACCCCCCAAATTCCTTGTAATGGATTCTGCTTATCAGTTCGTCGATACCCTCCAAATGCAAAATGGACTCACCACAGATACGCATGAGCTTATCCTGAAATCCAATGGCAGTTTTTACGGGATCAGCTATGACCAGGAAATTATCGACATGAGTCAATTAGTACCGGGTGGAAATCCTCAGGCAAATGTCACTGGTGTCGTCATCCAGGAGGTTGACCCAAATAATAATGTATTGTTCGAGTGGCGGAGCTGGGACCATTTCGATATTATGGATGCTGTCCATAATGGCACAGATTCCATCAATTTCACTGCACAAAATGTATCTTATGTCCATTGCAATTCCATCGAAATTGACCCCAATGGAGACTTGATAATTTCCAACAGGAATATGAACGAGGTTACAAAAATCAGCCGAACCACTGGAGATATCATCTGGAGAATGGGCGGAAAAAATAACCAGTTTACCTTTATCGATGATTTCCCTTATGGGTTTACCGCTCAGCATGATGCCCGCCTCAGGCCAAATGGGAACCTTACTCTTTTTGATAATGGCTATTTCCACCAGGCTCCTGAAACTCGTGTTGTCGAATACGAACTTGATGAGGTCAATCTGACGGCGACCCTAGTCAGGGAAATTGTCTCCCCTATCGGAGTGCCAAGTATCAGAACGGGAAATGCTCAATCCCTGCCAAATGGCAACCTGTTCATAGGATGGGGTCGTCCTGACGCCTCAGGCACCTTTATTGCCGCTGAATATGACCAAAATGACAATATTGTTTTCCAGTTGACTACTTTGCAGGGGGGAGGGTTTGGTTATTCATATCGCGCGTTTAAATACCCCTGGCGACCAGAAGTGGTAACCAGTTTATCAAATATTGTAGAAACTATCGACTTCTCAATCTTTCCTAATCCGACTTCTGGTAATATTAAAATCAATTTCGGGGAGCGGACCCCTGAAAATACTGTCCTTATGGTTTCTGATGTCACAGGCCGATTAATCCAGTCTCAGCATATCCCGTCAGGTATTGATCAACTACAACTTGGGATGGATGTCAAACAAGGTGTTTATTTGCTAAGCATTGATGCCAATGGACAAATCGGAACGAAAAAATTGATTATCTCAGAATAACAAGTTAATGCTTTTAAAGTCGGGAAAGGAATACTTCGGCCATCATACAACGTGCGCTGCCGCCGCCAAGGGTTTCAATGGTATCGATTGGGCTCGACAATATCTCTGTGAAACCAAGCAATTGGTTAAGCGCTTTGTTATCAAGAGAGTCATAAGCCTGTTGAGACATCACCAATAACGGGTGACCGTATTTTGTTGTAACCTGGAGCATATTGCCCGCAAACTTGTTCATCTGCTCATAGGTGATTTCCACAATAGTTTTTCCGGTTTCCCGAAATTTTTGGCGTACGGCATGGTGCTCGATTTCATCCTTGATACTATCCATGCAAATGACCACAAACTCCTCTCCCATGGACATCATCACATTGGTATGATAAATATCCTTTCCTTTCTCATCGACGGCGCTGAATACCACTTTTTCATAATCCATCCATTCGCAATATATATCAAGGAGTTCGTTGCTGGTTCGTGCGCTCAGACAAGCATAGACTACTTTATTCACCCTGTCGAAAACCATACTGCCAGTTCCTTCCAAAATCTTGCCTTCATCTTCGTAACTACTCAAGTCCAAGCGGCTTTCTATTTTGAAGGCATCTGCCAATTCATCGATCAGTTCAGGTCGGCGTTCTTTCCTCCTAGTAGGAGCAAGCATTGGATATGTAATTACTGTTCCTTCCTGGTGAAAAGAGATCCAGTTATTTGGGAAAACAGCATCCGGCTTTACAGGATCGGCAGTGTCTTCAACAACAATTACATTTACCCCTTTGTCCCTTAGTTTATTGACAAAAAGATCAAATTCACTTTTTGCAAGTTCTTCAACAGAAGCTTCACTATTATCTATCGAAGATTTCTGGAATGCATTGCTTTCTGCGGTCTCCGGGTTAAACCCGAAATTGGCTGGCCTGATCATCAAAATGGTATCCGTTAATTGAACTCTTTTCATAAAATGCCGATTTTGAAGGCAAATATAATTGGTTGTGGGAAAATTATTTTAAGTTAGTTGCAACTTGGAATAATATCACAATTGAATCTGAATTTTAACCCACAAACTTTATTGTTATGAAACATGCACTGTACCTATTATTTGCAATTTGCCTTTCCTCATTTTTTGTCTCATGTAATCAGAAATCAGATGGCAACGACAAAGACCAAATGGCTGAATTTGCAGATGACGAAAAGTTTAAAGAAGCTCATGATACCCCCAAGGAAGTTGATAACAGCAAATTTATTGGGAGCAAAGTGACCATAGAGACTGCCGGGGAGTCAGCATCAGCCTATGCCATTTCTCCAGCCGGACCATCTGATAATTTTCTGTTTGTTATTCATGAATGGTGGGGACTCAACGACAATATCAAGGAAGAGAGTGACCGCCTGTTCAAGGCTTTAGGTGAAACTGTACATGTGATGGCACTGGACCTCTATGACGGTAAATCTACAGCAAACCGAGAAGAAGCCGGAAAATTCATGCAGAGTGTAAAGCCAGAACGGTGTGCTGAAATCATCCAGGGTGCTATTGACAAAACTGGAAGTGATGCCAATATTGGTACCATCGGCTGGTGTTTTGGAGGAGGATGGTCTCTACAGGCCAGCATTATGGCAGGTGATAAGGGAGCAGGGTGTGTATTATATTACGGCATGCCTGAAAAGGATGCCAGGAAAATTGCCCCGCTCAAAGCAGATGTCCTTGGCATTTTCGCCTCTGAAGATGGTTGGATCACCCCTAAAGTGGAACAGGAATTCAAGAACCTGATGGCAGCAACTGGCAAAAACCTGGAGTCTCATAGCTTCAAAGCCGGTCATGCCTTTGCCAATCCTTCAGGTGATAATTTTAATAGCGAAGCAACACAGCAGGCCAACGACCTGGCATTGGCATTTTTAAAAGAACGACTCAATTGAAACAGAAAATATCGATAATGGCGGCTATGAGCGAAAACCGCGTTCTGGGTGCCAATAACAAACTTGTGTGGACACTTCCCCTGGACTGGGAAAACTTTCATAAAATAACAGCAGGTAAGCCCTGCATGATGGGTAGAACGAGTTACGAATCAGAAGACATGATCAGTAGCGAGAAACTCAAAGTCGTTATTACTTCTAGGACGATTGATAATGTACCAGACAATGTCAGGGTAGTTCATAATATTGAAGATGCTATGGAACTGCTCTCAGGTTACGAAGAATATTTCATCCTTGGAGGCGGGAAAATCTTCGAGCAAACCCTGTCAAAGGCCAATTATATGTACCTAACGATTGTCCACCATCATTTTGAAGGCGACACCTTTTTTCCGGAAATAAACTGGGAAGAATGGGCCTTGGTAAAGTCAGTGCGACATGAACCGGATGAACGACATGCTTACCCTTTTTCGTTAAACGAATATCAAAGACTTGTAAATTTTAATTGAAATTTCAAAATTCCTGAACGAAATTGATACAAAAGATGCGGTAAATCCGTTCTTAAATTAAGACGTCCTTAATAATCCTATTGTAAACCTAAACTTTTAAAGTAAGGCAATAGTTATAAGGACTGAAGAAGATCAACTTCAAACCAGGGGCATGAAACACATTTTAATCACCTTAATAGTATTTTGCTGCTTTTTTCAGCAAACCTATGCACAGGATCTCCCCCCTGCTGTGCCTAATCTACAAACCATTGCAACCGGCTCTTATATCATCCCCATGGATCAGGCCAAACAATCGGTTGTTCAATCTGAAATTTCAACAGGGCTCACTTTCGAAGGATTCAACCTCGCAGCATATGGGCTGGTTTACCAGTTATTGGATAATGGCATTCCCGTAAAATGGGTCATCCGTGCAGGCAAAGACAAAGATGAAGTCGATTTTTCAGCCATGGCGGCGCGACGATTTCCTACTTCACAATCAGCTTTGTTTCACACGTTCCTTTCAAGTGCTTTTGTTGTTGATATTGACAACGTGATAACGGAAACCTGTAATGGAGGCACCTCTACCCTTCAGCAAGTCAATCAAATCATCCAACAGTTTGGACGCCAGGTAGCCGTGTATGAATTAATGGAAGATACGGATATGGATGTGCGTTATGTCCTTAATTTTCCGCCAAGGATAGCCGTTCTTAATGATGGTGGATTTGCTTCAGCACATACCCTGATCCTGAACCAGGCCGATATTCCGTTCACCGAAATTGGCAGCGCTGAGTTTTTCCAGGATTTCAGTTGCTTTACCACCATTTCGCAACCGCATCTTGAAGATATTCTTAACCCAAGTTATATTCCCAGTCTGAATGATTTCCTGAATTCAGGAGGTAACTTTATTGCTCAATGTTCAGCTATCGATACCTTCGAAGATCCTGGTTTATTTATGACCACCACTGGTGTCGACTTTGAATTCATGGGATGTGAAAACCTTAGTTATTCCTATGATAACAACGATATGGCGTTTATGCAGTTTGAAGGCAATCTCGCTTCAGATATCTTTGGGACCATCAGTAGTTTTTCGCTTTCTCCGGGTAGTGCCTTCAAGCCTTCAACCTATGAAGGTGTGCGCAACCAGCAGAATAAAATCGTAGGACTTGCCGCAGATGTAAATGGTGCTGTTGCAGGAGGTAATATGTTTTACCTGGGTGGACATGAATTCACATCTGGATTTATCGGAGGCTGCTTTCCTTCACCGATCATCCAGTTACAGGCCATTGTTCAGACGCAGCGGCTATATCTTAATACGCTTTTTGTACCGACCAGTATCAGCTTTGCCTGTGCGGGCAATGATATCTGTATCTGTCCGGGTGGCTCGGTCCAGTTAGGCTGTGACAACCTGGTCGTTTCTCCTGGTGTAACTTATTCATGGTCTCCAGCGGCAGGACTCGACTGCACAGATTGTCCAAATCCGATGGCAACTCCTGATGTCACCACAACGTACACGTTAACCGTAACATCAGGCTTAGGTAATACCTGTACTGATCCTTCTTCCGTGACTGTAGAAGTTTTGGACCAGATTAGCATTGAAAATGTCAGTTTTGAGTGCGATGATACGAATAGCAGTTATAATATTCAATTCACCATCAGCGGTGGTAATACAGGAAATTTACAAGTAACCGGTATAAATGGTACACTTTCAGGTAACCTGTTCACTTCAGAATTTATTCCCAGTAATACTGATTTTATGATCGAAGTCAGTGGTCCTGCAGGTTGTTTCGATTCGATTGAAGGATCTTTTGGTTGCTGCCCGGCCACAGTTAATATTGATGGAGGTGGACAAGTTTGTATCGATGGTCCAGTCCCTGTCGATCTGGTCTTTGAATTTGAAGGTACACCTGATTGGACTTTTGAATATGCTATTGATGGCGTCGTCCAACCTGCAATCACAACATCCGCGTCGCCATTCATTATCACAACTGATGTTCCTGGCATATATTCCCTCGTTTCAATTGAGGATAGCGAATGTATAGGACTTAGTTCAGGCGAAACTTCCATTATTATGGTTAACAATCCGTTACCATTTGATTTGGGAGAAGATCAAAGTTTTTGCGAAGGGAAAGCTTTCATATTAGATGCTACACAACCAAATGTAGCTTATGAATGGCAAGACGGTTCGACTGAATCCACTTTTTCAGTCACGGAATCTGGCACTTATGCTGTGACCGTCACTAATGTTTGTGGAAGCGAATCAGACGAAATTACGGTTGGAGTTATTCCAAGTCCTGATCCATTTTCTCTTCCCAATGACACGACGATCTGTAACACCGAATCCATTTTGTTAATGGGGCCAGATGGTGATCTGGATTACGAATGGCAAGACGGCAGTACTGCGCCTTTCTTTATTGCTAACACACCCGGCACCTATACATTGACCGTCTCGAATGAGTGTGGTTCTGAGAGTGACGAATTCACACTCGATTTTTTCAGCTGTGTGCCCTGTTTTGTGGCGGTACCGAATGCCTTTACGCCAAATTTTGACGGGATTAATGACACCTTTTTTCCTGACGCTTTCCAGTGTGATTTTTTAACGTACGAACTAAAAGTTTTTGATCGTTGGGGAGAATTGCTCTTTGCGTCAACTGATCCTGATGCAAAATGGGATGGATACTTCCGGGGAAGAAAAATGCAGATCGGCGTTTACGTCTGGATGCTCAATTATTCCTATAACCTCAGGGGTGAGACCCTGGTGTTTGCTGAGGCGGGTGACGTAACCATCATCCGTTAAGCTTTAATGACTGACCAATAAGCCTGGTTGGACAGCTTTCAGGCCTCCAAAAATTAACAGTTTGAACTCATTAGTGGTAATATTCGCAGCATTCGTAAAGCCGGTTCTGATATCGGTCAATGTGGTGTCGCCATCATAGACTCTTATCACTTTCAACAAATCTTCGACTTCATCTTCTTTGCCAACTTCAACAATCCTGACCTTGATCGGTAGTGGATTTTGGTGAGGTAAATGGAAAAGATGTATCCCCCCTTCTCCACTTAGGAAATCAAACAAGGAATGCCCTTCCCCACTAATCATTTTTAAGCCATTATGCCTGGAATGCTGAATTTCAATATCCGATAAGATGGATGCATAAAGGTCCATTAGGAATTTGATCTGCTTATCACCTAAATTTGTGATGCAAGACTCAAAGTGGATTTCGATCTTTTGTGATTTTTGCTCAAGAAAACCCCTTGAAAAAAGATTGAGGAAGTTAAAATCGAGAATATCTGACAGATATTGACTCTGCATTTTATCAAACTGGGCCTGCCCATATCGGTACATATCCCTGATCTCTTCAAGACCTTCCTGCTGAAATAGTTTGTCTTTGATGATATGCCTATCAAGCTTTGACCCGCTACTCAGATTCTTTTGAATCGTACTGGAAGTTTTTGCGCGCTTCAATCGTAAAGCAATCACAGGAGCCTCCTCTAAAACCTGATGACCAAAACCAAGAATCTTTCTCCTGATATTTTCTTTGAACTCTGATAATTGATCTTTAAACCAGAAGTACTGCCAATCCAAATTACCGGACTCATCAGTTTTAATTACCATTTCACTTGATGTTGACAGATCGTTTCCTTTACCGGAAATTTTTCGTTCCAAAGATTCAACCTCCCTTAACATTCTGCTATAAAACTTGCGACCGCTCTTTTCATTGGGAATGGTTGGTATCCAATCCAATCCCAGGGACTGGACAAAATCAAGCGGCGTAATAGCTGGATGAAGTTGGTCATCTTTTAAAGTAATATCAAAAATGATCGGTCGATCGCTAAAGGTTTTGATCAACTGATCAGCTGACAAACTGGTCAGGTCACGCTCAATCTGTCTTTTCAGCGCCCGGCCACCCATTTTGGCATCAAACCCTCTTTTGGCGACCCATTCAAGCGCATCGTCAGAAATATTTAAAATGGTAGTTCGCCTTACAAAACCATCACGACTAAGCAGTTCGTTAATCTGGAGTTTGGCGATATTCAGGATATGTTCAAAACCGAGTGGATTGAAAATTACAATCCTGTCGATGCGGTTGACAAATTCAGGTCGGAATCGTTTTTCAACTGCCTTGCGATATATCGCACCTTCATCCTCCGCATTCTGGCGAAAGCCTAATCGCATAGAAGCATCACGAGCTCCAACATTAGAGGTCATGATTATTGTTGTGTTTGAAAAGTCGACGGTTCTGCCAAGACTATCAGTCAAGCGGCCATCATCGAGTACTTGCAATAACAAATCATGCACTTTGGGATGTGCCTTTTCAATCTCATCAAAAAGAATAATACCAAATGGCTGGTATCGAACCCGACCAGTTAACTGACCTTCCGGATTATAATAATCACCGATGAGTCTTTGGATGGAATACTCATCGATGTATTCGTTCATGTCAAACCGTAACAGATGATCTTCATCGCCCATTAGATAGTTGCATAATACCTTGGCAGCCTGGGTTTTTCCTACGCCTGTAGGCCCAATAAACAAAAATGACCCCAATGGTTTTTCCGGATCATTCAGTTTTGACTTGATTAAATGGATAGTATCTGCCAAACAGCCAACAGCCTGGGGCTGACCTATCAGCTTTTTCGATATCCTTTGCCTGACCTCGTCCTTTTCGAACTTATAGGTCTCATCGAAGATTTCCTTGTTGAGTCCACTGAAGTCTTCAAATTCAGCTTTGACCTGATAGGCATCGACTAACTCGCCCTTGTACTTTACCGCTAATTGACGCAATATTTTCATAACGGACCCTGGCAATGCACTTCTCTTGAGATAATTGCGGTGGATATTGAATAACTGAACGATACCCATTGTAGAAATCTGGCAGTCGTGCTCAAGCTCCAGGAGTTTCCGCTGCTCAACCACCATTTGAACTGCTGTCTTGACGTCGGGCTCTTCAACGCGAATCACCTGGAAGAGATCGGAGAACCGCCTGTCCTTTTCCTGGAGGATCTTCCACTCTTGCGGAGTCGCAATCAAGACTACCTGGATCTGTCGTTTTTCGAGGTATGGTTTAAGTACATCGCTCAGAGTCATATCGTTTTGAGCGGACTTACCAATACGCAACATGGCTACCACATTATCGATAATGATCTTATCGGTTTTTCCGTCTGCTCCCTTGCGCCTTTCGCGCACATGTTTAAGGATAGCCTCAAAGCGTTTTTGCCACATACCCACAATACTCATCCCCGCAATAACCCTTGTTGGATCAATTAACCAGACTTTCTCGAGATTCTTGTACTTGGTGTCGCTATTTCTTTCCCGGTAACGGAAAACGGCCTCCTGCATGATACTTCTTTTGCCGACCCCTTCCGGACCGACAATAATGACAGGGGTATTTTCAGCCTGGTAAATGATACTTGAAACGCGTTCGACAAGTTCTTCCCGATAATAGGCCCTGCCTAATTCGGAAGGATAAAGGTCATTGAGATTATAGCCGACCTTTTCGATTTCGACTGATCCGTCAAAGGCAAAGTTACCACTAAGACTTGCGAAAAAGCTATCAAGTGCACTGGACTCGAATGGGAACTTGGCATGATTAATCTTCAGGGAAAATTTTAAGTTGGTAACAAACTCTCCCTTGGTAGCCATTTTTTCATGGATATCCACCTTCTCCCCGTATTCTTTCTTTTCCTTTCGGAGAATCGCCTGAATGACCGTTTCAGCTTCTTTCCGGATAGCGTATTTGCCTTTTTTGTCTGGTGTTGCAATAAAGAAATGATTATCAAAGGCCGGGAGAAAAACAAAGCATTTATCCTTGAGGACAAAATAAACTACCGTGAACTGGCCACTCACATAGTTCTTTCCCGCAACAAAAGACATGGTAAATGTGTTGAACTTGATCCGCGGATTAAACATAAACCACAACAGTTCATCGATATTGTCGCGGTCGACTGTAAAGCCTTTGAAGTAGCGCCTTATTTCCTTCTGCAATTGGTTTAAAGCCCGTTCAAAACGTCTGTGACGGGTACTCGGATAGCTTTGAAACAACGGCCTGAGACTGTAGGCAGGCTTGCCATCCGCTTCAACTTGCTGGACCAAAACCGGAAAATTTATTGTTATATAACTCATGATGAAAAAGGCAGGTGAAATTACAAAGTTTTATGACTTATTGGAATTTACATTGTTTCCAAAAAAAATGTAAATTACAGACTAGTTCAAAAATGGTCCGCCCTTTGAGATTGTTTAATATGTAGAGCTGGTAGAATCAAGACGTAGTGAATAACAAAACGGAAAATTTCAAGTTCAGAGACCTCAAGGTCTATTCGTCCACCGAATGGCTGACAGATAATAAGAAAAAGTATCGCCAGGTATTCGACAGGCACGACTGTACCTATATCTATGCTGAGTTATCATTTTATAATAAAATGTTTGACCGCACCGATTGGGAAGTCGATGTCGAATTAAAATGTTTTTCCACAAGGAAAGGCCAAAAAGAAATATGTAGCCTGCCCTTCAAACGCAAAGTCAGTAAATACGACAACATCATTTATATCCGTGAAGGCTGGGGCAATAAAAAGCATGGCGCATTCTGGAAAAAAGGCACCTTTTATTGGGAAGCCTGGATTGAAGGTGAAAAGGTAGGCACCAAATACTTCTATGTTGAAGACGCGGGTAAAAATCTTGAAAATGAAGAAAATGCCTTCGTCAAACTAAAGTCTATCAAACTATACGAAGGGCCCTATGATGATGTTCCAGAACCTGAGCGTGTTTATTACAGGAAATTCAGTGGTTCTGAAACCCGATATATTTATACTGAAATTCTGCTGGAAAATATCAACTTCGGCAAAAGTTGGCAATGTGAACTTTTCGTCAAATTTCACAATAATGCCAAAGAACTGAAAGGGATGGTCACCCGCCTCCAACGTGTCGATAAGGATGATGCGTTAATTTCCATTACTGCAGGCTGGGGCTCAAATGTAAAAGGGTCGTGGCGACATGACAAATATACTGTAGACATCATTTTCATTGATCGACTGATTGCTTCAGTGCCATTTGAAGTCCAGGAAGACTTTGAAGAAGGTCTTGCAGGGGTTTTACTCCCCGACAAATTGACGCCGGTAACCATGGCTACCGAATACGAAGGCGATGAAAGCTTCGAAGATGTAATGGTTCATCTCGACAATCTGATCGGATTATCTGATATCAAACAACAGGTGAGAGACCACGCCCAGTATATCCAGTTTCTCCAATTAAGACAGGAAAAAGGCTTTGAAGAAACGGAAGAAGTCAACATCCATTCAGTATTTATTGGCAACCCTGGCACCGGAAAAACCACTGTTGCCAAGATGATGGGCAAACTTTACAAGAAAATGGGCTTGCTCTCAAAAGGACATGTTCACGAAGTTGATCGGGTCGACCTCATTGGTGAGTATATCGGTCAAACAGCCCCAAAAGTAAAAGAAGCGATAGATAAAGCCCGTGGTGGAGTACTGTTTATTGATGAAGCATACTCCCTGGCACGTACCAATGACGATAGTAAAGACTTTGGTCGTGAGGTCATTGAAATATTAGTTAAGGAAATGTCTGATGGCGCAGGCGACATGGCCGTGATCGTAGCTGGTTATCCAAAAGAAATGCAACATTTTCTTGACTCGAATCCAGGCCTGAAATCAAGATTCAAGATCTATTTTGAGTTTAGCGATTATCTGCCACAGGAATTATCCCAGATTGCAACATTCTCAGCAGTAGCAAAAAATGTAACGCTGGCAAAAACTGCCAAGAAAAAAATCGATGAGCTGATTACAGAAGCCTACCGCAATCGTGACCGAACCTTCGGCAATGCTCGTTTTGTCAATGATATTATCGAACAGGCGAAAGTTCACCTTGGTCTGCGTGTGATGAAAGGCGAAAACCCAAGGGACCTTTCGGAAGATGAATTATCGATCATTGAAATGGTGGATGTCGAGAATATAGAAATCCAGCCGAAAAGGCGCTTACCCAAAATTCCAGTTGACGAAAGACTGCTCGAACAGGCAATGGAAGAGCTTAATCATCTCATTGGAATGGAAAATATCAAGGGCCAGATTGAAGAATTGGTCCAACTCGTCCGCTTTTATCGGGAGACCGGGCGTAATGTATTAAACAAATTCTTCCTTCACACGGTATTTATTGGCAATCCTGGAACCGGGAAAACAACAGTTGCACGTATTCTCACCAAAATTTACAAAGCGCTTGGTGTTCTTGAAAGAGGACATATGGTTGAAACTGACCGACAAGGATTGGTAGCTGGTTATATTGGCCAAACTGCTATGAAAACCGCAGAAAAAATAGAAGAAGCCATGGGTGGGGTCTTGTTTATCGATGAGGCATATGCGCTTTCCCAAAGCACCGGACCTACTGGTGACTACGGCAATGAAGCCATCCAGACCTTAATCAAACGGATGGAGGATAGCAGAGGAGAATTTTTCGTATTTGTAGCCGGTTACCCGGAAAATATGGATGGTTTCCTAAAAACCAATCCTGGTCTCCGGTCAAGATTCGACAAGCTCCTGAAATTTGAGGATTACTCTGCCGAAGAGCTATTTGAAATAGCCATGCTCATGCTTGATGAAGAAGAACTCGAAGCTTCGGACGAAGCCAAAGAACATCTACAAAAATATCTTGCATTCCAGTACCAATACCGCGACAAGTATTTTGGTAATGCCCGTTCAGTCCGGCACATTATTACTGAAGCTGTTAAGAACCAGAGCCTGAGATTGTCTTCTCTGTCTAAAAAACAGCGTACAAAGACCATGATTCGTACTCTGACCTACGATGATGTGAAATCTTTCAAACTGGACAAAGACGCGGATACCATCTTTACAAGGAAAGCCATTGGCTTCCAAAAACGCGCCCAGGGCGGTGGGGCAAAATAACCTGTATCACGACTGGTAATAATTATTCAAATCATGCCTGACCTTGATTTGCTGCAACGCTATTATTTAGATTCTGCATCTGCTTTCGTTCGCGGAAAATTTCCGGCAACGGTACCATTTGGAGACATTCCACTTGACCAGTTGAGCTTCGAACAACTAGAAACCATTTTCATTTTTGGTCGTGAACAAGGTTTGAAAATGCATAAGTTTAAACGCACTATGGAACTCCCGAGGGTCAACAAGGTGATTGGGATTCTCACTGGTTTACAGCCTTCCAATTTGTTGGATATTGGCACTGGTCGGGGTGTTTTTCTTTGGCCCTTCCTTGATCGCAACAAGTATACGCCTGTCACTTGTATTGATATGCTTGATTACCGGGTAGACGACCTGACAGCTGTGAAAGACGGGGGTATCAATCGGATTTCCGCACATCTCATGTCAGTAACTGACCTGGCTTTTGAAAATGACCAATTTGATGTAGTCACTGCTCTTGAAGTCATAGAACATATTCCTGACCATCGAAAGGCTGTTGTTGAGGTTTGTCGAGTGGCGAACCAATTTGCGATCATTACTGTTCCTTCCAAAGAGGATGACAATCCTGAACATCTCAGTGTGTTGGATCAAGGGTGGTTTACAAATACCCTTAACGATTTGGGTTACCCAAAGATCAAGTTCGATTACGTGTTAAACCATCTGATCGTAGTTGTTAATTTGCGCTAGAAGCTCCATGCAACAAATTTTAAAATATCCGAGAACCCACCATATTGAAGGGTCAAAAGAACAGCCGGGCGATGAGGATCTCAATTGTGTGCCTTTCTCCCATTTAACTAATAAATACCTCGTCATTGAAGAAAAACTGGACGGCTCGAATTCCGCAGTTAGTTTTAATGATCATGGAGAATTGAGACTGCAAAGCCGGGGACATTTCCTGACTGGCGGACCCCGAGAACGCCATTTCGCACTTTTCAAAACCTGGGGTAATACACATTTCTCAGCTCTTCACGAGGTTTTATCCAATCGGTATATCATGTTTGGAGAGTGGTTGTATGCCAAGCATACTATTTTCTACACCCACCTTCCCCATTACTTTATGGAATTTGATATTTATGACAAGGTGACCGAGTTATTCCTGAGTACAAAGGCACGGAAAGCTCTATTGGAACCATTATCTATTATTCAATCTGTCCCTGTTTTATTCGAGGGTCAATTGGAAAGCATCGAGGAGATGAAAGCACTTGTGGGTCCTTCAAACTATATCGATCAAAACCATTTGGCTATATTGCGGGAGAAAGCTGAAAAGCAAAATCTGAACGCTGATAAGATAATATTTGAAACGGATAATTCCATTTTAATGGAAGGACTCTACATCAAGGTAGAACAGCAGGTAGAAGTTGTTGAAAGGTATAAATATGTCAGAGGTGATTTTTTGACGACCGTCCTAAATTCGCAGAGCCATTGGTTAGACAGGCCAATTATACCTAACGGTCTAAAGGAAGAGGTTGATTTATTTACAATTTGAAAATGGAGGACCAGTTATCATACCCATACGCTATAGAAAAATGGCATTTTACACTTTGTCCGAAGCAAGGTGTAGAAACTGACTGGGATGCCCTTTACGCAGTCATGCCGTGGTTTGATGATATGGAGGCGACCCCTCAATCACCAATATTTCATGAAGAAGGCAACGTTCTGATCCACACAAAAATGGTGGTAGATGAAATTCTAAAAATCCTTGACCGGAAACGTCTGCATGATACGGCACGTTCCATTCTGTTTCTATCGGCGTTGATGCACGATATGGCCAAACCTGAAACCACTAGGGAAGAAGGCGGGAAAATCATTTGCCCCGGACATGCAAGAGTTGGCGCTCGAAAGGCCAGAGCCTTTATGTATAGAGAATCCATAGGCAAGGTCCCTTATTCCTGTAGAGAACAAATCGTTAAGCTTGTAAAGTGGCATGGTCTGCCATTGTGGTCATGGGACAATCCTTTCCCTGAGAAAAACGTGTTGAGAGCAGCTTGCCATACCAGGATGGATTGGCTGGAAATTTTGGCAAAAGCCGATGTATTGGGCCGCATTTGTGCAGACCAGAAAAAATTACTGGATCGGCTGGACTATTATGCCGAATTCGCCAAAGAGTTTAAGGTCTATGGGGAAAACTACCAGTTTGAGAATCCACTTACCCGCTTCACTTTCTTCCAAAAGCCGGATAGCAACCTGTTTTACAGGCCCTTCGACGATACCGTCTGCAATGTTACCATGTTGTGTGGCCTCCCTGGGGCAGGAAAAGATACCTGGATAAAAGAATTGGGCAATGGACTTCCCGTTGTCTCTCTTGATAACATAAGGCGGAAACTGAAGATTGCACCAAAAGATAATCAGGGGTTGGTCATCCAGACTGCAAAAGAAGAAGCCCGGCAATACCTGAGAGCTAAGCAGGATTTTATCTGGAACGCTACGAACCTTACGAAACAATTGCGCCAGGGGCTTGTTGATCTGTTTACGACCTATAAAGCTTGGGTCCGGATAGTTTATCTCGAAGCCCCCTATCCGGTTTTACTGGACCGCAACAGAAACAGAGAGCATCCCGTTCCTCCAAAAGTGCTTGAGAGATTTATCAACAAATTAGAGATTCCAGAATTAGATGAAGCCCATGAAGTAGACTACTTCGTAGATCATTGACCATTAAGATACCTGAAAAGAAATGACGAAAAAGGAGAAAGCTGCCGACATCGCCAGAATGCTCGAAGAGCTATACCCCGAAACCCCCATACCTCTCACGCATTCAGACCCTTACACCCTTTTAATTGCAGTTTTACTTTCTGCACAATGCACAGATGCTAGGGTCAATAAGATCACCCCTCTCCTGTTTGCCGAGGCCGACAATCCAGTTGATATGGCAGAGATGCCTGTTGACAAAATCAGAGAGATCATAAGGCCTTGTGGTCTGTCTCCTCGAAAGTCAAAAGCGATTTCAGAATTGTCAAAGATCATCCTTGAAAAACATGATGGAAAGGTACCTGAGTCATTTGAAGACCTTGAAGCATTGCCAGGTGTTGGTCACAAAACAGCTTCTGTTGTAATGTCGCAAGCTTTCGGACACCCTGCTTTTCCGGTCGATACCCATATCCATAGGTTGGCCTTTCGATGGGGATTGTCTACTGGTAAGAATGTTGAAAAGACAGAAAAAGACCTTAAACGATTATTCCCGGAAGAGATATGGAATAAACTCCATCTTCAGATCATCTTTTTTGGCAGGGAATATTGTCCCGCAAGAGGCCATAATATGCATGCATGTCCAATTTGCTCGAAGTATGGCCGGAAAAGTTTGTTGAATAAGAGCAAAGCATAAGTTATTCCCCTTGCATCGATGCAATTTTACTGGCAAGCCATGGGGCCAACTCGTTTGCCCCGTTAATATTGAGGTGATCCGGATCCATCCAGTTTGAGGGTTTCTCAAAAATTGCTTTTGGGGGCAACCAAATCTCTCCTAAACCATTGTAATAGTCGAGTTCAGTTGGTTCCTCAGCTTGAACCCCATAAAAATGAAGGAATAGAAAAACCAGTTTAACTTCGTTTTCCTCACAGAGGTCCGCAATTTTTTCAATATAAGCCTTAGGGTATTTTGCGTAAAAGTCTTTTTGCCATTGACTTAACTCTGCCTTTGGTTCTCTCCTTTTTTCCAGCATTTCCTGTAATTCTTTTTCAGGAGCGATCCTCGTTCCTGCCCCGTAGCCAAAAAGCAGAGTATCAACTGGATACTCCAAAGACAAATTGTGTAAAAACTTTTGTTTTCGATATGCGTAACGCGTCAATAATGCATTAACCCAATCACTGGCAATATCTCTGTTAAACATCCACACTGGCTTCAGGACATCTTCTCTTTTGGCCAGATTGGGGAAAACAGGATGACTATACCTGTCTTCTTTTTCCCTGACTTCAAGGATGATCGTATTGACCTTTTTTTCTGATAGGAGCTCTTCTAGCAAGATATAATGCAAGTTGCGACCCGGTCGACAGTAGCCCAGATTTGCCAATCGAGGAGTTTGTCCATAGGTGGAATCCAGCACGTTTTCTATTGCCTCCTCATAAATGGCCTGGATGGTAGCAGATGTGCCCAAAAACGCAATATCTATTTCATTTTCATTTAAATGAATACGATCATGGATCCATGAAGCATGACCATAACAATCATTTTCCAAAAAATGATAGGCAAACTGGCGGTCCAGAGGAAGAACGAATAGCATGATTATTCCAACCAAAAAAGGAAGGAAAAACAAAATGCTATTTCTTAAAAACCGTTTCAATCAAACACAAATTAAAATTGGAAGTAAACAAAAGTAGGTTCAATATCAAAGTTGCCAAATAAGATTATCCAAATGGCTAAAAAATAATAAGTCCCCCATCTCAATGGTCTTCTTGACTGTTGTATCAATAAATCAAAATCCTTCTTTCCGATTAAAATTTCAATAAGCATAAACAAAATAAAAGAAGCTGAAAATTGCCACATAATGGCATGGGATTTAAAGAGTGATGGCAGGGACATCCCTGTTATCGCATACTCTGATGGATCAAACACCGCATTAAACATATAAAATGCTTCTGGCATTGTCTGGGCTCTGAAAAAGATAAAAGCAATCGTAAAAACCAGGAATGGATACCACATTTGTATTATTGTTGGCAAACTAAAGTTAAGGACCTTGTATTTAAGAATAAGGGCTTCAAGCGCAAAGATGAATCCTAACAAACCACCCCAAATCAAAAAATTAATAGACGCGCCATGCCATAGCCCTGAAACTAAAAAGGTAAGAAACATATTCAGGAGCCATCGAGGTGTTGACACTTTGTTGCCACCTAATGAGAAATAGAAATAATCTCTAAACCAGGTAGATAATGAAATATGCCATCTCCGCCAAAGTTCCTGGAAGGTTTTGGAAAAAAGCGGTGTTCTGAAATTTGTCATAAGGTCAAATCCAAATAATCTGGCTACACCTATTGCTATGTCTGAATAACCTGAGAAGTCGGCATAAATCTGAAATGTAAAACAGATCGTAGCAAATAAAATAGTTAACCCCGAATGGTCATAAGGATTGGCATAAATGAGGTCAACGGTATGGGCCAATCCATCGGCAATTACAATTTTCTTGAATAATCCCCATAGAATAAGTCGGCAGCCAGAAACTGCCTGTTCATAGTCAAAATTACGTTCCCTGGAAAATTGGGGAATCAAATTGGTCGCACGTTCAATAGGGCCAGCAACAAGTTGTGGGAAAAATGCCACAAACGAGAAAAACGTAATTGGATCGCGAGTCGGTTCTAACTTTCCCCTATAAATATCAATGGTGTAACTAAGCGATTGAAAGGTGTAAAAACTAATCCCCACAGGAAGAATAATACTCAGGGTACTAACATCCAGTGATACACCCGCAAGTTGGAAGAGATCCACGAACGATTCAACAAAAAAATTAAAATATTTGAAAAAGCCGAGAATAGTCAGGTTAACCACCACGCTCATCAACAGCCACAGCCGTTTTTCTCGCTCATTAGTTGCTCCACCAATGCGAATACCGGTAAAAAAATCTGTAGCAGAACTTGCGATGATGAGCGATAAAAACCACCAATCCCACCATCCATAAAAAACATAACTCGCAACAAGCAGAAAAGCATTCTGCACCCTGAAATTGCGATTTACAACAAACCAATAAAGCAGGAAAACTATTGGAAGGAAAACCAGGAAAGGCAGCGAATTAAAAACCATTTACTGACATAATTGAAAAGTTGAAATTAGAGATAATTTCTTTCTCCTCCTTGTTTGATTCAAGATCAAAAATTCGATTTTCCATTTTTTTTTCTTATTATCGTTAAGTCAATGTATAAAAAGAACATTCTGAGCTAATTCTTAATCAGAAGAATTCCAAATTAATTGCTTTTTATCATTAACCCCAAAGAACTATGACAACCCTCTCCCCTTGTGGCAACTCTCTGCCCGTTCCGAATGCCACGTTCAACAGGCATCCTGAACCTTACACCAAGATCATTAATCAAAATCCAAAATATTATGAGAAGAATGATTGACTTTTTTAAATTGTTCATGCTGCCACTCCTCTTTATGGCTCTGGCTGCCTTCACCTATGCTCAATCAGATGCGGGCAAAATTTCAGGGAAGGTAACCGACGAGACTGGCTCAGGTTTAATCGGGGTTAACATCCTGATTACGGAAACCGGTGGTGGTACTACAACTGATCTTGAAGGGAATTTTTCACTTTCCCTTGATGCTGGTAATTACATTCTCAGGTTCTCGTATATCGGTTATTCCGATCAGGACGCTAACGTTACTGTGAGAGCAGGAGCTGATGTGGAACTTAACATCACTATGGTGGAAGGTGTCCTCGTCGACGAAATCGTTGTTATTGGTACAAGAGCAGCCAACAGGACTAACACTGATGCACCTGTCCCTATTGATGTCATTGACGTTGACAGGCTAACAGAAGCAGCGCCACAGTCCAGTATCAACTCTATCCTGCACTATGCAGCGCCTTCATTTTCATCAAACACACAGACCATTTCCGATGGTACTGATCATATCGACCCTGCCTCACTTCGCGGCCTTGGTCCTGACCAGGTATTGGTACTTGTTAACGGTAAGCGTCGTCATACCAGTTCACTCGTAAACGTAAATGGTACTTTCGGTCGTGGTAATGTCGGTACTGATCTTAACGCTATCCCTTCTGCAGCACTCGGCAACATTGAGGTACTGAGGGATGGTGCAGCTGCACAGTATGGTTCAGATGCGATTGCTGGGGTCATTAACCTGCGTTTGAAAAATACGGTCAACCAGCTTGACTTTAATATTTCAACCGGAGCACATTTTACCAAGAACGCCAGTCCACAAAAAGATATTGATGGTGAGACCTACGAGATTTCAGCCAACTACGGTATTCCTTTAGGCAACAATGGCGGTTTCGTTAATATGACTGGTGCTTTCAACTTCCGTGGCTGGACAAACAGGATGCAATCTTTCAGTGCTCAGATTTTCAATGGCTATAATGCTGTTGAATGGGTCGCAGCCCAGGATGGAGCTGACCTCAGTGCACTCACTATGTCAGATGTTCAGGATTATGCTCAGCAAGTTAGTCACTTCGACCAAACCCTACGTGATGAAATCCTGGCAGCATCAACTATGGATCAACTCCAGGACTTGCTAAACTTTGACGCCACTGATGCTGAATTGGCTGCTCGTGGTCAGACCCGTAGCGACTACAACATGAGAGTCGGACAGTCACAGGTCAGAGGTGGTAAGTTTTTTGCTAACATGGTTATTCCAATGAGCGACAACATGGAGTTTTACAGCTTTGGGGGCATGAGCTATCGTGATGGTTTGTCAGGCTGTTTCTACAGGCTGCCACATCAGAATAGAACTTATACACCAGCTTATATCAATGGATTTGTACCTAAGATCAATTCCAATATCACCGACCAGTCTGCGACTATGGGTGTTAGAGGAGAAGTCAAAGGATGGAACATTGACCTGAGTAATGTTATTGGTTCCAATAAATTTAAATTCAATATGACCGAAACGCATAATGCAACTATGCAAAATGCTTCACCTTTGACCTTCGATGCGGGTGGTCATAGTTTTACTCAGAGTACTGGTAATGCCGATATGAGCAAATATTTCGATGACCTTGGCGCTATAAAAGGTATCAACGTTGCTTTCGGTGCAGAGTACCGCTACGAGAACTTCAAGGTTCTTCCTGGTTCCGAGTTTTCTTACGGTAATTACGATGTTAATCTAAATCTAGTTAATAGCATTACCTCCAGCGACATTCTGGTAACGGATTTCTTTGGCCGTAACAGACCATCAGGTTCACAGTGTTTTGCAGGCTTCCTGCCGTCCAATGACACTGATGCAAGACGTTCTTCAGTTGGAGGATATGGTGATGTTGAATTTGATATTTCGGAAGAATTTCTCATTGGAACAGCTATCCGCTATGAGAATTACTCTGATTTTGGATCAACTTTCAATTACAAAATTGCGACCAGATATAAGATCACACCTAATATCACAGCAAGAGCGGCACATAGTACTGGATTCCGTGCACCTTCTTTACACCAGATTCACTTCAGTAGAACTTCAACCATTTTTGTTACAGAGAACAATGTTACCACTGCACAAGAAGTTGGTGTATTTAGTAATAACTCAAGAGCAGCATCTCTTCTGGGTATCCCACAGCTGAAAGAAGAAACATCTCAGAGTTTTAGCCTCGGGCTCACAATTAAAGTTCCAGACAAAGGACTCCGTATCACCTTGGATGGATACCTCGTCAATATTGATGATCGTATCGTTCTTACAGGCCAGTTCGCCCCTGGTACCAATCCTGAGTTAATTAGTATTTTCAACCAGGCACAGGCTACAAGAGCAGCCTTTTTTGCAAATGCGATTGACACCCAGTCAAAAGGAATTGATCTTGTTATCTCGCATAAAATGCTATTTGGAGAAAGCACATCCCTGAGTAACGAGTTTGCTGCTACTTTTTCTGAAACAATGCGGGTCGGTGATATCAATGCATCTCCAGTTCTTGAAGCTGCTGGTTTAGTAGACACTTACTTCGATGGCACAAGCCGCATCTATCTTGAAGAGGCTGTACCTAGAATTAAGTTTACTTTAAACAATACTTTGAATATCAAACCTGTTACAATCTACCTCCGCAATACATATTTCGGCCCTACAACTGAAGCTTCAAATGATTGCGATGGGATTAATGATCCTACAGGAATTGATTGTGCATATGCCGGCAAGGTAATAACTGACCTTAGTGTTGGTGCTACTTTCCTCGAGAATCTGCGGATTACGATTGGTGCTAACAATCTACTCGATATTTACCCTGATGAAGCTGATATGTCTTTCCAGTCTAGTGGAAGATTTATCTATTCACGTAGATCCCCACAATTCAGCTTTGGTGGAAGATATCTATTTGCCCGTATAGCATTTACACTCAAGTAATACCAGGATTAGTCTGGATTTTAAAGATTTACCAGGATAAAAGAAAGACCCAATGCTTTCAGGTATTGGGTCTTTTTTGTTTTGGTGAAAACTAGACACATTAATGGCATGATGTGTTATAGAATTCAACAATCGTAAACAAGGACATATGTTTATATTCTTTTCCTTTTATTTTCCCAATTAAACTTAGGCAATCATCAAAAAACTCAACCATGCTTCTTCGAAATCCAACACTTTTCACAAGTAAGGTTTTTAAATTCTTTTTGATAAGCACATACCGATCCGGGTCATGAAACTCATGATTACTATTGCCGTATAAAATGAATATCCTGGTTGACCCATCAACAATAATCCTTAAAAATATTTTGGATCTAGATGTCTTTCTATTCCCTAATTCTCTTGAATAATCAACAGAGATCATTCGAACAGTGTCAGGTCCATATATAAACCTGATTTCGTTTGCTTCTGAAGGTAACAGAATCTGTTTGTTATCATTTGAGTCAAAATACGTAACCTTATTCTGAAAGGATTCGTAGAAGGGTTCTTTAGTTAATAAATTGGTAGGTAGTTGAAAAATAACGTTAATGGTATCTGATGAATATAAGATTTGACCCGGAATTTTTTTGGAGAACCCGTCTACGCTAATAAGCAAAAATAGGCTTAAAATGATAAATTTTATGCTTTTCATATTCATTGATTATACTGCTATTGAAGAAGATTCATTTTTCTCCGAAAACAAAAAGTAAAATTCTTAGTTTCATTAGCATTATTTGATTTTTTTAATTGCATGCAAAATTAAGGCCTTGGCAATAATTATACCACAAGAAATAAAGGAAAACATCAGTGAGCAGGAAATTGCAATTTTCTGGTTTAGAAGGGATTTACGTCTGTTTGATAATGCAGGGCTTTATCATGCATTATGCAATAAGTTGCCGATCTTACCTTTATTTATCTTTGACAGCAATATTCTTTCTGATCTAGAGGAAAAAAACGATGCCCGAGTAGAATTTATCCATCATGCGCTCAAGCAAATTAATGAACAGATCATCGCTTTAAATAAAGGCCTGTTAGTCACCTACGGCGATCCTGAAGAAGTTTGGGCAAGACTTGTGGATGACCTGAACATAAAAGCGGTTTATACCAATCATGATTTCGAACCTTACGCTATTCAGCGTGATTCTGCAATCCGCGAACTGCTGAGCCATAGAAATATCTCATTTTATACATTCAAGGATCATGTCCTTTTTGAAAAGGCGGAAGTTGTCAAAGATAATGGCGAGCCTTATACCGTTTTTACCCCTTACTCCAGGAAATGGAAAAATAAGCTGATGTCCGGTGTACCGGAAAATCAAATGCCAGACCTGGCTAAATCAAAATATTTACAAGCTTTTCCTTCTGAAGACCACATTGACAATTTTCTTACTGTGGGTCCAGTTAGCATGCCTAGTTTGTTTGATATTGGTTTTGAAAAATCTGGAATTGACTTCCCGCCCTCGCTAGTCAAAAGAGGCCTCATCAAAAACTACGGACAAACCAGGAATTTCCCTGCAATAAATGGAACTTCAAAGTTGGGCATCCATTTTCGGTTTGGTACAATAAGCATCCGGGAAAAAGCACGAAACGCTATTGGCTTAAGTGACACTTATCTCAATGAATTGATCTGGCGGGACTTTTATGCCATGATCCTTTCCTGGTTCCCGCATGTGGTTGGCAATCCATTCAGGAAAAAGTATGAGTTGATCGAATGGCGCAATAACGAAAAAGAGTTTGAGGCCTGGTGCGCTGGAAAAACTGGCTTCCCGATTGTTGATGCTGGCATGAGAGAACTCAATACTACAGGCTATATGCACAATCGCGTGAGAATGATCGTTGCCAGTTTTCTGACCAAACATTTGTTGATTGACTGGCGATGGGGAGAAGCTTATTTTGCCAAAAAGCTGTTGGACTTTGATCTCGCGAGTAATAATGGCGGTTGGCAATGGGCAGCAGGCTGCGGCACTGATGCAGCGCCATATTTCAGGGTATTCAACCCTTATAGTCAACAAACTAAATTCGACAAGGAATTCCAGTATATCAAAAAATGGGTACCAGAATATGGTAGCTCTGATTATCCTGATCCCGTCGTTAACCACAAGGCCGCCCGGGAGAGATGCCTGCGGGTCTATAAAGAAGGGCTAGACAAAGCCTCGGTTTAAGCTTCTTCAAAAATACTCAACTGGGTAAAAGCTCTGATAGGCCGATAACCAATCGCCTGGTATATCTTGTTTGACGTGGGATTGGCCAAATCCGTAAACAAAGCGCAAAATGCGTATTGCCTGAGCATTAATGCTGACATTTCATATACCACACTACTTGCATAACCCTTTCCCCTGAACTCTGGTGGCGTATAAACATAGTTTACGGTAATTCCATGTGTAGTTGGTCTGTCAATTCCTGCCATTGAAACTATTTCTTCATTTTCCCAAAGATAAATGGCTTTTCCTTCGATCTTGTCTTTGGCCACCTTTTTATATGATGCTGAGTCATCTTGAGTGGCCTCTTCAATAAAGTCTTTTACCCATCGAGCCACCAGTTCGTAATCATCCATGGTTGCCAATCGGATACTGCCATCAGAGATTGGGATATCATTCAACTCATCTAATTGAAAAACCAAATGATCAAATAACACCTTTGACTGATGCCCCGTAGCTTTTCTCCAGCTCGATTCAAATTGATTGACAAGGGTCTTGCGACCAAGCACACCTGGCATATCATAGTTATGATCAATTAAAAACTTTATCAAATAGTCTATTTCTGCTCCACAATCATCGGTTTGTGCATAAATGATCATTTGTCGTGGTGGTGTTTGGAAGCATGAAAAGACAACTTCATTATCATTAAAGACAGAAAGCATAATTGGCATTTGAGCTTTAAGTGGTTTACCTTTCATGGCCAATGGTAAGCCGAGTAATAGGTTGTTAGCCGCTTCTTCTTTTTCAAGAAATGCCTGATTATCTGCTAAGAAACTTCCGATAGTGTTGTACGTTTTGATTATCATGCCAAATCAATATTATGTCGAATAATTTGTAACCTTTTCGAATCTAATGTTACTTTAATGATAGACGATGTAGCGAATAGTTGATTAACATCTTGAAAATGGATAATAGTTCAAAAATAAACACCGAATTTCTCAATTGGTACGAAAACCACCATCACCAATTTGTGAAATACTGTAGTAGTCATGCTTTTGGCATCATGGAAACTGAAGATCTCGTACAAGAATCCATCCTCGCCTGCCTTGAAAACTATGCTAAAGTCCAGGACCCGGAGAAATTGCTGGGCTATCTCATCGGAATCGCCAATAACAAGGTCCGAAATAAAAAAAGAAGACTAAAGTTTAAAGGCAACTGGGATGAACAGGCCTTTGAAAAATTAAAAGCAAGAACACAGGATCCTGAGATGGCTCTTGATATTCAGTATTTGTTAAAGGCGATGGATCAGTTACCAGCAAAGCAGAAACAAGCCATCCTCATGTTTGAAATTAGCGGATTCAGCATCAGAGAAATCAGCAAGGCTCAGGAATCAACCGAATCAGCAACCAAAACAAGGATTAGCCGTGGAAGAAAAAGACTAAAAGAAATATTGTCAGAAGACACCAGAAAAGTTTCATTAGCGAATAGACTAGCAGCATTCGCCTCAATCTTGTTCTAAAATGAAAAATCCAATCGAAAAAGTTTTCAAGGCGATCCGCGATCTACCCGTAGAAATCCCCTTTGCCAAGGTGGTCGAATGGGTAAAAACCTATACGTAACATTTTTTATAAGTCAGGGCTGATTACTGGAATCTGAAACAAAGATTCCCAGCCATCCTATTGTCAATAATCAACAAAAAAAGAAAAATGAATTTCAAAAAAGAATTTCAAAAATACGCGACCAAACACTTGAGATTAAACGAAAAACTGGTAGATCACTACACCAATACTAGCGGTTACTCACAACCTGATCTTTTTGGATTCACACCTTCAGTAATTGAAGAAAGACGTATGAATGTGGCACAAATGGATGTCTTCTCTCGCCTTATGATGGACCGCATTATTTTCCTGGGTGTTGGCATCGATGACTATGTTGCCAACGTCATACAGGCCCAATTACTTTTTATGGATTCGCTCGATCCTAAAAGAGATATCTCGATTTATATCAACAGTCCCGGAGGATCAGTTACCGCAGGACTGGGCATTTACGACACAATGCAATACATTTCTCCTTCAGTTGGGACTATCTGTACTGGCATTGCGGCAAGCATGGGAGCTGTCTTGTTAAGTTCAGGAGAAAAAGGCAAGCGAACCTGCTTAAGGCATAGCCGGGTCATGATTCATCAACCGCATGGTGGAATGCGAGGTCAGCTTTCAGAAATGGAAATCACCTATAAACTGTTTAAAGAGATGCAAGAGCAACTGTATACCATACTGGCAGAAAACACTGGACAAGACTATAAAAAGATCCAGGAAGACTGCGATCGGGATAACTGGATGAAAGCAGATGAGGCAAAGGCTTATGGCCTTGTAGATGAAGTGTTGGTTCGTGAGAAGATGTAGGCAGTAGGCAGTAGGCAGTAGGCAGTAGGCAGTAGGCAGTCTAACTAAATCGATATTTTGAATTTTTTAAATGTTCCATCAAAAATCTTAAAACAATTTCACCACAGCATACTACATCCAGCAAAAATCCGACTGCTGACTGCCGACTGCAAATAAGCCAACAACTAGTTGGCTAGTCAGCTAGCCCCCTGCATCGTTTATATCTCCATTTTCGAGATGCTTTTTTGAATACCCGTTTTGAGCAATATTGATCATCGCCTGCCCAAGGGTTATTGTATTGGTTATAGATGAAGGGAATATTCTTCTAAGGAATGGATACATTGGAGACAGTACATTATATATGGCCTGGTACCACCCGGTTTTTGACTTAATGCCTTTCATCGGTTGAATGAAACCGGGTCGGAACATGTAAGCATCCTTGAATCCCATTTCGAGAATTTTGTTTTCTGTCCTGCCTTTGACATTAGCCCAATGCATACGGCTTTTCCCATTCGTACTTGTTCCGGAGCCAGAAACATAGAAAAACACCATATCAGGATTTAACGCCAATAAAGTTTCAGCAAAATAGATGGTCATGTCGTAGGTAATCTTCTCGTATTTGGCTTTATCCATGCCCGCTGATGTTACTCCAAGACAGAAAAAACAAGCGTTAAATCCTTTAAGTTGATCTTGGATTGAAGACAGGTCATAAAAGTCATCGTGCAAAATTTCAGTTAATTTTTTATTGTTTATGCCTGCACTTGATCTATTGATTACTAATACTTTATCAACATCTTCCCTTTCAATACACTCGAGTAAGACACCTTTTCCAACCATACCTGTGGATCCGGTAATGATGGCATTAATTTTCATAATGCTTGATTTATTTCATAAATCCAAAATTCTGGGTTCTCAGCTACTATGTCGAAATCCAGTAAATGATCTTTCCAGGTTATCATATGGGTGATCCCAAATTCATCGGCCAATCTTTGTACCTCATCGGTCGTAAGTTGGCTATAATTATGATCCGCTGCTTTGTATAAGGCAAAGCCTTTATCTTCTGCATCCAAACTAATGCTATAAACGCGGCTTAGCCGGTCATACCAATCTTTCATCGCATTTTTTCTATGCACAAGGATCTTCCACTCTATGAACGAACTTCTTTCTCCATAAACCTTTAGTTCGGTAAAGGCCATTGGGTGGATGAATAAAGCTGACTGAGATGTTTTGGCTTTCGCCTGAATGCAAATTTCGACTGCTGCATCATGAGTGTGCTGTTGGCCAAAATCCATGGGTACTTCCCAAGGGAAAAGTGAAGATCTAAAGATCAGAATGGCAATCGCAGCAAGCCCGCCTACACTTAATACTGGCAATGCCAGTTTTTGTAATATTGATTTGCCCAAAAATTTTATCTGCCTTTCGGCGAATGCAAATAAAGCCATTACGGAAAATGCCTCAAGCCAAATCGTAACCTTGAACCATTGAAGAGAGGCGACATTGACGACCGAAAAACCCTCCACCATTACTACATAGCCTACCATTAATCCACAGGAAATAGTAAAAAACCAGGCCAATATCTTTTCCTTGCCCCAAAAATACACCAGCCCAAAAATCATCAGAGGCAACAAAATGATATACCCCTTCTGACTAAAATCAAATGGCAAATAGTGATGAGGTGATCTAAATTCAAATAGAATATTGAAGAACATTTCATTGCTGACTTCGGAGGCTTCTTCAAAAAACAGCTTTAGAAAAATTACCCAAACCCCGCCTGTTATCATAAAAATACCAACAGCCGAGAATATAGTGGACCATGACATCTCTGCTCGTTCAAACAACTTCATCGCCATCATTATTCCTGTAAAGGTGACAAACAGCTGTACACCGACTACAGGTTGCAACAAAGTCGATAAGCCTATGACCAACATTGACAATAGCCATTTCTTATCCAGAAACAATAGAATGGCCCAAAGACCAATAAGCTTAACCACATTGCTTACGAAAAATGTATTATACCAAAGTTCGTTACCACCCAAGTTGATATTGTACAAGGGAATAAAAATGAAGAGGATGCAGAGCCAGATTAAATAATCCGTTTTAATGAAGCGACTGGCGATTCGATACAAAAGATGAAACATCAGCAAGGTCGTAACCAAATGCCCAATTAGACATACCAGCTCCATCAGAGACCCTGACCAACTCATTATCCATGAAAAGGTAAACCGTTCATTAGGCACTTTTGCCGCCATGCCCTGGATATAATTGTCAACAGGGAAAAGTGATTTGTCCGCCAGGTATTTCGCATACCCCAATATTTGCATTTGATCATTGCGTCCATATTCATACCCCCACCTTGCCAAAACAAGGCCATAAATACTCAGATAGGCAACCAGTTTTGTAATCGATGTTTTCAATCAAAAAAATTCAATGCGACAAGGAATGATGCGATCAAAAATATACTGTAAATACCATAAAGACGGAAATCAAGATACTTCTTCACGGGGATATCAAATTTAACTTTATTATAAACCACCAATACAATCTTGTCAATCGCAAAAGCAATTAAAGTGGCCAGAGCAATACCCGGCAAGCCCCAGATCTGAACAAAGATTAGACTTAGAATGACGTTAACGGCCAATTCGAATATAGAAACCCAAAGGATGATATCCGTTTTCTTAAGACCAATAATAATGGTTTGAGGAAATAATAAGCGACAAATCAGGACTAAAAGGTAAATGTTAAAGATGATGGCACTATCCGCAAATTCAGGATTAAAGACCACAGGAAACAGGAAAGGACTTGATAACATTAATACAATAGAAATGGGATATAGCAGGTGCATTAGTCTTCTCGATCGGGTTTTGATCTCAGCCATTCCCTTCTCCAGGTTTTTTGTAATTTCCGGAATTAATGCGGCACTGAAAGCAGTCGACAAAGCAAGTGCCAACGGGAACTCCCTGGCACCATATCTGAAGATGGCAAAGGTATCTTTATCAAAAAATCGATGCACGATAACACCGTCAATGTATTCCGCCCCGCCAGCTACAATCATATTCATGATCAACGGAAATGACAATAAAAGATACCCTTGTAAAATCCCTGGATTAAAGGACCAAATGGTTCTGTTTATCAATATCACCAATAACCAAAGGAATTTGAGAACGGCAAGACCAATTAGGCAATAGAAGCTTTCTTCAAGCGTGTATCCAACCCAAAGGGGAACCATCACAGCCAGAATATATCCGCCAAAAGCAAAAACACCAAATCCAATCATCTTTTTGGGCTGATCTGTCAGAAGGTACAGATATTCAACAAGATACGTCGGTGTGTTAATCAATAAGTATAAGCCTAGTAAGCGAAAATAAGGCAAGCTATCATGCTCAGTCAACAAAACAGTGATTGGCTTTTCAAGTAAAAAGAAAAGACTACTGACAATAACACTGACCAGGCAAAAAAGCAGGAAAACATTAAACAGAAATATCTTTTTTTCTTTTTCGGAAAGATCTGGATAGGTAGGCAGAAGTCCGCGAAGCAGCCCTGACACCCAGAAAAAACTTACCATAGAACTGAGAAAGATCAGCGTTTCAAAAACCCCAATTTCTGTCAAGGATAATACAGACTTTGCCAACAGGATATTGGTCAAGATAACGCCGCCGTACCTGATTACTTGAAAAATCTGAAGGCTGCGCACCTTGTCGAGTCCGTTCTTTATTTTGAGATTCACTGGCAGTGAAGATAAAGCTTTGTGAGCTTAAGCTTTAAAGGAAAAGATGAAAAAGCCATCTGGCCCTGAAGAAGCTTCTAGACAGCTTCGTCTCTTTCTTCAAATTTTACCCCCAACCCTGCCAATTCCTCAAGAACAGGAGTATAGACATCTTTTATTACCGGAATGTTGACACCAGTGTTTTTTATTTTCCCTAAAAGCACTAGCTTGGCAAATATTCCTAGTGGCAAGCCCACCAACTTTGACATTCCTGTGTCGACCGAATTCTCCCCTATCAATACCATCGTGGATGTGCGTTTCCTTTTGACTCCGGGAAGTGTATATCCAAACTCGTGATGCATTACGATCATGTCTTTATCCGATTTCTTGAGTTTCCACTTCCGCTCAATCAATTCCTGGAGAATCTGGGCAGGTGATGCATTATCAAGATTGATCTTCCTTCGCTCGAAAAGACCTAGCCACTCCAGTTTTTTTATAACATCAGAATCCGGCTCCATTTCCAGTAGTTTAGAAATGCGTTCTTTCAAAGTACCTGATTGGGGAGCGGTAATGTAAGCATCCAGAAAATCATAATAGGTAAGTTGATCCGACCCTGAAACCGGGTAAGTATTATCAGTCAACCCGATACTGACCAATGCATTCCATGCATCGCAGAAGCCACGTTTACGCAAAGTTGCACGCATGATATTTGGAATGTCCTGAAGACCATAAACATCCCTGTAAAGCAGGGAACTTCGATTAGCGTAGGCTTCAAACTCACCATGACCCGGCACATCGATCACCTTGTACGACTTAAACAGCCTGTGATAAGGAATATATTTGAATTTGCCATTTTGCAGATATTGAGCAGTGCCCTGTCCTGCCAGTACGACATTCCTTGGATTCCATGTAATCTTGTAATTCCAGGGGTTAGTGTCGCTTTCAGGCGCAATTAGCCCTCCGGTGTAAGAAGTATAAGAAGTGATGGTTGCTCCAATTTCCCGAAGGTCATCTATAGATTTCATAGTTGACATATGGTCGATTCCAGGATCGAGCCCCATTTCACCCATAAATATCAACTCAGCTTTTTTGACTTCATTACTCAATTCATACAACTGCCTTGAGACGTAAGATGCTGTGATCAAATGTTTTTTGTATTTGATACAATCCTTCGCCACTCTGAGGTGTAAGTTTGCAGGAAGCAGAGAGACGACGATGTCATTACGTTCAATAATTTCACGCCTGTCGTTTGGTTTCATGACGTCGAGCCAGGTACCTCGGCCATTGGCATGGCCACTTACCTTTTTTTCCGCCAACTCAGGATCATTATCTGCCACGGTAACAAACCACCCTCTTCGAGCGGCTTCATTTAAAAGATACTTGATCAAAGCGGTGGAAGACCGCCCTGCCCCTATAACCAAAATATTCTTCATTTTGTGTAATCGTATTAGCTTCAGGTACGTTTGAAAAACAAATCGTAATTTTATTGCAAGCCGCTAAATTAACATTAAATCGTTTACGAGGTAAAGACAGATTTTAATAAAATTACGACGCCCAAACTATCACGCTGAAACGCATTTATGAAAAAAATAGAACTTAAAGCCTATTTTGACCACTACGTTGATGAAAATGAGTTGTCTGAAGAAGATGCACACTTGTTAAAACAAGCGAAGGAGGCCCTTAAAGATGCCTATGCTCCTTATTCAAATTTCCAGGTAGGAGCAGCCGCATTGCTGGAAAATGGTGAGGTTTTCTTAGGCAATAACCAGGAAAATGCTGCTTATCCACTAGGGATGTGTGGTGAAAGGGTTGCCCTGTTCGCTGCTTCAGCCATCTTTCCTAATGTTCCAATAAAAGCCATAGCAATCGTAGCGCAAAGTAATTCACAGGTTCTGAAAGTTCCTGCCTCGCCTTGCGGGTCTTGTAGGCAAACCATTTTTGAGAAAGAATTTCGGCAAAAACAACCTATCAGGATCATCCTGCAAGGTGAAACCGGACCGGTATATATTATTCATTCTATCAAGGATATCCTGCCTTTAAGCTTCGATGCCGATTTTTTGTAGATTTGCCCCATGTCTTATCAGTTAGCCATTCCATTTTATACGGTAAAACTCAATTTTGCCAACAGCGGCTCAATAAACACTCCCCTGCTCGAGAGTGAGGTGATGCGTGTTGAGTATAGTGCTTCTAGATTGGCTAACGAGTTTGCCAATGCTTTTCAAAATAAGATTTTGGATAAGGGTGGATATGCCAGTCTCTTGAATTACCTGGCGAAAGATGACTTCAAGACCGATACTGTAAAGGTCGAATTTCAGAAAATAAGTCAAAAAGGCATGCCTGACAGGCCGGGTTTCGAACTTGAATTCAAATTCCTTTACCAGGAAAACGAAAGAGGGTACTGGGCCTGTATTCCTGCCCTTGCACTCGAGGTTTTTGCTCCTGAAAAAAAAGAAGTTAAATCCTATCTCCGGAATTCCGTAAAACTTGAATTTGCCCGTAAACAACGGATGCGTCGACTTCGGAACGTAATCTCCGCCATATGGTTTGAAGGATTTGAGTTAACAAAAACAGACATCAGGCTAAGGTTTTATACCCCAACCGAACTTGAAAATCTGAATGCTGAAAAAAGAGAAGAACTCCTTCCACAAATAGCCAAAAGGCTTGAAGTTCCCCGGAAGGTTTGTTATGGCCGTGAAACTGAGATCGATCAACTTGCAAGAGCCATCAAAAGTAGCTTTGGCAGGAATGTGCTGCTGGTAGGGCCTTCGGGAGTTGGTAAAACCAATCTCGTTTGGGAACTCGCTTCCAGAAAAAATAAATTGAAGATCAAGGGTGATATCTGGGAAACCACTGCATCGACCATGATCAAAGAATTAACGCGCGATACCGGGTGGCAAGACAACCTGGCCTATTTGTGCCGCGAACTTTCCCGTAAGGGTGATATGCTTTTTGTACGTAATTTCCTCGAACTATTTGAAGTGGGGCAATACGAAGGGAACAGTGTCAGCATGGCCGATTATATGCGCACTTATATTAGCCGTGGTGAAGTCAATTTAATCACTGAGTGCACAGAAGAAGAATTTGCCCGGATAGAAGTCAGAAGTCCGAATTATATTCCCCTCTTCCAGGTTATTCGACTCGAAGAACCAAAGGAGAAGCTTGACGACATCATCATCAAAAAAGTAGAAGATGTCGCCCATACACAAGGGGTAAGCATCACAGCAGAAGCCATTGCTGAAACAATTAGACTCAACAAACGATATACACCTTATTCCGGTTTCCCGGGAAAACCAATCAGGTTTTTGGAAAGTATATTGCTCAATCAAAAGAGCAAAGATAGGGAACAGACTAAAGCAGCCCGGAAAAAGATCAGCACGCTGATCAATCGATCAACCGTAATCCAGCATTTCTGCGAAGAAACTGGTATGCCCTCTTTCATGATCGATCCTTCGATACCCATGAATCCGGAAACTATTGTCGATCATTTTCGATCAAATATTTTTGGTCAGGAAAAAGCAGTATCATCGACAACCGACCTGTTGACGACAGTTAAAACAGCCCTGTCGAGACAGGGGAAGCCAATTGCATCTTGTCTTTTTGTAGGACCAACCGGAGTAGGTAAAACTGAAATGGCCAAAGTGCTGGCAGAATTCATGTTTGGAAACCGCAATAAGATGATCCGGTTTGACATGAGTGAGTATAGCAATCCCTGGTCAGTTCAACGACTTACTGGAGAAAGTTATTTTAAAGATGGCATACTGACATCCGCTGTTCGCCGCGAACCGTTTTCTGTTATTTTGTTTGATGAAATTGAAAAGGCACATCCTGTTTTTTATGATCTGCTACTTCAAATTCTGGGTGAAGGCCGCTTGACAGACTCTGCAGGCAAATTGGTTAACTTTTGCAGTGCCATCATCATTATGACCTCTAACATCGGTGCCAGGAATCTCCAAACAGACCGGATCGGCTGGAATCATGAACTCGATACCGAAGAAGTATCAGAGCATTTCATGTCTGCAGTTCAAAAACATTTCCGGCCGGAATTATTTAACAGAATTGATAAGGTGATTGCCTTTCAGCCATTGAGCAGAGAAGTCGTTGGGAATGTGGTAAAACGTGAGATTGTCCTGCTAAGGCAAAGAGAAGGCATCTTACATCGTAAAATGGATTTCTACCTCGATCCATCTATCTATGAATACCTTGCCGAAAAAGGATATGATCCAAAATACGGAGCCCGTCAACTTCAACGAGCCCTGAGGGAAGAGATCATTCTGCCACTGGCCAAGCAACTCAATCTTCATGAATATGATGATCAATTGGTGGTGAACATCAAGGTTGAAAACGGAAAGCCGGAAATCAACATTGAGGCGGATCCATTAGGTCTTGAATTACTGTTGGAAGAACTAAATCGCAACGAGTGGACTGATCACGTAAATTTATTGAGACAATCGATCTACAAATTAAGAGAAGGGCGGTTTTTTATCAGGCTTTTAAGTGAGCTTGATTTGATGGAAAGAGATAAAAAGCGTTTGGGTCAAAAATTTTGGGAGCGTAAGGAGTATGCTCAAAAGTACGGATACTTTCTTGATACCAAAGAGCGGCTAACCCTCCTGACAAAATCCATTGAGTCTTTCGAAATGTCTCTCGCATTAGCTTGTGTCGGTTTGGAACCCTACAACACCAATATTCACCAGGAAATTAAGGCCTGGGAATTTGACTATCTGAATTTCAAACTAGAATTGTATACGAGGCTCGAGCCCTCTGCATCTTCATGCTCCATTTCGATCTATGGCAGCGATATTCAGCATATTTACAACATCTACAAAGACATTCTTGAAGAAAAAGGATACGGTTTTAAGGTCTTAACCATATTATACCGTGAATCTTTCTATAACGAAAAGGTAGAGGTCACCAAAACGATGTATGAGGATGAAAACATTGATACGCGTGGGAAAATGCCCGGGCAGTCTTTTGTAAGAAAGAAATACATCCTTGGTTTACATACGGATATAGATGCTGGACTTAATGAATCCGCCCAGGTCGGTGACCGGGTTGTAGGAGTAATTTTCAGAGTTACCGGACTGTGTGCCCATATGTATTTCTCAGGAGAAACTGGTATGCATCTTTGGGAATACGAAAAAAAGAAGTACCAAAGGATTCTGGTTGCTTGTGCCGAGGAGGAAGGATCTGTACCAGAAGATATTCATCGTAAAAAGTCGTTTGACAATATTAAGGCGCGGAGGACCTACGGTTTTGAGACCTTACATGATACTGAATTCAAAATAAAATTCGAGGTACCCCGGCGCAAATACACAAAACCGTTGATCGAACACCTGGACAGGCGATTCAGTAAAAAATTAGATCGGGAATTAATTTAATCTATTTCTTGGGGGTCGATTCGGTAACCTTGGCTACTTCTATTCCATTCGTATCACTACCCTTTTTCACATTGAGCTTAAATAAATGAAGTAAATCAGCAATTTTAGCTTTTAAGTCCTTTCTTTCGACGATAAAATCTAGAAATCCATGTTCGAGTAAGAATTCTGAGGTTTGGAAACCTTCAGGCAGGTCTTTCTTGATGGTTTCTTTGATGACTCTTGGTCCTGCAAATCCAATTAAGGCATTGGGTTCTGCAAAGTTGATATCACCAAGCATCGCAAAAGAGGCTGTAACTCCACCTGTTGTAGGATCAGTCAGCATTGAAAAATAGGGCACTCCGGCTTTAGCTAGCCGTGTCAGCCTTGCAGATGTTTTAGCCATCTGCATCAGGGAGAAAGCAGATTCCATCATTCTCGCTCCTCCTGATTTGGAGATAAGCAAGAATGGTATTCTGTGTTCAAGACTATAGTCTATGGCGAGTGCGATCTTTTCCCCGACAACAGATCCCATTGATCCACCAATAAATTTGAAATCCATTGCGGCAATGACCAGGTCCATACGATTTACCTTTCCGTGAGCAACCGACATGGCGTCGTTTAACCCGGTTTTTTTCTGTGCAGCAACGAGTCGGTCACTGTATTTTTTAAGGTCGGTAAATTCGAGAAAATCTTTGGATCTGAGGTTTTCAAACAACTTTGTAAATCGACCGTCAAATATTAAGTCGAAGTATTCAGCTGAGCCGATCCTTTCGTGATAGTTACAGGAAGGGCATACGAAGAACTTTTCGCTATGCTCTTTTGTCGTAATCGCATTTTTACAATTTGGGCACTTATACCAAACTCCGTCAGGAGTCTCCATCTTATTCCGGGTCGAGGTGGTAATGCCTTCTTTGAGTCGTTTGAACCAACCCATAAGTTTAGCTTTATTTTTGGAGAATTAAATGCTGTCTCTCTCGGGCCCAATGCAAGTTAGCAATTTTAAACATGAAATTCAAAATAAATTGAACAACTGATTATCAGACACTTACACTGATAACAAAACATTAATTCTAGCCTTTTAGAAAACGAGCGCAAGGTAAACATACTCCGCCAATTTCAAAAATTTGGCATCGGATTTACCTTAAACTTTATTCACCACTTTCACTTTGTGCCTGGCGAACTAGGACCATTTGGAATGGGGTACTCTGTAACTGAGTGGAAACGATCAGAGAATCTGTAAGTTGTTCAATTTGAAGGATATAGTCTGTATCATCTATCGAGTAAGAAATGGTGTTTTCCTCAACTTCATATAATACAGTATATTCCTCTAAGCTCCTGCTCAAAGGAAGATTGGAGGTAAGATTTCCCTCTACATCAAATTCGAAATAAACATTTTCCAGGGTATTGATCGGTTTCCCATTGCGCATAGCCGATTCCATTGCCCAATAGCCGGTAAGTTGGTCGACAGTGGCTTCTGAATTATCATTGGTACATGAATAAAACAAAAGAAATACTCCGAACAAAGACCAAATTTTAAGGCTATTCATTAGACATATTTAATGGTGAAGGTACAAATTTAGTCAACTCAGATGATTTCCAAGGATTGATCCTCAACAAATTTTTCCAGATAACTTTGAATTGATTAAAGATTCACTGATATGTCTGGCTCCCAAAGCATTGAAACCAGAATTAAGATTTGGAAGATTATTTTTTCCGCAAGGTAAGCAAACTGATGTCTGGCAACATCCCTACCCTGCCTGGGTAACCCAAGACCCCTAGTCCCCGGTTAACATATAAAAACTGTGTCCCCTTTTTGTATAATCCGGCCCATTGCTTATACATAGATTTAAAAGGACTCCATTTTATCAAACCTTCGATCTCGATTCCAAATTGAAATCCATGGGTATGCCCGGAAAAGGTAATATCAATATCCGGAAAGCGGACATTGATTTCCTCGTCCCAATGAGACGGATCGTGTGAAAGTAATAATTTGACAGGTACCGCCTCTGTGCCAGTGTAAGCCTTGGCCAGGTTCCCATATTTTGGAAAATGATGCTTTGCAGAATAATTCTCAACACCTATGATTGCCAACTGCTTTCCGTTAATCTCTATGATCCTGTTTTCATTCATCAAAAGATCCCAACCAATAGTCTTATGGTGATCTAACAGTTTTTCAAAATTCTGGCGTTTCATCCTTTCTTCAGGCCAAAATACATAATCGCCATAATCGTGATTACCCAGGATACTGTAAATACCATACTTTGCCTTGATGCCATCAAGGATTTCCCTGAATCCATCAAACTCTGAAGCGACTGAATTGACCAGGTCACCAGTAAAAAACACAAGATCAGCATCTAGTGAATTAATAAGCTCTACAATCCTTGTTACCGGCTGTCTGCTCATAAAGCTTCCAGCATGGAAATCTGAAATATGGACAATCCTCAATCCATCGAGATTCTCTGGTAATTTTGAAAGCGGAATTTCCTCTCTGAAAATCTTGTATCTGAAAGGGTTTCTCAACATTCCATAAACGACAAGCACGAAAGGAATTGCAGCACAAACAAGGGCAATAAGCGCAATGATCAGTGATCGTTCAATGGGAGCCACATCGGAAAACAACATGAGGCCAATTCGACGGATATCATCAATCAGCATGAACGGTACTAACAGAAGCTTGAATAAATAAATCGCGAAAAGGCTGGCCCTCCAATAAACAAATGACTTTTTTTGCCGATTTCGCCCTCTGTTCCAAAAGAAGTAGAAAAGTGTTACCAGCACTGCGACAGGGATCATCCAATAAATCCAATGGATAACAACACGTAAATTTTCAGACACCAAGGAAGATGCAGTAGAGATCGCTTCGAAAGCATAATACTCCAGTCCAAATACAGCCAAGACGAAAATCAATAGCCGTAATATCGCTCTTCCTACACTCATAAATTCCGTTGCTTAATTCATAAAAATAACGAACAATGAAAAATTTTGTTTAATTAGGTTGAATCCATACCAATATCCCAGTAGCCCTATTCCACCCCTTTCCTGATCCATAATTCTTGTCTTCCAATCTGCCGGAAAAACATATAATGCTCGTGAACATAATCTGTAACCAAAGGTACCCTATCTCTAAAACCCACATTATCAAAATGATTGAAAGGATCTTCGTTATTGTAAAGGATCAGTTTGACATTATTCTTTTCCAAATCCTGGATCAACTCTTCCTGAAAAAAATAAGGTGATGTAAAGTTAATCAGATGATGTCGTGAAGGGGCCGGCTTATCTATAAAATAGTACCAACATAATTCATTGGTCAAGGTGTAAAAATGTTCATCCTCCGATAATGTTTCCTTGATCAATTCGATCATTTGTTCGTAATCATCTTTCAAATAGATTTCATCAGCAATGCCAATAGGGAAATTGGCCCTCAGGAGATAAGCATTATTGCTGAAAAGTCGAAAAAAGCCTACAACGCCTATCAGGCCTATGGCAACAAACGCTATTTGGGCAACCATTCGCTTTTTGCTCATTCGATCAAACAAGGGCCTTAAAACTCTCCTGAAAAGAAAGTAAAAGAAAAGCAAATAGATAAGGACAGACACATAAGCCAGGTGATAGTAGTCCGAACGGCCCAATGCACTCCGGAAATAAAACACCGTCATGGTAGCCAAGATGATTTCCAGAAAATAGTGCCTGGCAAACTCCCCAATGTTTTCCTTAATGTTGCCATTAGAAAAGATAGCCGCATAAAAAAAACGATGTGCTAACCAACAAACAGGCAAAGCAATTAAAACCAGCGTCACCAGGAATGGAAAACCATTAATGTCATAAGGTATCCCATCTACCAATTCCTTGAATCCGGGAAGTTTCAAAAAATAATAATCCAGGAAATATGGGATGCCGGTACCAATTACCAGTATGAAACCATGAATTGCCATTGTCATTCCGGGTATGGCACCTACAAGAAAGGATCTCTTAAAGGATAAATTCCCAAAAAGAAGCACGATTACCCCAACAACAAGCGAAGTAGCACTCAGATAATAAGCTCTATCGACCGAGTATAGATAACTGCCCCACGCCACAAGGTACAGCAATAAGGAAATGAAAACCACCTTTTTGGGATCGGGCTTTTTCGCAATGAACTGATCGAACAGATAGGTCAGTAAAATTAAAAAAGAGAAAGTGCAAATATCCCTGCCCTGATGATTGATAACTGGCACAAAATCATATAAAACCCGGGTCCAAATCCTGTTTGAGATCCCAAGGAACACCAATATCAACACCATTGCTGTCAAAGCAATTTTATTAAATCTGAACAATCGATATACCAAGAAAAAGAGGAGTCCGGAATTGATAATTTTTAATATGCCATCCATGATCTCAAGGGAAGAAATCCCCCTCCCAAAGAGTTCAAATGCCAATACTGACCGAAAAGGATCCTGGAAGAAGCCATGCAAAAACAGGTAATCTTTATAAGGTGTCTGACCAGCATAAAATGAGATGGCTGGTCCAAGGCTTTCACCATCATGAAAATAATCAAACAAATGCTTTTCAATGCCTATGTTTAGCGCAAAAACAACTGAAAAGACCACACATAACACCAGCCAAGGCACTGAGTTGACTTGCTGATATACAGAAACTTGTGGCTGGAGGTTGGGCTTTTCATTCCTTAGAAAAAGATGTCCGATAAATATGAATAACATCGGTAATCCCAAAACGACAAGGAAGCGAAGCGTTTCGGAATTTGGATTCATTTCAATAACCGTATAAGAGCCTATGACCTGCCAGGGATTAGAGAAAGGAAGTTGGATATATTCCCATAAAAGAACAGCAATAACAAAGCCTGCGATAAAGCAGACTGGAAACATATACTTATTTCGAATTGGCTGTATTTGATCAGTCATTATTGCTGGAAAATCTTAACGATCGGTTAAATTAATGACATTCCACTATCCACCTCATTTTTGGAACAGTTTTTATGATTATTTTGGCTGAAAATTTATCAGATCCTAATTTTTATTCCCTCTTATGCATAAGCTTTTAACCATTTTTTTCTTGCTTTGCCTTACCACTTTAGTCATTGCCCAACCCGATTTTTGGAACGACTACAAGTTTACCAGGGCAGATACCATCAGGGGTAAACTCCTTCCGGAAAGAAGTTGCTTCGATGTCAATTATTATGTTCTTGACCTGGAAGTTGATCCTGCCAACCGATCTATTTACGGAAGTAATGAGATCCATTACACTGTGATTGAGGACTTTACCAGGATGCAGTTAGATCTTTACGCTAATATGGAGATATCTGCTGTTCAATGGAAAGGCCCGGCAAACAACCCATCGCAGGCAGGAAGGATCATGTCTCTTTCAGTTTCCCGTGAAGGAGATGCATTCTATATTGATTTCTCGGAAAAACAAGTTAAAGGAGATAAAGGGATGGTGAAAGTGTTTTATAATGGCACCCCGCGTATTGCCAAACGCCCCCCTTGGGATGGCGGCTTTGTTTGGGAAAGAGACGGAAATGGTCAACACCATGTCGGTGTAGCCTGTGAAGGAGATGGTGCCAGTCTTTGGTGGCCCAACAAGGATCACTTGTCAGATGAACCCGACAGTGTCACTATTCGCTGTACAGTACCAGGAGGATTGATGGTCGTTGCAAATGGGAATCTGAAAAAAGAAACTAAGCTCAGAGATAACAAAACGACCTTTGAATGGTTTGTCTCCTATCCTATCAACAACTATAACGTCACGCTCAACATTGCTGATTATGCTCATTTCAAAGATGTCTATACCAGTATTGAAGATGGTTCTAAACTCGATCTTGACTACTACGTCTTAAAGGAAAATCTGGAAAAGGCTAAAGTCCATTTTCAACAGGTACATCCTACTTTGGAATGTTTTGAAAAGGCATTTGGTAAATATCCATTCTGGAATGACGGTTTCGCAATGGTGGAAACACCTTATCTGGGGATGGAGCATCAGGGGGCAATTGCTTATGGAAACCAATACAAAAAAGGATACCTGGGACGAGCGCCAGCTGGTACGACTTTCGATTACATCATCATCCACGAAACTGCCCATGAGTATTTTGGTAACAGTATAAGTTGTCACGACCTGGCTGAAATGTGGATTCACGAATCATTCGGCACCTATATGGAAACAATGTATGTCGAATACACCATGGGCTACGAAGCTTCATTGCGCTATATTGCCACACAAAAATTCGGCATTCGCAACCAGGAACCTATTATCGGGCCAAAGGATGTCAATTGGGCAGACTGGTCTGGTGGTGACCACTATCATAAAGGGGCATGGGTGCTACATACGCTCAGACACGCCATTAACGATGATGAGCAATGGTTTAAAATGTTGCGGTCATTTCATGAATCCAATAAGCTAACCAATATGCAAACCGAAGAAATTGTGTGGTACTTCAGCGAGTTCCTTGAGCAGGATCTAATACCGTTTTTTGATCAATATCTAAGATATACTGATATTCCTACTGTAGAGTATAGCATAAAGGAAAAAGGTAAAGACCTGATCGTCAAATATCGTTTGCTATCTGATACCGATATGTCGATGAATATCAGAATGGGTGAAAAGGGAAACTACAAACCTGTCGAAATGACTCCGGAATGGCAATCCATAACCCTAAAAAAGATAGGAGAAGAAGATTTCAGAATTGCTACAGAATTGTTCCTGCTAAAAACGAAAGTGTCTAAAGGTTAATCAAGCATCACAACAGATTCACCTTTTTTACCAAATTCCACTTCAATATTTTCCTGGATGGTTGTGGCCAGTGTCATGCCTACATAATCTACCTTTATCGGAAATGACTTATGTTTTCTGTCAACCAGAACAGCAAATTCAACCTTCTTTGGCAGAATATCCAATAATGGTCTGATAGCGTAATACATCGTCCTGCCTGTATTGGCAACATCATCTGTAATGATGATAACCTTGTCATTGATCTCCTCCAGAGGGATACCAATTTTGATTTCATTTTCAGTCGGATTTGCAGGGCTTAGCTTTAAAGATGTCAAACGAATAGAGGTTTTCCTGGCGATCTTATCCAATTCCCGTTTGAGTTTCCGGGCAAGCGTTAATCCTTTATTGTTAATACCTGCTATAATGATTTCAGCTTCATCATAATGTTGCTCCAGGATTTCATAAGCCAAGCGCTTGATCTTTTGTTCTACCTGTTTTGAATTGAGTAATTGCATAAATCTGACTACTTAATGCTTTAAAGTTAGGTCTTTATCATCAAAGGAATGTCTTGCTGGCTCAAAATTTCCAACCCCCTTCCAATCCTTCAATACTCCGCGTTATACCCACTAATATCTAACTACCTTACGACTAACCAATCCCTCACCTTCTACAATCAAAGTAACAAAGAACAGCCCCTTAGGTAATTTATCCCCTTCCAACACAAATTTACCACCATTGCCGACTACTGACTGACTGAAGAGTGCCCTGCCCAGAATATCACTGACAACCAACTCACTATCATAAACACCATTTAATTCAATGGAAACTAATGCTTCCCCGGAGAAAGGATTCGGAACTACCTCAAATCGATTTAATAAGCCTTCCGGTAATTCTACAGATACAATTTCACAACTCCCATCATCAATCGTAGCATCCGGATTATAATTATTGGCTGAAGCATCTGTACAACCATATACTATTGCATCATTGATAAATTTAAAACCATCCAACTTGCCATAACCAAATCCATAATTTGGCACGGGCCCTTTGAGCAAAACAAAGCTATCGACTTTGGCTGATGCGATGAGTGCATCTTTCACCTCCTGGTAAGACGCATCAGGAAACAGCTCAAAATAACAGGCAATCGTACCGGCCACAATCGGCGAAGAAGCAGAAGTCCCTGAAAAGGCTGCATGCCATCCCTCTGGAGCCACTTTCACTGGGGCGTTGACCTGCAGGTCAGTTAATATTGAAAGTACCGCTGGAGCCCAAGTAAAGTTCCCCGATGCACCAATCTCAGGTTTTTGGACTCCAGTTCTGGTGGGCCCTGTACTCGAATCATAAACAAGATGATGCCTGGGCACTGAATTCGTGAAGGTACCACCACCGTAATATTCGTATGAATCAAGATTGGAATAATTTGCCACTGTGATAACCTTTTCTGAACATGCCCAACTGCTCACCAGTGTTTTTACCGTATCCGGTGCCATGTAGTTGGCCATTTCCGGTACATCCATAACCGTAGGCATGGCACAATTTGAAATCTTAGAAGTCCCCATATACTGGAAACTACTCCAAACATCAAACGTACCTGAGCCCGTTGTATGAAACTCCCAATAGTCTTGTGGAATAGTTCCGGTGACCCGGAAAAGCATATCGTAAACCCCTTGATTCCGCTCAATATCCACCCTGATAATCCCATAGATTTGATTGTCAACAAAGACGGTGTCCCGAATGGTACCTTGTGAGAAGATATGCATATTGGCATCCTCAATCACATTATGCCATTTACTGTGACCCCATTTTTCGAATGTTGTTCTACTTCGGGGCCCAAATGACCACCAAACATTGTTGAAATCAGCTGTGTCGGCAAACATATCAAAATGGACTTCATTGAGAATGTTGCTATGCCTGAAAAAAGTGAAAACGGTATCTTCTGTAACCGGATAACTTAAATGCCAGTAATTACAAGAGTTGAAAAAAGGAACTGCACCGTTACCGGCAGATTGGGTCATAGCCCTACCGTTTTCGGCTGACAAAAGGTTGTCAATGGCCTGCACTTCAAGTCCGCGGTCGTCGTGTGCTCCCCGATATGTCCCTACCGAGGAATTGATTACACAAGGTTTCCCTAGTTCTGAGGCTTTCTGATAAATGTAGGCCGATGCATCAACAAAATTACTTAGAAAGAACTCATTATAAGCAATGTTTACATGAATGATATCCGCCTTCGGGGCCGCACCCTTGTATTTTCCAACTGTTGACCCATCTCCGGCAGCTAATCCTGCAGACCCTGTACCATGGCCTACCTGGACCGTTGGGTCATGAGTTACAATACCTGCATCAATATCAGCTTTACTCCACTCAAACCCGTACCCAAACGACCCTTGCATATTGGTATTATTAGTAACCTGATCCCAGATGTACAGAATGCGACTGGTCCCGTCATCATGCTGAAAATCTTCATGCTGCCACTCAATACCTGAGTCGATGATCCCAACAACAACACCCTCTCCTTCGAGGCCCATAGGAAGATTGCCAAGGCCCATATGGACAGAATCAAGATTGTTGTTCTCTCTCAGAAAATCAGCTAATACTGTCCCCGGATAATTATTGTATTCTAGCCTTTCGATCCCTTCCATTTCAGCAAGCTCGAGAATGCGGTCTGCACGAAGGCTAACTGAGGCTATATCAAGCACACCAAACTTGTACGTACCATCAAGATCACGGGTTAGGCGCTGGATTTGCTCCAGGTCTCCTTTTACAAGGATATGCATATGCTTGTCATTTTGATCATTTTCGTTCAGCTCTTCAAGAGCAAGACGGAGACCAAGACTAATATTTTCAAAATGTTGTGCCGTACTTACCGTTGAAAAAAGGAGTATCAAAAGCAGGATATGACAGGAGTGGAAAAGTGACTTCATATTATTATCTGGGTTAGGTGACTTCCACAAATCTGGATGTCGGTTAATTTAGAATGGATTAAAATAGTTATCATTTTGACCTTCATATTCTAAAATTGATACTAATTTAGTGAACTTTAGCGATGCTCTGAATAAACAGGCAATGATTCTCTATTACTGAATATATTACGACAAATGGTCAGTCAGGTTGTGTTTACGCTGTTGGTTCTTGTTAGTTTCGGAATAGCTGCAAGAAAATATGCACAGCTCCGAAGAAATATTCTGCTAGGTAAAGCCGAAAAAATTAGTGGTGATAGTGACCAGCGTTTGAAAAATGTAGTTCTCATCGCTTTTGGGCAGCAGAAAATGTTCAAAAGATGGCTCCCTGCAGTTTTGCACTTCTTCATTTATGCTGCCTTCGTTATCACACAAATAGAACTGATCGAAATCCTTGTTGATGGCTTTACTGGTAGACACCGGTTCTTCTACAAACCCCTTGGCGGCTTTTATGTTTTTATCATCAGTTTTATTGAAATCCTTTCTGTATTGGCTTTCATTGCCACTTTTGCCTTTCTGGCAAGACGAAATCTGCTCAAGATCCCCCGCTTCCATATGCCGGAAATGAATGGATGGCCCAAATTGGACGGGAATATTATCCTTTATCTTGAAGCCCTTTTAATCATTTTTATTTTTATGATGAACGGGGCCGACGAAACCATACATGTCCGTGAAGGAAAAGGATCCTATGGTTTTGCCGTAAGCAGCCTTCTGGCTCCAATGTTTGAAAGCTTTTCTACTCCAACGCTGCATACCCTTGAACGCATCGGCTGGTGGGGACACATCATCATTGTATTCGGGTTTCTCAATTATCTGCCTTTTTCAAAACATCTCCATGTTATTCTGGCCTTCCCGAATGTCTACTACAGTAAACTGACGCCTAAAGGTGAAATGGAGAATATGCCGGATATCATGAATGAAGTCAAAAGTATGATGGGACTTACCGAAGGCGGAGATGAGATGCCACCAGAAAACATGGATGAACTTCCGCAATTCGGGGCAAGCGATGTTTTTACCCTTTCCTGGAAAAATCTACTTGATGCTTATTCCTGCACTGAATGTGGTAGATGCAGTTCAGTCTGCCCTGCCAATATCACTGGCAAAAAATTATCGCCAAGGAAGATTATGATGGATGTCAGAGACAGAGCTGAAGAAATCGGCAATAATCTCGATCTCAATAACCTGGAATGCCTAAAACCCGAAGCTAAAGGTCAAACAGACAAATTGACCAAAGATAACTACGATGATGGCAGGTCTCTTTTCGACTTGATTTCAAACGAAGAACTACATGCATGCACGACGTGTAACGCATGCGTGGAGGCTTGCCCGGTCACCATAAATCCGTTAGACATCATCTTAAAACTCAGGAGACATGAGATTCTCGATCTTGCTGCCGGGCCACAGGATTGGTTGCCCATGTTTACCAGTATTGAAAACAGCGGTTCTGTCTGGCAGATCTCCGATGACCGTGATGCCTGGACAAGTGCCTTTGAAGAAGAAGTTGCAGACAATTAATTGAAAGAACATGAAGATTGAAACAATGGCGGAATACGCCGCTCGGGGCGAAGAACCTGAGGTTTTGTTTTGGGTAGGTTGTGCCGGAAGCTTTGATGCCCGAGCCCAAAAGGTAACAGTGGCATTTTGTAAGATTCTGAATTCAGTAGGGGTCAAATTTGCCATCTTGGGCAAAGAAGAAAATTGTACGGGTGACCCTGCAAGAAGAGCTGGCAATGAGTTTGTTTTCCAAATGACAGCTTTACAGAATGTGGAGATCATGAACATGTATAATGTCAAAAAAATCGTTACAACTTGTCCGCACTGTTTCAACATCATTGCAAATGAATATCCAGCCCTTGGCGGGAATTATGAGGTAATCCACCATACCCGTTTTCTTCAATCATTGATCAATGAGGGTAAGATAAAAATGAAAGAAGGCGGCACTTTTAAAGGCAAGCGTATAACTTACCATGATTCCTGTTATCTGGGTAGAGCCAATAATATTTATGAAGCTCCACGAAAAGTTTTACAACAATTAGACGGAGACCTTGTTGAAATGAAGAGGTGTAAGTCCAAAGGATTATGCTGTGGAGCAGGAGGCGCCCAAATGTTCAAAGAAGACGAACCCGGCGACAAGCGGATTAACATCGAACGAATTGAAGAAGCTATCGATACAAAACCCGACATCGTAGCCGCCAATTGCCCTTTCTGCCTCACCATGCTTTCAGACGGACTTAAAGCCAAAGAACAGCAAGAAAATATCATGGTTTATGACCTTGCTGAACTCATTGTACAAAACAACCAACTTTAAGCCTTCGATTATGAATGATATCCAATCTTTAAACCAAAATAGTCGAGTCTGGATTTATCAAAGCAATCGCGAATTCACAACCGCTGAAGCAGATCTGATAAACCAGCAAATATCTTCATTTACAGAATCCTGGACCAGCCACAATCAGGACCTGAAAGCTGCTGGTAAAGTTTACCACAATCGATTTATCGTATTAATGGTGGATCAATCAATGGCTGGCGCTTCAGGTTGTTCAATTGATAAGTCAGTCAAATTCATCCAATTCCTTGAGTCAGAGTATAATGTTGACATGTTCGACAGGATGAACTTTGCCTATGAGCAAAATCAGTCAGTTATGACCGCACATAGAGAAGAGTTCCAGGACCTATACAAAAAAGGCATCATCAATGATGACACCTTTGTATTTAATAATCTTGTTGATACCAAGCAAGGTTTCGAGACTAACTGGAAAGTAAAGCTTGGCAAAAGTTGGCATAAAAACCTGATCGGTTAGAAATCGTCAACCAGTTTTTTCTTCATTTTATTGAACTCTTCTTCTGAGATAATGCCATCATCGCGCATTTTGGAAAGCTCTTTGAGTCGCTCAAGCGTGCTATCCATATTCTTTTCCTCTTCTTCTTTGGCAGCGTCTTCGGCCATCCTGGCTCTTGCTTCCTCTTCTTCTTCTTTTTTCTTGCCATTTTCCTTGGGTTTGGATTTTTTGACTTCCTCCTCTTTCTGAATATCGCGCGCTACTTTTTTACCTTTTTCGAATTGCTCCTGGTAGTATTTGCGTAGACGATCCACATCAAAATCAAGGAAAGTCCCACCAGTCATAAAATGCCGCTTAAAGACCTGACCGAGAGCAAATGTCGAAGCTCCAGATAGTATTGACATCGTTACACCACCAAGTAAAGAACCAACGCCTGGAATTACTTTTACTGCTCCTGCACCAAGGCGAGCCATTCCTGAACCTACAAGTGAGGTAATTACAGCTTTACCTTCAGTTTCCTTGAAATCAACACCGTATTTTTTACACAACTGTCTGATCATATCTAACTGAACAGCACTGACCGCAAAAAAGTCAGCCACAGGAATCGGAATCAATCCGGCACCCATCGACCATACAATATGGTTACGGATTACCTTATCCGCCTTTTCATTTATTTCATCTAAATTTCTGTTATCCATCGTGATAATTATTTGCATTGATAAAAACTAAAGATAGCGAATAATCAATATTGGTGTCAAGAAATTCGACGAGTAGCCTTATTTTTGCAACTTCTTTCAGATTTTTCAAGAAATACGTCAATTATCATGGAATTAAGCCCGCTTACTGCAAACTCACCAGTTGATGGTCGCTACCGCAACAAAACTGCTTCTTTAGCCCCTTATCTTTCAGAATACGCACTAATCAAATACCGTGTCTTGGTAGAGATAGAATACTTCATTGCCTTATGCACTATACCACTACCTCAACTGCAAGGATTTGATCAATCCGGATTCAGCACTTTGCGGGAAATAGCTGCCGACTTCTCAGAGGCTGATGCAGCAAAGGTCAAATCAATAGAAAGGGTGACTAACCATGATGTAAAGGCTGTGGAATACTTTCTGAAAGAGAAATTTGAAGAAAATGGCTGGGATGCTTATAAGGAATTCATCCACTTTTCTCTCACTTCACAGGACATCAACAATACGGCAGTTCCGCTTTCTTTCAAGGATGCATTAAAGGATGTTTACGCACCTTTACTGAATGAAGTTGTCTCTAAACTTGAAGAAATGTCGATGGAATGGAAAGACATCCCCATGCTGGCCAGAACACATGGCCAGCCAGCATCTCCTACCCTTTTGGGGAAAGAATTTTTCGTTTTTGTCGAGCGGTTGAGAGCCCAGCAGGAACTTTTAAATCAGGTTCCATCATCTTCTAAATTTGGTGGCGCAACAGGCAACTTCAATGCACATGTCGTCGCTTATCCTGAAGTAGACTGGGTAGCTTTTGCCAATAAATTCGTTTCAGAGCAACTTGGCCTTAACAGGCAACAAACCACCACCCAAATTGAACATTACGATCATTTTGGTGCACTTTTCCATGCCCTTACCCGAATTAATACCATTTTGATCGATATGGCTCGTGATGTATGGACGTACATTTCCATGGAATATTTCAGACAAAAGACGATAAAGGGAGAGATCGGCTCTTCAACCATGCCACACAAAGTCAATCCAATTGATTTTGAAAACGCTGAAGGTAATTTTGGTATCGCCAATGCGATTTATGAGCACCTTGCTTCAAAGCTCCCGGTATCAAGGTTGCAACGCGATCTTACAGACAGTACGGTTTTAAGAAATATTGGAGTACCACTTGGCCATACAATTATCGGCTTTCAGTCCATCCTGAAAGGACTCAACAAGCTACTACTCAACAAGGAAAAAATTGAGATCGACCTCGATAATAGCTGGATGGTTGTCGCTGAAGCTATTCAGACTATTTTGAGACGTGAAGGCTATGACAAACCATACGAAGCCCTCAAGGCATTGACCCGAGGGAAAGCACAGGTTGACAAGACCGATATTCGCCAATTTATCGATACACTAAACGTCAGTGAGTCTGTAAAATCAGAATTGAAAAATATTACGCCTTTCAATTACACAGGTGCCATAGACATCTAGAGTAAAATGTGGCCTTGGGAAACGGAATAATGTAAAACCAAATCTCCAGTCCTGCTAAACTAAAAGCAACTTTTATATTTTATTTTCTGCAGTTTTATATTTTGCGGTTAAATCAACTTCCGCAATGAGCCAACCAGAAAATAAAATAACACTTCCTTTTTCAGAAAGTCATGCCTTTATAATCGGTATTAACAATTACCGACATGGTATCTCAGTATTAAAATCAGCGGTCAAAGATGCCAGAGATATGGCAGAATTACTCAGGGATACACATGGGTATAAAGTCCATTTAACCATTGATGCCACCAAAGATGATATGTACAAGGTTTTCGAAAAAATGAAAACTGTTGTCAAACCAAAAGACCGGGTAATTTTCTACTTTGCCGGTCATGGTTATGCCTCCGATAGTGAGACAGATCCGGAAGGGTTTTTGATTCCTGCGGATGCGTCCAAAGCAACCAGGAATTCATTTTTGCCAATGAAAGATCTTCATGCTACCATCAAAACACTAAAGTGTAAGCACGGCCTATTAATTCTGGATTGCTGTTTTTCTGGCTCATTCAGGTGGTCGACTACCAGGGGTGGGTTTGATTTATCAGGTGACGAACCCCTTTATGAAGAGCGTTTCTATAGATTCCTCCGAAATGATGCCTGGCAGGTCATTACCTCAGCAGCTCATGACCAAAAAGCCATTGACATTTTTGCTGACCAGGCACTTGGGATGCGCGATGAAGATGGAGAAGAAGAAGAGCCCAATTCCCCTTTCGCCAAAGCTTTAAAGAAAGCGATAGATCTCCAGGGAGCTGCTGATACAGCTCGTGGGAACAGGAGTGATGGTGTCATAACTGCATCAGAACTGTATACCTACCTCCGCGATATTGTAGAAACCGAAACTGCAGGTAAAGGAAAAAGACAAACACCCTCAATATTCACCCTCAATCGTCATGATAAAGGAGAATTCATATTCCTGCACCCGGGCCATCGACTCAATCTGGTTCCAGCTCCAGACACAAATCCCTACAAAGGACTTCAGCCTTATAGCGTAGAAGAAAGTGCCTTCTTTTTTGGTCGGGAAAAGGCCATCAAGGAATTAGCAAAAAAACTGGAACAAACACCCATTCTCGTTATCTCTGCGCCTTCTGGTCAGGGAAAATCCTCTACCGTAAAAGCCGGTTTGTTTCCATATTTAAAAAAACATCACAACTATAAGACATTAAGCGTTCTCAGACCTGGAGAAGATCCTGCAGCAAATTTGCGTCTGCTACCCTCTCCTGTTGAAACCGATAAAGCGGTCATTTTGCTGGACCAATATGAAGAGTTTTTTACAGATGCCCCTTACGGGGAATCTCATGGTAAGTTTGAAGACAAAATCATCGAGACGTACAAGTTTGCCATGAAGAGTAAAACCAAAATCATAATCACCATCAGGGCCGATTTTGAATGGCAGTTAAAGGAATCCAAATTGGGAAAGGAGTTTTGGGACAACCTGAAGATCAGAAAATTCCTGTATCGCCTTGCACCAATGTCATTGGATGAATTAAAGCAAATCATGATCAAACCAGCCTGGGTTGTTGCCTATGATTTTGAGTCAGATGAAATGGTTGATCACATCCTGGAGGAAATCAATCACTCACCAGGAGCTTTGCCGATCTTATCGTTCACGTTAAGTCAGTTATACAAATACCGCGATCAGGAAAATCGAAAGCTAAGCCAGGATTCCTACACGAATAAACTGGGCGGCATAAATGGTGCATTAAGTACCCATGCAAATAAGATCTTTGAAAAGTTGAAAACGGATGATCACAAAACCATTATGCGTTTGCTGTTCCTGCGAATGATCCGGTTAAATGACGGAAGTTATAGTCGTCGGAGAGTCTATAGAGAGCTATTCCTAAATGGTGACAAGCTAAACGAATTGGCTTTCCCAAAATTTAAGGAAGCAACGGTTGATGATGTTCTCGACATATTGGTTGAAGAACAATTAATCAGTGGCGGTAGTGATGACCTGGGGTCTTATTTTGAACCAACACACGACGCTTTGATCAATTTTTGGCCAAAATGTCTCAACTGGATCAATAAATTTGGAAAAGAACATATCTCCCTTCAAAGGCAATTATGGCAAGCCATATTGGATTATTACAAAAGAAGATCATCCAATAAAGGAAATCAACAGCAAAACGGTGACCATCAAGGTGCAGCCATCGGGTCGGATGGTTCATCGTTTTTATGGTATAATAATCCTAAACTTCGCGATGCCATCCAATCAGTGATCGACCCTGAAGGTATCTTGGAAAATTCTGATTATGACCATATCCTTGAAGGAACAGCTCTAATCTGGAATGACGATACGGAGTCAACCGTCAATCGTCAAAAAACTATCGAAGCAGTTACCTGGTGGGAACAGAAAACCGGAATTTCAGTCCCTTTGGAATACTATTTGAAAAATCCTGATGAAATTCAAAGCGGGAAAGTACTTGAGTTTATCCTGAGTTCGAAATCAAGTTGGCTCAACAAGGAAGAGTACCAGTTTGTCATCGATAGCTGGAAAAAACGTACCGAGTGGATCACCAAACTGAAAACAGACCGCGACAATGCCATCAAAGCTCAAAAAGAAGCAGAAGCAGCACGTCAACGAACGATAGATGAAATGATTGAAGCCAGCTGGAAAACAGCCACCTACCTCGGTGAAGCAGATCAATCAGGGGCTGAGGGTGCAAGAAAACTTTATCAAAAGTTAAAATTGATTATGAGTCTCAGTAAGGCGCAGTCACTTTCCCCATTCAAAATTTTTACTGAGGGGCCGCATAGTGAAATAGGTGATTTTGACCTTCAGGCCAAGGCCTTTGGCTATTATAATCCGGAGTTTGTTAAATGGGCCAAAGACAACGTGTTACCTGCAAAGAATAACGCCTTTCTCAAAAAGGTGACCCAGCCATTTTATAACAAATACCTTAGGGATATGGCCAGGACTTATTATTTGACTTACGAACAACTGGAGCGAAAGCCGGATCTTTGTAAAAATGTCCAAAAAGACTACCTGACCTACTTGCAAACAGGAAAGATTCCAAATAATAAATGGCCAGGCTACGAATCTGGAGGGCTTTTCTTCGAATCTCAAATTGGCATATGGCCATTCCCTGATGAAATCAGTGAAAAAGCCGGAATAGAAGTCAATAACCCTTATTACCATTGGGTGGTTTCCCTTGGCTTTTGGATTAGACGGCACATTGACACTACAGCATTAACTTTTAAGGAGATCATGGATGACCTGCTTAGAACGTACGATACTGATTGGTTCAACAATCCACCTGATCTGCCGACGTATTATTGATCAACAATTTTGATGCGGTAGCCCCATTCAAAAGCTGCTTTGGAGCCGCATCTTAGATTTGGTAAATTAAGTTAATAAATAGGAGCTAATTGGTTTAAATCCAATTCTAATTCTCACAAAAAAAGGCGCAATCAATTGACTGCGCCTTGAATATTTTCGGGAAACCGGAAAATTATTTCGAAACAACAATTTTCTCAGTAATCACATCATTGTCTGCCATAAGGCTAACCATGTACATGCCGTTAGCAACACCTGAAAGGTCAATTGCTCTTGTGTAAGCACCTTCGTGCATTTCACCTAGTTCTTCAGAAATGATCAACTCACCAAGCAAGTCATAAACCTGTAGGCGAATATTGCTTGACTGGATGAGTGAGAACTCAACTTGTGCAACATCATAAACAGGGTTCGGCTGCACGTTGAAGCTTGAAGCCATTACGACATTTTCGATATTGGTAGCTTCACCTTCTGTTCTGAAGGCCTCAACAACTTCGCTTCCGAAGTTAGTACCGTTTGCAAGGACAGTTCCATCTGAATCAGTCAGCGTAAAACTTCCAGAGCCATAACCACAGCAGATGCCATCACCGAAGGCATCAAAAAACTCGAATGAATAGCAGGTACCATCTTCAAGGTCAATGGTAATCGGAGAAATGGTGGTATTCTGCGAACCATAAGGACCACCTGAAGCAACTTCTTCTCCGGTGCCAGTTTTGCGGACACGCCATGTTGTTTCTCCTGGATATTGATCAGTCGTGATCTGAAGTGTTAACTGGTTAGTTGAAGTGCCACTTCCTAGACTAACTTGTTTGTTTTGTGTATTGTTTCCAGTATATCCATCTGTCATTCCATTAGGGTTAGCCGCTGAAACAGAAAGGAAACTGAAAGGGAAATTAGAAGGTGTAGAAATTGGATCAAGGTCGATAATTCCGGTTTCAAATGGACCAATATCTCCAGTCCATGATGTTGTTCCACTTCCTACACCACTCATAGACCAGTTAAGATCCAGTGAAGTCAATGGGCTTGATCCCATATTGAGTACTTCAACTGTGCCGCGGAAAGTTGCATCCTGGCAACTAAGTGTACCGGCACATTCCTGAGCACCAAAAACGTTAATTACTGCTGCGTCATTTGCATTAGGAGCGGTAAAGGTTTCAGAGAGTGCAGATTGAAGAATTTCTCTTGTTGTATTATTCTGGATAAATACGACTACTGCCAATTCAGATGCTTTTCTGAAGTTTGCTGGGCTGTAATCAAATGAAAAAGTCTGGTTTTCACCATTTGCCCAGGTGCTATTAAGATCAGTTCCTGAAGCTGAAGGCAACATGTCCTTCACAACATATGGAAAATCTGCTTCACCATTTGACCCTGGAGCATCACAGTAAACCATTTCCTTTTCAACAATTACAGCATGCAATTTCATGTTATTGGTATTGACAGCCTGCGCAGCCGTTACACTTACATCTACGCTAACAGAATAATCTGATGCCATCGTGTGGGTTACTGATAGTGAAAAAGGAGAAGGGATTCCTGTCCTGCTCACCATAGTAATATTGGTCCACGCACCACTGAATCCAGGAGGTGTGTATTCTGTTCCATCAATAACTGAGTTAGGAACAGAGTTAATGCCGTAATAGCTGGTTCTGGCACCATTTACTGCTGTATTATGGTTGTACATTGGGTCAGTACCTGGCCATGAAGTATGGTAGTATATCCGCAAAACAGGTAGAGCCGTAGTCTCATAATAATTGTCAATCCACGGGTTTGATGCTGTACAAGGCCCGCACGATGCCTGTGTAAATTGCTCCAACAGCGTTGTTCTTTGCGTCTGTGCAAACGCCATGGAAGTGAATAACACAAATACGAAAAGAGTAAAGATGTTCCTCATAATTGTAAGGTTTTAAAGAAAATAAGATTTGGAAAATGGTGTTTCTAAGGGGGGTGTTTATAGAAACTTTGTTCTATGGCGGACAATAATAAGGAAAAATTCAGTTTTAACTAAATTTTGTCATTTTTCTGACAGAAATATGGCGAAAAAAATAATTTCTATAACCCTCCTTATTTTCAGGAATTTACATTTCTTTTTCAAGAAATATCAAAACCGATATAGGTCATTTGAGTCGAATCGCCATTCCGGAGTGCTAAGCTCATTTCCAAAATCCAGGCGGTACCAGGGGTCCAACTTCTTATCATTTAAATTTCTCAGGATGTGAAAATCCTGGGCGGGCATATAACTTTGGGCTAAAAGGAACAGCTTTTCATCAGTGGATTTGTTGATGGCCATATCCATAACCAGGACGGCATGTCCTGGTGACCCACCTTGGATGAACATATCTCCAGGCTGCATATCTATCAACTCAATATTGCTTAATTCTCTTTCTAAAGAAGCCGTTCCGGCATAGCTGAAAATAGAGATCAGATATTTCTTGAAATTGCGATAAGAATTGTCAACGTTGCCAGAAAAACCAGTAAAAGTGACATTATTCCCACTAATTCTTGGCTTTTTCCCCTTTCGCCAGTCATCAAACGAAACTTTATCACCACTTGTGAAATTGAAGTGAATGTCGCTGTATTCTTTTCTTTGGTAATGGTATTCAGCTTTTACCCTCATTATCGCATCAGCACACTGTTGCAAATCCCGGGTTCCGACATCCATATCGATAACACCTGCATGGATTTTCTGGGTGAATTTTGGGTCACCATTAAAATAATTGACAGTACCCTTTCCCGGTTCAAGAGGTAAATGCCGGAGCCAATCACCAAATGACCCTTTTTCAAGTTTCACCCTTTCAAAACCTACGGGAACAACCATTCGGTTAATCAGTGCCGCTTTGTAGTCGTAGGTTTCTTTCCAAGAATAAACATAACCTTCACTGGAATCAATTGGTATTTCTTGTTCCTTCTTGTCAATTGATTTTGCTTCAAGTACTAAGTCTTCCTCAGGGTTGGAAGTTAAATATGATTTGTTTTGTGAATCGGAATCAGCACATCCAAAAGCAAAAAACAAGAACATCCATTTTGTTAAGACCAACTTCATTTTTCATGGTTTTATAAAAAAATGACCAAACTTCATTCCTCTTTTTGTTGTTGTTCCTCCTTTTCTTCACGAAACTTGGCAATAAATATATCTGGTCTTGTTGTTCCTAAAAACAGGTCAGTAGGAAAATTGATCAACCCGGTAAACCAACCCGTACAAACAAAATTCCCTTTTCCATCGCCTTTAATGGCCTTTCCATAGCCAAGACCTTTCGAAATGGGAGCATCTATCCAGTCGAGGGTCCCATCTTTATTATATTTTGCAATAAAGAAATCATTCCCGCCATTCGCGACTACAGTCGTGTCATAACCGAAATAGGCAATTGCTTCGTACCACCCGGTAATGAAAAATCCTTCCTCAGCAAGACATATGCCCATTCCTTTGTCTGCTTTGATACCTCCTGCCCTTTCTATCCACTTTGTACTCCCGTTCTCAGCTTTAAGGCATGCCACAAAAATGTCGAGGTTACCCATTGAACTCATAATATCAGGACCAAACTTACCGATCCCATCAAACCCACCTGTTAGAAATACATTACCTTCAACATCAACAACTAGGTCTGAGCCAAAAGACCTGATATGGTCTGCACCAATTGTTCGCTGCCAGACCAGTTCTCCAACCTCCGATAGTTTAAGAACATAGATTCCGTATCTTTCATTGAGTGTGTCTCCACGATAGGCCACTTCCCCATTGTATTCACCGGTCAGGTAGAGGTTATTGGTGTGGTCGATTGCCAGGCCATTACCCAAAACCCGGCCACGCCCGGAAGTTTTGTACGACCAGGCCATTTCACCTTCCAAATTAAATTTTGATAGCTCAATCCGGTTATATGCTTTAGGGTTCTCCGCAAGGCTGTCCAACGGATTATCGTCAATCGTTCTAAGAAGGAAAAAATTACCCGATTTATCTGACTCGAGGTCAAAACTGGCGTCAAATCCTTTACCACCAAAGCTATGCGCCCATTGCACATCCCCTTCACGGGAAAATTTGGCCAGGAATGTATCATGAGCGTCCTCCGAATACAAAACTGTTTCTCCAAGCATCATAGAATCCGCAAATGACCCTGTTATAATCACCCCTCCTTCCAGTCCAGGTTCTACATCGTAGCTGAAATCCATAAATCGGGAACCGAAACTTTTCGTCCATTCCAACTGGCCCTCAGCCGTAAATTTCGACAAGAAAATATCTTTGAATCCATTGGATTCCAGAGTATCTGCTCCAAAAACAGCAATACCCGTAAAAGTACCAGTATGGTAGATGCTGCCGTCATTAGCCAGGGCAATTTGCTGACCATGGTCAACTCCACTTCCTCCGGACTGGTATGCCCATAACCATTCCTGACCATATCCATTAAAGAATGGCAATACAAGTAAAATTGTGAAAACGAAGTTTTTAGAGTTCATTAGAGGGTAGCATTCACGTTTTGAGTATTCCTAGACAAAAATAAATCCAAATTCTTCAAAGCCCTTATTGTAGTTTGTAAAAAAGTCAATGTATGAATTTAAAAAAGCAAATCCGGCGCAATTTGGGCTTATATTCCTGTTACTATTAACGTAGGAAAAGATACAAAATTACCTTACTCCCAAAGTCTCAATATTGAATAATTTAACCGTACCATTTTTGGTCAGAAATCCGTATTTTTGTCCGCTATGCAACTTAAGACCCTGGAGATAAAAGGATTTAAGAGTTTTGCCGAAAAAACCATTATTAATTTCAATCAGGAAATTACAGGCGTGGTGGGTCCCAATGGCTGCGGAAAATCCAATATCGTCGATGCCATACGCTGGGTATTGGGTGAGCAGAAAAGTAAAGAGTTGAGGAGCGAGAAAATGTCTAATGTCATTTTCAATGGTACCAAAAAAAGAAAGGCAGGCGGAAAGGCTGAAGTCTCCTTAACTTTTGAGAATACAAAAAACATCCTCCCTACAGACTACCACACGGTGACCATAACCCGAATGCTATACCGAAGTGGAGAATCAGAATATCGGCTAAATAATATTCCCTGCCGATTAAAAGATATCACTTCCCTGTTTTTAGATACCGGGATCGGGTCTGATTCTTATGCCATCATTGCCTTGAATATGGTTGATGATCTGCTTAATGATCGTGAACATTCAAGAAGACGGTTGTTTGAACAAGCAGCTGGTATTTCAAAATACAAAAAGAGAAAACGCGAAACCCTTAACAAACTAAAAGGGACAGAGGCAGACCTCGATCGCGTAGAAGATCTCCTGTTTGAGATAGAAAATAATCTTAAATCCCTTGAAAAGCAGGCCAAAAGAGCCAAAAAGTATTTCGAGCTTAAAGAAAAATACAAGGAACTATCCGTCGAACTTGCCATTCATCGAATTGGTGAATTCAAGACGGCTTACAAAGGGATAAAAGGACAAATCGAGCAGGAAGAAAACAAAAAGGTAGAGCTGCAAACCAACATCCAGAAGCTCGAAGCTTCTCTTGAAAAGCAAAAGAAGGATAATCTTGAAATGGAGAAGGCCCTTTCAGACAGGCAAAAAACGCTAAACAGTCTGATCGGAAAAATCCGTAGTAAAGAAAATGACAAAAAGGTAATGGCCCAGAAAGTCATTTTCATCCAACAAAATCAAACCAACCTTTTTGATCAGATTGAACTGGCCAAGGAAAACCAGAAGCAAACTGAGAAAGATATCATCCATTATAAAGATGAGATCACCAATGAAAAGATTATAGAGGAACAGCTCGAAGCCCAACTCGAAGAAGCCAATAAGGTGCTGACCGCCATCAGGGAAAATCATGGCGTCATGAAATCCGAACTGGAAGAGTTTATCCAGGAACAGCAGCAACAGGAAAGAAAGATCTTCGAATTGGAAAAGCAATTAGCAATCAACCAAACCCAAAAAGAGAACCTCAAACTCGAAGTTCAAAAGAATAACCAGGATATTGCCGATCGTTCCGAGGAAGTAAAAACCCTGAAAAGCAGACTGGATGCCCAGGAAGATGTCAGGGTTCAAAAGAAAGAACTGGTTGAACAATTATACGAAAAAGAAGTCCTGAGAAAACAGGACATTGAGATAGCAACACAGGACTTTGAAAAACTGGAACAACAAATCGTAGGCCTCAATAGAAAGCTGGATGCCAAACGCAATGAGTTTAAATTGACCAAAAGTCTGGTTGATAACCTTGAAGGATTTCCAGAATCCATTAAGTTTTTGAGCAAAAACAAAAAGTGGACAGCTAACGCTCCCCTACTGTCTGATATTATTTTCTGTAGCGAAGAATACCGGATTGCTATTGAAAATTATCTGGATAGTTATCTCAATTACTATGTGGTCCAAAACCAGGGAGAAGCGATGCAGGCCATTAGCCTGTTGAGTCAATCTCAAAAAGGAAAAGCAAATTTCTTCCTTTTGGATGAACTCAAAAAATCTGCCCCGCTTTCCATGAAGCTCCAACCATCAGGTGCTACCACTACTGCAATTGATGTTGTGCAAACTGAAGAATCCTATTTGCCATTAATTAACTACCTGCTCGGTAATGTCTGGATTACCGAAAGTGATGATCCCGCACAACAACCCGAAACCAGTGAAGGGATGGTATTGCTATCTAAATCCGGAAATTATGCCAAGTCAAAATTCACGTTATCCGGTGGCTCAGTAGGTCTATTCGAAGGCAAGAGGATCGGTAGAAAAAAGAACCTGGAAGTCCTCACTCGGGCAATAAATGATCTGGAGAAAGAGGGTAAAAGATATTTCGAGCAGTACGAGAAACTCAGAAAAAAGATAAAAGATCTCAAGAAAGCGGAACAATCAGAGTTAATAAGGGTTGAAACCGAATCATTAAATTCTATGCATCGGGAGGCAGTGTCACTCCAGACAAAACTTGAAAATTACGAGTCCTTCCTCAAAGACATTCAGGGAAAACACAACACTGCTGAAAACAGGATCCTAGAAATAGAAAAACAGGACCTCGTGATCCAAAAAGAATTGGAGGTCAACAAACAACTCGATAACCGGATTAAAGAAAGAGTAGCCCGAATGGATGACTCTTATCGAGCCGTTGCGGAGGAATTAAGTAATGCCTCAACGGATTATAACCAGCGGAACATTGAATTCATCAGGCAACAAAACAGGATTCAGGCACTTCAACGTGAATTATCTTTCAGGGAAAGACAGTTAGCTGATATCAAATCAAAGATCACAGCTGACACGTTAAGCAGAGAGCACGAAGAGAAAAATCTAAAAGAAACACACGAAAAAATCAAACTCTACGAGGAAGAACTGATCCGGTTCTACGAAGAAAAAACAGCTTATGAAGCAACTTTAAACTCTGCAGAGCAAGATTACTATTCTTCCAGGGGCAAAGTCAATGAGTTGGATGATGAAAATCGAAAACTTCAGCGCCGTCACCAGGATACCCAGGGACTTATCGCTTCACTTAAAGACAAATTCAATGAGATAAAGATTGAATTGAGTTCTATTGGTGAGCGATTGAGAATCGAATTTAACGTGGAGGTCAATGAATTGATAAAACGAGATGCCAACCCTGAATTACAAAGAGCGGAACTCGAAGAAAAGGTCGAAAGAATAAAAAGGAGACTCGATAATTACGGAGAAATAAACCCTATGGCAGTTGAAGCCTATGATGAAATGAACGAACGTTTTCAGTTCATTACCGGGCAGAGGGATGACCTATTAAATGCCAAGGAATCACTCCTGGAAACCATTGGGGAAATTGAGGAAACCGCCACCAAGCATTTCATAGATGCCTTCGAAAAAGTAAGAACCAATTTTAAAAAGGTCTTCAGAAGCTTGTTTACCGAAGATGATGATTGCGATCTAACACTTTCCGACCCTGACAACCCGCTGGATTCAAGTATCAAGATCATGGCAAAGCCAAAAGGCAAAAGGCCGCAAACCATTAACCAGCTTTCAGGAGGTGAGAAAACACTGACTGCTACCGCTCTTCTTTTCTCTTTATACCTTTTGAAACCGGCGCCTTTCTGTATTTTCGATGAGGTTGATGCTCCATTGGATGACGCAAACATTGGAAAGTTTAATAAGATCATTAAAAAATTCTCTGCCGATTCTCAATTTATCATCGTCACCCATAATAAGACGACCATGGCCGCTGTAGATGTTATTTATGGTGTAACAATGGCTGAACAAGGTGTGTCAAGAGTAGTAAACGTAGACTTTAGGAACCTGAACTGATCGAATGATACTGCACAAAGATTTGAATAACCTGCCTGAATTAAAAAACGCAGTAATTACAATCGGTTCCTATGATGGCGTACATGCCGGTCACCAGGAAATCCTGAAACGCTTATGTACCCTCGCCAAATCTATTGATGGAGAAAGTGTGTTAATTACTTTTGAGCCGCATCCAAGACTAGTATTAAGGCCCGGAGACAATAGTCTAAAGCTCATTTCCACAATTGAAGAAAAAGCTGCTTTGTTGCAGGATTATGGAATAGATCATTTAGTTGTTGTTCCCTTCACCATCGCATTTGCCCAACAGGCTCCTGAAATTTATGTTAAAGAGTTTTTGGTAAAAAACTTTTCCCCGCATACCATAGTTATTGGTTATGATCATCGTTTTGGGAAAAACCGGGAAGGAAATATTGAGTTATTGAAAGCCAATGCCCAAAAATATAATTACAGAGTCGAAGAAACCCCCAAAAAGGAAGTGACAGATATCGCGGTAAGCTCTACAAAAGTTCGGGAGGCTCTACAGACAGGCAACCTGGTCACTGCAAACCAGTTGTTAAAACATCCTTTTACGGTAATCGGGAAAGTAGTAAAAGGTAAACAACGAGGGCAGCAAATAGGGTTTCCAACAGCAAATGTTGAATTAGGACACCCTTCCAAAATCCTTCCTCCTGATGGTGTTTATGCTGTACTTGTCCGACATGCCGGAAAAGTGTACAAGGGGATGTTGTACATTGGCAAATCCCTCGAGAATACGATCAAAACTATTGAGGTAAATATCTTCGACTTTAATCAAAGTATTTACGGCGATACACTTTGCATTGAATTTATGTACAGAATCAGAGGAGATATGAGATTTGACGGTCTGGAAGACCTGAAAGTCCAGCTATTTAAAGATAAGGATCAAACCATCAATCTGCTTACGGAACAAAATTGACCATTGTCATGAAACCAAAGGTCGCCATCGTCATCCTGAATTTTAATGGAAAGGGGTTCCTGGAGCAATTCCTTCCGGGAGTAAAGGATACCCCTTATCCAAACCTTGAGGTTGTCGTTGCTGACAATGGCTCTACTGATGATTCCATAACTTTCCTTGAAGCGGCTCACCCTGATATTACGCTCATCAAACTCGCTGAAAATTATGGATTTGCAGGCGGATATAATAAAGCACTAGATCAGGTTCAAGCCGATTATTTTGTGCTGCTCAATTCAGATGTTGAGGTCAGTGGTGATTGGGTGACCCCCATTATTGAAGAAATGGAGAATGATCCGAATGTTGCTGCTGCTCAACCCACAATAAAAAGCTATGAGCAACCAAAAATGTTCGAGCACGCTGGTGCAGCAGGTGGCTTTATGGACAAATTTGGCTACCCTTTCTGTCGTGGCAGAATATTTTTTGTTCTCGAAAAAGATGACGGGCAATACCGTTATCCAACACCAATTTTCTGGGCAACAGGTGCTGCATTTTTTATCAGGGCTGAACTCTACCACAGGTTTGAAGGCCTCGATGCTGATTATTTTGCACATATGGAAGAAATCGACCTCTGTTGGGTCCTAAAACGAGCAGGTTATAAGATTATGGCCTACCCGTTTTCGGAGGTCTTACACGTCGGTGGAGGAACACTCCCTCCATCAAATCCAAGAAAAACCTATCTCAATTTCAGGAATGGTCTGATTACATTGATTAAAAACGAGCCGGGCAGTAAGCTTTTGTGGTTAATTCCCCTTAGGTTGGTGCTGGACGGGCTTGCTGGTTTCAGATTCATGACTGAAGGAAAATTCAAGGATATATTTGCCGTAATAAAAGCCCATTTCTATGTCTATTTCCACGTATTCTCCATTTTAAATAAAAGAAGACATGTTAAACAGCTGGTAAAAACGCATAGTATCGGTCCGGCCGACAAGATGGGAGTTTACCACAAAAGTATAGTTTGGCAATTCTTTGTCAGGAAAAAAAGATTCTTCAAAGACCTTTGAAAATATTGCGATGAAAATTACTTACCAGTTTCTATTGTTCTTCCTTGTTTGCCTTTCTTTAAACAGTTGTAAGCAATCTACTGAAGTAAAACAACCTGAAGAAGAAATCCTTTCGGGAAAACCGGAACCTTTAAGTCAAACTTCAAGTTTCGAAATCATCAATTACGAAAATTTCACCTGGCTTAGTATTACAACCCCATGGCAGGGTGCTGAAAAGGCGATCACATATATCGCCTACAAAAGAGGAACCCCCAAACCGGAGGGATTCGATGATGCCATTTTCATCGAAACGCCAATCAGGTCGCTGGCATGTAATTCTACCACCCATGTGGCCATGCTCGATTTTCTTGAAAGTACCGATGTTATCACAGGCATGGCCGGAACAAAGTATGTCTACAATGAAGATGTACGATACATGATCGATGATGGAAAGATCACCGAATTGGGATTGGACCGTGACCTTGATTATGAAAAATTGATCACCCTGAATCCGGATGTTGTATTGACTTACAGCATGGGGCCTCAGAATAATATTGATAAAATCAAAGAAACCGGACTGGCTCCTGTGGTCTTAGCAGAATTTCTGGATGCTTCTCCCCTGGGCAGAGCTGAATGGGTAAAATTTTTAGCGGTTTTACTGGAAAAACAAGAAATGGCAAGGGTTAAATTCGAAGCAATGGAAGGATTTTACAATACCTTTAAGTCGTTAGTTGTCAATAAAGAAAGACCCACTGTCATGGTAGGAATGGGTTATGAAGGCACCTGGTATGTACCTGCAGGAGGAAGTTATGTCGCCAAGACCATTGAAGATGCAGGAGGCAATTATCTTTGGAAAGATAAACCTGGCAGTCTTTCCCTACCACTCGACTTCGAAGCCGTTTATGATAAGGCTAAAGCCGCTGATAAGTGGATTAATGTCGGCCAGGTCAATTCGCTTAAAGACATTACCTCAGTTGATGAAAGGTATGGGATTTTCGAAGCGTTGACTACAAGTGAAGTTTATAATGGTAATGCCCGTGTTTCTGAGAAAGGTGGCTATGATATTTATGAATCAGCAGTAGTTAATCCTCATCTTGTGCTCAGAGACCTTGTCAAAGCTTTCCACCCGGATGTATTGCCTGAAGAACCATTTGTTTATTATAAGCGATTGGATTAAGTTCGTAAGGTGAGAAACTTTCCGCTAAGGCATATACAAAGGTTTGTCGGCCTCGGCATTTTATTGGCTTTCTTCTTTGTCCTCGACATTGCCATCGGGTCAGTGACCATTCCCCCTTCTGAAATCGTTAAGGCTTTGTTTGGTTTTCCTGAAGTGCAGGAATCATGGAGCAATATTGTTTGGAAATTCAGGCTCCCACGTACAATTACTGCGCTCATAGCAGGCGCAGGACTCGCTATTTCTGGCTTGTTGATGCAGACCCTGTTCAGAAATCCAATTGCAGGACCCTTTGTATTGGGGATCAGTTCGGGAGCAAGTTTGGGTGTTGCTATTTTGGTGCTTGCCACTGGGTGGGTTGCATCATTTTTGCCACTCAGCCCAATGAGCAGTTGGAGTATGGTGCTGGCTGCTACATTTGGTTCGTTTTTAGTTTTATTGATCGTATTATCAGTTTCCTGGCGGGTAAGAGATATTGCCACACTTCTGATTGTCGGGCTTATGATCGGCAGTGCTACCAGCGCATTGGTCACCGTTCTTGAATATTTCAGCGATAAAGAGTCACTAAAGCGGTTTATTCTTTGGGGAATGGGCAGCTTAACAGCTGTAACATGGAAAGAGCTTAATCTTTTAATTCCCATTGTATTTGCTGGTTTAGTATGGACCTTTTTCCTTTCCAAGTCACTTAATGTTCTGCTTATTGGAGAGGACTATGCCATGACGAGTGGCCTAAACATCAAAAGAGCCAGATACCAGGTCATTGCTGTAACAGCAATATTAGCGGGCAGTATCACTGCATTTTGCGGACCAATTGCCTTTATCGGAATTGCTATTCCGCATTTTGCAAGAATGGTTTTCCGAACCCAACAACACCAGGTTTTAATACCAGCTACCATTATTACCGGGATGGTAGTTTTAATTTTTTGTGATATCCTCGCCCAATTGCCTTTTTTTGAAGGTCAACTACCCATCAATGCCATAACTTCACTAATGGGGGCGCCAATCGTAATTTGGATTGTGTTAAACAGGAGGAGTATTGGTTCTGATTAAAAAATACAAAAGGATAAACTTCAAACCTGATGGTTGAAATTTATCCTTTTGGGATATTATGAATTACTGGTTATCCACTGACAACTAGAGTTGCTCGAGTGCAGTTTTCACATTTTCTTCGATCCGTTTGGCTGCATCAGCCTGATCAGCCTTGACGAACGATTCTCCTGTAATTTTTTCAAAGAGCTCGATATATCTTTGAGAAACACTCTCTACAAATTCATCTGGCATATTAGGAATCTCCTGACCTTCTTTTCCCTGGAAACCGTTAGCCATTAGCCATTCTCTTACAAACTCTTTTGACAGTTGTTTTTGCTTTTCACCACTTGCCTGCCGTGCTTCATAGCCATCGAGGTAAAAATATCTTGAACTGTCTGGTGTGTGAACTTCATCGATCAGGTAAATTGTACCGTTAGCTTTTCCAAATTCGTACTTGGTATCCACAAGGATCAGCCCTCTATCTTTTGCCATTTCGGTACCCCTTTGGAACAATGCCCTAGTGTAGTTTTCAAGTTGGACATATTCACCTTCACTCACTAGTCCCTGGGCAAGAATCTCTTCACGAGTAATATCTTCGTCATGACCTTCATGAGCTTTTGTAGTAGGCGTAATAATAGGTTCTGGAAAGCGATCGTGCTCCTTCATACCTTCTGGTAATGGAACGCCACATAAGATTCTTGCTCCTGATTTATAGGTTCTCCAGGCATGACCAGTGAGGTATCCTCTGATTACCATTTCTACAGGATAAGTTTCACAATTAAGTCCAAGACTTACATTAGGATCTGGAGAGGACAAAACCCAGTTAGGCACAATGTCTTTAGTTGCTTCAAGAAATGAAGCTGCGATCTGGTTAAGTACTTGTCCTTTGAACGGGATTGGACGTGGCAAAACATGATCAAAAGCAGAGATTCTATCAGAAACGACCATCACAAGATATTCGTCTTTTATATTATAAACATCCCTAACTTTTCCTTTGTAAAAACTCTTTTGATCGGGGAACTGGAAATTGGTTCCTGCGATAGCCTTTTGTTCGATTGTCATTTGCTTGAATTATGCTGATTTAAAATATGGGTGACGTGAAAAACTGCGTAAATCCTAAACTTTTTTCAGTCATCATATACAGTACATTTATCAAATTTGAGCACTCAAATCGTTTAATTGTCTGTATATCCGCAAAGGTAAAAAAAACCAAAAAAAAAGCAGCCTGAAAGTAAACATTCAGGCTGCCCCAGCTAACGGACCGGTAACTCTTCAGTAAATGTTAAGGATTAACTTTCACAAACTTTTGAGGAGTTGAGTACCAGTCATTCCCTTGCACCTGTACAAAGTAAGTACCAGGAGCGAGCCTGACAGGGTCGTATTCAAGCGTATTTGGACCTTGTACAAGGTTAATAACCGCTTGGTCTACTTGTCTGCCAAGAACATCAGAAATGATAATTAATGCATCAGTGTCCAGTCTGTTGGTATAAAATTTCATACTGATGGTTTCGTCCTGCCCGACAGGATTAGGGAAAAGTTCTGTGATTCCGTTCAAAATGTTTTCATCGTAACATGAAGAACGGATCGTTATTGTTTCATATTCTTGGGTAGATCCATCGTAGTCTACCTGTATAAGTTTAAAGTAGTTTAGGATGCTCACATTTTCCACTGTAAAGGCATAAGAACTTACATTGGATGTGGTTCCGCTCCCCTGTACCCTTCCGATTTCCTGGAAATTATCGCCATCTGAACTGCCCATTATGATAAAGTAATCGTTGTTTATTTCAGTCGCAGTCTCCCATTTCAAATCTATTTCACAATCTCGGTCTAAACCTTCAAAGCTCAATAATTCAATAGGTAGATCTAAACCACAGGAGTCGGAGAGACAAAAGTTAAAGTTATTATATGTGCCTTCGGCTACTTCAAAGAGTGAGCCCAGAAATTTTTCGCCAATAAAAGTAGGGGGAAACTCTTCAGGTGTTTGATCATGCCAGTCGAATTCAACACAGGAATCTGCTCCAAGTAGCTGTACACGAAGCCGTGTTACATGCACCCAGCCGTTTGGCCAATCTGGCCCGTCTAGTGCATCAAGACAAGTTGGAGGCTTCGGGTTGTTATCCAGTTCTCCAACTGGATAACCGTCACCTCCTGCCAATACAACATTGACTGATACAATGGTATCCAGAGATCCAGTAAGTGTATGAGAATTGTAAAAACTGGTCAGGCTATTAAGCTGGACAAAGCCGGATGGACACAATTCATCCTGGATGAAAAAACTTCTGTCTGTTGGATTAGGTGGTTGTGTTATCGGAGGGTTAATAGGCGCAATGGCATCACGATTGAAAGAGAATCTATAATTCTGATCAGACATATTAAAAGTGGAACCTGCATTAGCTGCTTTTACCTCAATATCAACAAATATCATATTATTAGGACAATCCACTGAATTGAGATTGAACCTTACGTCAAACTGACCAACCTGTGCTATAGACAAGGAGTAAACTAACAGCAGGCCTGCTGTTAAAGAGGCGTAAAAAATTTTCATGACTGGACGTGGTTTTGTAAAAAATTACCTCAAAATAATTTTTGTGACAAAATATTAGCTGTGAATGATTATTAATCGTCTAAAAGTAACAAAATCCCTAATTATTCAAAAAAATACATGAACATTTCCGCTCCTAAAAACACTAGAGGGTTTGCATAAAGAAAATACAATTTAAAATACTGTAAATCAACGCCTTATGTTAAACTCTCCAAGCCTTGCACTGCATGGCTTGTGGATTGAATTTCAGTATTTTACACTTAAAATTATCATCAAAATTTTAGCCTAATTCCTGGTAAAAAAAAGGAAACTATTTTGACTTTAATGTCATTTCCTTTTTTCAAAGAATCAGGATAAATATGTAAAATAGAAATGGGGAATGTGGGGAAATAAAGTGAGCACCTTTAAGAGAAGCTTCTGATAATTAGAAGGTTGATGCTGCTAAAAGGTTGCATCAGAATTGTTAAGTTAAAGATAAGAACCAGAATACAAAGCACCAAACTATTTTCCGAAAGGAGAAAAAAGTATGCTTTTAATTTAAATGGTGCGAGATGAAAAATAATTCGAAAGGGATCCTAAAAAACAGACTGCTCCGGAATTTGGTGATTTACCGATACAGGTATTGGTGTCCGTCAGTCAATATAGTAAGAGATAAAGCACACATCTCCGGGCAGCCCATCGAATAATAAGATGCAGCACAGCCCGGAAATGGTGTAAAACGACAAATATTATTTCATTTCAGCATAGTACTTGAAGAAATAAGGGATCGTTTCAATGCCTTTGTAAAAATTGAAGATGCCATAATGTTCGTTTGGAGAATGGATAGCATCAGAATCAAGACCAAAGCCCATCAAGATGGTTTTTACCCCAAGTTCTTTTTCGAAAAGCGCCACGATCGGAATGGAACCACCACTACGCTGAGGAATAGGTTTTTTACCAAAAGTAGCCTCGTAAGCCCGGGCAGCAGCCTGGTATTCGATAGAGTCTGTAGGTGTAACAGCAGGTTCGCCGCCGTGGTGAGGGGTTACCTTTACCTTTACTGACTCAGGAGCAATTTTTTCAAAGTGCTCTGTAAAAAGGGCTGTAATCTTTTCAGGATCCTGATTAGGTACAAGGCGCATGCTGATCTTGGCATAGGCTTTTGAAGGTAACACTGTCTTGGCGCCTTCGCCAATATAGCCTCCCCACATTCCATTTACGTCAAGTGTAGGCCTGATAGAGGTCCTCTCTAATGATGTGAACCCCTCTTCTCCCCTAACAGCATTAATATCGAGATCTTCTTTGTAAGCTTCAAGATCAAAAGGTGCTTTATTCATTTCGGTCCTTTCTTCTTTAGTTACCTCGATCACGTCGTCATAAAATCCCGGAATGGTAATCTTGTTATGCTCATCATGTAATGAAGCAATCATTTTGGAGAGAATATTTACCGGGTTCGCTACTGCCCCTCCATAAACGCCACTATGCAGGTCTCTGTTCGGCCCAGTGACTTCTACCTCAACATAACTAAGTCCTCGAAGCCCTGTAGTGATTGAAGGGACATCATTGGCAATCATTGAAGTATCAGAGATCAGGCACACATCACTTTTAAGACGTTCTTTTTCATTTGCCACGTATATGCCAAGATTTTCAGACCCTACCTCTTCTTCTCCCTCGATCATAAATTTCACATTGCATGGCAGGTTGCCTGCTTTGACCATAGACTCAAAAGCTTTTACATGCATATAGAACTGGCCCTTGTCGTCGCAGGCACCACGTGCATAAATTTTTCCATCTTTTATCACTGGTTCAAACGGCGGAGAATCCCATAACTCCATTGGGTCTGGCGGCTGAACATCATAATGTCCATAAATTAAAACAGTTGGTAGATCCTCGCTTACCATTTTTTCCCCATAAACGATCGGATAACCTGCTGTTTGACAGATTTCTGTTTTGTCGCAACCTGCCTCCTTTAGTTTTTCTTCTACAAATTCTGCCGTTTTGAAGACATCATCCTTGTACGCCGGATCAGCGCTGACTGAGGGTATTCTCAGCAGATCCAGTAGTTCCTCAAGGTATCTTTCCTTGTTTTCTTCTAAATAGGATTTTAATTGATTCATATTCTCTATATTTTAAGGCCATAAAGATAACCAGCTAAGGTGAGCTAAAAAAGCAAGCTATGAAACAATTAAAAGTTAAATTTCCTAATGCAGACGGCATCCAGTTATATGCCCGAATTGAATTACCAATTGACACCCATCCAAAAGCGTTTGCCATATTTGCTCATTGTTTTACTTGTGGGAAATCAGTGGCTGCTGCCCGCAATATTAGCAGGGCTTTATCCAGCCATGGCATCGGGGTCATGCGATTTGACTTTACCGGTATCGGAGAATCGGAAGGTGATTTTGGCGACACCAATTTTTCTTCAAATGTGGACGATGTGATTTACGCTGCGAAATACCTTGAAGCAAATTACCAGGCACCATCATTACTCATTGGTCATTCTCTTGGTGGAGCAGCAGCCTTATTGGCAGGAGGACAAATTGACTCTATAAAAGCTATCGCGACTGTAGGTGCCCCTTCTGAACCAGCTCACGTAAAACATCTGCTGCAAGACGAGATCCCAACTATACAGAGTCAGGGTATTTCACAGGTTTTTATTGCTGGCAGACCTTTCACTATCAAAGATCAATTTTTGCAGAATCTCGAACAGAATAAGCTCGAAGACGTCATAAAGAAATTGCGTAAAGCCATTCTAATATTGCATTCTCCTCAAGACCAGATTGTAGGTATCGAAAATGCAGCAAAGATCTATAGCAATGCATTCCATCCTAAAAGTTTCATATCACTGGATAATACCGATCATATGCTGACCAATAAAGCTGATGCCCGTTATGCTGGGAACATGATCGCTTCCTGGGCACTGCGTTATCTCGACATTGAACAAAAGCAAGAAATTCGAACTGCCCAACAGGTTGCTTGTCGCACCAGTTCGCAAGGATTTACAACTGATATCAAAGCCGGAAAACACAATTTGCTGGCAGATGAACCAGCATCGGTAGGCGGCGATGATTTCGGACCTACGCCTTATGGCTTATTACTCGCCGCATTAGGGAGTTGCACAACCATGACCCTCCAGATGTATGTGAGACGAAAGAAATGGCCCGTTGAAGACATAAAAGTGCACTTGTCACATGCCAAGGATCACGCGTTTGACTGCGAGAATCCTGATCAAAGAAAATGTAGAATTGATAAAATTGAGCGTACACTTGAAGTAGAAGGTGATTTAAGCAACGACCAGTTAAACCGATTATTGGAAATAGCAGACAAGTGCCCGGTACATAAAACCCTTCATGGGAAAGTAGATATTAAAACTTCCTTAGCCTAACTTTTGTTAGTTCTCAAAATCATAACTCATGGAAAACATTTTCACATATTCGGCTTTGCTCATCTTTATCTACATGGTATCCTGGTTTGTCATTGCATTGCTTAAAAAGGATAATGGTATTGTAGATGTTGCATGGGGACTGGGCTTCACCCTAGTTGCCTGGATGGGTTACCTCAATTTTTCAGGTACTGATAACGCTACCCTTATTTTGGTGCTGATGGTGAGTTTATGGGGTGTTAGGCTAGCCACTCATATTTTTATCAGGGGTTTGGGAAAACCTGAGGATTTCAGGTACAAAGCCTGGCGGGAAGCATGGGGAAACACCTTTTTCGTTCGCACCTTTCTCCAGGTTTTTATGCTCCAGGGCTTCTTTATGTTTATAATTAGTTTGCCGATATTGAAAGTATTGTCTTCCTCTAATTCGGTCGTCTTTCCTTGGGAAGGTACTAGTGGTATAAACTGGTTGCTAATCATTGGGTTTTTGATCTGGCTTGTTGGATTTTTATGGGAAAGTATAGGTGACTACCAGCTTTTCGTGTTCAAAAAAGACCCGGCGAATAAAGGTAAAATCATGACAACAGGTCTTTGGTCTTTGTCCAGGCATCCCAATTACTTCGGAGAAGCTGTACTTTGGTGGGGAATATTCATTTTTAGTATCCCTTTCGGGGAATGGTGGATCAGCATCATTGGCCCCATAACCTTAAGCTGGTTGCTCTTGCGGGTTTCGGGAGTCCCTATGCTTGAGCGGAAATACAAGAAAAATCCTGAATATCAGGCTTATATTGATGCTACCCCGGCTTTTTTCCCTATTCCAAAAAAATAGGCTTGTCTCGATGGAGACAAGCCCGTAATTCTCACAAACACCTTAAAACTAATTATTTTACTTGTAGTTCTTTTTTAACTACAGAAGAGTAAGTATACAGTTCAATCTGATATTTACCCTGGATATAATATTCGTAATCAAGTTCATAAATTGTATTGGAAGGCAATTCCCAGAGTGCTTCGTTAACGACCACTTCCTCATCAGATTTAACGATAAGTTGTTTGGCGTAACCGTTTAATTCTGAAAAATCAATGAAACATACTTTACTTTCCGGATCAGTAAAAAATATTTTACTGTCATCATCGGCTTCAATTGTCAGTAAAGTAGCTTCAATAACTTCTTCACCCTTATCAGTGGTTTGCGCTAACAAACCAGTTGACACAAATAGAAGTAAAACAAATGGCAAGAGTAGGAGTCTTAGGCGCATAGGTACAGGTTTTTTTCTTGTAAGCGTTTGGTAAAAGAGTCTATGTTGCTATTATGTAGACGGAAGTATGTTCGCTTAGTGACACTAAAAGTAAAAAGTTTTTTCCATCTTTTTGTTCGTCTTTGCGGAGGTCAATATCTCCGTGTGAAGAACGATTTATTCATAATACTTATTGTGAGCGGATAGTTTTTTGGGTAAAAATTTTGTGTTAACCCTTATAAACCCTTTATTCTCCGGCACATGACACAATTTTCCAACAAATTGGGCTGAGGATTGTTTAGGCTAAATCTTTGTCTTGTTAAGAGAAGTATACTTAGTGCGTTTTTGACACGAATTTTACAATAAATTAGTTGACCCGGCATCAAACCAATTTTGCCATCCGTTCACCACTTAGCATTATTTTTGCAATAATAACAAAAGCGCTTAATTTTCACTTCGTGAAGCAAACCTTCCTATTTCTGATATTGGTATTGACTTTTTGTCAGTTTGTTCATGCACAGGTTGATCAGGACCCAGCATCTTCGAATTTATCTAATTGGAGGGTTAAGACTTTCAATCCTGTATCAGACACTTTACTTCTTGACAGCTTGACCGTCATTCCGGAAACGGTTAAGTTAAAGGATCTTTCAAATGCTGAATTCCTCCCTACCTCCTACTATTTCATTTCAGGTAATCAACTCATCTGGACTACTAAAACGAATCTGCCCAATGGAGTCGAAGCAAGTTTTAGAGTTTTTCCGTATGATCTGACGGCCAATGTCAATAAGAAAGATACAGCATGGATTGGGGTCGAAGATTTCAATGATTATATCCCTTACCAATATAATCCATACCAAAGTGGGCCTGAAATTTTAGAAGCCGATGGCCTCACCTATAGTGGTAGTTTTGCCAGGGGAATTTCATTCGGTAACAACCAGGACCTCGTTTTAAATTCGAGTTTTAACCTCCAAATGTCGGGCAATATTGGTGATGAAATTGAAATCCTGGCTGCTATTTCGGATAACAATATCCCATTACAGCCCGAAGGGAATACCCAGCAACTACAGGAATTTGATCAGGTTTTCATACAGTTAAAAAGAAGGAAAAGTATGTTGGTGGCTGGTGACTATCAATTGTCAAGGCCCAAAGGGTACTTCATGAATTATTTCAAAAGACTGCAAGGTGCTACATTTTTAACTGAAACAGGCATAGGCGATCTGGGCACCCTCGGTCTTCGGGTAAGCGGGGCAGTATCCAGAGGTCAGTTTTCGCGCAATCGGATTAATGGCCAGGAAGGTAACCAGGGACCATATAAACTCATTGGCAATAATGGCGAACGGTTTATCATTGTGCTTGCCGGGACCGAAAAAGTATTCATTGATGGTGAATTGCTGGTCAGAGGTTCAGAAAACGACTATGTCATTGACTATAATGTCGGCGAACTCACTTTCACTTCAAACAGGCTAATCACAAAAGACAAAAGGATAGTCGTAGAATTTAGCTATTCAGTCAATAACTATCCCCGAACCCTCTATGGCACCAATCTGGATTTTACTTCAGCAAATGAAAAGTTGAAAATCCATTTTAACATGCTGTCTGAACAAGACAGTAAGAATCAATCTGCCCAACAGGAAATAACGCCGTTCCAAAGACAACAGTTTATGGACCTTGGTGACGCCGCAGCTAATTCACTATTCTCCGGTGTAGATACCCTTGTTGAATTTGATATAGACCGACCTATGTATAAAATGGTCGACACACTTGTAAACAACATTCTGTATGACAGTGTGTATGTCCAAACTTTTAACCAGGATAGTGCACGGTATATTATTCAATTTTCAAATGTTGGCCAGGGTAATGGGAATTACAGGAGATTGAATGCCACCACAAACTTCCGGATCTATACCTGGGTAGCTCCTGATGTTAATGGCATTCCGCAAGGTGATTTTGAGCCCGTTGTACGATTAGTACCTCCTGAAAGGCGACAATTATACACGCTGGGCGCCAGTTACCAGGTGTCGAAAAATGGAGAGGTCATGGCAGAAGTCGCATTAAGTAATGCCGACATCAATACTTTTTCAGATCTGGATGCTGGTGATAATGTGGGTATGGCTGCTAAAACCGGTTTCAAACAGAAATTTTTCCTGGGTAAGAAAATTGAGAATCCAAGAGACGCAATTAGCCTTGAAACTAATGTTGACTATGAATTTGTTCATGCAAATTTCAGGGAAATAGACCCTTACCGACCAGTAGAGTTTACCCGAGACTGGAACACCAATAATAGTATCCAGACTAATGAACATATAGGCCGAGCAGGACTCAATCTTGTTAAGCCTGGACTTGGAAATATACAATACGAGTTTAGTGCATTTTTCAGAGATTCCGTTTATACCGGAATCCGGCATTTTGCCCAGGCAAGATTCTTCAAAAAAGGCTTTGACCTTAAAGCCTCCGGTAGCTTATTGGATGTAGAAGGCCAGGAAGAAACCAGTCTTTTCTTCAGACCTAAAGTGGATTTCTCCAAGACATTCAAAGAAAATCAAGGATGGAAAGTTGGATTTTATGGTGAACGAGAAATCCACTTTAGGTCTGAAGAAAAGACTGGTTTCTTCCTGGCCTTCTACATCCAATAAGCTACCGGAGGCTTTAAGGTCAAAGCCTTT
>JBCCHF010000018.1:0-116892 GCA_039028895.1 Bacteroidota bacterium | reverse complement strand
CGGCAATCGGCAATCGGCAATCGGCAATCGGCAATCGGCAATCGGCAATCGGCAATCGGCAATCGGCAATCGGCAATCGGCAATCGGCAATCGGATTTTAAGGAAATGGGTATTTTGGATACTTCAAAATATTACATCTAAAATCTTTTCACTAACTGTGAGATTGCAAATTGAGTATTGCCGATTGCCAACTCAAAAAATCTATTAACCAGTAGCTATCAGCTAACTTGAAAACCATCGCCAAAGTCTTCCGGAGGGCTTACAAATGCCAGCTTACCATCAGCGTCTTCAGCCATTAAGATCATGCCTTCAGAGAAAACCCCTCTGATCTTTCTGGGTGCAAGATTAGCCAAAAGCAGCACCTTTTGTCCGATTATGGCCTCTGGTGCATGATGCTTGGCAATTCCGGAAACGACGGTTCGCTTTTCGATGCCAATATCGACCAACAGTTTGAGTAGTTTATCGGCTTTTTCGACTTTTTCTGCCGAAAGAATCGTGCCGGTTCGAATATCTAACTTGGTGAAGTCTTCGAAAGTGGCTTCCGGTTTGACGGGAGTGCCTTTGACTTCTTCTTTTGCCTTCTCTTCCAGAATCGAGCTCAACTTCGCGATCTCCTTTTCTACCAATTCCAGTCTCGATTTGTCTTTGCGATCGTTTATCGTTTTAAACAAATATTCCGGTGGATTGATCTTGTGACCGCCAGGCACTAATGATGCCGGATCTTCGAGATCATCCCATTGCTCATTTTCTAACGGTTCCAGGTTCAGAATATTTCGCAAGGCTGCAGCTGTAAAAGGTAAAAATGGTTGCAACACAATACTCAGAACTCCTGCCACTTGCAAACTGGCACCAATTACTGGTTTCACAGCTTCCGGATCGGTTTTAAAAACCTTCCATGGTTCATTGTGCTGAAGAATCTCATTACCTACAGAGGCAATATCGATCACTTCTCTAACCGCGGAGCGGAAATCAAAGTTTTCGATGAAACTACCCACTGTGTTTATTTTTTCCTTTAGCAAATCAATGATGGCTTCGTATGCTACGATTTCTGTCGCTGAACGCGCTTTCAAATTCCCGCCATCAAACTGTGGAGATTCGCCATCGTAGTATTTATGGGTCAAATTAACCACGCGATTAACAAAATTACCCAGCTTGGCAACGAGCTCACTATCATGAAGCTCCTGGAATCCTTCCCAGGTAAAATCGCTGTCTTTTAGTTCAGGCATGTTGCGGATGAGCGCGTAGCGCAATGCATCTTCTTTATTGGGCAGATCTTTGAAATCTTCTAGATATTCATGCGCCCATACTGCGAAGTTTCTTGAAGTTGACAGCTTATTGCCTTGCAGATTCAGAAACTGGTTAGCTGGCACGTTTACAGGAAGAGCAAACTTGGGCTCCGCAAAATCGCCATGTGCTTTCAGCATCGCCGGGAAAATGATGCAATGGAATACAATATTGTCTTTCCCAATAAAATGGACCAGGTTGGTATCATCACCTTTCCAGTAATCCTCCCAGTTTTTTCCATTTTCTTCTGCCCAGGCCTTAGTTGCTGAAATGTACCCAATCGGTGCATCAAACCAGACGTATAACACCTTTCCCTTACCTTCTTCCAAAGGCACAGGAATACCCCAGTCCAAATCACGGGTAATGGAGCGTGGTCTTAAATCACCATCCAGCCAGGATAATATCTGTCCGACAACGTGTTTTTTCCACTTCGCCGGGTTATGGTGCTGCTTACCTCTAAGCTGACCATCTTTAACCCAGTCTTTCAACCACTCTGTATGTTTATCGAGACGGAAATACCAATGTGTCGTCTCTCTTAAAACCGGTGTATTCCCGCTAAGGGTAGAGATTGGGTTAATCAATTCGGTCGGACTAAGGTCAGAACCGCAGTTTTCACATTGATCGCCATAAGCTTCCTCATAGCTGCACTTGGGGCAGGTCCCTTTGATATATCGATCTGCCAAAAACTGATCGAATGCTTCATCGTAGTACTGTTCGCTTGATTTTACATCGAATTCGCCACCTTTTTCGACTAATGTCAGAAAGAAATCCTGGGCCGTTTTGTGGTGCAAGGGATCAGAAGTACGATGGTAAACATCAAAAGAAACCCCTAATTTTTCGAATGTTTCCTTGATCAGGAAATGGTATTTATCGACAATATCGCGGGGCGTAAGGCCCTCTTTCTTGGCCCTTATCGTAATAGCAGCGCCATTTTCATCCGAACCACAGACATAAACCACATCCGCTCCTTTCAATCGGAGATACCGGACATAGATGTCGGCAGAGATATAAGCCCCTGCAAGGTGGCCGATGTGCAATGGCCCGTTTGCATAGGGCAAGGCCGAGGTGACCAGGAATTTTTTATGCTTTAAATTATTTGTCATTTTATCTATTTAAAAACGTTTGCAAATATACTTTACGCAAGTTGAATCAACTGGCTAATTGTAAAATATTAAATTTCCTACCGCAGATAATAAAGGATTGATTTAGGCAGGATTATAGGTCTGAGACCTTCCTTTAACACGGTATTGGATAATTTTTGGAATAAAAATGGATGATTATCCGACATCACCTGCAGAAAAAGGTGACATTATCCCATTGCGGAACGTCTTAAAAAGTGCTTGTATTTTGTTATCAATGAAAATGACGATCTTTGATTTGATACTTCATTCAACCATTTCAACCATGAAAAAAGTTTCTTTGAATCGAAAATATTTTGGGAAAGTTATTCAAGGCCTGATCTTTACAGGCCTCGCAGCCTTAATTGTCAGTTGCCAATCAGAAGAAACCAAGCGACCGTCAACCATTAATCTGAACAATATGGCTACAAAGGTTATGGTTACCGGGCAAGACTCTGATGCCCCATCTGGCCGGGTAGACCATACTATTATGGTGGATACCGTTGAACGTCATTTTTTCCATCACCTTCCGGAAAATTTGAAAGAAAATCAGATCACCCCACTGCCTGTGGTCTTTGTTTATCATGGACAGCGGAGTAGCGCAGCAGGGTTTTACAGAACAAGTGGCTGGAAAGAGCTTGGAGAATCCGAAGAATTTCTAACTGTTTACCCACAAGCTTATGCCGAAAAGGAAAACGACAATAATGCCGCATTATGGGATAATGGCGCCATGAACATCCATTTCGATACAGAAAGCACAGACGTTGTTTTCTTTCGGGAAATGTATGCTATTATCGACAGCCTTTTTGCTATTGACAAATCACGGGTTTATATAACAGGATTGGGTGCCGGTGGTGGGATGGCCATGAAAATTGCAATGGAAGCACCAGAACTGGCAACTGCAATAGGTGTGGTTTCAGGACTTGATTTTGGAACCGACGCCCAACCAGAAGTAGAAAACGTGGTTTCTTGCTTGATGCTGCAAGGCAGGAATGATCCTCTTTTATTGTGGAAATGGAGCAACCCAAAACCTAACGCAGCAGCACTTATGGCTTCGGGAGCAGGTGAACAGATCACCCTTTTCAGAAGATCATTTGGCTTTTCAGAAGACTATTCGGTAAACACCAGTATCGAAGGCCAATATGCATTAAATTTCAGTCATAACGATGGTAGCGCAGAACTCCAATTCATTTTGATTGAAGGATTGCGCTATGGATATCCGGGGGCTAAGGATGTTTCCGCTGAAAGGAATGGTGTTGCATCAACAACTATGAATGCTGCTGAACTATTTTGGGCATTTTTTAGTGAGCATACAAAGACTTCTGCTCCGATACAATAATCAGTATTGCTCAAGTTTGGCATTCAACCAATCAAGGTAATCTAATTGGTCATTCGCAATTTTTTCATAATCTGACTTATCCATGGTCAGCAACTCATCTCTGAATTTTGAATAGGCGCTTTGCCGTTCATATTTATCGCGATGCCTTGACATCGCCCTAACAAAACTGAGTACTGCTTTTGAAAACGGATCCAGTTTTTTGTGGTTACGCAAATACTTGTATAATGCATCGGATTTGTAGGTAGCCAAATTCATATTCCCCAGTTCGGTATGAATCAGCAGGTCGATTGCCCTTGTGTAGATATACAAATACTGTCGCTCCTCAATGTTTGGATGGTTAAGAAGACTATTGACCCAATCCAGGGATTCATTGATCATACCCCGCTCAAAATATACAATTGCGATATTAAAGTAAATGTCAGTTTCCTTGATCAAGGTTAGCGAATCTTTGAATTGAGATAACTCAGTTTTAAAATCTTTTACCTGTGTATCAAATTGGCTGTAGTCTTTCCTAATCTTTGTCAAAAGCATTGCAAACATATATCGTTGTTCGAATTTTATATGTTCATAACCTTTCTGGAAAGCATGCCCTTTTAGCAAGCGTTGGTAATTGACATGCATTTCCTCAAAATTTTGGGCATTGTAGTACATGGTAACCAGGTTGCCCAGTGTCAGGAGATAAGCTTTGTAATTGGCTTTTAGCAAGACCGGATGCGCCTCATAAGTATCTACTGAAATAGCTTGGAAGTAGCAGGTTTTGTCATAATTGCCATTGAGGTGATTCACAAGAGAATGGATTGAATTATAGGAAAACTGTGCCGTAAGGCTTTGCGCCATTTCAAGATTTTGTGTTAATGGGTGGTCCAATATCTCGTTAACCACCTTGATGCGTTCCTCATCTACCCAATTATCTTCCTTAATGATAATTGCCAGCACCCTGGAATACAGCAACCCAAACTCAAATATGTTATCTATTTTGGAAAGTACTTCAAATCGTTCTGTTGAAACATGCTCTCGTATCAGTGAATGATCATAAGCCCGCCAATGCTCAAATTCCAGCACCTCCAGCAACAGGTTAAATTCTTCGGTATCGTAACAATACTTTTTAAGCTTTTTGAATAGTTTGTCAGATTGAGAGAAAAGGCTCTTATTGTATAATATTCTGACGTTTCTCAGTTTTTCAATAATTAAGTCTTTAGGGTCTTTTCCTGCACCAAAACGCCTTAAAGATTTCAAAATGAGATCAATGAGGTAGCCCTTAGTTTTCGAATAATGCTTTATAAATTTTTCACCCTTGAATTTCCTTTCAAGTTTCTCCCAATTAAAGGCTTCCTGCCTTGCCATATAGTCATAAAGTATCATGTATTTGTTTTGGTCACCAATAACATGATTCGAAAAAAACACCTTAAAGTATCGCTTTTCCGCCTTTGTCATAGTATGAATCAAGTCAAAAAGTTCATCATTTTTTTCTTTAGACATTTCAAAAATAATTTTATTAAAAATCTGCTTATCAGCTTTTTAATACAAAAAATATATGGAAAAAACCTTTTAGACTTGTAAAATAAGGCATTATTTCGGAATGACAATAACATGTTTTCTTATTTACATTGCAGTATCCATTTTACCTAAGATCACACCAGGTAACACACAACTAATCATTCCTCTTTTTCCATTGTCACTTTAATGGCTGACAACTATCGTGTCATTGACAAGCGTGTAAACATTTATGCGGCTTTTCGACACTAATTGCATTGAGAATATTCTCTACAGACAAACTTTTGATTAAATGAAACTTACAGCCCCTCTGACCTTTGCATTGCTATTAAGCACTTTGCTATTATCAACTTTTATTCAATGCAATGCACAACCTTCGCAACAAATGAAGGCCAAAATGCTGGCTAACAGAACAGATAAGCAAATCGTAGTTGATCAAACGGTGCGAAATTATATCGTTCATGTCCCTAGCTCCTATTCACCGAAAGATCCTGTTCCTGTTGTTATCATGTTTCATGGTACTACTGGTACAGGTGACAAATTCTGGAGAATCTCAAAATGGAAAGAAAAAGCTGAAAGAGAAGGATTCATTGCCGTGTTTCCTACTGCTCTGGAATATTGTTATATCAAACAATTAACCGGACAACAACGAAGGGCCACAAAGTGGGTCAGTACCTCAATCGAGCAAACCGCATGCCCTGGCCAGGACCTCAAAGATGACGTAAAATTCATCTCTAAAATGCTCGACGAGATAGCAACCGATTACCGTATTGACAAAAACAGGATCTACGCTTGTGGATTTTCAAATGGTGCAAATTTCGTTACCTCAAAAATCGCCACTGAGCTTTCAGATCGCATCGCAGCAGTGGGATTTTCAGGAGCTTGGTTAAGGAATCTTGAAACGATCCAGGGTTGTCCTCGACCTGCTTTAGGCCTAATGGGAGAAACAGATTCAAAATGGATGGACGCCAACGGGGGTACTCCTGTACCAATGACAGTAACCCAGCTTTTCCTGGATCCTACTGCTATACAAAGAATTGATGCGCTTGTTCAGACTTTCGAAATGGCCAATACGTACACCAGCCAGGAAGAGCCTGCCCATACGACTTTGAGTTATACCAATGAACTCAGAGGCCCAGAAAGAGAATTGCGTTTATCAATCGTCAGAGGCATGGGACATGTATTCCCAAATGGAGGTAATAATCCTGCCGGACTTGTAGGCGCCAATCTTTATTGGGATTTTTTCAAACAATACACTCTCGAGCCATGCAATGCCAGTGCAACTGAAAAAGAAGAAATGTTGAAAGCCCGTAATGACAGGACAATCACTATTGACAAAGTCGAACGAGAATATATCGTGCATGTCCCCGACAATTATACCGGCCGTTCTCCAGTACCTGCAGTTATCATGCTTCACGGCACTGGTGGCGATGGAGACAAATTCTGGCGCATTTCCGGTTGGAAAGAAAAAGCTGAACAAGAAGGCTTTATAGCCATTTTCCCAACTGCTCTTGTCTATTGCTACATTGAGGAGGAGGATGGCATCGAAAAAAAGAAGAAAAAGACTAAATGGCTTTCCCCGAAAATCGAAGAAATTCTATGCGATGGCCAATACCCGCGCGATGATGTAAAGTTCCTTAATGCCATGCTGGACGAAGTGGAGGCTCATCTGAATATCGACAAATCTCGCATTTACTTTTCAGGATTTTCGAATGGCGGTGGATTCGTTCGCTCGAAAGTCATGATAGAAATGAACGATCGTGTTGCTGCTGTCGCAACGATGGGAGGACTAACTCCGGAGCCCTACGAGATTAAAGGTGACTATATTTCGCTTTATGCAATGCTCGGAGAAATGGATGACCGCGTCATGCCTAAAATCGGGAACATTCCTATTCCCATGACAGAGGCGGGATTTATGAGCAACTCAGTCTTGAAAGACCTGGTCGATATCAATCTGAAGACCACGCAGCTTGAAGACAAGTATTTGGCAAAAGAGAAAAATAAACACTTTACACTTAGGTATAGTGAAAGCCTGTCAGGCAATGACAACCAATTGATCATTTCCGTAATCAAAGGCCTTCAACACCGCTATCCTAATGGAAAGAACAATCCACAGGATGTAGCAGCGGTAGATGTCTTCTGGCCTTTTTTCATGAATCATTCAAAATAAACGAAAAACTAGGGTTGGTTAATCAGGCTAAGGCCTTCCGACTCTTTAAACCTGTAACAGCAAAAAAACAAATCAAATGAAATCAATTATTAAAATTTTTACAGCCGTCTTATTACTATCGGCACTTGTATTTTCCTTAACGCTGGAATCAAATAATGATAATGTTACAGCAAGTATCATCAGCCTTGACCATGGTGACATTTCACCATGGAAAGGAAAAAATCTGAAAGCCGCCTTTTTTAACATTTTTGACGGCACCCCATCCTCCCTTAAAGTCGTTTTAGTCAGCCAGTCTGCTTCAAAAAACTGCGGGAAAGACAAGTGTCTTGAGTTTAGGAAATTCAAAGACAATGGGAAAAACTCAAAAGCAAAACTGGAGATCAGAGCGTCCAAACCCTCAGACTGGACTGCGATTAAAGGCCAAACTGCCCGGGTTTATGTTGGAGGACAGGTATTCGTTGCCAGATATTCAAAACAAACACACACGATTACGTTGGTTCAGGGCAGTTATAAGAAAGTCATGAAGGGCTATAAAAACTTTAGACTTAAACCAGGGAGTTTAAAGCCAATGAATACGGGCGAAGAAACCACCCAGGTGATTCCAGGCGACTGGTACGACTGGCTTACAGATCAGGATGGTGCCTGTTGTACAGATTGCTGGGCAACTCACAGAAGTTGGGGACTACCTTGTGCAGCGGATAAAGCATGCTGCTTTGGTGAATGTGGTGTTCAACCAGGTTGCGGAGGCAGTTCTCCTGGAAATCCTGGTGGCGGACCTGGAAATGGAGATGATGATGACGATTGTGGATCAGGATATTTCTCAAATGATGTCAAGGTAGAAATTGATGGTCAAACCTGCACTTTCTCTGGATATGTTCAACCTACGAGAGACGCTTCTGGTATGTGTGTGGATGTGCTTTCACAAATGGTCCTCCTTGGATGTGGTCCAAATGATGACATTAGAACCCCAGATGAAGACCCCGCCGAGCTTGAGCAGTGGTTTTAATTGATTACATAACGCTACTTTACAATTATTCAAATCTATTATGAAGCAATTAGCATTAATATTAGGCATATTCATCAGTTTCAATTTGAATCTAAATGCTCAAAGCGCAAAACAAATCTCAATTTCTGATTTGATTCGTGCCGAGGTACTCAGTAAAACGATTAACCCTTTTTTGAAAGGGGTCATATACAATGAAGGTGTTGCCGCTATAAAAAGTCACATGGATCCATCATTCAAAGCTCCTGAGCAAGGCTGGATCAAAAACAATGTCGTTAATCACATCCGCCAAACACTAAACGGCATAGAATTCCAGGATGGAGATGATTTGTTCTTATTATCCGACTGTGAATTTGTTGGACTGCCTGTACAACTATTGGATTATGAATGGATAGCAGTCGCCATTTTTGCCCCGGAAATAAGCAACCCAGCCGCAGAAAAAGGGGCATATGATCCATTTGGGTTGGACCCCTCCACAAATAGTGCATGGGGTACTATCCTCACTGACTTATATGATGAACTTTATGGTAACCCTAAATTCAGTGATATAAATAAAACTATCGGCCTTTTACTAAAGAAACAACCAAATGGGAAATACAAGGTCTATCCTGATGCTTCAGAATGGATAGAAATCTTGGACCCCACAGAACGGGCAAATTCAAGCAAAATAAACGATGGTGATTTCTTTGGAGAGGTAGGGCTTAAAGCGGCGAGGAAAACTGTTCAAACTATGCTGAAAGCCATCCGCGAAAACGACAGAAAAACTTTCCGCAACATCTTCGATGAAGACATTGTGAGATCAGAGGTATGGACCGACATGAGACCTTTAAGTAAATACAGAAAGTTGCCGGAATATTTGAAAGCAAACCCCCAAGGTGAAAATGTTATTATTCTCGAACTTGAGGATGACACAACACTTAGGGATCAATTCCCGGAAAGTGATTATGAAGCCCTATACCTGGCGGTCTATAAATTGCCGCAGGAGACCAAAGCTTCGAAAGTCAGAGCGCCTTCAGACATTTTCAATGCTAAAGTCTGGCGCCAACTAGGCCTTAAGGATTTGGAAGCTCAGGACAAACTGGTAGGTTTCGTTTCAACCCCTACAGACTTCTTTGTAGATCTGGGCGGTGTTGATGGTGTACTTTTGGAAAAGATAATCGGAAAAGGCAATAACCCGGAAAACTTCATCACCATAATTGTAACCAGAGAAAAAGGTACTAACAATTTCAACATTGGAATGCCGCCTTCGCTGAAGTAAAAGGCTTTCGATAATTTGCAGTAGACTCACTACTGGTTACTATAACCACGAATAAAAAACCCGGAATAAATAACTCACAAAAAATCATGAAAAATAGCATAATAATATTTGCATTAATTTTTGGACAGACCCAGATTTCTTTTTCCCAGGTCCCTGCAGACGCTGTATTCAGTCTAAAAGCAGAAAAACAACTTGAACAAACCGTTGAATCATTCTTCGAAACCATAATGAGTTTTGGCTGGGATGAAGGCGTAGCTACTTTAAAACCGTACATTGATCCCAGCTTCAGACCTGCTTCAAAAGGATGGATGAAGGCAGAGTTCATTGAGCCCCTTCAGTTTTACCTGGGACAAGCTTATTCTTCCAACCAGCAATCCATTTCTCTTGACAGACTTGAACCTTTAGGAATCAACAAAGGAGATCTGGTATCAAAAATTGACGGTGACATCATATGGGTATTCTTTAAACTGCCGAAAGGTGAAATCAAAGAACGCCGCCAATTTGACCCAATGGGCAATTCAATCTTCTATCCTTGCGGGATTCCCGCCCTTTTGAAACCATCCTACGGTAGCCTTCACAATGTTTTTGCCTTAGCTGTGGTCCAGAAAACCAATGGTCAATTCAAAATATTTCCGGATGTCAATCAGTTGGCAGGATTTGGATCATTTGGCACCAAGGGTTTTAAAGGCTCTGATGAAGAGCTACAGGCGATCCAACAAGTAGCAGACAATTTCCTTAAAGCTATCCGAAACAATGACCAAAAGAGTTTCGAAAGTGCTTTTGCCAATGACAAATACATAGAAGAAGTTTGGACTGATATGCGTCCGTTATCTGCTTATCGCAAACTCCCCGAATACCTTACGCATGACCTCGAATTCGAACGTATTCTTTCCTTTGAAAATCGTGCAGGCTGGAGGGGACAATTTTCAACTCATATCGCAGTTTACAAGTTACCAACAGGAATGAAAGCCTCCGCTTTAAGAGCACCAACAGACTATTTCAGTCCCATTGTTTTCCCAGCGCTGGATGCCAGCAATAAGGATTCAGGTATTAAGGCAAAGCCAGGTTCAGGCGGATTTGCAGAAGCTACAAATGAGCATTATGACGCTATTTTCCTTGGACCATTAATCGGTACAATTCTGGGCAATGAGGGTTCGCCTGAAGATTATATCACAGTCGTGCTAAAAAGAAAACCAGGCACCAGCAACTTCAACATCGGCATGCCTCCCTCATTAAAGTAATTAGTTATAAGGGGTAGCTTTTTCAACCGTCAACAAAAACAAAACAGCATGAATTTCAAAATCATATTTTCCTTTGTATTCGTCCTTTTCTCAATTCACATTTTCGCTCAGTCAAAGAAAGTTGAGCCGAATTCGCCATTAACATTTATTATTCTTCCTTCGGAAAATGAAATGGAGGCTACAGCAATGACAACTGCCGAATTAAACAAGGCATGGGACTGCGCTACTCCCTTCCTGGAAGATGTTGCCCAAAGAGGCTGGGAGGAAGGAGTTGAGGCCATTAAAGCCGTTGTAGATCCTGAATGGAAAGACCAATCAAAGCAATACCTCAAGAATGAAATATACAACAGGCTTCGAAACGATTATCACTTGATCGAATTTCAGGATGGAGATGATCTGTTTTTGCACGCAAGCAATAAACCCGGAAACAACGGAAATGGGGTACTGCCTATCATCCCCGGTAAAAACCTGAAAGAAAGAGGATACGATCCGCTACTAAGCATGATATTTTTTGAATTACCCAAAGGAATGGCCATTTCCAAACGAGCTGACTTTGACATCATGAAAGCTTATGACCTAAATCCTAACGACCTTTCGGTAAAAAGCGTCATACCAGCCAAAATTCTACAGACGATCAAAAAGAGCCCTGCCTCTTCAAAAAGATTTTTTGGCATTGCGCTTGCAATAAGAAACAATGAATACAAATTCTATCCAGGACAAATTTTCGGACCAGTAGTACGAGAAGTTAAGAACGGACAACCTATGGGCGCCAAAAGTTACAATGCAAGCCAATCACCCACGAATGGAGGAACGATCATAAATTTTGATCCCTACATTATGACGGAAATAGCAGCACAGTGGATGGCTTCTATCAGGAATGGTGACCAAAAAACCTTCAACTCCCTCATGGGTATAACCTCTCCCGGAGATGTTCCTGCACTTAAGCTTAAAACATTGGATGACTATCCTGAATATCACAGTTCGGGCCTGAAGAAACATGCTATTGTTGCACTAAATTTATCAAGTAAAAAATCAAAAATCCTTGAAAAATCAGGATCAGTTTTAGCAGATGATATCGTTGTCAATGCAAGCGATAATATAGTCATCATCATTCAATATTTTTTACCGAAAGGATTAAAAGTAACGAACCCAAGAATTCCTACTGATATTATGTTTGAAACCCTTTACGGTGAAAAAAGCCGACTTGTGGAGCAACATTTAGAAACTTCTTCTGAGTTCATTACTGTTCTGCTTCATAAAGAAAAAGGTAGTAACAATTTCAACATTGGGATGCCGCCTTCGCTGAAATAATGAAACCAACTTTGCTTAAAACCTATTGGAAACCTAATTAAACTTCAAATGACCAGATTCATTGCATTTTTTGCATTTTTCATTTTTATCTCCAGCTCCATTACTGCGCAACAAGGTGGCGACAAAAGACAACAACGCATGTTGGCTATTGACAACACTCTGAAGTCATATTTCGGAGCCATTTCATCTAATGATAATTCCGCCTGGGAAGACCTCGTAGACCTGACAACCTTAGGTTGGGGCACACGCGATTCACTTCCATGGGTTAAAGACCCTAATATGCCATTGGTGGTTAATCCCGCCTCAGTCCCTCCCCCAATGCCAACTCCATATCCTGTACAAACAAACGTAAATAATGCAGGTCCAGACTCTTTGTTTAATAAGTTAAGATTGAATGACTTCAGATTTATTGACATCGAAACCATATCTGTCCGAAGGGCAATGGTACCAGGCAAACAGGACAAGTCTCCATTCCTAAAGGTTTTTATCATGCTTAAACCGGGAAACATGGTTGATCAGAGAGTTCCGGGTGATGAGTTCAGAGGCGTACAACCAAAAGATCTTAAACATAAAGGAGCAGGGCAATTTATTGACCGTGAGTTTATCAAAATGATTGAAGAAGACCCTGCAAGCTTAAACCGTATGCTTTCTTTAAAAATGAAACGCCAAAAGGATGGTAGTTTCTTGATCATCCACAATGATCGCCATCTCAGGCTTGCCCCTCCACCAGAACATAAAGGTGGTCAAAAGTAATTACTTGCAACCAGCGGTTTTGGGCCTAGCAACAAATTTCCCTGGTCCAAAACCGTAGTTGATGTTTTACACTTACAAGTGTTTTCAAGATTGAACTATGGCTATTATTTAGAAATTCAATTTCATGCCCCTAATAATGAATTTAAAACTCACTGCATTCTTAATCCTAATCCTGTTATTTGGTTCGTCTGAAAGTTTTGGACAGAAGGTGCCTCCAGAAATGTTAAAAAAATTACAGGCTCGTTCCACCAATTCCAAAAAGGTAGAACAGCATAATCCTGCTGTTAAAGGGGAAGTCAGGTCAGGTTTTGTTTTCCTTCCGGGAATGCAAACGGCATCAGACATTGAGTACGAAGTAATCGACGGACTAGCCATTTTCGAGGGAGATATAATTCTTGGAGATGCCAATGTTGTAGGTCAGAATCTGCGATCAGCCACCGCTTCAAGCACTAATTTACTATGGTCAGGTTCAACTATCCCATATGAGATCCACAGTCTTTTCATGCCTAAAAAGCGGAACCAGATATTAGCCGCTATCGCTGAATTAAATGCCAAAACCAACCTCAATATCGTTCCTCGAAATGATGAGGATGACTATGTGCTTTTCGTACCTTCTGATGGCTGTTCATCCTACGTTGGTCGGCAGTCCGGTTTACAACCGATCAATATCAGTAGCTGGTGTGAAAAAGGCAGCATCATGCACGAAATTTTGCATGCTGCCGGATTTTATCACGAACAATCAAGAAATGACAGGGACGAGCATGTAGAAATCAAAGAAGAGAATATAGTTTTTGGTTATCAGCATAATTTCTGGAAAATGGGCAACGATGGATTCGACCCTGGCCCTTATGACTTTGGCTCTATCATGCATTATCCACTAACTGCATTCGGCAAAGACCGTGGTGATGGTAAACCAATGCGGACCATCAAAGTGAAAAACCCGGCGATAAAAGATAAATTCGATATCGGGCAAAGAGAAGAGTTAAGTTTTCACGACAAACATAATGTCAATCTCTATTACCCGACTGGCATCCCCTACACTCCGGGAGACTGGCGAATTGTTACAACAATCCGGAAATTGAATGCCCTTTCAGAAGACGAATGCAATTCCAGAATGGATTTCTACGCCAGTACCGAAACAGGTGCAGGTGCCTACTGGTCGCCAGGTAATGGCATCAGCCAACACGATTTCCAGGTACGCGTCGGGAAAAACAACCTTGATGTGCACTGGACTTCCCTCTGTTATCTGCCAAAAACCAATACTACAGGCCAGGTTATCATCAAGGTTAGCGATATGGATACAAAGCCCCAAAACCTAATGGTCCGACCTGGTGACCCTAACCTCAACCCAGATTGTGGAGGCATGGATGATGCAGTCGATATTAACCCTGACAGAGGAAAATCCTACCTCCCTCTCCATATTAACCTTCAGGAAGGAACTGTTTCATTGATCAGGTCCAATAATTCCCTGTCGGTATTAGGCAATGTTGGTGAGGAGATTATCTCTTCCGGCATCCTCAGCGGTCAACATACCGAGAAGGCAAGAATTACATTTAGGATTGATGTGCAATAGGCAATTGCCAATAGAAAACTCAACAAAAAACCTTCATCCAACCTTCCTGGTTTCCCCGGAATTCCGTACATTTGCACGCATTTTTATTTTTTCACTTAAAATCTAAGATTTACATGCGTCAGTATGAAATCACTTTCGTCGTTGATCCGGTGCTGTCAGGCGGCGAAATTAAATCGACAGCCGATAACTACGTTTCGCACCTCAAAGGAGAGGGTTGCGAGATTGTACATATCGATGAAATGGGCCTGCGTCAGCTCGCATATCCCATTAAAAAAAGGAACACAGGCATTTATTTTTGCGTGGAGTTCACAGCACCAAATGGAGGTTTTATCTCAAAACTGGAATTGGCCATGCGTCGTGATGAACGGATCATGCGCTTCCTGACTGTTAAACTCGACAAGTACGGCATCAAGTACAACGAAGACAAACGGAATGGCATCATCGATCCTTACAAGAAAAAGAAAGAGGCTATGCAAAAAGCCAAAGAGGAGCAAGAAGCCAAAAACCGTAAGCGGGACGATAGAAGAAGAGGTGGTGGCTATAAAGGCAAGCCAAAACCAAAACCGGAAGCTGAAAAGAAAGAGACCGCTGAAAAAACTGAAGATGTTGCCGTAAAAGACGCACCAAAAGCTGAAGACGCACCAAAAGCAGTGGAAACTCCCGTAGTTGAGGAGACTCCAAAAACTGAAAATGCGCCAGCGGAAGAGCCAACCACAGCAGAAGCTGAAAAAGTTGAAACCGATTCTGATAACCAGGAAAAAACTGAAGAATAATGGCAAGTAGAGAGGATATTAAATTTCTGAGTAACCCCAAAATTGGTGGCGCTCGTAAAAAATATTGCCGTTTCCGTCGTTTCGGTATCAAGCATATCGATTACAAGGACACTGATTTCCTAATGCAGTTCGTTAACGAACAAGGAAAGATCCTTCCACGCCGGATTACTGGTAACTCACTCAAGTATCAGCGTAAAATTGCTACTGCAGTAAAACGTGCCCGTCACCTCGGTATGTTACCATATGTGACGGATTTGCTTAAATAATTTTGTATAGCCGGTTCATCTAAGAACCTAAAAATATTTATCATGGAAGTTATTCTCCTACAAGATGTCGAGAAACTTGGCGAGTCAGGCGATGTGGTAACTGTCAAAAACGGGTATGGTCGTAACTACCTGATCCCTCAAAAGCTTGCGGTTATTGCCAATAAAACTAACCGCCATGTTGTAGAACAAAAGCTAGCTGCAAAAGAAGCAGAACTAGCTCGCCGTCTCGATGAGTTCAAAGCTATTGCTGAGAAACTTGCCGGTTTGGTTATTCGTATCGACGCTAAAGCCGGTACATCTGGTAAAATTTTCGGAAGTGTTACCAATATCCAGATCGCTAATGCTGTCAAAGACCAAGCAGAGATCGAGATCGATCGTAAGAAAATCACACTCCCTGAAGAGGTCAAAATGCTTGGTGCATATATCGCCAAAGCAGATCTTCACCCAGATGTGGATTGCAGCATTAACTTTGAAGTTGTCGCTGATTAAGATCTAAAAGTCTTTTCAAATAAAAAGCCGATCCGAATTACTTCAGATCGGCTTTTTTATCTTAAAATATTTCTCTACGAAAAAAGTCTCTCCACATTCTCCGGGGCCCTGCATTAAAATAACCTATGCGCACTTTGTGTCTCCTTAGCGCCTTTGCGTGAATAAATCTTACCCCCGATCATCCCCCTTTTCACTAATCAGCCACAATCCAATAAACGTCAATAACCCATTCAAAATCAAGTGTTCAAAATCAAACTTATAACCCCACAACCAGGCCTCTGAATTCATATTAATGATGTAAGTTAAAACAGGCGCCAATACACAAACGATCAAAGCAAATCGATCCTTGATATTCCGTTTCGTAAAAAATCCAAAGAAATAAAGTCCCAATAACGGTCCATAAGTATAACCAGCCACCTTAAACAACTCACTGATCACCGACTGGTCATTGATATACCAAAACACCAGGATGACAAAAAACAGTAAGGCTGAAAAGCTGATATGTACTATGAAACGGGTGCGACGATTCTCATCTGATGTATTCACTTTATCAGGAGTGTCAAGCACTTCTTCATTTTCATCAACATCAGTTGTCTGTCCTTTCTTTTCAAAGCCTAAAAAGTCTACACAGAAAGAAGTAGTCAACGCTGTCAAAGCCGAATCTGCTGATGAGTAAGCAGCAGCTATCAAACCAAGAATAAAGACAATACCAATGGCAGGAGACAAATGCTCCATCGCAATCGTCGGATAAAGGAGGTCACTTGCCACCTTGGCTTCACCATTGACGATGCGGGTCGGCATCTCGATTCCATTCTGGTTGAGATAGATGTATAGTAGTGCACCTAGGCCAAGAAACAGCAGGTTCGCAAAAACCAACACAATACTAAACCAGAACATATTTTTCTGGGCATCCTTGATATTGCGACAAGCCAGATTTTTTTGCATCATATCCTGGTCAAGTCCGGTCATGACTATGGCAATGGAGGCACCAGCCAGGAATTTCTTAAAGAAGTTTTCTGAGTTCCCCCATCCACCCTCAAAAAAGAAGATCCGCGAATAATCACTTTCCGACACAGCAGCAAAAATACCTCCCGGATGATTTAACTCATTCCCGATGGCTATCACAGTAAGAATCACTGCTGTCAGCATACAAAGTGTCTGCAAGGTATCCGTCCATACAATCGTATTGATTCCGCCACGATAAGTATAAATCCAGATCAGGATAATCGTGGTCAGTACAGTCAGCCAAAAAGGAATCCCAAATGGCCCCATCACAAATTGCTGGAGGACAATAGCCACCAGGTAAAGCCTGAAAGACGCCCCTATCGTTCGCGAAAGCAAGAAAAAAGCAGCCCCCGTTTTATAGGAAACCTGCCCAAATCGTTGCTCAAGGTAGGTATAGATCGACGTCAGATTAAGTTTGTAGTAAACCGGCATAAGAACAAGGCCGATAAACAGATACCCCAGCAAATAACCAAAAACCATCTGCATATAGGAAAACTGGGTACTTTCAACCCATCCAGGAACAGAAATAAAGGTAACACCTGATAGCGATGCTCCGATCATACCGAAAGCAACCAGGTACCATGGGGCCTTTCTTCCTGCAAGGAAAAAGTTTTCGTTGTTGGCGTTCCTTCCGGTAAACCATGAAACAACCATCAACAGCGCGAAATAACCAGCAATGATGAGTAGAATAACAGTAGGACTAAGGCTAAAATTCATAGGGGCATATTTTCTGATATCTGGTCGAATATAAAGAAAATATGCCCCTAAGCAAAGTTAGTTGGAGTTGGCATTACACATGCCCCTGTCCCAGCATAGCATCGGCGACTTTGACAAAACCGCCTATGTTAGCACCTTTGATATAGTCTACGCTGCCATCATCACGACGCCCATACTTGACACATGTCGCGTGAATCGCTTTCATGATGTTGTGAAGCCTTTGGTCGACTTCCTCTCTGGTCCAGTTATACCGTAAAGAATTTTGGCTCATTTCGAGACCAGAAACGGACACGCCTCCTGCATTTGAAGCTTTACCAGGACTGAAAAGCAAACCGGCAGCCTGGAAGACTGCAATGGCTTCAGGGGTAGAAGGCATATTGGCACCCTCTCCTATTGCCTGACATCCATTCCTGACCAATGCTTCAGCATCTTCCTTGCTGATCTCATTTTGAGTGGCTGACGGGAACGCCAAATCACACTTCAATCCCCAAGGACGGCGACCTTCGTAATAGGGCACATTGAATTCTTCAGCATACTCCTTGATACGGCCACGCCTGACGTTTTTAAGATCCATCACCCATGCTAGTTTTTCACGGGTAATTCCATCTTTATCATGAATAAATCCGCCTGAATCGGAAAAAGAAATCACCTTCGCCCCCAGGTCAAGCAGCTTTTCTGCAGTATATTGTGCGACATTACCAGAACCTGATATTGTGCACACTTTACCTTGTATACTATCATTTTTGTAATTCAGCATTTCATTAACGAAATAGACACAACCATACCCTGTTGCTTCAGGACGAATAAGGCTGCCACCAAAATCGATCCCTTTTCCGGTAAGGACGCCTGTAAACTCGTTACGAATACGCTTGTATTGCCCAAACAGATAACCCACTTCTCGCCCACCAACACCAATGTCTCCAGCAGGCACATCCAGATTAGCCCCGATATGACGATTGAGCTCGGTCATGAAACTCTGGCAAAATCGCATAACTTCGTTATCTGATTTTCCTTTAGGATTGAAATTGGAACCACCTTTTCCACCACCCATCGGGAGTGTAGTAAGACTATTCTTAAAAACCTGCTCAAAAGCAAGGAATTTCAGGATGCTCAAGTTGACAGAGGGATGAAAGCGCAAGCCGCCTTTGTATGGCCCGATGGCACTATTCATTTGAATTCTGTAGCCACGGTTTACCTGGAATTCTCCCTTATCGTCGATCCATGGGACCCTGAACATCAAAACGCGTTCAGGTTCAATCATCCTTTCCAGAATTTTGGCTTCGGCATAATGGGGGTGATCTTCAAGAAATGGAACGATCGTTTCTACAACTTCATGAACTGCTTGTAAGAATTCAGTTTCATTGGGATTTAAAGCTTGAGCATATGCCATAAATTGCTCAATCTTATCATGATGTTTTAATGAGGATGTAGTCATACTAATACGTTTTTTGGTGATTATCAAATCTAGGATTTTTTAGGAAAGAAAGAACAGCATCAACATATATTTCTGGAGATTCCAGCATTGGATAATGACCGACCCCCTCAATAACTTGTAATCTGGTGTCTCTGATGAGTTTATCAAGCCGATAGGCCATACCGATTACTGCTACTGGATCTTTATCTGCCCAAACCAGGTTTACTGGTAAATCTGTTTTTTCCAATCCGCCTATCCAACGGTGCCAAAGCCGATACCTTTCCTTGATATACTGAGTAATCTTTGGAAAGACGCTAATACCATCACCATAATTGATCATTTCCCACAGTACATCCATTTCCTGATCATCCACAGTTTTTGGATCGGCCCAGATGTTGCGCATATTGCGTTTGAAGAGATTCCTGGTCATTAGGGAGGCAGTTAGATTTCCCGTTAAGGGACTTAATAATAGCTTCTGGACCAATCGCAATTTCGACATTTCTATAAGCATACTACCATTACCTAAAGTGGCTGATAATATTTTAACAGGTTCAATGCCAAAATTCCTCCTTGCGATGATCTCAGTAGCGACAGAAGTGCCATAATCATGCGCCAGGATATGTGCCGATCGAATGTCCAATTGTCGCCAAAGGTTCAAAGCAATATCAGCCTGATCGACTAACGAATAGGTGTAATCAATCGGCTTACCCGAAAGGCCAAACCCGGGATGATCATGGATGATGACTCTATATTTTTCAGAAAACTGTGGTAAAATCCTCCAATAGTCATAAGAACAGGTAGGATAGCCGTGAAGGACAACGAGCGTCTCATCAGCCTTGCCTTCATCAACAAAAAAAACATCTATGCCGTTTACTTTCAGGCTTTTGCCTTTCGATTGCCATTCCTGGAAAGTCATAAGATTGAATAGAATTTTTGAAGACCTGCCATCAAGGTAATTGAAGTTTTCTATAAAATTCAGGAAAGGCGTGCTTCAAATCCAACTTTGTATTACTTTGTGCATCTTCACTTTAATTTCCTTTGGCTTATAAATCATATTTTCTGAATACATGGAATTACAACTTAAAGATATCAAAAAGGTACTTATTCTTGGTGCTGGAACGCTCGGCTCAAGGGTTGGTTTGCAGGCTGCTGTAAGCGGTTATGATGTAGCGATTTATGATATCAGCGAAAAAGCATTTGAAAGAGCTCGAAAAACACATGATTATCTTTTGGGAAGATTGCTCAAAAACGAAATCATAAAACCATCAGATGTCAATACCATAAAAGACCGTATCCTATGGACAACAGACCCTGAAATTGCTGCTGAGAATGCAGACATCATTAACGAATCAGTCACCGAAGATCCTGAACTCAAGAAAAAAGTTTGGGCTCAATTTGGGGCATTATGTCCTGAAAAGACCTTATTTACAACAAATACTTCTTATTTGCTACCAAGTCAGTTAGCCGATTCAAGCGGTAGGCCAGAACGCTTTTGTGCTTTCCATTTCCATGATGTTTTTCATGCCAATGTAGTGGACGTAATGCCACATCCGGGCACGGACCAGTGGGTTGTCGACTTTTTGGTGGACTTTGGAAAAACCCTCAAACAGACCCCTGTCGTTATTCTCAAGGAATCACATGGATATCTCTTTAACCGGATGTTTGGAGCCATCCTGTCAACAGCAGGATTGATCGTAGCTGAAGGCATTTCCAGTCATGAAGACGTTGATCGTTCATGGATGGGCAATTTCAAAATGAAAATCGGTCCTTTCGGAATGATGGATGAGGTAGGACTGGATACAGCCTGGCATGTGACACAAGTGAGTGATATGCCTAAAAAAGAAATATTTTCAGCATTCCTGAAATCTTATATCGATCAGGGCAAACTTGGGATTAAAACCGGAGAAGGGTTCTATAAATACCCAAAGCCGAGATATAAAGACGCTGACTTTATTGGGTAGCCATTTTTTAACCAATAATACGCCTCCTAGCGCGGTCTCTTGTAGAGGGCCCTGCCTAATTCAGCAGCAATGCAAGGGCCCTTGCAGAAGACTCTGCTGAGATAGAGAGGATCTCAACTTTATTGGGTAATTTTAGAATCGAAGAATAAAGCAAAACTATAAATCCAGAATTATGGAATTCCTGACCACTCCCCTTTCAAGATTTGAAAATATTCCTGATTATCCTTTTGCTCCCAACTACCTCGAAGTTGGAGATGGCTTGAAAATGCATTATGTGGATGAAGGCCCCAATGACGGAGAAGTAGTTCTTTTGCTGCATGGCGAACCCAGTTGGTCTTTCCTTTACCGGAAAATGATCCCAATCTTTGTGGAAGCTGGATTCAGAACCATTGCCCCGGATCTGATCGGCTTCGGAAAATCAGATAAACCAGTAGAGTTAGATGCTTATACTTACGCCAGTCACCTGGGATGGTTAAGATCGTTCATGGATCAACTTGGTCTTAAAAACATCAACCTGTTTTGCCAGGACTGGGGTGGTTTACTTGGCTTACGCGATGCCGCTGAAAACCAAGGTCGCTATGCTCGAATTGTAGCTGCAAACACGATGCTCCCAACTGGAGATGTAACGCCAAATGAAGATTTTCTAAACTGGAGACAATATGCTTTGAACGTCCCAGAATTCAAAATAGGCCCATTACTCAACAGGGCAACGGTGTCGGACTTATCGGCTGAAGAAATAGCCGCCTACGATGCCCCATTTCCAGATGAAAGCTACAAGGCAGGTGCGAGAAAATTTCCTGCTCTCGTTCCTGCCTCACAGGATGATCCTGAAACAGAGAATAACAGGGCAGCCTGGAAGCAATTAAGAGCATTTAACAAACCGTTCCTGACCCTTTTCAGTGACTCTGACCCTATCATGAAAGGACTCGAACAAATATTTCAAAAACTGATTCCAGGTGCGCAGGATCAACCACACACCATCATGAAAGGAGGCGGACATTTCCTCCAGGAAGACAACGGCCCAGAATTAGCCGAAAGGATGATTGCCTTCATAAAAGCCACTTAACTTTTATAATTTGTCTTAAACTCTGCGTGTCTTCTTCGTACTCCGTATATCCGCTTGGTAAAAACAGTTAACCAACTATAGCAGCAATTATCTCGTCAATCGGTAATGACTGCTGCTCACCAGATGTCATATTCTTAAATGTAAGCTGATCAGATTCTACTTCTGATGAACCAATAATACACACATAGGGGATATTGCGACTATTCGCATATTTCATTTGCTTCTTAAACTTAACAGGCGCAGGATATAATTCGGCATTAATTCCAGCCTGGCGCACCTGCTGCAAAGCACCAAAAGCATAATCAAAACTTTCCTGATCAAAGGTGAGAAAGATCAATTGCGTGGAATTAGAAGTCGTTTCCGGAAAAAGATCCAGTTCCTCCATAATATCGAAAATTCTCGCGATACCGAATGATACGCCAACACCTGGCACATTGGGCATTCCAAACATACCCGTTAAGTCATCGTATCGCCCACCACCACCAATACTGCCGATCTGTACCTGGGTGGAAGCCACTTCGAAAATGGTACCTGTGTAATAACTTAATCCCCTGGCAAGGGTGATATCAAATTTCACCTCATTGTCCAGTTTTACCTGGCTGAGGTATTTGAATACAGTTTCCAATTCAGCAATACCTTGCAAACCAGTTTCACTATTGGCGAACAAAGGCTTCAGAGCTTCGAGTGAATCGGTATTCAGGATGTTTTCAACTTTCTGAATGGCATCTTCACCAATCTCTCGTTTGGCCATTTCCTTTTTGACACCATCCATCCCGATTTTATCCAGTTTGTCAATGGCGACAGTCATTTCCATGAATTTGTCAGGAATACCAGCTGCCTCAGCCATTCCGGCAAGGACCTTCCTGTTGTTGATCTTGATAATGCATTCAACTCCAAGGCGGCTATAGCCTTCATCATAGATCTGTACCAGCTCAACTTCATTCAATAAAGAATCGGAACCGACTACATCTACATCACATTGGTAAAATTCCTGGTAACGACCTTTCTGGGGTCTGTCTCCACGCCAAACCGGCTGCACCTGGTAACGTTTGAAAGGAAAAGACAACTCTGATTGGTACATCACCACATAGCGGGCAAAAGGTACCGTCAGATCGTAACGTAAGCCACGTTTAGAAATCGAAGACACCAGTTTACGGGAGTCCAGCGCTTCAAGCGCATCTTTGTTGGCATTAGAGAGAAAATCACCATTATTCAGGACCTTGAACAATAGTTTATCCCCTTCCTCACCATATTTCCCGGTAAGGGTAGATAAATTTTCCATTACAGGAGTCTCGATGGGCTGATAGCCGTATTTGACAAATACCGCTTTGAGCGTATCGATTATATAAGACCGCTTGTTCACCTGCTCGGGTGAAAAATCGCGCGTGCCTTTTGGAAGCGATGGTTTCATATTCGTAAGTTAGACGCTGTACAATTTCAGCACCTTTAGTGATTATCAACGATTGTCCTCTCGGATCACTACAAAGTTGGCAATCCATTGGAACGCGAAGATACCTAAAAGGTAAATAACTGTAAAGTTGCTAAACAGTTCGCCCGTTTGAAAGGTTCCCATCACTGAAACCCCACCAACAAAGGCCATCGCTATGGTATAGTACACCAGGGCATTTTTGGTTTTTGTGTGACTAAACATTGCACTACAAGGTATCATCATGGTAAATCCGAAAAAAGCCATCGCCATCCATCCTGGAGTACCGGACATGATAAACAAAATAAGTCCTGCGACTGAGGTCAGCAGTGAAAGTCCAACAAAATTTGAGCTGAGTTTTTCCTTTTTCGACAAAAGGTGTTGTCCATACTTATTAAGTCGCAGGAAAAGGTTGGCCAGAGGGCCGAGCACCCATGAAGAAAAGGCAATAATGAACATTACCACCAAAATCGGGGTAATGAATGGCGCCAACGTTTCATTCTCCCGTGCTGCGCTGCTCAACACCCTATATACCAAGTAAAACCCGATGATAACGCCCCATTGATACTTTTCCGTAAGATTACTCATCCAAAAAGCATACTTAAGGTAAAGTCGGTAAATGAGATAGCGCGCTTTTATCGCTTCCGCCATGCCGGCTTGTGCAAATTGATTATTCGGATCATTTTTTAATGCTTCCGCGAAATGAGTCAATGCCTTTTTATGTTCACCTTTTTCTAATAATCCCCAACCGTAATTTGCATGCGTGTAAGCACTATTGGGATCTTCATTCAACGCCCCTTCGATTGTTTCAAAAGCCTCTTCTTTTTTATCGAGCTTAACAAGGGTCGAGCTTTTGGTATTGAGGGCTAACAGGTTTTCAGGATTGATCGCAAGTGCTTCTTCAGCATATTCAAGGGCTTCGTTGTAATTTTTGCGATTAAGCCTTATGTTAGCCAGTAATGCGAAGGCATCATCATCTTGTGGATCAATCGCGACTGCCGTTCTCAAACTGGCTTCTGAGCCGTCAAAATTATCGTTTAGCAACAGCGCCCTTGCTTTGATATAATGCAGAAATCCGATATCCGGATTGGACCCAATAGCCTTATTGACAAACTCGAGGGCCTTTTTGGCTTTACCCTGAGCAATTTGCACTTCAGCCATCATCCCTAACAAATATGGATCAACGGGGTCTTGACCCAATGCTTCAACCAGTATTTTTTCAGCTTCTGCGTGTCGCTTCTGTTGCATCAGAATCTGAGCACGGTTAAGTAATTCCTGGGACATAGCTATTTTTTGATTTTCAGATAAGACAGGATATCATCATAAAGACCAGAATCATTCGCGTAAAGCGCAAAATTCTTCGCGGTTGAGAACCATTCTTTTGTACTCGGCTTGTGTTTCTTCAAAGCTGAGATCAGATCTTTGGTCTTGATGGGCTGTGGTACACCATCTTTGAAAGCCTGTTCCAATTTTCCTTCAATCGTAATATCAATGATCGCTTCGATATCAGCGCCTGAATACTCCCTGGTTTTCTGTGCAAGCAACTGGTAGTCGATAGACGCTATAGGTTTACCCTTCAGCTTAAGATCGAAGATCGATGCCCTGGCTTCCTTGTCTGGTGGAGGCACAAAAATGATGCGGTCAAAACGACCGGGACGCCTGAATGCGGGATCAAGGTGCCAGGGTGTGTTGGTGGCACCCAAAATTAATACGCCTTCATTATCTGCGCCCATACCATCGAGCTCCTGGAGAAATTGGTTAATGAGGTGACGGCCAGAAGACTGTCTCATATCACTCCGGCTTGCACCCAATGCGTCGATTTCATCAAAAAACAGGACGCAAGGTGTATTATACCGGGCCATCTCAAATATCTGGTGCAAGTTTTTCTCACTGTTCCCGATCCACATATCGAGGATGTCATTAAGACCAACATTAATGAAGCGGGCGTTAACTTGTCCGGCTGTAGCTTTGGCGATATGCGTTTTGCCGCATCCCGGAGGGCCATAGAGCAAAATACCTCCACCGATCTTTTTGCCATAAGCTTCGTATAGTTCAGGATGTTTCAGTGGCTGGATGATCTTCATCTCGATCTCCTTTTTCACATTTTCCATGCCTCCAACATGATCGAAATCGATATCTGGCTTTTGGACAAACATATCATCTTGTAACTCATCTGCGAGATTGTCGAGTGCATCTGCCGGCATCTTTAGCTGAGCATCGAGTTCTTCATCCTTGTAAGACGGATCTATACTTACCAATCTTTGATAGGCTTCAACAGCCTGTCCAATTGAGTTTTCCTTTATCAACGCTTTGGCATAAAGCAATAAGGCATCCGGATTATTAGGCCGCTGCTGAAGCAATTCTTCAACAACGACAATGCATGCGGAATAATTTTCCTTTCGGAAATAAATATTCGCAAGGCCGACTTTGGCTTTAGGATTATTTTCCAATCGCAGGATACCTGAGAATTCTTCCTCTGCTTCTTCTAACCGATTGAGATTTAGCAAAGTCTCAGCAAGCAATATTTTTAATGGAATATTATCTGGGGTCAGCTTTAATGCTTCTCTAAGCTGATTGACTGTATCTTGATTCATATTTTTTTCGTGGTTAAACTGGATAGAAAAGCTTTACCAAAACAGTTAAACCTTTCGTTCCCAAAAGGTAATAACATCGTTATCACCTAATTTTCAGACGAAATGTAAAGATACAGAACTCACTGTTGAGAAGCAGGGTCGGGCCTATTTTTTGGTCGGCATTAAAGAGAGATTAATCGAAATTCTTGTTCAGGAGATAGGCTGCTGATAAAGTTTGTTCAATTTCATCAATACCTGGCAGCATGACTGCCGCCTTCTCCAACAGTCTGATTGCTTTTTCGGCACTATCATACTCGAGGGTGTATCTACCAAGATCGTAGAGGTAAAAACCCTGAAGTAAAGACTTCAATGCTTTATCGGAAGTAGCGGTATACAATTTAAAATACGCTTCACGATAAGTGTCGGCATTATGGTTAGAAAAAAGGTGGTTCTCGCTAATTTTCTGGAAGCTTCGCAGAACAATACTTCTATCATTATCCGATGCAGAATTGGCAGCCAGGAATTCGAGATAATCGAGATCTGTGGGTTTCGAGAAATCATTATGGTACAGCAAATTCATCAGGGCAATACGCATGGCTAAAGTGCTTTGTTCGTTTGCGTAAATATCATTGGCAACTCTGAAATAATGGAATGCCAACTGAAAATCTTTTTCTTCAAGCGCTGTAACACCTCCATTATAAAATTGGATACCGGCCAATTCCTGCAAAGTAATTTCCTCAGCATTCAAGAAAAATGAATCGCTGGATTCTTCTCCATTTTCGGTATTGGTTGTACCTGAAACTGCACCCCACACCACATCCGGAACGTATCTTTTCAGCTTGTTCTCGAGGAATTTGTTGTCTTTGATGAATCCGTTAATAGGATCCGTCGTTTCCAAATACACCCGGCTATCACCAGATTCGGCAATTACGAATACATGACCTGGCGCTAACCGGATAGAGTAATCAATACCAATCTCCTGGAAAACGTAGGCAACCAGTGCAGAAGCCGTGACACAATTATATTCACCCTTCTTGAAGACGTCAGTGAAATTAGCATTAGGTTTAAAGTTGAAAAGTTTTCTTCGGTGAACCGCGTAATACGTACGTTTGATCATTTTCGTAGGTGACTTGCGTTCGAGGTTTCGCTTGCAAAGACGTTTCACCAAACGATCAATTTCTTTTTGCACTTTTTCTTCGACCTCGGTATTATTTTCCGGATCAACGGCCAAAAAAAGAGGAACTATATCGATGTATTCGCTACCTAAATAAGAGGAGACCACCTGGGCTTCATAATCGCTATAGAAGGCATAGGGCAGCTGGTCAGTCTTTTGTGCAACAGACTGAAAAACAGTAAATAAAACGAAAATTTGGATAAGTACTATCTGCTTCATTTCGATCCATTTTTGATGAATAAAGTACAGGTGGATCGTTACTTACTTCACGATTGATTAACCCTAAGTTAACATTAAATTAACATTAGGCAAAAATCCAAGTCGCTAAATGTGACAGACTTAAAATAGTAATGAAAAGAAATCTTAGAATTTGGGAATTAGGAGGTTACTGTTTTAATGAAAGCATCGCAAGCTTCAATCAGCATTTCATATACCTCTCCAAAACCATCCTGGGCATAATACGGATCGGGCACCGCCTGGTTATAACCGGGCTGGACAAAATTCATGATGAGTTCGACCTTTTCCATATCCGCTTCGTTCCTGGCCAATTGGCTGACATTGCGGTAGTTGGAACTGTCCATAACAATAATATAGTCAAAGGTATCAAAATCACCAGCATGAAATTGCCTGGCTCTTTGATGTGAGATATCAAGGCCATTTTGCATGGCCACCTTTTGGGAACGCGGATCAGGGGATTCGCCAATATGCCATGCACCTGTACCAGCAGAATCTACTTCCCAGGGGAGGTTGTGGTCATTGATCATTTTCTGCATAATGCCTTCAGCGAGTGGTGAGCGGCAAATATTTCCGAGGCATACCATTAGTATCTTCATGGGATAAAGTTAATTATTTTCACCTCAACGATAGTTTGCCACCTCAACCCTAACCCTTCTCCTGGAGGAGAAGGGAACTGATGTGAGTTCCTCTCCTGGAGGAGAGGTTAGGTGGAGAAAGGAACTGATGTGAGTTCCTCTCTTGGGGAAGAGGTTAGGTGAGAGAGACTAACTTTCTAAGGTTGACTTCGTCAACTCTTTTTCTTTGCGTTTCTTTGTGGTGAAATTAGAGACTCATGAATTATCAACAACATAATCTTGCCGATACGATTGTGGCGATTGCGACGCCTCCAGGGATTGGTGCTATTGGGGTTATTCGACTTTCCGGGAAGGATGCCATTAGTATTGTTGATGCTGTATTTTATGGGAAGACGCTTACAGAGCAGGCCAGTCATACGATCCACTTTGGGACGATCAGGAATGAGGAGAATGAGATTCTTGATGAGGTGTTGGTGTCTTTATTTGTGGCCCCTAAGAGTTATACGGGTGAGCATGTGGTGGAAGTCTCCTGTCATGGATCGAACTATATCCATAAAGAGGTGATGCAGCTTTTTATTCGGAAAGGAGCTCGTTTGGCGCAACCTGGGGAGTTTACATTGCGGGCATTTCTGAATGGTAGGATGGATCTTTCGCAAGCAGAAGCTGTGGCGGATCTTATTGCTGCGGAGAGTGCTGGTGCCCATGACCTGGCTTTGAAGCAGATGCGTGGTGGATTTTCGAGTGAGATCCAGAACTTACGACAGGAACTGATTGATTTCGCAAGTTTATTGGAGCTGGAATTGGACTTTTCGCAAGAAGATGTCGAGTTTGCCGATCGAATAGAACTTGTGACCCTTGTGAAAAAGATACGAGTGATCATTATGGGATTGATCAGAAGTTTTCAGCTCGGCAATGTCATTAAACATGGCGTTAACACGGTTATTGCCGGCAGGCCGAATGCAGGAAAGTCAACTTTATTGAATGCTTTGTTGAATGAGGAAAGGGCCATCGTAAGCGATATAGCCGGCACGACACGTGATACCATTGAAGAAGTATTGAATATTGATGGGATTGCTTTCCGTTTGATCGATACTGCCGGTCTTCGAGAAGCTGGTGACCAGATTGAAGCCATTGGTATTCAAAAAACGCTTGAAAAGATTGAGCAATCGGCTATTCTGGTCTATGTCTACGACGTCATGACAATGGAACTGGAAGCCGTTAAAGCAGACATCGAAAAACTCTATAAGCCTGAGATCAAAACCCTCATACTTGGTAATAAGATGGATGAGCTTTATAGTCTCCACGACAATCCACTACACTACAAAGAACAAGCCTACATGGCCAAAGGCGGCGATAAAATTCTTCAAGACCTAAAGGCCAACCTTGGCATCGAATACCATTTCATTTCCGCTAAACGCGCTGACGATATTGCTAAAGTCAAGTCGGCACTTTCATCTTTGGTCGGTTATGAGGCGCAAGATCAGACTGTCGTATCTACTGCTCGTCACTATGAGGCACTCTCAAAAGCTGATGGCTCTTTGTCCGCTGTGCTTGCCGGGCTTGAGTCGGAAATTCCTTCTGATTTGGTAGCGATGGATATTCGTCATGCCTTGCGCTATTTGGGGGAGATTTTGGGAGAGGTGACCTCGGAAGACTTACTATCGAATATTTTTGGTCGGTTTTGTATCGGGAAGTAGGTAATCAAATAAGTGATAAATCATATCAAACAAAAAGTATTAATAATCAATAACTTACCAAGTTTAGCATTTCTTTAACTGCTTGCCGCTTTTTCTTTTTTATCAAATAGTTGACATTTGTTTGTACCCCAGTTGTACCTCAAAACAGTACTATGAATTCGAGGTACAAATTGGGGGAGATTTTGAAACATCCTGAAACAAAGGGAAACATTCTGAAACAAACTGAAACTTCCTGAAACAGGGAGAATATTCATGGCTTCGAATATTAGAGTAACGAGAATATGTCAATTCTGTGGCGATGCTTTTATTGCCCGAACTACAAAAACCAAGTATTGTGGTGACCCTTGCGCTAAGAAAGCTTACAAGAAGAGAAAGAGGGAAGAAAGAATAAAACAAAGCATATCTGAAACTGGCTATATCATTCAAAAACCTATCGTCGAGCTACAAGCAAAAGAGTTCTTAACAATTAAGGAAACCATCCAAATCTCAGGAATTAGCAGGACAAGCCTTTGGCGGTTGATCAAGAGAGGAGAGTTGAATACTGCATGGCATTCATAAGGATGGTACTTCAAAAACGGATAAGAGGTCTTTCCTAAATGAGCTAATTGAAAAAAAGTTACAGATTGAAGCCCGAATCAAGGGCACTTCTTTAGAGAGCAAACTTGAAAATCTTATTCTATTCTTTGATCAAAAGGAAAAAGAAGGCGCAATCAGCATTTCATTGGATGGATATGAAAAATTACTTTCTGACTTAAGCTCTTCAATAAGAGGGTTTAGCAGAACGCTTAAAGATGAATTTGAGTTTCAAGAAGTTGACTCCTTAACTGCAAAATCATTGTTGAATTATAATATTAAACCCATTGACTTATTGTATTTACTTGATAATGAACAAATAAAAAGCTTTTGTCAAAAGATGGAGATATCAACAAGAGGTAGTGAAGTCCTAAACATACTTGATCAGTACAAAGACACTGAAAATTTATACTTAGAAAATTATGTTGAAATCGCCTCTAGAGATCTTGCTTCTCTTAAGGAGAATGGCATTCAGATAAAAGAAAGTGAATTAGGTCTTAAGTTTGAGGATCTTACAAAAAAGATATTCGAAAAATTAGGGTTTAACGTTGACGAGACTCTAAAAAAGGGATTGAATACTGCAAAGTTAAAGGTTGACATTGTATTAAACATGGGTAACAACGAATTGATTTTATTAGAATGTAAATCCAAAAAAGAAAAAGGTTATAATAATTATAGTTCGGTGGCAAGGCAGGTGAAATCTTACAAGGACTTAGTTGAAAAACAAGGATATCGATCAATTAAGACTTTCATTATTGCACCTGATTTTACCGATGATTTTATTAAGGAGTGTGGATTAGATTATGACTTAAATCTTTCCTTGATCGGTGCCGAATCTTTGATGCAAATCTACTCAGCTTTTAAAGACTCAGGCCTTAAGAGTTTTCCTTATAAACTTTTATTGAGAGATGTACAGGTTGATGAGGAGAGAGTAATAAAGGCTATTACCAGGTGAAAAATTCACTTATTTCGATTTTCTGCCAATTATTTTTCTACTTCTATTCCCAAGGAATAATCATTCGTGTGCCAACGATTTGGGGAGCGCCCATTTCCATAAATTATCCAAGATTTCCACTTCGTATTTTTTATTAAATAAAATTTTATTTTCATTTTTCAGTTCGGGTTATGATTTGCAAATAAAAACCTCTTGCCCCGGTTCAAAATTTTTAATGGAGCAAGAGGTGATTCAGATGCACTATTCTTGTATTGTTTACTTAAAATAGAAAGCATATCCTCCCCTATACTTCTTCTCATAGTACGACTTAATATTCTTCCATTTTTTCATGATATTCAATTTTTTAGGTTAAGATTTAGTTTAATTCATTATCGAAAAGAGACACATAAAAGCGGTGAACAGTAATGTTGAGACTAGCAGACTTGCTAGATAAAAACTTGCTATTTTACTTCTTTTTGCACGCATAATTAAAAGAGATTTTTGTTAATAATTGGTTTCGAGTTAAAGGTCAGTTTCAAAAAATTATCCTGAATTATCTCTATCGATGGTGTAGAGTTTTTTTTATATATTTAAACCTAATCCTTCAATTAAGACGAAGGCAATAATGTATAGGCTTACACTCCATATGATTATTCTAAATAACATCTTCACAAATAGATACAGAACCTTTAGGATTTTCACACAGATAAACTCAACAACCCAAGTGGCTAGTCCTGCCAGAAAAAATTTTAATAGTATTTCCTCCATCACTTTTATTCTTAAAAGTGATTAAATAGAAATTATCTCAAATTATCTTGATTCCGATGTTTTATCGCTTGGCTAATAAGGATAAGAGATAATTCAGGTCAATTCCCATATGCTTTCCTTTGTCGAAAAAGATTCAATGAAAGCTAGAGTCCTTCTAATAACATTAAATATTAATAAGAATAGATTTGAGTTCGTTTTTCAAAAGTTCAAATTGCTTCTATCCCTTTCCCTACTTGCGTTTGTGGTAATTAAGGAATTGATTTTGCTAGAAAAAATATTCATTCATTATGATCTGGAAAGAATTCTAGATATGGGGATCACAGAGAAGTATTTATTACTGTTGATTGTTCCACTCTTAATCCTCGTGCTTGAATGTTTGGAACATTTATTTCCTCCAAAATTTATGAGATTCGAACTACTTGTGGTGACCTTATGCAAGGGATTATCAATACTTCTAATATTTATTATTTGCTACTTCTATAAGCTAATAAGCCTTGAGAGTCAGTCTTTGCTTGAGTGGAACGTATTGAGTGCCGTATTACCTTACTTTGCAATCACCATGGTCTTGCACCAGTTTCCATTTATTATACATAAACTAAAACCAAATATGATATGGAAAACAATAGGTAAACTTGAAGTTTTCTTTCGAATTATCCGGAAGGTAAATTCAATTGGTGTAGCCTGCTTAGATTATTTAACCTTGCGTAGTTCAAGTGCCACCAATTCTTTGACACTGTTTATAGAAAGAAATAATAAAATAACCATTCCTACCTTTAAATTTAATAATCGTCGATATTTAGGTATTAGGGTTAATAGATTATCATTTGGCAGGTGTTATAAAGGGCCCTAATCAGATTTTTTTCCTATCAACTTTTTTTAATCCTTTAAACAAAAACAAGGAGGCCTTGATGATAAAAACGGCCTTTTCTCTTGATAAGCCAGGATAGATAAATTGTTTTAACAAATACCTTAATCTGATTAGATGGAAACAAAGTGCTATATCAGCTTTTTTAAATTTAGAATTTTTTCCACTCTTATATTTTGAAAATTTGGAAATAGTATGCTGAAACACAGTATAACACAAATAATAAAGTGATCTTATATTCTCATTTTTAAGGCCATCAATTTTACTTTTTAATTGTTTGTATTCGCCTTGAATAGAGTATTTAAAGAAGGTATAATTTGCTTGTAACCATTCATTTAGATATTTAGGGTTATCAAATAGAATGGAATTTGGTATAGCTTGCATCTCAAAATCGACAGCCAGTTTTCCATAATCCAGTAAGGCATTGGCATTATAATCTGAGGCTACAAGGGCAAAATCGATGAAGTGAGGATCTCCCAATTCTTCATTTACAAGGATATTTCCCGAATGAAAATCACCATGTGCAATATTTACCGGTACAATGTAATTGTTTTTCTGTAGTAAGGGTTGTCCACCTAATTCTTTGCCAGATACATAATCATCCAATGCTTCTAAATCTGATATAGTAACCTTAATTTTTTTGAGATAAGAGGATGAAAAAGACATAAAATCTGTTAATTGTGCCCTAATGACTTTGATTTCCGAACTATCCGGTTTTATGGGATAATATTTATTTTTCTTATGGGGTGTACCATCCCAAGGATTTAAGGATAGGGCATCACAGTTACCTTCTTCAGTTTCAAAAGCTTCAAATGCCTTTAATATATTTTGGACCTGTTTACGAGGAACCGCATTAATATCCTTCCTTATATAGTGACGGAGGTTTTTATACGGCTTGAATTTAAATGTAAGGCAATAATAGTTGTCGATTACTATTGCCTCCATTTCAGGGGTTTTTCCAATAAAATTAGGAGGTAACTGATAATTTGTATTTTCTGCCTCTTTTTCTAAGGTAGGATGGTGTTTATTTATTTTGACAAGAATGTTTTTTTCAGGTTTGCCTGTATGTGTTTTGTAGGTTACAACAAAAACAAAAGCACCTGAAAAACCCCCATCAATAAAATTTACAAGAGGCGGTGTTTTCAACTTCTTTTCGCCTGTTAACTTATAAAGAATATTATCAATTATTTTCTTTAAGGTATTTTCTCCAACTAGTCGTTCAAAAAGAATTTGTTCTCGGTTGTTTTCAACCAGTGCGTATGTTGTTGTTGTTTTTATGTTTCCATAAATGTAATCATAGGGATAACACGATTGAAAATTTTTGCCTTCCACAATTTTTTCGAGATCATCAAACTTGTAAATATTGTCACCAGTCATATGGTGATTAGTTAAAAACAGAACATTTTTCTTATTTAAACCAGGCAAATAAGGTTTAAATTTTTTTAAAATTACATAACCTTCATGTTTGTCTGTTGTTAAAAATGTTTTGGATACCGCCAGGTGAATCCAAATTTTTACTTTGGTATTTGATGGCAAGGCTTTAAGAAAGGCTAACAATTGTTTTTCACCTTTAATATCAATAAAAATAAATGGCAAGGTAGGTTTGGAATAAACTATTTCATGAAACCTTTGTGCTTCTCCAATGAAGAAATTGATAAGGTTAAATCTTGATTTCATCTTGATTGAATTAAGTTGAAAAAACTTGAATCTTTCTCAAAAAATTGTTTAAAAAACGGGATAATTTCATTTGAAACCTCTGACAGGAAATCATCATCCTGTTTAGGATTTTCTGAAAGCGTATTTAGCACAGCATATTTTTTTGAAAACTGCAAATAAAAACTCTTTTCGGCCTGTCCATCCATATTAGAATACCTGTAAATTTCATCCAGGCATTTTCTAATCAATTTTAGTTTTCCCATGATATTTTCGTTATAATAATCGACAGACTGTTTCACATAACTATAGTCATTCTCATGGATCAAATATTTCTGAAGCAAAAGATTCATACTAACGAAATGTCTATAAATTGCACGTGGATGATCCATTTCGTCATTTAATCTTAATTCTCTCATATTGAAATAATCCAGAATCATTCTGGAGGTAATTTCCAGTGGATAAAAACGTTTGGTTACATCTTGTGGAAAAACATCCAGTAAATCTGTTTTGAGAAGATGAACAAAAAGGGGAACATCGTTTTCCTCAAAATATTTGTTGTTTTCAAAATGGCTGAATTCGAAAACTCTTTTTTCTGATATCATGTGAAAATCAAAGTAAGACACTACTATTATTGGTTGAACACAGGAGTATTCAAACCTTAGGTCTTTTACCAGATCGATACCATAAAAAACCCTTGACTGGTTCCAGTCTAATTCTGCCAAGACCAAAAAACCATCAAATTGTTCCAATTCGGTTGAAACCAATTCACGTTCATTATCAATTACCCTGAGATTTAAATTAGGTGGGTCAATGAGATTTGAGCCTTCAGTCATCTCGATCTGAAACTCTGGCCCTGGGCTACTCCATAATATGCAAATATTGGTTACCGACATTTCAAAGTAAGGATTTGACTTTTAGTTCCATTTGTTCAAGCCATTCCCTTTCTTCCGGAAAAAGTCGGTTAGGAATATCTTTTTCAAACGATAAGCCCAAATAAGTTGTGAATAATTGATTTATAGTATTCGATTCATCATCTCTCCCCAATGTCCCTGTTTTCAAGGCCCAGTAAATTTGTCCTTTCTTCAGAGATAGTAGGGTATATAATGCAAAAGAGATTCTTCTTCCGATCAACTTGATTCTGAATTTCTCTATTTTCTCTTTGAGTGTCGTGGACTTTTTGTCGTTCCCAATACCTTCCTGAAAGGAATACAACTCAGTCTCACCATCGTTTTCCAAACGATATTTTTGATGCGCAATTTGTAGTACAAAAAGGGCCGCCTTTTCTGCGATGTTTTTATCGGCATTCGCAAAGTCAATTGCAAGTCTATGATGCCGATAGTAGTACGAAAACGGTTTATCAAATTTTTTTAAATATCCAGTGGTCCACACTTTATGCTTTGGGACAGAACAAATCTGATCAAAAACTTTATCGCCTTCTTCAATTATCTTCTTTGCGAAAATATTGAACCCTTCTTCAGAATTGATTACATCCGTTTTAGGGTATGATCTTACCTTTATCTTATATTCTTGTTGGATAAACAACAAGGCAGAATCATCAAAAGAGGAAAGTGAAAAAAAAGAAAGGAGTTTGTTGAATTTCATATTTATCAATTCAATGATCTTATATCCTTGTTCTTTTTGCCAGGATCCATTTTCATCCAACAATCTGTAATCACAGATGACTACAGTAATTTCGTTTAGTTTATCACTCTTTAGAATTTCCAATGTTTGATTGTAATTCACCGCTAATTCACAGGGTATTCCCCTTTCAAATAGTTTTTGTTTAATGATTTCTGCAATATTTAACTCATCTTCTACATATAGAACTTTCCATGGGTATCTGACTGTATTAGTTTTTAATTCTTGTGGATTTTCCTGAGAGTAATTCTTTTTCAGATCATTCAAGGCATTATCAATCAACATTGGAAAGTTACGAGGATTGCCAGAGGTGATTTCTTCCTGAAAGTTTGTAATAAGTTCTTGTTCGATCACCTCCATAACTATCCGATTGTAGTCATTTGAATAATCATTTACCTTTGAGAAGGCCATTCTGATCTCAGATTTGAGTTTAGCTTCAAAAGTGTTTTCAGGATATTGTGACCACGATAACACAAAATTCTTGAGACCATGAAATATCTCTTCCAAATGACCTTCCAGAGAAAAAATATGACGATTAATATCCATTAAGGTTAACTTATCAATGCCTTCATATTCTCCCGCAACAAGGTCATTCATCAGGGCAGGCAATTGGACAAAATAGTGTCCAGGTGTTTTCAGAATTGCAAAGTTTTGGTTCCTGTTTGTGATAAAAAATGATTTAGGAAAAAAAGACATGATAATAATAGGGTTTAATACTTTTTTCTGCCTGAGTTCCCTTACCAGTTCAAAACCAAAAAAGGTGGAAGCATTTTGATATTCGAATGATAACTCTGCGAGTATGAATACTCTGTCTAATTTCGAGATTTCAGATGTCAGTATTTGTATAGCATCCTCTGACCACTGAACCATTACAGACTTTTGATTTTCAGTATTTTTTTCGTCTGTTCGCAGCCCATCTTCACCAAAAAAATAATTTATCTGCATAATTGAAGGAATTTCATAAGCCATCATTTTTTTCCTTAAAGCAAATTTTCATAACATTCTCATAAAACTTGGTTTTCAATTTCCTGTGGTTTGTTTTTTCACTTAATATTTCTTCAGACAAATTCGACTCCCAAAACTCCCCCCACAAGGATTTTAATTCTGTCCTTTCCTTTTCCTGAAGCAGGTCGAATAAATGATCCATTATTTTCAATTCAACATTTTTAAGTTCTTTTTTATCACCCAATTGAATAGGGTCTATCGACTTTGTAAGGCCAGACACAAGGTTAATTTTTAGGTATTCTCCAAATTGTGCATGTACATAATCGTTTACAATTTCCTCAAAATCTTTTTGGATTTTTCCTTTTTTCCTTTGCTTTTCATATGTGGAAAGTTTGTTTATTAACTTATTGATCAAAGGATTGCCACTATGTAGGTAATCAACATACCTTTCGTTCCATTGAGAGTCTTCGAAATACCTCCTGAATTCTTCAAAAATCCTTTTGAAAAAAGAACTTTTTTGTTTTCTAGAATGGGATTGATGGAGCACTAAATACACCTTATGTATTCTAGAAGCAATGGATTTTAAATGTACACCGAAGGTTTTTTCAAAATCCCTGAAAAACTTCTCCTCATCCGATGGTTCAACATCATTAATTATCAAAACAACTGAGGAAGGGTTTTGCTTAAAAAAGTCAACATCAAGCCTTTCAGCAGTACTTCTTTGTTCAGGAAAAACAAAGTAATTTGAACAGCCAATGGGTGCTTTTAACTTTTTGACAGCAGCATTTCGAAAGTGATTTGATCTATCGTTTAGGTTTCTGCTCCCACCCTTCAAAAATAGAACTATCAATTTAAGCATTGCCATATTGTATTTATTTTTTCTTGACCCTTCTCAATGAATATAACACCTGAACCAGACTTGCCTTATCAAAAGCAAATATGTATTTCGAAACTATTGAGGCATTCAGGAAATAAGAATTTTGCGGAAGATTGCTAGGAAGTCCCCTGCCAGAAGTAAATATAACGTGCTTTCCCTTTTCCTGGTAGAATTTCAAAAATTCTTCCAGGTCCTTAGCGGTGGAATTGGATAGCATTTCGAGTAACCCTATGTGTACAAGAATGTAATCAATTTCATTTATCCTTTTCTCGATCCACCCTTTTAGCCCTACCTTAGTGAAACTTGCGAAGTTTCCCAGATCAAGCCCGTCTTCCCCTGTTACTTTCGGAATAAATATCCGGCTTTTTTCAAGAACCTGTTGGATGGTTACACCTGTCTTTGAGCCAATTTCACTATTTTCTTTTGCACCAAGCTGTATTCTTTCATCGATTACAGCAATACCGAGATTACCCGCTTCAATCAAAATAGATTTTGCTTTGTTCGGATAGCCCCCTTTCTCGTTTGATAAGATACCATCGATACAATGTTGAGTCAATCGGCTTGTACCTTTATAGTAAATGTATACATCCTTCGGATCTGACTGGGCATTGCAATATCTCGAGTAACAATCTCCATGATCATCGAAAATTATTCTGTGCCCTGAGTTTTCTCCAACTTCGTCGACGTAGTCCTCTAGCCTGAATTCCTTTTCTATTTCATTTTCTTTTTTATTCTTGAGAGATGCAAAAACCAACCGAGTTTTCATGGCTTGTTTCTTATAATTCGACAGGACAAGCATCCATTTTACCCAAGCTTCCTGAATCAAATCATTGAATTTTTCGATGGTATCAAATTGAAAACTATCTAATGGAATAATTCTCTGGTACAGATTGAAACCCTTGAATTGACCGGTTACCAGGAAGTCATAATCTGTTTCCCTGTTTTCCTCATTGATTTTATTTTGAACTGTTTTGGTATCAGTTACTAAAATACCGGAATTTGAAAATTTATCATTCAATTTTGCAAATTCGGAAGTCAGATTGTTTGTCAGAAAGTAAATGTCTTTTGGTTTCTCCAGAAAAATTTTATACTCCAAATAATAGTACTTCTCATTGGTGGCACTATTTGTAACATTAATGACATCTGTCTTAAGAAGAGGGAATTGATGTTTTTCGTCAATTTCGGCTATAGATTTTCTCCTCAGGTATCCTGCGGCTATTTTCATTTCGAGAAATCCCCAATTACTCATTCTGACACTTTTTGTGCTTTCATCGAGCATAGGGGCCTGTATTAATTCCTGCAAATAATCATGCAGTTTTATTTTCGGAGCTTTGAAAGGACTTTCTATTTGCGGGATACTTTGATACCCAATTTCATTATCATTTTCATCAAGAAAAAATACCTTTATTTTTAATTCCCATAGATCGGGCTTGCTTCCGGAAAACCTGTAATTTTCAGAAACTTCAGATATCCCTACCTTCAAAAGCAACTTTTCAAAACTAATCTCATTTTCTTCATTGTCATTAAGTTTAGTATGTTTAAATGCATTGCGAATCAAGTTTTCAAAAATGACATATAGGGCCTGAGCTCCTAGTTCATCATGTGGTAGCCCTACATTAACTTCTGAGCCTTCTTCCATTTCTATTTTAATTGAGTCAGAATGCTTGCCATTTAATCCGCTAATGAAGTCTAAAAGCAAGTTTTGGCTGCTGACCACATTATTATCATCACAATCATAAAAGTCTTTGAAGATATCCTCGAAAGGTTTCGTGGTTATAAACTGGGGAGCAGAAGTTGAGATATCGGCAATAAGCGCCATCCTTTCCCGTTTATAACTCATCAGGTCAGCGATCATTACCAAGTGACTCCAGTCAAACCGTTTGTTTATCTTCTTTCCATCTTCATTTTTTTCTTTAAACAAGGTCTCATACTTAGTCGTTAAATGACTATATATTGACTTCCCGCTCACTAAATTTCCAAGAACATGTGACCCGATATTATGGGACAGGTTCCTGGCCATTACCTGAGCTCCTCCGGCAACCATCGCATTCTTTTTTACAGAGTTGACTACAAATTGCTCATAGTAAATCTTATCCATAAATGGATGAATGAGAGGTTCAAATATTGTTCTGATCGTATACAACAATTCAGAAAAGTGATTAGCATTTTTGTGGGTTACATGCACCATTTTTCCTTTTGAATCCTCATAGATATTTCTTAGCCCCAAGATTAAAAACCCAACACTGTAAACTCCTTGGGAGGTGGAGGTAGATGCCAATGGCATTACCAGTTCAGAATGAGCAAATTCATTGTTTGCTCTCCAGAGATAACTTGCAGATATTGGGATTTTTGTCAATCTATCAATATGGTCCTTCAACCCTTGCCATAATTTACCTCTTAATTCAGTCTTTTTTCCTTTATTTTCTGGATCACATAAAGCTGAATAATGTTTCAAAAAATTTGAATTTTCATTGGTACAGGTCAGGAAGTGTTGTACCGGTTCCATTAATAAAGAAAGAATAGAAGCAATCTGCGAACCGAATTTTTCAATGGAAAGTTTGTTGTTTGGAGTAGCTACATCAGTTACATCCCTAATCGCAAGATTTATTTCATTTAAAAGTGTTTCCCGAAACTGAAGTTCGAATTTATAGATTTGATCATTTTTATTTTCAATTAACGCTTTTATTTTTGACGTTTGCTTGTCAATAAAATATCCTTCTGAATTTATTGGCGAACAAAACTCTTTGGGAAAATCACATTTTAATTTCAGCGGGCGATGAGCCGGGTTCAATTCTTTTTCGATAAACAAACAAAGGTTGGAATACCTTTCGGTAGCAAGAATCAGGTCCTTAGGGCCGGGGGTTTCCGAAACCTTTTTGGTAAAGCCCTGTCTTTCTAGTTCTTTATAGAAATTCTTTTCTGTTATCGGAACTCTATTCTCTATCTGCCAGTTAAATTTTTCAATCCGGGCCGAAAATTCAAGATGATCAAAAGCATTGCTAACCTGTTCACTATCAACACTTTTTTTGGAATAATTCAGATTTATTGAAGGTTTCCTAATAAGGCTGATTATCAGTTGTTGTAGTATCTTTTTCAATAAAAATTTGAAGTGTGAGATAAAATAATGAAAATCCTCATGTTTTAAATCAAGAAGAAAATAGGAACCATCATCTTTTTTTACTTTCAGTTTATTTCCATCTCCACTTAGGAAAATTCGAACTTCTGCTTCACTCCTGAATTTAGGAGAAAAGATCACCTTATCACAGAGGCAAACATTAATCATGATATAGGAAACTAAACCGAGGATCGTTTGAGTTTCATTTTTTAAAAAATCAAATTTGTATTTTTGGACCTCATTACTTTTATCAAAAACTTCGGATTGAAACTTCTTAACCCAATAATCAAAAACCTGGTAACCAAAAGAAGATTTTAAATTTTTGTCACTCACTTTTTCCAGGCAAGGAAAGCCCTCAATGTGGTCAAGCAATGGTATTATGGGAACAAGGTTTTCATCAAGGATATGCTTGCCTAGTTCATGTAAATTAGATACTATGGCTGCAATTCCCTCAAGCGCATATGGATCATTTAATGCTAACCAATTTTTTTCTTCAATACTTAATCGATCAATTTCCTCAGTAGAATTACAAACTGTGTTTAAAAACCGGTATAAAAGGGCAAAAGCACTAATCTCTCCATCTTCGCTAAAAAGGCAGTTATTAGCTTTATCAACATCGTTTAGAAGGTTCTTTTTCTTATTAAGGTTTTGAAAAAATTCAGGCAATATTTGTCCCCTTTGAGCCAGAAATGTCAGGTCAATACTTTCTTCAAACTCATTGGCCGCCCAACGTTCACCATTAAACACTAATTCTGGAATATCATACCATTTATCGTCAAAATCTTTTTGGGAAGGCCTGTAATTTTTTTTGCAATATCTCCTGTCCTGGAGTCTTACCAGTTCTTTACCTTCTTCGTCCCAAATCCCAAATGCTGCTCCATAAAGCTGGAGTTTGTTCAGTAGTTTAATAAATTGATTAGAGTGAAGATATTGATTGATTATATTAAACCGCCCAAAAGAATGCTCTTCCAGGCTTAATCTGACATATGAATATAACTTATCGAATTCCAGGAATGCCTTTGATTTATTTTTATTGTTTAGAGTATTTTCAAAGTGGTGTTCAAAGAACTGATCTATTTCGAAAATAATGTTTCTGAAAAATGAAGAAAACGAATATTTTCTACCCTCAAATAATCCTTTTATAGTCTTGTTTTTAACTCTATAAGCCTTGAAAACTATCCTTTTCCTTGAAAATAGTCTGTTATTATATCTTTTGGTGAAGCCTTTCAAACAATTGATAAAATATTTAATTTCAGCATTGATATAGGGGAATTTATTGTTTAATTGACTTCCGTCTTGGGAAATTGTACCTAAGACTATTTTTTTTAATTCTTTGAGAATATCACGCGGATCAGCGTTATCAGGTATTTTTAAATTGGGGTTAAATGTTTCTTTTTCATAAAAAACATTTTTCTTTTTTTCCCAGCCTTTTCCAGGTTGCACCTGATCGAAAATATCTCTTACGAGTAATTCAATTGTGTTTAAAACAAATATAAAATTCGCCCTTTCAAGGATATCGTTTAGTTTCCAATTTAGTCGGTATTTGACAATATCAGTTTGATCCGAGGCCCCGTCTCTCCCCGGTATCTGAACGCCTTTTAGAATTACTGCAGAATAATCTTCAATTAAACTCCAGTTTATCTTTTTGTGGATCTTAAGAGATTTCAACTCTTTATTTAAATTATTCAAAAAATATTGCATCCCATCTGAACCTCCTTCAGATGTAATATTCTTTAAAATTTGAAGGGTTCTGAATTCGATTTTGCTTTCTTTAAATTGACTTTCAGTTTCTTTAAACTTACTCTCTGTTTCTTCCTTAATCTGAACCAAACTATTGGCAAGGGCAACGGCATTAATTTGGGTATTTCCTGGTGTTTTTTCTACAATCTCATTGTCGGCATTGATATTTGCAGTTTTATGCCTATTCTTTTCGGGTGCTTCATCGAAATAAAAATCATAGTTCCCTCCAGTAATTTTGTATCCAATTGATTCCAGAATTTTCTGGAGATTGGCTTTAGAGTATTTTGAATTTCGAACCTTGCTGCTTCTCCCTTTCAGGACCTCTTCTCTAAATGCAGGGTAATACGGGACAAATGCCCTCATTTTGTTTTGTTCAACATGAAGATTATTCAGATGAATCCGGATGTTGATAAGATGACCGACAAATGAATTAATCAGCTGGTTGACTTCAAGACGCTGTTCTTCCAAATTTGCAGTTAAATCGTTTTCCAGTTTTTCAAAATACTTTTCATCAATATTCTCAAAAAAATTCCTGCATTCTTCGAGGTCTCTTATGGTCTCATAAATCCTCTCGTTTCTTTCTTCAAGGACACCTGCTAACAAGGATCTGAACTTTTCCCGGTCACTTTGGATCTCGGCAAGCTTTTGAAAAATTACCTCAAGACTCTCGATTATCCTGATTCTAGCTTGATGAATTTTGCGAACAAGTAATTTTAACTTTTTTTCACCCTTTTCAGCGAGATTCTTCTTTTCTTCAACTTCACCAAAAGATTCAATAAAAGAATCCCATTTCTTTTGTTTTCCTTTAAAAAATGTTTTGAATAGTCTTTCTTTGAATCCATCAAATTGATCTTCAAAAGCTGTATTATGCCGGAAATGTTCTATAAGATCCTTTAGAACTTCATCTTCAGGCTTTCCGGTATTCTTTTCTGAAGTTAGTTCCTTGGGCATTTTGCCAAATAATTGTTCTACCGAATCCGATGCTTCCCACATTTGCTTTTTGATTCCATCAAAAAGTTCCAACACATCATTTGTCCTATCGTAATATTTAACATGATGAAGAAAATCATTGATATTCTTTAATGCATCAAAAAACAGGACTTTATCACCATTACTAAAAAGAGGATTATTCATTTTTCAAAAGTTTTGTAAAATTGGATTACAAATACGATTCTTCAGTATATGGCTATTTCAATGAATAAAATACCCATCCACACATAGCCAATTTTGATCAAATAAGGAATGTTTCAAAATAACTTCTGGTTGTATACTTCTCTAGATCAACAAACTAGCATTGTTTTTCATAAAAAAAAATTGCATCCATTATGTCGTCAACTTAAACCGTAATGATAAAACTAATAAATAAATATTTTGAGAAACATTATGTGTTTTTTTTTAATGAAAACCATTCGAATATTTATACAGGATTTTTTTGTCCTTTCTTGTGCTCTCTAATTACTGCCCAGATCAAACGCTCAGAAACATTAAATTTCTCAGCTAGCATTTTAACTGCTTTGGTCCTTGGCAGGCCTCCATTTTTCGTGTGCCGCAGGACTTCTTCAAACAAGACAAAACGGCGTAATGACGCATTATTTATTAACCCTTTGTCCAAAAGAAAATCAATAAAATCGTGAAGGCTACCTTCATATTTGTTTAGGTCAACTAACACAAAAAAATCATTCTCCAATTCCTTGAAAAACAAATTAATGATCAACTGACTATTTTCTTTCTTCAAAATTTATTTACATTAGTATTATTCAATACAATGATTTAAAGCAGAGCCGGGACCGGATAAAACCATTTGATATTACCTTAATTATCCGTGTTTGTTCCTACCCAATTCCCAGCTCCAAAGCTTATATGGCTTAGATTTAATTTCTAAACCACAAACAATTACCCTGTAATGTATTGTACTGAACAGAAAAAAAGTAGGTGAAAAAATAACCTCGTTCCCCGATAAGTTTAGTCTATAGTCAATGAAAAACCGCCTGGCCATTCGTTTATTGCAAATTTTCTCAGTAGAAGACTTGATTAAATTCGGGTATTTTCTGAAAATGCGTAAGGCTGGCAATGCAGAGGACAAATTGTTTGAATTCCTGAAGCCTTTCCACCCTGAATTTGATAAACCGGAGTGCAATCTTTTAGAAGCTGGAAAGTACGCGTTTCCAAACAGCATTTCAGTGGGGAACAAAAAGATCATTGATAAATTATCTGATCTTGCCCAAACTATTAAAGACTATCTGGCAGTGGTTGTGCTTTTGCAGGATAAGGCTGAAGTAAGATTTTTAACAGCCAGGTATTTTTATTTTAAAAACCATCATCAGTTCTTTCTTCCTGCTTTGCGTGAAAGTGAAAATGCTTTGTATAAACGGGAAGAAAGGGATAAATGGTTTTATTTGCTTCTATACAAATTATCCAATGCAAGATATTTTTATCCGCTTTCTGAACATTACCACAAAAAAATCGCACCTGAGAGGTTCAATCTTATGGTGGAGACTCTGGATCTATTCATTATACTCTCCAAGTTGGAACATAGTATTGAAGCTACCCATCGAAATAAATTGGTTTCGGAAAACCATGTGATATCTTTAGCAGATGCTGTAAAATCCCTGGCTCTCAAGGACGAGTTTAAGAAAGCATTACCTAATTTTTTCCTTCTACTTCTTGATTTTCATAGAAATGAATCAATCGAAAAATTCAAAGAATTGATTGATAACTTAACTGAAATAATAGATTTAATCAGCGAGGAGGAAAAAGCAAACCTGATCACCTGGATGATTAATGAGGCCATTTTCAGATTTAATCGAGGAGACCTCGAATACCAGGCATTGGCATATTTTCTCTATCAAATGGCATTCGGGCAAGGGTATTTCCAAATGCAGGGGTTTATGTCTCCCGGTCATTTTACAAATTTTTTCATCCTTGGTACAGATCAGCCTGAGAACTCCAATTGGTTGCAAAATCTCCTGCAGCAAGCACCGACATTGCTACCTGAGGAAAGACTAGAAGAAACCACTACAATTTGCCAGGCTTATCTTGACTTCGCCAGCGGAGATTTCAAAAAAGTCATGAATTCTCTAAAGAAAGTAGCCCATAATAATGTTAGTGACACATTGAAAATTAAATCTTTATTACTTAGGTCCACATACGAACTGTTTTTGGTAACAAAAAACCTACAATTTCAGGAAGCCGCGATTACAGAGGTTGAAAGTTTTAGGACCTATCTTTCAAAACAGAAACAGATCAGCCCTGTAGGAAAAGCCAAATATGAAAACTTCAGAAAGATTTTAATGAAGCTTTACCGATTAAAAGGTAAAAGCAATTTGCCAACTAAAAAAAGAAAATTAAAAACTGAAATAATTATGAAAGAAGACCTTGTCTGTCGTAAGTGGCTTCTTGACAAAGTCGAATTGATCGGTCAATAATTGAGTGGTTAGCAGAAAATGCAGACCGATAAATAAAAAAGGCGGTTTCTTTTCCATGAAACCGCCTTAATCAAAACCGCTTACTAGCTAACCTTAACAGACAATAATATCCACTTCATACTCTTGCTGGTAGCTTTCCTCCTTCGCTTTGATTATGTAAGTATCATTCGGCCAATTGCATGTATCGATCCTTATAACGCCAGACGTACACGCGGTAATCTCATAATATAATTTTGCACTCGAATCTTCAACGGTAATTGTGACACAATCAAGAGGTTCAACTGTTATTTCTATGTATCCTCTCCTTACCACAATGGCTTCAATACCAGTATCATCTTCATAATTCCAGATACCATTGTGTGTTTCAGTAATCCGGATTTGTTCCTCACCGGAAATTGGAATTGCCTTTTCTTCGGGGACAAAGAAGCCCCACCCGATGGCAATAGCCATCAGCACGCTAAATGTTTTCATTAGATGAAATTTAAAAAGTTAGAAAATTGATAATCACAGGCTCAGGCCCGTTGTTTGCCTTTTATTGGATTTGACCTATTTTATATATTTGTTTCTGATTGTTTGCATTTCGCTTTGCTCTTCCTTCATTGTTCTCGTTACTTTTACTAATGCAAATATGATGAACTTTGCTCCAAAAAACAAGATATAAAACTCTGATTATCAATATTTTATATTATTTCGGAAATTTTCGGAAATTTCCTTTACACTTTTATTAAAATGAACCTAGAAACAATTAAAAGCCTGGGAGAGCAGGAACGGAGTCAGTTAATAGACAAGATTCTTGAAACTTTAAAGACAGACTGGAAATTAACCCTTGAAGGTGTGCACTCCAAAACCGGAATTTCCACTTCACAACTTTCAAAAACCAGAAGCTTCGATCACAAAGTCAAAAAAGGATTGCGATTTGATATTATCAAGAAGTTAATTGAAAGCTTCAATTTAATATTGGATGGCCCAATAAAGGAAATAACTATTGAATTACCACATCCTTCTAAATTAGCCAGCTCCGATGGATTTTTTCATTATGTATACTATTTCTGGAGCTATAAACAAGGGGTAACTATGGGCCATCTGGCTGTGGATTGGGCAAGTGGGTTCGGAAATTTCTGCTTATATAAATCTGATGGTCAGCAAATGTTTGGAATTCAACATTGCAAGGTTGAAAGAACTACAACCAATATCTTCTTGTATATGTCAGGTGAAAAAGGCCATATATTTACAGTGTCAACCTTTTATATTGGGAACCACCAACTACCAAAAGATGCTCACCAATTACCTTACTTAGCTGGCACATACACAGGTGCAAGAATTCAGGACAATGCAGCTGTCGGAGGAATTGTGGTGTTAGAAAAACATGATAATGTGCAGGAAGTATTGCAAATTATTAATAAAGAATCTCCCACTTCCCCAATAGTAAGTATGATTTTCCAAAAACGATTATGGATTAAACCGGATTTCGTATTTGCACTTGAAGATTTGAAACTCCTGAATAAAAACAAAAATTCATTGACTAGTTGTGCTGGAAATTACATGGTTTTTAGTCGATCAGACCATGAAAACGAGATCCAGGTATCCGCTTTGAGGATCACAGCTTCAGGGTTAGTAAAATACAGAGGCTATCGAAATGAAATGTATGAAGGACTGGCAACAATGGTAGACAACAATCTTTATCTCAACATAAAGAATCAAGGTAAAACCAAGTTGTTTATTCGATTTGTGGTCGGGACAAACTTTCACAGCCTTACCATCAACTCAGCACTTCATGGAACTAGTTGTTCTATCAATAGAGAGAACATTCCTCGAGCCTCCAGAGAAATACTTATCAGAGCGAAAGAAAGGTTTGAAGAAATTGAATGTTTGATAACAAAAGTGGGTGAGGCTCAATTTAAAAAAATTGATAGTAATTATCAGGGTATTGCCACTTTTCTGACCAGAGATGAAACTAGTATCATCAATGCTGAACCCTTCCTAGAAAATGAATTTGAAAAAAAAGAGGGTGATGCAGGTTGAATAATCTTAATTTGTACCTCTTTTACCTTAAAACTTGATACTCAGAATCTCTCACTTCCTGTATTGGGAAGTAGAGCCCCCCACCTAACCTCTCCTTCAAGAGAGGAACTCACATCAGTCCCCTTCTCCTGGAGGAGAAGGGCTAGGGATGAGGTGGTCACCCCCTACCGCACCACTCCCTCATAATCCCCACTCTCAATCCACTTCAAAATCTCGCCACACCGCGCTACAGCCCACAAATTATTCCCATAAATAAACCGCATTACCTTCTCAAACATCCCTTCCGAGGGTCCTTCAAAGCTGCGCGCCTGATCCAGAAAATCTTCAATCTCGTAGCTTTCCCAATGGCTTTCCGGTAAACCGGCAAATTTTGCGAGCATCATGATCACGACTTTGATATCCTGACAGGCGAGAAAGCCGGCGCGATCAGCAGTGTAGTCGGCCATTTGACTCCAGTTAAAAAGGGCATAACGGAGGCCGCCACTTACGATATTTGCCAAACCTAAAGTAACCGAAGAAAACACTTCAACGAGTTCGGGAAATATAAAGCCGATTTCCAGGTATAGGATATGCTCATTCTGAATCTGGCCGATCTCACGACCGATAATAAATAGCAACTCTGGTTCAGTCAACCGATTGACACTCTCCGACGACAAAACGATAATCGGATGGTCCACACCCAAACAAGTAGCATGCAGTCGTTCAGAACGGGTAATGTAAATATCAGGCACAACATCCACATTCAATATAGAACACGCTGTCTCCACAGCATTGATCACCTTGGGGAAATTCCGCCTGGTTGCCTTCAACGCAGACCCCGTATGCTGCATCTTGATCACCTTCTCAATCCCCAGGTCATAAAACTTCTTAACCACAGCATCAAGTCCACGCGTATTCTTCAGTCGCTCAAGCGTAACCTTGTCTAACGGATGTTGGTAATCGGTCCCTTTCAGGCCTTCCAGCTTTTTCGGAGTCTTCATAGCTGTTTTTCCCCTAAAATAGGACTTTTATTCTGTTGATGGCAATCGCCAACTGCCAGGCATTAATTCACAACAACTCGTTTAACCACCCCCACTCCACTGTAGGCAATCCGTACAAAGTAAACGCCAGCAGCTACCCGCGAACCAATGCTACTCCGGCCATCCCAACTAAATTGCTGTTGACCTTCCGGTAAGGTTCCATGGAAAACTTGATTTAGCCTTTGACCCCTGATGTCCAGAATGTCGATAACCACGCTTCCGCCTTCTGGTAAAGAAAAATTAATGGTCATGTAATCCTCAACTGGATTTGGGAAGACTTCTACAGCCATTGCTTCTGTAATATCAGGAGTGGAAACGGAAGTCGTCAAAGCTTCATGGGCCTTAGTTTGCCATACACCTCTGCCGAAAGTCGCAATCCGGATGGTACTGTCTAATGGATAAAAGTCGACATCCATCACATAAATTCTTGGCAGGTTATTATTGAAAGCACACCAGTTGTGCCCGCGATTGGTGCTCAGATAAACCCCGAGATCTGTGGCTAGGTAAATATGATCTTCGTTAATTGGGCTAACCGCAACATCATTTACCTTGATATCAGGAAAATCATTGGTAATGTCTGTCCATGTGGTGCCATTATCTTCTGAAACTTTGATATGATCATTATTGGCGAAAGTACTGTTGCGTACAGCATATACGCGATTGGGATTATTAGGGTCAGAGGCCAGGCCAGTAACGCCCCAACTAGGAATTGTCGGCGTATTAACCGCTTCCCAGTTTTCTCCAGCATCATAGGTTCGGTAAAAGGTCCAACCATTGCCTGTGTAAGCATGAGCATATACAGTATCTGGCCTCGTCGGATTGATCTCAAGCGTCCTGACATTCGCAATATCGTCAGACACCTGCCAGATTACAGCATTATTAGTCGTTTTGTAGATTCTGGTATTGCTAACCGTGTATAAGGTTGACGGCTCTTCCGGATGAGCGACTAATGGCGTTATCCAAGGACCAGGTTCGGTTATCCCGAATGAAGCTTGAAAAGTGGTTTGATGTGAAGCCCCCATATTCGTTGATCGCTGAGGCACGCCAAATTGAATATTCCCGATAAGAGTAGTCGGGATCTCTTGGTTGATTACGGTATTGATACCATCATTCAATGACCATCTCGTCCAGGTTTTATTTTCATCGTTTTTGAATATCCGCTGAAGCCCATGGTCGTGGAAACCGCCAATCAGAAAATCCGGATCAGTCGGATGACTGGCTACTGAATATACCTGGGCATTAATCATATCATTTGATTTTCGCACCCAAAAAGCACCACCATCCGTTGATTTCATGATGCCGCCATCACAACATACATAGATTGTGGACGGGTCATTTGGATCAAACTCTAAATCCCAGTGGTCGACATACACCAATCCTTCATTTGTGCCTATTGAACCATTGGATGCATAGTCCCGCCATGTCCAGGTCAATCCGCCGTTAATAGATGTCCAGAATTGCACGCCACCAATAAAGAGATGATCCGGATTGAAAGGCGATACACCAATCGTACTAAACAACCACCCAGAGCATGAAGTAGGGAGATTGGGTTGGCATAAGTAATTTGGTACATTGGGTAGTTGACTCCATGAATCACCGCCATCAGTTGACTTGTATACACCAAGTCCGCCAAAGCCATTGCCGTTAACCATGCTCGCAAACATGATTTCCGGATTACTTTCATGAATGGCAATATTGGTTCTAAAAACCGTCGGACCGGATAAAATCCCGTTCGTCAATGTGGTCCAATTCACGCCACCATCATATGATCGTTTAATTCCAAGATTCTGAATGGCTATGAACATAGTATCAGGCTGCATTCGATTTAGAGCAAAATCATAAATTCGTTGATCATGTAATTGCTCCCAATTGTCTCCATCATCGGTTGAAACGAAAAGACCATTTGTAGCAGCAAGAAAAACTTTTCCAGGCATGACGGGATCCCATACCAGTTCATATGTAGACACAATTGCAGTTAATGGAAAAGAGAATCCCGTCATATACCAGGTCTGGCCGCCATCCGTCGACTTCAGCACTCCTGCACCTGGCTGTAAAGAAGTATTCTGAACCTGCCCGATACCTGTACCAATCAATATTTCATTTGAGTTTAAAGGATTAACAGCCACCGCTGAAACACGCATGGATGGCAAGTCATCTGTCAATGGCACCCACGAGTCACCGCTATTAATGGACTTCCACAGGCCCCCTGAGCCCGTACCTGCATAAAGAATGTTGCTGTCGTTAGGATCAAACGTCATGCATAATATCCTTCCGGAAAGGGTATCCAGTGTATTAGGACCAAGATTCTCCCACTCCGGCATCAACTGCCCTTGCTCCGCATTCAACATTTTCGCCTGGCTTATTTCGAATTGCTGCCATCGAGCATTTTCCCCGTAAAGGGTATGAAAATCCTGCTTCCAAGTTGCATCAAATACTGCTTCGCGAGCAGGTTCCTCCGCCCTTAGACCAGGAAAAGGCGATTGCGCAAATACAGATTCAACAATCAATAATAAAAACAACAGAATTGAAAATTTGTGGAGCATTTTCATCTTTAGAGTTTTGGTAATTAACTATTCTCCAAAGTATGACCTGGGGTGATTGGGTGACCTACCTAATGGTGTGATTTTCTAAAATTGGCGGTTGGCAATCGGATTTTAAGGCAATTGAAATTTTGAATGCTTCAAAATATTATCCCTGAAATCTTTTAACTAGCTTTCGGATTGAAGACTGCAAACCATAAACAGCATTAAGCCGACTGCTCAAAAAGGCCCACATGAAAAAACTCCTAACCCTCTTAGCCATCTTGTTAACAACCTTGGCCGTCAGTGCTCAACTGACTATAGTCGTCAATAACATCCCTGCAAATACGCCTATTGGAGATGACATATACATAACTGGAGGATTCCAGGGATGGGACCCGGGGGGAACAGTAATGACCGACAATATGAATGGGACGCGGGAAATCACCATTAATCCGCCTACAGGTATTATGGAGTACAAGTTTACGAGAGGTTCATGGACTACAGTGGAGGGCAATGCCAATGGTGGATTTCTGCCAAATCGGACTTACAACTATACTGGTGCTCCCGCTACCATAAATGTCGATATCCTGACATGGGAAGATGTGGGAGGTACTAATAGCACAGCAGCTGCAAATGTGGCGATCATCGATGAGGATTTCTTCATTCCGCAGCTTAATCGCAATAGGCGGGTTTGGATTTACTTACCCCCTGATTACGATAGCTCTCAAAAAGACTACCCGGTTCTCTATATGCATGACGGCCAGAACGTATTCGACGCAGCCACCAGTTTTTCTGGAGAATGGGAAGTCGACGAATCACTCAACGACCTGCATACATCGGGCGACTATGGCTGTATCGTCGTGGCAATTGACAATGGTGGCGTCCATCGCCTTGACGAGTATTCTCCCTGGGTCAACCCGACTTACGGAGGTGGAGAGGGCGACGAATATATGGCCTTCCTCGTCAATACGCTAAAGCCCTACATCGATGCCAACTATCGCACCTTTCCCGGAAGGGAATACACAGGCCTGATGGGTAGCTCTATGGGTGGCTTGATTTCTCATTACGGCGGTATCGAATACCAAAACACCTTCAGCAAACTGGGCATTTTCTCACCATCCTACTGGTTTTCAGATGAATGTTATACCCATGTTTCCACCAATGGGCATCAAGCACCTTTCCGTATTTACACCATCGCCGGAGCACTTGAGGGCTCGCTTATGACCGATGGCGTTACCGCAATGGCATCTACATTCCAAAATAACGGCTTCTCCCCTACCGAACTCCAAACCATCATACATCCTGACGGACAACATAGCGAATGGTACTGGGCCCGCGAATTTCCCGATGCCTATGAATGGCTCTTTGGTGATCTGGTTTTCACAAGTACTGAAAACATCAAAGAACGGCAATTAACGACCTATCCAAATCCGGCTTCAACCTACATTCAACTTGAAGGCTTAAATCTGAATGTCTCTGGCACCTACGAGATCATATCGATAGATGGGAAAGTGCTGCAGTCAGGTGAGATTTTCTCTCAGCAAATTAATATCTCTGCATTGTCGGAAGGTATGTACGCTTTAAAAATCTTGACTAATGACAATGGATTTCACATGAGTAGGTTCGTCATTACCCGCCTCCCATAAGCCCCCTAAACTCCTCTAACTACTCCTTCAGGAGGAGGACGAAAATCAGGCCACCAGTTCCCTTCTCCTGGAGGAGAAGGGTTAGGGTTGAGCTGGAAACAATCAATAGTTCAAATGACAATTCCCATTATACCCCTCCAACAACAAATTCAAGTCGTTAATATCCACTACCCCATCCAGGTTAATATCTTCAGACCCGTAATAGTTGGACAAAAGATAAGCCTGAAAGAGGGAATTAATATCATTTGCATCCACCTGGCAATCCAAATTATTACCGTTACCGGAATGCATGGCGTGATAATAGCCAGAGAGTGAGTTGAGGCCAACCATCGGATCATCATTCAATGTAGAATTGCGGTAAGCCATATCCATCGAACTGGTAAAATCATGACAAATCTGATTATTCAAGTCGGGGAGTATTGAGTTGGCACTAATGATCGGTAGGTGATTGGAATGTGCAACTTCGATATAATAACCTGAAATCAGGCTTGCCGTAAAGCTGATCAAACTACCATCCGTTGCAGTAATGGTGCCATCTGCATGCAAGACCCCTGCCTGTCTGTACACTATGGATGCTGCGTTAGCACCATCCTTGATCGTGATCAAGACCCAATCGACCATATCAGTAGGAATAGAGAAGTTTGTTGGAAATGATTCTACACCTGCATAAAACCAGGGAGCAACATTGAAAGGTTGGAATAATGACATAAGATAGTTATCCGCATATGTCGTCCGCATAAGATTATCAGTATTGAAATGAAAGGCATCAAAAGCGCCCTTCAAAATCACTGTAGGACAAACTTCAATGGTTGCCAATCCAGCATCAGGGTCATTAGCGCAAATACCAAAATTCCCTTCATGAGGAAAACCAAAATCCCATAACCTGATCCAGATGTCTTCACCCGGGGTTAGCCCATTGAGGTCGGCAATTGGCATCCAGCCATTTGGATCATTGATGCTGCCATTGGGAAAGCAGCCATATAAGGAAAGATTGTCACAATCAGACCCGGTATATAGCGCCATTTCAAGATCACCAAGACTACCGTCATTGGTATCTACGATTAATCGACCAGCCACTCCGGCTGTAGTCCTGACCCAAATGTCTTGTTCACTGAGATCGCCAAGACAATTAACTACAGGCGGATTGAAACTCGTAGTTGCACAGAAATTTTGGACTTCAGTGAAAACACATTCATCACCTGACGGAATAACAAGTGCACTGCAAGGTTCATCATATAAATGAGGACAATCTGAACAAAGACCATCGACCAAAAGATCAAAACTGCCATTATCTTCATCGTAATCATTTGAACTTCCTTGGTATGGTACGCCAGTCAACCCATCCACAATGATAAAATACAATCCACCAGCAGGATTATTGATGGTCATCGTACCACCGCCTACCAACGCTTCAATGCAATTCGAATTGTTATTATTCGGATCTTCCTCAACAATACACCCTGAATTTCCATCAAGCACTATCACGGACAAACCAACAGATTGACCGGGATTGGGCGGGTAAACAATATTTGATAAGTTCACGGTGAAGGGGCCTGGCTCCATAATTACCGAAAAGACCAGCTCAGGCCCTGTATAGTTATTTGAAATATTGCAGCCGTATGTTAGAATATTGCTAGTACTATTGGCCGTATTCCCAGAAATGGGGATGCCACATTCCAAAGCCACCACATCACTACAGTCCAACCCACAAGTACCCAGTCCAGACAACAGACTAAAACTGGGGTAATAGTGATCCAATATCTCAATCCAGTTTTTAGTACCATACCCATGTAGTGGTTGAGGGCCGGATTCACAAGCAGCATTGAGATTAATCCCTGATGCCCATCTGGCAGAACCGTATTGACTCATGCCTCTACCGTGGCCAAATTGTTTATGACCCGTCCCAACTGGATCTTCAATACATAGAAAATTACCTGGGTCTTGAAAATAACCATCTCCACATGGTCCGGATTGCCAGCAGCCAACTCCTCCTCCAGATAGAGTGCATTGGTTGCCCGCACTACAGCCTGTTACACAATGGCAATTATCGAGTCCATTATTCTCAGAACTATACTCTGTAAGTCCTACCTCATTACCATCCATCATGATTACCCCAGAAGTAGCATCAACTGCGGAAGCCATGTAAGAAGGAATACTACCAATAAAGAAATTCTGACAACAAGCATTAGAACAAATCTGGTAAAAGCCAGTAGATGAAGGATTGTAAAGCATCCGAGCCAGCGCATACGACCGGATCGCAACAGCAGCGGCTTTATACCCTTCAGCCATATTCGGCAAACTGTTCCAGGTCGTCAGCCACTCACCTCTCAAGATATGCTTGCTGTAAAGATCCATGCTATAAACCCCATAATCCGAATTGAAATCTGAGCAAGACCCCGAGCAACAGGTCGTTCCACTAGCTGTGAAGCCAACGACGATTGATTGTGGCACGCAGCTATTAAAGCTTTTTTCTGTTCCTTGCGGAGGTTGAAAATTTAAAATTGACGGTTCTTCACCCCTGATTGCAGTTTCCCCAATTTCGACTGCCACCTGTATCTTCCCTACAGTATCTTCCCTACTTTTAACTGAATGGCTCAAGTCGAAGTATCGCGTATTCTCCACCTCAATAACTCCATCTCCTTCCAGCATCCGATGGCTTGCAATCCCATTCCCGTAAGGTTGTACCAGTTCGTTATGAATCACCAAATCGTTATAGCCTGCTTTCTTGTACACCAACGTTCGATAAAAATGTTCGATAGCAACATCAGGAGGCAGCTCTTCATGGAACCTAGCAAACGCTTCATAATCAACAGACAACGCAAGCCGATAATAGCCTTTGGAGTCGGTAGTGACCCATTCTCCCGTTTCGATACAGGTTATGTCTACATTTGGCAACGGTTTGCCATCCCAGTCAACGACATAACCGATGATAATGGTTTGACCTTTATTTGTCGCTCTTTCGAGAAATTCATAATTGACAAATTGATCAGGCGCATAGGCATCTAACCGGAGCGTGTAATTCAGCACCTGTCTTTCAGCAGTACTCAGCTCAAATTCCAATGGCTGAAATCCCTTTCCGGTAACGGAAATAATATAACTGCCTTGCTCTAAACTAAAAGTTAAAGGTTTGGCCAGTGTTATATCCTTACTGGAAAATTCAGAGACAAAGCCATCTTCAACACATTGCACTACTACTCTCTCCGGCAATACAGCCAGTTGGGTTACCCCGTCCAGAAAACGAAGATGAAGAATAGTAGGTTCGGTGTAGGTATATTGCTTAAACGAAAATAAAAGTACCGCAACAAGCAATAATTGGAGGATTATCGCACAAAGTCGGGTAATATGGATCATGGTTTCAAAGATAATCTTTTTCCAGCTAGCACCTCACCTAACCTCTCCTCAAGGAGAGGGACGCACATCAGTTCCATTTTACACCTCACCTACACTCTCCTCAAGGAGAGGGACACTCATCAGTTCTATTTTTCACCTCACTTAACCTCTCCTCAAGGAGAGGAACCAAAGTGAGTTCCCTTCTCCTGAAGGAGAAGGGTTAGGGTTGAGGTGGAAACGCTCAGAAGTAAATCATTAAGTTGAATTACGATCAGCCACCCAACGCTTCCGCCAGGCCAAAAACAGGAAACCAGGAGGCCCCAGCACCATAGTCGGCACTGTACTGGCAAAAGGCAAAGGCGTCCCGCGCATATGATGTACGATCAGCACTGCAATAATAGTCACAACAGAAGCCGACAATGCGCCGAGTAGAATTCCCTTCCAGGAATGGTCAGGATATTTAAGACTTAATGTTTCGCAAAATTGGATCACTGCACCACCGAAGAAAAAGGTATAGGTACCTTGTTTTAGAGCAGCAATTGTGGCAGGCCACATCCCAAATTCATGGTTGATATAACCTACGATTGAAGCCATTATAATAGCACCAATAAAACCGGTCTTAACGTTGATATATTTGGTGATATTGAGCATTGGTTTTTTGGAAATCCCCGCAAGTTAGACAATTACCTTAATTAAGCGCACAAGATTGTAAAATGATTTGGGCGCCTATTCCTAAAATAGAATCATTACCTTTCCGAAATGGATCATACCTTTTTCCTGAAACGATGCCTTGAATTGGCTGCCTCATCACGACAAAATGGAAATCACCCCTTCGGATCATTGATCGTCAACGAACATGGATCAATCATCATGGAAGCCGAAAACACTGTGGTTACTGAAAAAGACATCTCTGGTCATGCAGAACTTAATGTGGTTAGAGCAGCAGCAGAAAAGTTTGATGCCAACATCCTTACAAAGGCAACCTTATATACAAGTACTGAACCATGTGCCATGTGTTGTGGGGTAATTTATTGGTCCGGGATCAGCCGAGTTGTCTATGCTTTAAGTGGTCAAAAAATGTACGAGCACCTTCCCAAAAACCCAACAGGTATGAGACTCCATTTACCTTGCCGGAATGTATTCGAAAATGGAGACCGAAAGGTAGAGGTAATTGGGCCTTTACTGGAAGAAGAAGCAAAACAGGTCCACATCGGATTCTGGAAGTAAAATCTCTGCGAAACTCTACGGTAGAAATTCTGTCAACCATCAACCATCAACCATCAACCATCAACCATCAACCATCAATTAAAACAAAATGCCCAATTCCCCTACAGCCACCGAATTCATTAGCCAGGCCTTGTTCCGTTTCAACGAAAGTTATCCAAGAATTGAAAAATGCCTGAACAAACTCACCGAAGAAGAAGTATGGAAGAGACCAAACAACAATTCCAATTCAATTGGTAATCTCATGCTGCACCTTTGTGGTAATATCACGCAGTATATTATGCATGGTCTGGACGGGCAACCAGACATCAGGGAAAGAGACCGTGAATTCGAAGCAAGAAGAGGGTATTCGAAAACTGCCTTGCTCGATAAGCTAAAATCTGTAACCGATACAGCAGCAACAATTATTGGATCCGCCACCGAAGACAACCTCAATCGTCCCAGAATAGTCCAAGGATTTGACCTTACCGGAACGGGGATAATTTTGCACGTCGTTGAACATTTTTCTTACCACACTGGACAGATCACCTTTTGGACGAAGATGCTAAAAGACGTGGATTTGGGCTATTACGCAGATCTCGACCTCAATGTTTAGTCGGCAGCCATAGCCTCACCAGCAATCCAACCACCCGTCCAGGCAGCCTGGAAGTTGAAACCGCCTGTAACAGCATCAATATTAAGCACCTCCCCGGCAAAATAAAGATTTGGAAATTGCTTACTGCCAAATCGTCTAAAGTCAACTTCCTTAAGATCAACACCCCCTGCAGTCACGAATTCTTCTTTGAAAGTGCTTTTGCCATTGACGGTAAACTCAGCGCTACCGATATTTCCCGCAAGATTGGTGATATCTTTTTTACTCAATTCGTTCCAGGATTTTTGTTTTAAGATGCCTGAATGCTGAGCCAGCTTTTTCCATAACCTTTCTGGAAGGTTGAATGGATTGTGGTTGAGCACCAGCTTTTTGGTATTGACCTGCTCTATGGCTTCCGTCACAGCTACCATTCCGGTTAAACCGGAAAGATCGACCTTTATCCGGAATTGGTAATGGCTTTCATGCAAAACTCTGGCACCGAAAGCTGATAGTTTCAAAATGGCCGGACCACTAAGACCCCAATGCGTAATCAATAATGGCCCTTCAGCTTCAAGCCTGGTATCTTTGATCGATATCCTGACCTTTGGCAAAGCAATCCCTGCCAGTCCATTGATACGTTCGTCTTTGATGTTAAAAGTGAATAATGACGGCACAGGTCGAACTATGGTATGCCCTAAACCCTGGAGTAATTGCCATGTACTTTTCGCGCTACCAGTTGCTAACATCAATTTATCAGCGATTAAATCCTGTTCACCTTTTATGCTCAGACGCCATTTATCATTGCCGGTTGGCTTAAAACCTAGCATCTTTTTGCCCGTTTCCACCTTTACACCTACTCTTTTCGCAGATTTCCACAGGCAATCGATGATAGATTGAGAATTATCCGTTACCGGAAACATACGGTTATCGGCTTCGATCTTGAGTTTTACACCACGCTCTTCAAACCATGCCACCGTATCACCGGTAAAAAAGCGATGGAAAGGTCCTAATAATTCTTTTTGTCCTCGGGGATAATTTGTGACCAATTCGGCTGGATCCCAGCAGGCGTGGGTGACATTGCATCGTCCACCACCTGAGACCTTTACCTTCTGCAACACAGAACGGCCCTGCTCAAGGATAATCACCTTATTCTGGCGATTGAGCTCAGCACAACGAATGGCTGCAAAAAAACCGGCTGCACCCCCTCCAACAATGACAATTCTTTGATTCATTGAAGGGCAAAGGTACAAAGCAGGCAAAATAAATTTGAAAGGCTCAAATTGATGATTATTTTTAAAGCCAATAACTATCTGGCACCAAACCACAAAAAAACCTCAATGGAAAACGCAAGCCAAGCTGTACAACTCGACCAAAAACCAACTGAAAAAACACCGCAAGCCGCTAAATTTGGTACTTTCCTGGGTGTTTATATGCCTAGCCTCCTGACAATCCTGGGACTTATTATGTACTTGCGCTTTGGGTGGGTAGTCGGTAATATCGGCCTTGGACTGACTTTCGTTGTGGTCATTCTTGCTTGTTCTATTACATTCATCACAGGTCTTAGCGCATCTGCTATTGCCACCAATATGAAAGTTGGAGCAGGTGGAGAATATTTCATGATATCTCGATCGCTGGGTCTTGAATTGGGCGGTGCCATTGGGATACCACTTTATTTTTGCCGTACGCTAAGCCTTACGTTTTATTGTTTCGGTCTGGCGGAAGCCATCATCATTTTTATGCCCGAAACCGCCTTGTCACATCAACAGATGGTGATGGCATTGGCAGCTGCGTTTATTGTCTTTACTACTATCCTTTCGGGAAAGTCGGCTTCGCTGGTTTTGAAAATGCAGATTCCAATTCTCATTGCAGTTGTGCTTTCTGTCCTGGCGCTGGTCGTTGGCGTGCTGACCGGAGGTGAACTCAAACAACCGGAATGGGAGGCAACGTATCGAACCGCTCCGGAAGGATTCTGGTTTGTTTTTGCTGTATTCTTTCCTGCTGTTACAGGATTTACAGCTGGTATCGGCATGAGTGGTGATCTGAAAGATCCGCAAAAGTCAATCCCGGTTGGTACAATGGGAGCTATTGTTACAGGTCTGATTCTTTATATGCTGATCCCTGTATTCCTGGCGATCACAACCCAAATGTCTCCTGAGCAACTGGCCAACAGCGGTGTCGAAACCTGGACAACTGTCGCATTCCTCGGTGCTTGGCTGGTCTATCCGGCGATTTGGGGTGCTATCTTGTCCTCTGCATTTGGCAGTATTCTGAGTGGTCCTCGTGTATTGCAAGCATTGGCAAATGATGGACTTGCGCCAAAGATATTTACTAAATTGTCGAAAACAGGGCAACCCGCGTTGGCTACCTGGGTGACTGGGGCGATTGCGCTTTTAGCAGTGTTACTCGGTGGATTGAATACTGTGGCAATGTTTGTTTCCATCCTGTTCCTGACCCTTTATGTAATGGTCAATCTTAGTGCTGTGGTGGAAAAACTGGTAGGCGATCCCTCGTACAGACCTACGATCAATGTACCGTGGTTTGTCTCCGTACTTGGAGCTATTGGTGCAATCCTTGTCATGTTTCTGGTTAGTCCTTTAGCCTGCTTGTTTGCGGTGATCCTTGAGCTTATATTATATTTCTTCCTCAAGAAACGAAGCCTTCAAAAGGAATGGGGTGATGCGCGTGCAGGCTTCTGGTTTTCGCTGGCTCGCTATGCGCTACTCAACCACAAACCACATGGCAATAAAGCCCGAAACTGGCGCCCATACATCCTGGCTTTTGTCGGTAATCCAGCCAAACGTGGCAGTCTCCTCAGATTGGCTACCTGGTTTAGCCATAAAAGCGGTATCGTTACGGCCACCTACCTCGTAGAAGGCAATCTGACTGAAGATCGTTTCAGCCTTGATGCCAAAATGGCTCAAATGAACGATGATATCAGACAACAAAATCTCAATGCTTTTGGCGAGATCAACGTGGTCTCCAATTTCGAAGAAGGTGCAGTTAACGTAGCACAAGCCAATGGAATAGCCGGTATGAAATCCAAGACTGTGCTATTTGGCTGGTCGGATAAAGAAAGCCACCTCGCCACGCACTTGCGTATCATGCGTGCCGTATCGCAAACCGGTATCAGTACTATCATCGCCAAACTAGACTGGGGCCATGAACCTGGACAGGACAAATCTATCCACTTATGGTGGGGTGGCCAAAGAAGAAATGGTGACCTTATGTTGTTGTTAGCCCACCTGCTCAATTCCAACGCACCTTGGCGAAAAGCCAAATTGACGATCTATTCAATCGTCAAATCTGACACTGAAGCCGAAAACATGGAATCGCAATTACAGGCGATTATTCCAAAAACAAGGATAAAGGCAGATGTTAAGGTAGTTGTAAATCATAAAGGTGAATCCGTTAGAAACACTATCCACAGGCATAGTGGAAACGCTGATGTCGTCTTTCTCGGGCTCGCCATTCCGGCAAACGGAGAAGAAGATAATTATGCAAATAGTCTAAAAACCTTGGCCAGCGGATTAAAGACGACTATTTTCGTTCATAATGGTGAAAAGCAAGTACCTGTGCTGTTAAGTCTTGAAGAGATCGGATAGAGCACCAACTTTAAACCGAAGAATATGAAATGTAAATCTGCAAAATGTAAAAGTTTGCCTTATTAGTTGCGCTGTACTCAACTTTTACATTCTGAGTTTTGCGGTTTTACATTTTGCGGTTTCCTTAACGCTTTATCGTCTCCGGCCATCAATCACCTCAATCCCTCCGCCTTGGCGGGCGCCAAACTTACTGATATTGTAGGTAAAGCTAACCATGAAATAACGGCCCAAGGAGCGGGTACTGGTCTCCTCGATATAATTGAACTCACTTGTCCTGGAAATACCCTGGTTGCGATTAAGTAGGTCAGAGGCTGAAAACTTTAATTCTCCTTTCTGGTTTTTCAACAGGAAAGTTGACAAGGAAGCCTTCCAAATCGGAATGGTTTCAGATGAACCAAACGCTTCCCCACCGTAGATCGTGTAATCAAAGGAAGAACTCAGGTTCCAGGTTTTCAGGAAATTTACACCAGCGTCGATGTAGTAAACCTGGTCAAAGTAATTTTGATTGAGATTATCCGCATCAGAGTAATTGGTGAGATTATGCGACAGGTTGGTTCCAATGCCAATTTCAACTAACTCTGTATTTTTATTTTCAATGCTGATATCCAACGTCGTTCTCAGGCGGTTAGAAGCATTTTGGGTACCATTCACAAATATTAGAGACCGATTATAGTTGAGGCCATTATTGATATTAATACGACTTTTGATGAATTTCAATGGTGCTCCAAATGAAAAATAGCTTCTCAATCCGAAGTCATTATCTACATTCACAGGGCGTGTTATTTGCCTGAACAGCGAATCAACAGACACTTCGTTAGTAATCTTGTTGGTCGTATAACTTCCACTTAGCGAAGCAAAAATGCTCGTCATACTGAATTGACTGAAAGAATGGAACCTAACTGCTGCTCTGTGCGTGTATTCTGGCGACAATTCCGGATTACCGATGTAAATATTCAGCGGATTACTATTGTCAACAATTGGCTGTAATTGCTCCACAGATGGTTCTCTGACGTTGGTAATGTAGGAAAACTCGATATTTCGAGAAGTTGCCAGATCATAACTATACATCAGGTTAGGCAATAGGTTTACATAGTCTTCAGAAATCTGGGGTGAAGCATTGAAGAGATCACCTCTCAGACGACTGTGTTGCAGAGTGAGGCCTACCGAAAAATTAGCTTTTTTCCGGTTTAACCGGAAGCTGAGCCCCCCGCTATTGTATAGGTAATCACGCTTGTATTTATTCGAAAGATGGCTGTTATAATTTTCCTCAGGATTTGGCCCTCCCGTGATATCGAATACTGTTTTATCATTTTCATCCTGGAAATTTTGAAGGCTGTACCTGAACTCGAGATAGCGCTTTTTTCCAAGGGGTTCAGTATGGGTTAGTGTGAGTCCATAATTTAAACGGTCACCAATAATATCCTGCCGTTGGTTGAGGCTATCCGTGAAATTGAGATTACCGTCACCCAGGTAAAATCGATTCAGAGACTGAAGTCTTGATTCACGGTCATCGTCAGAGAGCCCATATGACAAATCGGCGGAAAAGGCGCGGCCACTTTTCCGGAAACGGTTCATAAACAAGACATTACCATTCAGATTAAAATTTCGGCCTTCTGACAGATAGATATTGCTGCCATCGTTTTCCAGCATGCCCAAGGTATTGAAAGCCATACTGTTGCCAAAAGACTCAGAAAATCCATCATTATAGCCCATCGAGTTTCTGAATATTATTCTCCGAAAGGAATCGATTTCATGCTGTAGTCTCATGTTTAGTTTATGGCCTGAACTCTGAGATAGCTGTTCTTCGTTATCTGCAGCATCATAAACACCATTTTCTGTAAAGTTTTGCCGTGTGGTTTCTGTTTGAACATTGTTCCGAATACGATTGTAAAAATAACTCAGGTTGAGGTCAGTATTTTTACCAAGTTCGAGGTTAAAATTGGCCCCTCCTGCAGAAGAATTCACAAAACCGTTACTAAGACCCGCGCCCAATGGCAGCCCTCCATCGATTTCAATCGACAAGCGCATGGAGCCACCGCCTCCGCCATGCATCATATTTTGAAGGCCGCCCATAAAATTCATATACTCGCCAAGCGAAAACCCTTGTTGATTATTGTTATTGGACATGCCAATAATCGACATTTGCATTTTTTTATCGAAACGATTGAGGCTCAGTTTAGCTTCATAACGATCCTCAGTGCCATAGCCTGCAGTGGCTTTACCGAAATAACCTTTCTTCTTGTCGTCTTTTAGTGCCAGGTTGATGGTTTTGTCTCGTTGACCGTCATCGACACCAGTAAATTCAGACATTTCAGACTTTTTGTCGAATACCTGCACCTTATCAATGGCATCAGCAGGTAGGTTCTTTGTGGCAACTTGTGGGTCGTTGCCGAAAAACTGCTTGCCATCTACTAGCACCTGGTTGACTTCTTCACCCTGGGCTTTGATCGTTCCGTCTTTAGTGACTTCTACGCCAGGTAGCTTTTTGAGCAGCTCCTCTACGGCAGCATTAGGTTTAGTTTCGAAAGCAGCCGCGTTGTATTCTATAGTGTCTTTGTTAAGTCGCATCGGGATATGCTCGGCTTTCACCGTTACCTCATCCAACAAAGCATTTTCCGGAAGGAGTGCAATATACCCTGCATTAAACACAGGGGTATTTTCACCGATGGTCACGGGTTTACTGTAATTGCCGTAACCCAGGAAAGTAAGTTGTAGAATATAGTCGCCAGGTGTGACTTTCTTCATTTCAAAAAAGCCTTCTCCATTGCTTATTGAAAACTTATAAAGTACCGAGTCACCTGCCTGCAGCAATACGGCGGTGGCGCCTGTCAGTGGCGTTAACATGGTATCAACAACGTGCCCCTGAACGGATACAGACTGGGCTAGAATTTCCTTTTGCGAAAGGACAAGGGAGAGACTGATGAAAAGAAAGATGATCTTTTTCATGGTGGATGATTAGAGATGATGTCTGGCGCAAATCCATCATTAGAACCTGCGCGGATAGTGTTTGATATTTGCCAAAGGTCAGATCGGTCCAAAGCCCTTCCGCTGCCGTGCACTTATTTTCGAAATATGGTGGCTTCGAAAGGCACTTCAGACTGAAACTAACCTTTAACCAAAAGAGAATCTTTACAGGAATTACTGGCGGATAACTTTAAAAACAGCACGGCCACTGCCTGAAGTGCCGTCCATGCCCATTTCTTCCATTTTCTTTGCGGAGATTTCATCAAATTCTTCCTGAGAGACGGCTTTACCTTTTGTTGGGGCTTTTACGATGCCTTCCTCTATTGTACCCAGTTCAATTTTTGAGGCTACAAGAACCATTTTGCCATCATTCAGATTGGCTTCGAGGATCATTCCCGGGAGTTGTCCAAGGTGCCCTGGTCCGTTGGGTACTGGAATTTCTGAGGTAAACCAAACGACTTTAACACCATTTTCGTCTTCGGTAGTCGCCTGCTGACAATTGTATCCCAAAATTTCTTTTTGTTCTCCGGTAAGCTTCCAGTCGTATGTCAAGGGCTCGCCAGTGATGAGAAACTTTTTACCGAAAAATTCTTTCAGCTCGATCGTCGTTCCGTTTGCGGTATTTTTATATAGCTTATTCTCTGGTTTTACCATTTTCATGTGAAATGAGTTACCCTCTGCGGTCTCGGAAATCTCTTCAACTTCCCCTTCATTAGCATCTTCGAAAATGGATTCTGAAGCAGTGAACGTGAGGGTTTTTACATTGTTATGTTCTTTTGGTAACAGGTGTTCCATACCAGAGGCATCGCCCTGAATCTTAATTTCAAGTTTAACAGTTTCGTTGTAAACGATTTTGCCTTCGTTATTTTGACCAAACAAAAATACCGGAAAGGCAAGTGTAACAAGTAGCATTAATTTTTTCATGATGATTTGTTTTTTGGCAAATTTAAAGGGCAGATATGAGCAACAAGGTTAATCAACCTAGATTTAATGTTAATTAAGGTTAAAGCGCTGATTTTGTTAGAGATAAACTGGTACTTTTGATATTGAAATGAAAATGTTAAGTCCAAAACGCGTATCCGTTTTTCTAATGGCAGGCGGCCTTGCCTTGCTACTGGTTTTTATTTCGTTATGGCTGAAATCAGTCTATCAGGGTGAACTCGATAGTCTGAAAAAAGAAACCAATCAACTGTTCCTTAACTCCATTCGTGAAGTACAGGACTCACTAATGACTGAGGTTTTTGGACCACCATTGATCATTGATATGATCGACACTTCGATGACTAAAAAGATCCATGTCACTAAAAGGAAAATTGATACGACACACACTTTCACCTTCCGCCACGCCCAAAGCATAGAAACAGTCGGTACTGGTGCTTTAGAAAAAGTGGCCATAAAGGCACATCCTGGAAAGGATGATGATATATTCGGATCATTATCAGTTGTGCTGGCCATGCTGGAAAAACCGGATTCTATAGAGGTTGAGGCAAATGTTTTCCAACACAAAAACAACGACCTGTTGCTGGGTTTCCTGGATGAGGAATTTGAATCAGCTATGTTGAATTCGGAATTGCCTTTTTCATATAAAATTGTCCAGATTGATAATGAAGATAAAGATATTCAAGGCATTTGGACCAATAAATACAACGATGTAATAAGTGGCGACAAATTTGCCGTTCAGTTCAATGAGTATAGTGGATTTATTTGGGGAAGAATGGTACCTGAAATCCTGTTTTCCATATTGCTGTTTTCAAGTATCGCCCTGGCATTTTATTTCATTTTCAAGAATCTGAAAAACCAGGAAAAACTCAACAGGCTGAAGAACGAATTCATCAGTAATATTACACACGAGCTGAAGACACCAATCACCACAGTCGGTGTAGCAATTGAAGCGTTACGCAATTTCAATGCCCTGGAAGATCCGGCAAAGACCAATGAATATCTTAATATCTCGAAACATGAGTTAAACCGACTTTCCATTCTTGTAGATAAGGTTTTAAAATTATCGCAGTTTGAAAATAAAGCACCTGAACTCAAGATCGAATCTTTGGATATGCGAGAGCTCATTCAGGATATTCTCAATTCGATGAAATTACAGTTTGATAAATTTGCCGCAAAGGTAGATTTCCAGTTTGAAGGTTCGGCTTTCAAACTCGAAGGCGACCGTACCCATTTGACCTCCGTTGTATATAATCTCGTTGACAATGCCTTAAAATACAGCCATGAACAACCAGAGATTGAAATTCTGCTTGAGCAACGGGAACAACGAGTCAGACTTACTGTCAAAGATCAAGGGATCGGGATTTCAGAGGAATATAAAAACAAGATTTTTGATAAATTTTTCAGAGTACCAACCGGCAATAAACACAACGTCAAAGGATATGGTCTTGGGTTAAGTTATGTAGCCTCAGTGATCGATCAGCATCGTGGATCGATTGAAGTCGAAAGCCAGCCTGGAGGCGGTACTTGCTTTACAATAGACTTACCGACACACCATGGATAAAATCAGGGTACTATATGTAGAAGATGAACCTTTTCTTGGCAAAATTGTCAAGGAAAGTCTCGAAAGTCGCGACTACGAAGTACGAATGGTTCGTGATGGTGCAAAAGCCTTGCCTGCCTATAAAAACTATGCGCCTGACATCTGTGTATTGGACGTCATGCTACCCAATAAAGATGGGTTTACAATCGGACAGGAGGTAAGAGCCCTTGATCCTCGGATTCCGATATTATTCCTCACTGCAAAAAACCAGACACAAGATCTTTTGAAGGGCTTCGAGTCGGGTGGCAACGATTATATCAAAAAGCCATTTAGCATGGAGGAGCTTATCGTTCGAATGGAAAACCTGCTCAAACTTGTTAAAGCTACCCGTCAAAGGCTCCAGCCAGATTCCAAGATATCATTGGGCAGTTATAACTTTTTGCCATACAAATATGAATTGCACCACGATGGAGATATCAAGCGACTTTCTCACCGTGAAGCCCAGTTACTCCAGATTTTGGCCAATAATCGCAATTACACCATTGAAAGAAAAGAGATTCTCAACCAGGTGTGGGGTGATGATTCTTTCTTTAATTCCAGAAATCTTGACGTTTACATCAAAAAACTACGCGACTACCTAAAAAACGATGACCAAGTCAGGATCATTACACTCAAAGGCGTTGGCTATCATTTTGTTGTGGAATAGGCAATCGGCAGTTCAGTAGATGGATATTTTGAATACTTCAAAATATTGAGTCTAAAATCTTTCAACTAAACATGAGACTGCAGATCGAGTAATGCCAATTGATTAGTCAATTTCAAAACCCTCACTTTCAAACCCGCTATCACGGTTTCCTGCGTCGCGACTGCGGTTATTACGGCGCATCCTTTGCATTTCGCCGAAACGGTAGGATACAGAAAAGAAAACAACCCGACTGCTCCAGCGCCTGGAACCGGTTTGGGTGAAATTGGTACCTTCCGTGGTGAATTCAAATTGCATAGTGTTGAAAAGATCCCGGGTGCTTACTGATAGATTGAGTCGTCTGTCGAGGAGAGATTGCCTGAATGCGGCTCCCATTACATAGAAAGGCTCAGATGTACCCTGAGCAAGGGCGCGGCCACTGCGATATCTTCCTGTAAGCTGTAGGGAAGCATCTTTCCATAATTTTGAACCAAAGGTCAGCTTGGAGGAATAACCAAAGTTTTCATTATTGTATTCGCTGGCGAGGTTAGTACCGTTGATCCTGGTTTCAAAAATATTAAAGCTCAGATTGAGGGTAAATCGCTTGCCGAAAGACCCTACATAAACCGTCTCAAAGCCATAAGAATTACCAGAAGCCAGGTTTTCATAGGTTGTTAGGGAAACACCATTGGCAGACACCTCCTTGATACGGGTAATTGAATTGTTGATATTCCTGAAATATACCGAAGCAGTGATGGAATGAGATTTAAAGTATTTGCCATAGCTCAATTCAAAGGCATTTACAAACTCTGGCAAAAGCGAAGGATTACCCTGCCTTAAATTGAGCGGATCAGAAAAGTCGATAAATGGATTCAATTGTCTTTCACGGGGTCTGTTCACCCTGCGACTATAACTCAATTGTAATTCCTGGTCGTTCTTGAGGCTTTGTGAAAGGTGAACCGAAGGGTATACATTGAAGTAATTATTTTCAAAATCTTCCTGGAGGGTTAACTGTTTTGAATCTGTAAAAACCTGTTCTGCGCGCAGTCCTAGCTGAAAGCCAAAGTTTTTGATCTTATTGGTATAGGTACCATAAACTGCATGAATTTGTTCTTTATACAAGAAGTTGTTAGCCAGTAGATCGACTTCAACATATTGGTCAATTGCAGGATCAAGATCAAAGAAATGATAATCGTTTTCGCTGTCGCGAATAGTCGATTTCAAACCCACTTCGAATTTCGAATTTTTGTTGATTGGATGAGAATAGTCAATGCTGATATCAAATTCATTACGATCCCCAAGACTTTGATCCAAACTTCTGATAGTAGTACTATCCAGAGGAGTGCCAAGAAGATCAAAATTCTGCTGTAAGAAATCGCTTTCATTATCATTATCGCTGAGTGAATAACCAACATTTACAACCAATTCATTATCTGCTGTTTTGAATTTTCTTGAAAAAATAGTTTCTACATTAAGCCCTTTACCAGTTCTTTCTCCATCTGTTTCTCTGAAATAATGGGATAATGAGCTCATATTCTCATCTTCAAGTCGGGTATCAACCAGCGCATAACGGGGCCCTCCTCTGTCACTAAGTGTAGACTGGAGCGTAAACGTGGTTTTGGGATTGGCAAAATAGTCAAATCCGAGTTTTACGAATTGACCATTGCGGCCACGCTCAGAAATAGACTCCTGAGTGAGGAAAGTCGTACCATCAGTAGTTATCGATTCACGGAATGTCGTTCCTGAGCCATCGTAGGTCCCATTGCGGATACTGTAATTTCCGAAAAGGTTAATTTTCTTCACCCTGTAATTGAGATTGAGAGCACCGTTGACCCTGTCTTTTCCCCCATATCCTGCTGAAACGCTGCCATTGAAACCTTTTAGCACATTTTTCTTTAGAAGAATATTGATAATCCCTGACATCCCGTCTGGTTCGTATTTGGCAGAAGGATTGGTTATGACTTCCACTTTATCAAGCGTATTAGCCGGTAACTGTTCCAGGAAATCGGCCAAATCATCGCCAGTTAGTCTTGATGGGCGACCATCAATCAGAATCCTTACATTTTGAGAACCCCTGAGACTGATATTACCATCAATATCCACCTCAACGGACGGAATATTTTCAAGGATAGCAGAAGCAGAAGAAGTTTCGGAACCGATTAATTGGCTGGGGTCGTAGGTTTTTCTATCTATAGAATTGGTCATGAATGATCGCTTTGCTGTTACATTTACAGATTCGAGATCAACACCGGAGGGAAACACATAAATCTTTCCCAGGTCCAACTCCATGGTTTCCCGACCAAGTCTTACGCGTCTTAGCACTTTGGTCTCATAGCCGATAAAAGCAATTTCGATCACCTGCGGACCAAGCTTAATTTTATCAATATAGAATTTACCCTTTCCATTCGTAATACCGCCCGTAACGATAGTGTCAGACATACGGTGCTTCACCGATACAGAAGCATATTCCAAAGGTTGCATGGTTGTAGAATCGATAACGGTTCCAGAAAGTACTCCAACATTTGGCAATTTGGAAATATCAAAATTCCCTCTCCCACCCTGTCGATTACCGGGAGGGCCACCCTGAGGGCGCTGGGCATGGAGACTAAGCGTCAAAAGAGAAAGGAATAGAACAAAAAGGACTTGGAGTTTCGGAATTCTCATACGAATTGGATTTAGATGACAAAGTTAATACGTCATTTAATCAGACAATGCAAATGCGCTTTTTTTTCCTTTTAATAGAAAAAAAGATTTTGAGGGAAATTTTGACTACAGTGGTATATCGTTCTCATGCTTATCGCCAACACATTGAATGATGCGCTAACGATTTACCCTTACCTGGTTAAAAGCCAGCTAAATATTAATTTTAACGAGTTTTCGTGCAACAATGAATTACTGTTGCTGGTGTTTAACCTTGATAGTCGTTTGATCCATTCAAAGCAGTTGGACATTTCTGAAGGTCCGGTCGTGGAAACTTCGGTAAATGTTGATGGTCAATCGTCAGGAACTTACCAGATCAGGGTCACAGGTTCTGAAGCCCGCGGATACATGGCAACAGGAAAGGTTTTTTCCTTTTCGGAAAATGCTTACATCCACTTTAGTCTGTTCGTTTCGACCTTATAGAGTACAAAGTTTTTTAATGCGTAAGCATCCTCCACTTTAATGTATGGGATGTAAACCGTTCCGGCGGCTGTGTGGAAATGTATATCTGCCAGTCCTTTCCTGCGTTGGTAAATACCTTGCCTGATGCGCACAGATTGAACTTTATACCATTTGAGTAATGTGAATTTCTTACCAATTACCCCATGCTCGACCCTTAAGCCTAGTTCGCTCACATGGTAACGCCACTTCTCATAATAAAGTGTACTGGCAGCCCAAACGACTGGAATAATAATCAACCAAAACCATTGGAAATCACCAGACCATGCCAATTGAAGGAGGAATATTCCCAGGCCGGGGGCAATCCCGAAATAAAGTAAATAACGCCCTACAATGCGCTTATCAATCTTGAAGGATTCGAACCCAATTTCTTTTTCCTCCGGAAAATATTCGGCTCTAACTGAATCGATATGTGGTTCATAGCACCCAGGCACATAAATAGATTGTTGTCGTGTAACTGCCGAACTGGCTGCCTGGGAAAGTTTAAGGTCAAAAAGGTCAAATATCTTTTTCAGTGGACTGGTCGTCCATGACATTTTCTGGATCTTTTGCATTTTGGCAGACTGTTCTTTCCTGGTAAACAAACCAGCAACCACTTTGAACCCAATATCTGTTTTGTAAAATCTGAGATTGAAATACCGAAGCACTGTTGTAATCAGCGAAATGAAAAAAGCTATGATCAGGAGAATCGGCGCCAGTATGAGAAAAACCACGCCAATATTTTCCCATTGAATCCCGGTCATAACATAGAGGTCCTCAAGGAATTTATCGCCAAATATGTCTTCAAAGAATTGCCAGAGTCCCAAAAGTGCAGCAAATAATAGACCGGCACCTCTTAGATGGTTTTGCCCTACACCAACCTTTAAAAGGTCTAACTCAGAAAGCTTGAGCAGGAGTTCCTCTTTTTTGACAGCAGGTAATTCTGCAGATGTTTCATCATTTATTACAGGGGTTTGAGTAGCACCTTGTCGAATCAGATAATCCCTGATTAGTTCGGCTTTATCTTTTTCAACCGCAGTGATCGACAATTCTTTTTTGCCAGAGCCTGCAGTGTCTATTTCAAGACCTACTACATCAAATAGCTGATGGAGGATACTTTGCTGGAAATTGATGGTCTGAATCCTTTCAAAAGGAATATTGAGCTTAGTTTTTTCAAGAATGCCTTTTTCAATGATCAGTTCGCCATCCTTGACATAGAAATAGAATTTGAAATAATACCAAATCGAAAATATGGCCGACCCTGCTGCAGCCACAATGGCAACGATATAGAAAATTGTGAACCACGACTTCGTTGGGTTTATCACCATAATCACCAATAATGGCCAGATCTGCCTGGCCACCACTTTTAAGAATCGGGCAAGAATAATAATAATGGCAATGACAGATTGCCTATTCGGTGTTTCGAGAAACCTGGTCGATTCACTCATCTTCAAAAGTTGATTCGCCAGTGGCCTTGATAATAAAATCTTTTAGTTCTGGTGCATTTTCCCCTTTAAGACCGGGGATGGAAATATCGCTACTCATGCCACCTGCAGTGAAGATCTGCAAAGTCTTCAGGCCAAAAAGCCGTTCAACCGGTCCTTCCTTAATTTCACAATGTTGGATCCTGTTGAAAGGAACGGTAACAAGGCTGCGAAAAATAACGCCACGCCTGAAGACGACATCTTTTTCGCGAAGTGCATAGCCCTGAATCTTGTAGCCTTGATAAGTGAGAAAAGAAGACAAAACCGTAAAAAACAGCCAGATACCAGGTAACAGGAGTTTAAGCCAGGGAGTTGAATCGAATTCTCCAAGGAATATGATGCCGACAACGCCTGCAAGCATAATGCCTAAAAAAATAAAAAGTCCGATAAACGAGACCCGCAGAAATGCAGGATCGGGTTTTTGCAGATCCAATTGCTGGACGTCAGGTAATTCTGTAATGTCTACAGATAGATTTTCAAAAGCCATCTAGTGAGATTTAAAATGACCAGGTTTGTCATAATAATAATGCTGCATCAAATTAAGCATAATTTCTGCTCAATCCCATATTTTTTGGACAGACCCCATAAGGCAAACGATAAAAATCAAGCACAAATATTCTGATCTAAATGAGGGTTACCAGTTACCATTTCAACCTATCACATGACAACAATTGACCATGTAGCATTTTTTAATAGATACTTCTTTTTTTCATTTTTAAACAAAAAACAAAGGCAAACATCTAAAAATCAAATAGATCTGTTAACACATATAGCTATATCATGCAATAGCAGCATTTTTGGTTAACAAGCAATAATTAATTACTTTTGAAATAATCTACACACCCTTAATAACCCAAATATTTTTTCTAATGAGACCATTAGTTTCCATTACAATGTGTGTAGTATTCCTGTTGCCGATTTGTATATTTGCACAGACACAATCCTTACCGGAAAAGCCCCAAACCCCAAGGCTTACAGAAAAGGTAATTATCAAGCAACAATCACAGGTTAGCGAAAACATACCTGAAAATGTGGTTACCACTAATGCAAGGCCAATACGAGGTCCTGTCATGCGAACCGCGACACAACCAAAATCCACAATTCAAGAACAGATCCAGAAATTCGAAAAACAATTAGAAGGAATGACGCCAGCATACAAGGCTGGCAATCCCCAAATTGTTGAAAACCTCGAAGCTATTTTAAAGCGAAAACGATCTGAACTTTCCCTACTTCAGAAAAATGCTGAAAAAGCACCTTCTAACTAGAAGGACAAACAGCAAAAACACGCTTATACACCCAATGCTATTTTAAATCTCATGGCATGAGAAACCTATACTCCTACAAAACTATTTCTCGCATAATCATTTTATGCTGCCTGACTTTTATTTATAAACAAAGCGAAGCATACAGTGATTTAGAAATGCCGCCTTGTGCACCGATTGGATTCGAGAATGTCTTTACCCCAATACTTTGCACAGGCACTCCCGTACCATTAACAGCCAATGCATTTACAGGAGCCGATCCTTTCGAAGATGCTTTCATAACACCTGCATTCGGCATCCAGATCACAACAGATGAAAATTCAGCTTCTGAGAACTGGCTCGAGATCTATGATGGGCCAGCAGGAACCGGAAACAGATTATTTTATTGGGGGCCGACAGATATTGGAGGTAACTACCTTGGGCAATTACCTAATAATGCTGACTTTGTAGGTTTCGGCGAATTTTTTAGCGCTTCAGGTTTCTATTCTTTCGAATGGTGCGACATCAATGGCTCTGGCTTGTTTGACTATACGGTTATCGATTATAGTAATAACACAATCCTCACAACAGGATCTTTTAACCATCTTTTTGGAAATTGTTTTCAGGCTAATATCGGAACTCCAGCCGGCACACCCACTTTTTCGGGCATAGGGGTAACTGATTTCGGAAACGGTACTGGTGAGTTCGACCCCAGTTTTTTGCCTTCAGGCATGTACGATATTACATATAGCTGGGATGATGGCTCTGGGTGCACAGGAACTTCTACCCAAACTATTGAAATCGTTTGTACCTGTCCGACGGTCGGATTCCAGGATATTGAGGATGATTCACCTTATGATTGTAACTTCAGCCTGATCTCATTGGCAGCCGATAACTCGATTGAAGCGGGAGGCTTTATCACTCCCGGTTTTACGATAGAACTTCAAACCGATGACGTCTCCGTTTTACAAAACACACTATCGCTTTACAGCGGACCAAATGGCACAGGCGACCAGCTGGCATTTTATCCTGTCGGAACCATTCCTAACAATTCGCTTTGGGAAGTCATCGGTGAGTATTTTTATCCAGGATCGATTTTTTCTTTCGTTTACTGCGACAACCAGAATGACGGCATCTTCTCCTTTAATGTAAGAGATCATGGCTCTGGGAATATCCTTTCTTCTGGCGCTATTCTCGGGGCTAACGGCTGCACGACTATTAACTTCGGGCCAGTAACCGGTGGGGCTGTCTTCTCCGGACCTGGGGTGACCAGTCTGGGCAACGGAACAGGTTATATTGACCCTCAGATTGCCGGGGATGGGATTCACACCATTACTTACACCTGGATCGGCACCAATTGCAGTGGTTCTGCAACCCAGGACATAGAAATTTTCAATTGCCAAACTTTTTCCTGTAACGCTAATGCTGGAACTTTTTCTACGCCAAATGGACTGGTAATTTGTTATGGCGATGAATTTGTGATGAATACCAATTGGGATTTTGACGGATTTTTTGAGACTGGTGATTTTAACGATTTACCGCTTCCTGATGGCGCTTTAGGCGGACCACTGGATGGCATTCCGGATGCAGATGGTGATGGTGTGAATGGAGTGCTTTATGCACTGTATAACGGCCCACCTAGCACTTATATCATGCAAGATCAACTTAGCGGCAATCTCTATTCAATAATAGGAAGCGCACCTGATGGTTTACAGGGAAACGGCAGAATCTTGAATGATTTTGGAGGTAATACAACGCTTTATGCGACTACAGCCTTTACTTTCGACGAAGATCTTAGCAGTTCAGGAGAAGCAGTGGTTGGTTTTGATGAAGGCGGGAATGGTACCATTGACTGTTTCGACACCAATATGAATGATATTGTTCAGGTTACTTTCCTAGACGAGATCTCTGCCTATGAAAGCCAGGTCTGTAATGCATTCGGAACCGGAGTTGATATTACATTTACCCTCACCGGCGGTATTCCTGGTTTTGATAATTCTGATTTTATTGTATTTGGAAGTGGCGGAACAGCCATAGTACCCAATAATGGAATATACTCTATTCTTAACCATCCTTTTGGAGCACCATTTGTTGTTTCGATTAATGACAATATGGGGTGTAACCAGCTCCTTACCGGAAATGCATTCCAGCCAATGGCCTCCTCAGCTCAAAGTATTTGCCTGGGGGCAGGTGGGGCCGTTATTCCTGACGCTATTGGAGTTACCTACAATTTTAATAATCATTGTTTTCCGAATGGATCGGGTAATGCCCCGCTCCCTTCAGAATATCAAGGGGCCTGTTTTAGCCAGGGAGAAGATCTTGAAGATCATACTGCCTATTTTTCTATCAGGATGCCTGCTGAAGGCATCCCTGATCTGACCATGGAGATTCAGAATATCAATATGTTGAATAGTGACGATGTCCAATTAGCGCTTTATGGTCCGATTTCAAATTGCCCTTCTGCAGGTGGTTACCCATCACTAGTTAGCTGTTTTGAAGGTAATTCCAGTGAAATGATCACAGCAAATGGTCTACAACCTGATGGCTTATATCTGCTTGTTATGGACAGCAAAGGCGATAATACTGGTTCATGGGAAATTACGCTAAGTGTTCCGCCTTCAATATCAATTTGCCCAAGAGTAGTACTTCAGGGTTCAATAAACGCATTTAACTCTGGGCCTGCCGACCTTATGCGTACCACATTGGTTGATAATGCGCTCATCCCTTTACAACAACCTTATTATGCAAGTCCCTGGTTGCATCTTGGTAATGAATCCTTTAATTCCGTTTCCGAAATTCCAGCTACGATGGTAGATTGGGTTTTAGTAGTAATTCGCGATGGCCAGGACCCGAATGTTATTCTTGGAAAAGCGGCGGGCGTTTTGCATTCTGATGGATATGTCACCGATGTAAATGGGAATAATATTTTGCTAGGTACAGCTTCGGCATCAGGATTTTATGTTGAGGTAATTCATCGTGGGCATTTACCAGTTATCAGTAATGCACCATTATTCCCTGACGGAAGCAACCAGATTTGTCATGATTTTACTACTGGTGTTACCCAGGCCTATGTCGATCCAGTTTTGAATGATGACCCAATGGCAGAACTCATGACATTGACTGGCACTTATTACGGGATGTACACCGGTAATGTTCAACAATTGGATTGTCAGATCGACATCAACGATATCAACCTTTTGTTTTTCAACTACAATTCAAATCAATACTACGGGAATGCAGACCCTAATATGGATGGACAAGTTGATGCCAATGACATATTTCTGGTTTTCCAAACCTTCGAAACCGTCTGCCACCGACCGTTTTAGAAAAGAAGGATTAGTCTGATTGCTTTTGGTCAAAAGGAGTAGACCCTTATTCGTTTTTCTCCTATTTTTGGGTATGACCAGAATCAAAAGCCTGCTCGACCTCCTAAAACTTGAGCAGATCGAACACAATATCTTCCGCGGGCAAAGCCAGGATGTAGGCAGCAAAAGAGTTTTTGGCGGACAGGTACTCGCTCAATCCTTACAGGCCTGTACAGCCACGGTAGGATCAGACCGACTTTGTCACTCACTTCATGCCTATTTCATATTGGCCGGAGATGTCAATGCACCCATCGTGTTTAACGTAGATCGGATAAGGGACGGCAGAAGTTTTACAACCAGGAGAGCTGTAGCTATTCAGCATGGAAGGCCTATTTTCAACATGGCGGCTTCTTATCAACTCGACCAGCCAGGGCTCGATTATGCATGTAAGGCACCCAAGGTGACCATGCCTGAAGATTTACCTTCTATCTCAGAATTGATCAAACCCTACCTTGATAAATTGCCAAGAGTGGTCACTTCCTTCTTTTCCGAAGATCATCCCATAGAATATAAGCCCGTGGAGGTCAGTAATTATCTGAATCCTGAAAAACGAGACCCGGTCAGGCATCTTTGGTTTAAAACGCGCGGACAAATGCCCGACAATCAGGCTGCTCATCGCTGTGTATTGGCGTATATTTCTGATTTCTACCTTTTGGGTACAGCCCTTTTACCCCATGCTATCCCCTTGTTGAGTCAAAAGGTAAAAATGGCCAGCCTTGATCATGCCATTTGGTTCCATCGAGAATTCAGGACTGATGAATGGTTGCTCTATGCGGTCGAAAGTCCTAACACGTCCAATTCAAGAGGATTTTGCCGTGGCAACGTGTTCAATCGTCAGGGTCAATTGGTCGCCTCAGTTGCCCAAGAAGGAATGGTAAGGATGGTAGAATGAGGATGAACTGGTTTTAACAGCATTACATTTTTGCCAAAGATTTCAAGATGCGTTTGCCCCTTGACTTGAAACCTGCTGTCCCATGCGGCAAATGATCTTCTATCACAAGTCGCAGTTCTTCTGCCAGTTCTGGTTCCTTTTTGACAATATTGAAAAGAACACTCATCGAAAAAACTCTTACAGCCACCTTTTCTTTTGGATTATTCAAGTAGTTAAAGCATAGTTCGAATATCTCTCCCAGGAAATTTTCCGGCAGGTCGGTTTCTGACCACACCCTGACTGTTGTCCTGATCACCGCATCATGCAATTTGGGCTTTTCCAGGTTTTTGAGCATTTGTGCTACGTAAGGCAACATACTGTTCTTATTTCTTGAAGCATAATGCATCACGGCCCATGCTGCTCGCTGGCCTTCCAAAAAGTTACCGTTGAAAAAAATGTCCATCAATTCGGCTAACCGGGAATCGTTCTCTTCGACGAACTTCACGATCTTCATGATTTGATCTTTGCTATGCTCTTCCAGCAAAGCCGTCTTGATATCCATGACCATTTCTAGTGAGGTAGTCTTTTGTGAATGGCACCATAAGTTAGTGCCCCAAGAATTGCAGCTGCCAAAACGACAACAAATACCGTCACTCCATTTCCGATAAGGATATACATAGGTCCCGGACAAGCACCTGTTAATGCCCAACCAATACCGAAAATGGTACCCCCTGCGATAGCACGAAACAACCTTTTGTCTTTTGGTTTGAAAGTAATTTCCAGTCCATCTACGTTTTTCATATTCGTTCGCTTCATCAGAGCGACGATAATCACCCCTAATACAACAGCAGAACCAATTACACCATACATATGAAAATCCTGGAAGCGGAACATTTCCTGAATTCGGTACCAGGAAACGATTTCAGCTTTTGACAAAATAAAGCCAAAGAATACACCTAATATTAAGAATTGTAATAGTCTCATTTTTATGATTTTTCCCGTTTACCGGAATGCTTATAGAGAAAAGATTAGAGGAAGCAGCACAAAAGTGGAAAAGAGGCCGCCAATGAAAAATCCGATCACCGCAACTAGTGAGGGAATCTGAAGATTAGACAGTCCGCTGATTGCATGTCCGGAAGTACAGCCGCCAGCGTAGCGGGTCCCAAAGCCAATAAGGAATCCACCTCCAACCATGATGATGAGACCTTTAACGGTCAAAAGGTTATCCCAGGAAAATACCTGGGCAGGCGCCAGATTTTTGTCAAGTTCTACGCCCATGGCCTTTAAATCAGCAATGGTCGCTGCTGAGATCTGTATGGGATCGGGATTAGGGAATACATATGTTGCAATAGTACCTCCGATCATAGTACCGACGATGAAAACCAATAGCCAGTCATTAGCTTTCCAGTCTTTATTAAAGTATTCAAATCGTTTTCCGGCTCCGCCAATGGTGCAAAGTGCTTCTAATGAGGTCGAAATACCAAAACGACGACCAAGCAATATCATCAACATCATTACCAAAGCGATGAGTGGACCGGCAACGTACCACGGCCAGAATTGAGAGATTAGTTCCATAATGTTTTATTCAGATTTGATTATTGGGCAAAGAAAATGATCTTTTTCACAGTGTTATGTGATACATATCACAAGATTATCCTTACTCTCCGATATCCTCGTTCCAGAGTTCAGGGTTCTGTTTTATGAAATTGGTCATGAGGTCTATACACTCCTGGCTATTGACATTAATCACTTCTACGCCGTGAGAACGCATGAACTCGCCTGCACCATCGAAAGTTGTGTTTTCACCAACAATTACTTTTTTGATCCCAAATTGGACAACTGCCCCTGCGCAGAGATAGCAGGGCATGAGGGTTGAATACAACACTGTTTCAGCATAACTACCAATTCGACCTGCTTCGCGCAAACAATCTATTTCGGCATGAGCCATTGGGTCTCCTTGCTGGACTCTTTGGTTGTGTCCACGGCCAATTATCTCTTCATTTTTCACCAAAACTGAACCGATAGGAATTCCGCCTGACTCCAGACCTTTTCTGGCCTCATCTATGGCCGCTTCCATGAATTTATCCATTGGGTTTATTTTTTCTTTAATGCAGACTTTGGATCTGGGATCCAATGGCCTACGCCACCAGCACGATCATCGTTGAAGGATGTAGGAGCTTTATCGTTATTCAGGTAATCTTTCCAGGTTTCATGCTTGGAAGCGTCATCTTTGCGCACCATGGTTATACATTCTTCCACCGGGCAGACCAAAGAGCAAAGATTGCATCCCACGCAGTTTTCTTCAATGATATACGGAATTCTTTTTCCGTTTTCCGGAAGACCGATGGCCTGGTGAGCACCATCTTCGCAAGCGGTGTAACACAATTGACATTCAATACATTTTTCAGTATTGATATCAGCGACGACCTTATACTTCAGGTTTAGGTTTTCCCATGTTTTTACTTGGTTCAATGCCCTGCCGATCAATTGATCCATGGTTTCAAAACCTTTGCTGACCATATAGTCTTCAAGTCCGGTAATCATTTCCCTTACGATACCAAATCCGTAATGCATTACAGCAGTACATACTTGGACATTGGTTGCACCAAGCACGATATGTTCTACAGCATCTCGCCAGGTTTCAATGCCTCCAATTCCAGAAATAGGAATCGTCATCCCGGGCTCCAAAGCACAGTTTTTCACCATATTCAGAGCAATGGGTTTTACCGCGGGCCCACAATAACCTCCATTGGTACTTTTTCCATCAACATTTGGAAAAGGCACAAAATTATCAAGGTCTACTCCTACGATTGATTGGATCGTATTGATCAGAGAAATAGCATCTGCGCCTCCTTTGACGGCTGCAAGAGCAGGTTCTGTAATATCTGTAATATTTGGTGTTAGCTTTACAATGACTGGTACTGTAGCGACTTCTTTCACCCAGCCTGTAATGGTTTCCAATACTGAAGGTTCTTGCCCAACAGCAGACCCCATACCGCGTTCGCACATACCATGCGGACAACCAAAATTCAGTTCAAGACCGTCGGCACCGGCATTTTCACAGTCTTTGATAATCTGGTGCCATTCTTCACGAGTTTCGACCATTAGTGATGCTATTACAGCATGATTGGGGAAGTACTTTTTTACTTCCTCGATCTCGCGAAGGTTATCTTTTAGCGGCCTGTCGGTGATCAATTCAATATTATTGAGGCCGATCATCCGGTTGCTCTTGTAGTTGACCGAACCATAGCGGCTTGAAGTATTAATGATCGGCACACCAAGAGTCTTCCAAACAGCGCCACCCCAACCTGCGTCAAAAGCCTTCATGACCTGGTAACCTGAATTTGTTGGTGGGGCAGAAGCCAGCCAAAATGGATTAGGAGATTTTATTCCTGCAAGGTTAGATGCTAGATTTGGCATATGCTTGATATAAGTTGAATTAATGGAATTTCCTTTACAGGAATTTTAAGCTTGCGCAGAGAGGAACTCATGTATTCCTTTGGCAGCAATTTTTGCTTCAGCAACGGCATTTACGACTTCTTTACCACCATTTACAGCATCCCCCGAAGCAAAGTATTTCGGGTTTGTGGTCTGAAATTGATCATTTACCTTAATGGTGCCATTTAGATTTAGATCGATACCTCCAATCTGGTTGAGAAAGTCTTTTAACTTGGATTGCCCTGTAGCCTTGATTACCATATCACATAAAAAGTCAAATTCAGAGCCTTCTATCGGAATGAGTTTATTGCCTTCCTGTTTTGTTCTGATAAATCTTATTCCAGTGACTTTGTCTTTACCAAGTATTTGAACCGGAGAAACATTGAACAAACCTTTCACGCCGACTGCTTTAGCCAAGTCGTATTCAAACTCGTAGGCTCCTTTCTGGTCTTTTGCTCTTCGATAAGCGAGGTAGACTTCAGGCGCACCCATACGGGCTGCTTCTGAAGCAGCATCCATTGCCGTATTTCCCCCTCCAATTACAACTACTTTGTCGCCAATGTGGGTATTAAACGGGTCTATTTTGATCCGCTCTATAAACTCTGTTGCACCTGCACAATGCAGTAAATCTTCACCGCCAATGCGTAAAGCTGAAGTATTGCCCAATCCTATCCCAATAAAAATGGCTTGATAATTTGCTTCCAGTTTTTTGAACTCAGCCTCTCCTGAAATTGGAGAGTTGTAGAAGATATTAAAATTGAATTGTTTTTGAAGGTACTCTACTTCGTCAAGGGCTTCCTGATTCGTGATTTTGTAAGGGGCAACCCCGTAAATAACCAATCCTGAAGGGTGTGATTTTGCTTCATAAACATCGACATCATACCCTGACAGTCTTAGGTCGCAAGCTGCAGAAATTCCGGCTGGACCGGCACCAATAATAGCCACTTTTTTACCATTTCCCTGACCGGGTTGATATAATGGTTCATCTTTGGTAAGCACATATGTACTGGCATAACTTTGCAACCTGCCTATTTCGATTGGTTTCACATCCTGATGATTGTATACACAGGCGCCTTCACACAAAACTTCTGTCGGGCAAACTTTACCGCAGGTATTGGCGAAGTAATTCGAATCGTAAATCGTTTTGGCTGCTCCCTTAACATTACCCGTGTTGATCTGACGGATAAACAGCGGTATGTCTATCGCGGTAGGGCATGCTTGTACACAGGGTGCATCATAGCAGAACAGGCATCTCGAACTTTCATAATAAGCCATAGTCGCATTCATCAATGGCTTAATCTGCTTGAAATTATTCCCAAGCTCCTCCGCATTTTTCGGTCTGGTGAATTCTGACATGGGTATACTTGTTATTCAGGGTTAATTATTCCCGGATACGCGTTCCGGGTTATCAATTTATAGATCGGTAATCCTGGAATAAGTTTCTGGTCGTCTGTCTCGGAAAAATTGCCATGTAGACCTTACTTCATCAATCATGTCGAGATCGAATTCAGCGATAAGCAATTCATCATTTTCTTCTGAAGCCTGGGAGAATATCTGTCCTCTAGGGTCTACGAAATAGGAAGAACCATAGAATCTACCCAGATTCCATGGCGCCTCTGTACCTACCCTGTTAATGCAACCCATGAAATAGCCGTTTGCAGCAGCGTGAGCTGGTTGTTCAAGTTGCCATAGATACTGAGACAAACCTGCTACAGTAGCGGAAGGATTATACACGATTTCAGCGCCATTTAAGCCCAAAATCCGTGCCCCGTCTGGGAAATGGCGATCATAGCAGATATAAACTCCCACCTTAGCGTATCGGGTTTCAAATACCGGATACCCAAGGTTTCCCGGTTTGAAAAAGAACTTCTCCCAAAAACCGCTGGTATGTGGAATATGGTTTTTACGGTATTTCCCTAGGTAAGTACCATCAGCATCAATCACTGCTGCCGTGTTGTAAAGCACACCAGCCTGTTCCTTTTCGAAAATAGGAACGATCATGACCATCTCGTACTTTTTGGCATATTCCGCCATGAGATCCACTGTTGGTCCAGGAATTGGTTCAGCAGAATCATACCATTTCGCATCTTGTCCCGGACAAAAATAAGGGGTATTAAAGATTTCCTGGAGACAAAGTATTTGCACTCCCTTTTCTCCAGCCTCTTCAATGTATGGGATGTGTTTCTGAACCATAGCATCCATGATTTCCTGGATGGTTCCCTCCCCTTCCGTTAAAGGAAGACTCATTTGTATCAAGCCGGATTTGATTATTCTAGGCATAGTTGATTTTTTAAATTATTGGTTGCCAGTTACAAGGAAAATCGGACCTTGTACCTATTAAATGATCTTTGAAATTTTTCCACGTTTGATGTATTGGCCATATCCTTTTTTGATCTTTACATCTCCATTATCGATGGCCACCTTTCCGCGTAATAGCACTGTTTCCACCTTGCCTTTGCAAGGCCATCCTTCATACGCGGAGTAATCTACATTCATATGATGGGTTTCGGCAGAAATGGTATGTTCTTTTTCAGGGTCAAAAATTACGATATCCGCATCTGCCCCAATTGCAATACATCCTTTTTTCGGATACATCCCGAATATTTTTGCTGGATTTGTCGATGTCACTTCTACATACTTATTGAGGCTGATTTTCCCTTTGTTAACACCTTCCGAATACAACAACTCCATCCTGTTCTCTATGGCCGGGTGACCGTTAGGGATTTTTGAGAAATCGTCTTTACCCATTAGTTTTTGTTCCCACTTGAACGGACAATGATCAGTCCCAACAACCTGTATAAGTCCCTGGTTCAGACCGGCCCAAAGTGCATCCTGGTCTTTTTTCTGTCTTAGTGGTGGGCTCATCACCCATTTCGCGCCTTCGAAGTTCTTTTCATACAGTGAAGCGTCCAATATCAGGTATTGAATACAGGTTTCAACAAAAACCTTTTGATTGCGCAAAGTAGCGTGGCGAACAGCATTTAAAGCGCCTTCACAGGTCATATGAACGATATATGAAGGTACTCCAGTATACTCAGCCATATCGGTAAAACGTGCAGATGCCTCTGCTTCAGTAACTTCAGGCTGTGACAAGTAGTGATACAGTGGAGACAACTTACCTTCTGAACGATGTTTTGCAATAAGTGCATCGATCATATCACCATTGGTTGCGTGTACGGTAACCATACCACCTTGCTGGCGCACTTCTTTCATCAGGCCAACCATCTGTCCATCGTCTATCATCAAAGCGCCTTTGTAGGCCATAAAGGTCTTGAATGAGGTGATGCCTTCATCTTCGACCATATGCCTGATTTCTTTTTCTGATGCGTCATTAAAGTCGGTAACCGCCATGTGGAACGAATAATCGCCATAACAATTACCATCTGATCTTCCCCTCCACTCATCAAGCGCATGACGTAACGATTTTCCTTGTGTCTGAAGCACAAAGTCTATTACAGAAGTTGTACCTCCGTGAAGCGCAGCCAAGGTGCCTGTGGAATAATCGTCGCTGGAGAAAGTCCCCATAAATGGCATATCAAGATGTACATGCGGATCAATACCACCTGGAAAAACCAGCTTGCCTTCTGCATCGATAACTTCTTCAGCTTCAATCTCCAGGTTTTGACCTATCGAATGGATGGTATCACCTTTTACATAGACATCCGCTATATAATCTTCAGCAGCAGTTACGACTCTCCCGTTTTTTATTAAAATCGACATATCATTCTGTGTTTAACTGTTCCTAATTTAAGGATTAATTTGATAATAAAGTGCTGAAAAAGCGTTGGTTTGAGTATTTGAAACGATTATAAAATCGTTTCAACCGCTTATCAATTTCATTTGGCAATTGTGATAAATTCTTGGTAGCTTGAAACTGGGGGGAAAGGGGATTTTATCCCCCGCGAGACCCTATTCGGTTTCAAGCACCTTCTAATCATTATGCTCAAACGTTGGTGAAATCAATTCTTCTGCTACTGCCTGCTCCAGTGCTTTGTTCGGCCAAATCTTACTAACAGTGAATCCAAAAATCATAGCCAATGCAAATGACGGACCTAACTCAGCTATCTGTCCGAAATAGGCCCCAACTCCAGGAATAGCGGGGACCACGAACTTGAATATTGGTACACATAAAAAACCAGTTACCATTGAGGCAATGGCTCCTTTTTCAGTATACCCTTTCCAAAAAAGCGAGAGTATGATGACCGGACAAAAAGTGGCTGCTATGCCCGACCATCCGAATATAACAAACCAGAAAATCGTTCGAGAAGGGGTAGTTATGGCTACCGTAAGCGCAATGCCCAAAGCGAATACCGCCAAAGCAACAGTTACAACTCTTGACATCCGGGTCAATTGTTCGACCTTCAATTCAGGATGATATATCTGCTGATAAAAGTCTCTGACAATAGCTGAAGAGGCAACGATTAGTAATGAGTCTATCGTCGACATGATTGCGGCAAGCACAACGGCAATATATAAACCAACCAGCAATGTAGGAAGGAAGTTGTTGACCATCATGATCAATACATTCTGTGCATTATTACCCATTACGGCAACTACATCCGTTCCCGCTTCAGTAAACAAGTATCTGCCGATAACCCCAATACTTACCGCAGCAATGTCTGTAAGTAAAGTGAAGGCAATAGCTACCCAACGCCCTTTATCAATCTCTGACTCATCTTTGATCGACATAAATCGGACAAAGAGCTGTGGCGACCCCATAAAACCAAGGCCGATAAACAAGTACCCAAGTACGGTCGCCAGGTTAAACCAGCTAAAACCACCAGGCCCCCAGAAGTTGACTAGCGATGGATCAATAGCCTTCAGGCTTGAAAACATCTCGCCGCCAGCATTAAGAGAAAACCAGGCGACAATGGGCAAGAAAGTCAATCCCAAAAACATGAGTGATCCCTGAAACAAGTCGGACCAGGAAACGGCAACAAACCCACCAAGAAAGATATAGACTACAACAATCGCAAATCCGACAAGGGCACCAGTGTAGTAGTTCCAATTCAAAAATGCTTCGAAAGCGGAGCCCGTAGCATCGATCTGTGCACTGACATAGATGACCACGAAAACCGCTAAAGCAGTAGATGCTATAATTCTGATCAGATGGGATGAGGCTCGAAATCGACTCACCAGGTAATCCGGAACTGTAATTGAGCCGTATTTGTCCGTGAGAAATTTAAACCGTTTTGATAATAAAAACCAGGCCGTAGCCACACCGATCAACTCACCAAGTACTACCCAGTAAGCGCTAAACCCTACCATGGCTCCCATTCCTGTAAGGCCCAACAACAGCCATGCTGACTCCCCGGTGGCACGGGTCGAAAATGCCACAACCCAGTATCCCAGTTTTTTTCCACCTACATAATAGTCCGCAATATCTTTAATCTTTCCACTTGACCAATATCCAATCAGGAAAAGGATGAAAAAATAAAGTCCAATGATGATATATTGTGCAACCATTGTTGTGGAATTTTAATTTAGATTACCTTGGATTGATCTTTCAAACTTAAAAAATTATGCACCAACCTCCTATTTCACTTGATTTTGCCCCTGAAAAATTTTCAAGTTTACTGGATGAAGCCGTAAAACTTGTGCTAGAACAGTATGAGGGGATGCATGATGCCAAGGCATTTGCAGGATTTTCCCCAGCCGAAGTAAAATCCTGGTTTGATGAGCCCATTCCGGAAGGAGGCATGGCTCCTGAAGATGTGCTTAAATTGGTAAAAAAATATGTACTTGATACAGCAACCATGAACATTGCACCCAATATGTATGCTTACGTTATGGCAGGCGGCACCCAGGCTTCGATTATTTCAGAAATGTTTACTGCTGCCATTAACCAGAATGTCGGCAAGTGGCACTTGGCACCTTCGATGAATGAATTGGAACAGTTGGTGATCAAGTGGGGCGCCCAGTTTATCGGTTTTTCAAATGACGCTGCCGGGGTTTTGGTCAGTGGCGGATCAGCAGCTAACCTCACTGCCATGACGGTGGCCCGAAATATTTGTTTCGAGAAGCAAGGTATCCGGCACAAAGGTGTATTTGGCATGGCTCCTATGACGGTTTACGCTTCTTCTGAAGTGCATGGCTGTGTAGACAAAAGCATGGATATGCTTGGTTTGGGGATCAATAATCTGAGAAAAATCCCAATTGACAAAGATTGTCGTATCCGGCTGGACCTTTTGGTCACCCAAATTGAAAAAGATATCGCAGATGGCTTCCAACCTTTCTGTCTGATTGCAAATGGAGGTACTGTCAATACAGGAGCTATTGACCCGCTTACCGCAATGGCCGAACTGGCCGACAAGTATGATATGTGGTATCATGTTGATGGGGCCTACGGCGGACTGGCCGCTTGCCTCGATAGTTTAAGCGCTGATTTTGAAGGTATCGAATTAGCCGATTCGGTAGCTATTGATTTTCACAAATGGCTTTATCAGCCTTTCGAAGCCGGCTGCACATTGGTCAAGAACTGGGATAAGTTGAGAAGGACATTTTACAAGAAAGCTGATTACTTGTCAGCCGATATGGTAAACGACGGCAGACTTGATCTTAACGAGCATTCTTTCCAGCTTTCGCGGAATGCTAAAGCCTTAAAGGTCTGGATGAGTTACAAGATTTATGGTGCCGAGCGCTTAAGGAAAGCCATCCAGAATGATATCGATAATGCTCGTTACCTGGCCGAATTGACATCAGGCCTTGATGATTTTGAATGTTGTAACGATCCAAAGCTTTCAATTACTTGCTTCCGTTACCTAGGCCCGGATGCGGAAAAACGCGAGGACAAAGCCTGGGTAGATGCGTTGAACGAAGCCCTCACCCCGGCTCTTGAGAAAGACGGTAGGGTGTTTATTGCTGGCACCCAATTACATGGTCAACCTGTTATCAGGGCATGCTGCATTAATCACAGAATGACTCACCAGAACATCGATAAGCTGGTCAGGGTTGTTCGGCAAGTAGGGACGGATGTCGCCGCATCATTAGCCAGTAAATCAGGAACGCTACAGCAAAACCAGTAAACCAGCTAAGGTTATATAAAAAAGCAAGAGACTCTACTTTAAGGCCGACAAGTGCAACAATTACACCGCCAGTAAGAGCGACCATACCTGCTTTGCTGAAACCGGAGCCACCGAAACTATAAATCCCCTGAGGTTTGAACAAGCCAGCCAGGTCAACTGATTTTTTTCTTATTATGAAATAATCGCAGATCAAAATGGCTAGCACTGGTCCTAAGAATCCACTGACAAAGATCAAAAAGCCACTGATCTCATCCATCAGCCACCACGGACAAATAATGATACCTAGAATGGCGGTTATCAGTCCCCCAGTCCGAAAACTGATATGCTTAGGAGCAATATTTGAAAATGCATTTGCCGGAGCAATCACATTGGCAGCAATATTGGTACTTAATGTCGCAATGATCATAAAAATCTGAGCGACAATAACCACAGCAGGTTGACTGAATTTACCCAAAAGCGTAACCGGATCCCAGGGCGCATCCGCACCTACCAGAATATCATCAAAATTGATAACGGCAGCGCAGGTGACAAATATCCCTACGAAAGAGTACAGGGCCATCGTTCCGGGCAATCCAATAAACTGACCTTGAACCTGGTTTTTCTGTTTGTTGGTATAACGGGTAATATCAGCAATGCTAATCGCCATGGTTGCCCAAAATCCGACCATTGCGGTAAGCCATAACAAATAGGTCATAATCCTGCTACCAAAGGTTGGAGGAGGAGCAGGAAATACAGCCCCCACTTTACTGGAAACTGAATACCCATCAGCAGACGGTCTTCTAAATTGAACAGAAAGATTGGCTGGATCTGCTTGAATAGCCGACAAGTCAATCCGGGGATACTCGATAACGGGCAAATCGGTGATACCTCTGCCTACGGGGAGCCAATTGGTTTCACTTTCTCCATCAGCAGTAGGGTAATAAATTTTGTACTCCCTGGCCTTTTGAGACCCATCTTTATTGACTATAGGATATAGGTTTAACGTTGCAGCATTTATATTTTCAGATTCGGAAATGACTGCAGTTTGCTTGGCCAGTTGGTCCGACTGTTTTAACACGATAGCGAAGCCTTTTGCCTGGGTGGCACCCCAAATAATAAGTCCTACGCCGATGGCAATCAAAATGGGCGCAGCGAATTCCTCGAGCCATTTTATGCTTTCAGTTCCCCTCCAGATAAAGATCATATTGATCATCCAGAAAATGGCGAACCCAACAAACTTTCCAGCATCAAGACCTGTAGCCCCTTCTGCCCCTGTAATTGCATTAAAGATCGCATAGATTGCCAGCCCTCCGATCCAGGTCTGAATGCCAAACCAGCCACAAGCCACAAGTCCGCGCACAACAGAAGCAATGTGAATACCATTAACCCCAAAAGAAGCGCGGCCTATCACAGGAAATGGAACACCATACTTCACCCCGGCATGTCCATTCAGGACCATAGGAACTGTAATGATCAGGTTACCGAGTATAATGATACACAATGCTTCCACCCAGCTTAAGCCATTCTTGATCATATAAGAAGCGAGAAGGTAGGTAGGAATACATACCGCCATACCCACCCAGATTGCAGCCAGGTCCCATTTTGACCAGGTACGTTTTTCGGGTGGTACAGGTGCTAAATCTTCACTATATAGGGGCGATCCGGAAACATCTTCCTTTAATTCGACAATTTCGTTCATCGGGCTCTGAATTGGTTTGGTGAAAAATGGGAAAGATTAAAAGCAAGCTTCATCAGCTATCTGCAGGGCTTGTGAAATGATATCCAGACCTTCATCTATCTGGGCTTCAGTGCTTATTAAAGGAGGAGCGATAAAGATAAAATTCCATTTCACGAAAGTAAACATACCTAATTCCCTGATCTTTTTTGCTACACCAGCCATGGCACCCATTTCACTTTTTTTACAGTTCCATGCAGCCATAGGCACTTTGGTTTCCCGGTTTTTGACGACTTCGATGGCGCCGAGCAGGCCAGTATTTCTCCAATCGCCGATCGACGGGTGTTTGGCTTTCATCTCTTCCATACGAGCATCCAAATACTGGCCAAGTTGTGCTGCACGGTTAATCAGATCTTCGTCTTCGTAGACCTTCAAGGTAGCCAATCCAGCAGCGCAGGAAACGGCATGTGCAGAATAGGTAAGTCCGAGTGGCAAGACCTGGTCATCAAATTTAGATGCCACTTTTTCGGAAACGATCATTGCGCCAAGCGGCAGATAGCCACAGGTAAGGCCCTTTGCAGCGCAAATGATATCAGGCGCAATTTCATGATGGTCCACCCCAAACCATTTTCCGGTCCGGCCAAAGCCACTCATGACTTCATCGTCTATTAACAAGATGCCATACTTATCACAAAGCGCCCGCACTTTCTTGAGATAGAAAGGTGGATATTTGATACATCCTGAAGTACCAGACTCTCCTTCCATGAGAATACCAGCAATACTTTCAGGACGTTCATATTTAATCACATTTTCGAGGTTGGCGATGGCGCGCTCACCACATTCTTCTATACTCTTGCTATACCATGGGCACCGATAGAAGTACGGATTTTCTACATGGACAAATCCGGGCAACGCCTGGCTATCAACCGACAATTTCCGTGGATCGCCCCCAGCAGAAATCGCGCCCATGGTGGCGCCATGATACGATCGATAATGGGTAATGATCTTATGCCTTCCTGTATAAATTCTGGCTAACTTGATCGCGTTTTCTATAGCCTCAGCTCCACCTAAGGTGAATAAGGTCTTATTGAGGTCTCCGGGGCTGATTTCAGCCAGCTTTTTACCAAGCTCTCCCCTAATATTTGTCGCCATGCTAGGAGCAACATACAATACTTCATCCATTTGCTTCTTAATCGCATCAATAACCGCAGGATGTCCATGTCCAATGTTGACATTCATTAATTGAGATGAAAAATCCAAATATCGTTTTCCATCACGATCATGTAAATAAACCCCCTTAGCACTTTTGATATTGATAGGATTCAATCCCCCTTGAGCTGACCAGGAAAAGAAGGTATGGTTAAGGTTGTTCTTTAGTATTGTTTGTGCTTCGTTCATTTTTTTGTACGCTTTACTAACATATTGTTTTGCCTGCGGCATTGTTATTGTTCGCTTTGTTCACTTACTTATTGTCGCTGTGCCTTTATGATCCCTATCTACAATTTAAGCAATTAAGCGACTGAAAGGAGCGACAACAATTCAAACAAGCAAGCGACCGTGGGGAGCGACAAAAAGCCACCGCAAGGGAGCAAGATTAACTCATCCAATTCACCCAAGCCTCATTACTCCACTTCGTTGTTGTCTTTTTTAGTTTGGTCCAGAACTCTATAGAGCTTTTGCCGGTAATGTCTCCGACACCGAACCTGGATTCGTTCCATCCACCGAATGAAAAAGGCTCTCTTGGGACTGGTACGCCTACGTTCACCCCTACCATTCCGGCACTGACCTTTTCAGTAACGTATTTGGCCAAGCCTCCATTTTGTGTGAATACTGAGGAAGCATTGCCGTATTCGGACCCATTTTCTATCTTGATGGCTTCGTCGATATTATCCGTTCGCATGATGGCCAATACAGGACCAAAAACTTCTTCTCTGGCAATGGCCATATCGGGAGTGACGTAATCTATTATGGTTGGCCCAACATAGAAACCACCTTCTTTGCCTTCAACTATTGCGTTCCTGCCATCTAAAATGACTTTTGCTCCGGCTTGCTCTGCTTCAGTGATATATCGCTCAATGCGTTCCTTGGCAGCTTTTGAGATCACAGAACCAAGATTAACACCTGGTACTATCTTTTTCGCTTCTTCAACTAATTGAGCGATGATGTGGTCGATATTTCCTACCCCGACCATCGCTGAAGCTGCCATACATCGCTGACCTGCACAACCTGACATTGATGCTGCGATATTGGTTGAGGCCATCTCGATATCTGCATCAGGTAATACGATAAGGTGGTTTTTAGCCCCTCCAAGACAAACAGAACGCTTTAGATTTGATGTCGCCCGTTTATAGACGATCTTGGCTACACGTGTTGATCCCACAAACGAAACAGCACTGATACCCGGATGATCGCAAATGGCTTCGACAATATCGCGGTCACCATGGACAATATTCAATACCCCTTTCGGTAAACCCGCCTCTTCCAGTAATTCTGCTATTCGCATTGCGCTAAGCGGAACCATTTCTGATGGTTTAAGGATCATACAATTGCCTAAGGTCAAGGCATTTGGGATAGTCCAAAGCGGTACCATGAATGGGAAATTAAACGGAGTAATAGATGCCACAACCCCCACAGGTAAATGCGAGGTTCTGCATTCCACTCCTTTACTAACTTCCAGAATCTCATCATGCAAAAGCTGTGGTAAGGAGCATGCAAATTCGCAAAGTTCTATGCCCTTCAACACTTCCGCCCTTGCTTCTGAGAAAGTCTTCCCGTTTTCAAGATGGACGAGCTCTGATAACTCATCAATATGCGCTTCCATCAATGAGCGAAATTTGAAAATAACCTGGACACGCTCCTTAATAGTTTGACTGGACCATGGTCCGAAAGCTTCGTTGGCAGCTTTTACGGCCTGATCAAGAATTTCATAGTTGGATAAAGGCACATCAGCGATTTTGCTACCATCAACAGGACTGATTACTTCAAGCGTTTTCGCAGCACCATTGACGAGTTCTCCTTTAATATAGTTTTTGGCTTCGGGGACATTAATATTGGCATCCATAACTCTGCATTTTCATTATTAAACCTTAGCAATTTAACCAATTGTTGGCTTTTTTGTCAAAAATCAAAAGGGCATTATCTATTTTGGAGTAAACAAAACACCCTGATTATGCACCGAATGAACACCCAATTCGCAATATTCTTGTTTTGTCTTTTCGTTTTTTCTCCCGCATTTGGGCAAACCAATGAAGAACTTCAGAAAGAACTGGAAACTGTAACGAAAAAGCTGAATGACATGCGTCATAAGTTTGATCAACTTGAGAAATCAATTGATGATCTGCTATGGTACGAACGCGTTGGCGATATTGCTCATATTGATAAAGTTGAGTTGACTGGTCCTCCTCTTGGGAAAGATCGAAAAGTAAATCTAGGCTCTCAAGATGAGCATATTTACAAAACCTCACCACTGAGATTCAAGGCTTATGTATTTATTCCTTTGAATACAGATCCTGAAAAAAAGTACCCCATGCTAGTTTTACCGCATGGAGGTGTGCACAGTAATTTCAAATCTCACCAGTATAGTCATATCGTGCGAGAACTGATTGCTCAGGGGTATGCTTTAATAGCTCCGGAATACCGAGGAAGCACTGGTTACGGCAAACGCTTTTATGAGTTTATCGACTATGGAGGTTTGGAAATCAATGACACAAAAGCATGTCGCGATTATATGGTCGACAATTATGATTTTGTCGATGAAAATCGAATTGGCATCCTTGGGTGGAGTCACGGTGGTCTGATTACCCTCATGAATCTTTTCGAATTTCCGGAAGGATATAAAGTCGGTTATGCCGGTGTCCCTGTAAGTGATCTCATTTTCAGAATGGGTAACAAGACTGCTGCTTATCGAGCATTATACGAAGTAGATTACCATATCGGCGAATCAGCAAATGATAACCTCGAGGAGTATAAACGACGATCACCAACCTGGAACGCCCATAAGCTTCAAACACCACTTCTGATTCATTCCAATACAAATGACGCAGATGTCACTTCAACCGAGGTAGAAACCCTTATCAATGCGCTCAAGGCACATAATAAAACCTTTGAATACGAAATCTATGATAATATTCCCGGAGGACATGCCTTCGACAGAATTGATTTGATGTCAGCCAAGGAATTTCGATTGAAAGCTTACCGCTTTTTGGCAAAATATCTGAACCCGCCCAATGAATTTAAAAACGTCAAACAACTTCAAAAGGCAGGTTACAAATTTTAATGACCTGTCAATAAAACGCTATACCGGAAGCTAATCACACTAAACCAAATAAATTATCAAGTATGCCTCAAATCGGAAGAAAGGACCTATCAATTAGACATATGGGCCTGGCATTAGGTCCATTAATGTTTGCAGCAACCTTGTTATTTTTTCATCCTGAGGGAATGAGTAAAGAAGCCAATGCCATACTGGCTTCAACGTTATGGGTAGCCATTTGGTGGATTACTGAAGCAATTCCTATTCCTGTAACTTCCTTGTTGCCAATTGTTTTGTTTCCAATGACGGGTGGGTTAGACCTCAAAAGTACAACGGCAGCTTTCGGCCATCGATTGATCTTCCTGTATATCGGTGGGTTTATCATTGCTATCGCTATTGAAAAATGGAATCTTCATCGACGAATCGCACTCAGGATTATTAGTTTTATTGGCACCAATATCAGTATGATCATTCTTGGATTTATGTTGGCCACAGCGTTCCTTTCCATGTGGATTTCCAATACAGCTACCTCTGTAATGATGCTACCTATAGGTATGGCGATTGTCTCTCAACTGGCGGCTAATGAGTCTTCAAGTCAGGAGAGGGTTAACATCTTCGGGAAAGCCCTGATGCTGGCTATTGCATATTCTGCATCGATTGGGGGTGTGGCTACATTGATCGGTACACCGCCCAACCTTGTTTTGGCAGGTGTCATTGAAGAAATTTATGACATAGAGATCTCTTTTTTGCAATGGTTTGTTTTCGGACTTCCTATATCTGTCGTTTTATTGGGCATTTGCTGGTTTTACCTGGTCAGGGTGGCCTTCCCATTTAAAAAAGAATCCTTTCCCGGGGGCCGTGAAGAGATTAATCGCCAATTAGGCCTGTTGGGTAAGATCTCTTTCGAGGAAAAAATGGTACTGGCTGTTTTTGGTGCCACAGCTTTTTGCTGGATTGCAAGGGAACATTTATTGGCAAAAGTATTTCCCAATATTGATGATACAATTATAGCCATCTTTTTTGCCGTCATCCTATTCTTATTACCTTCGAAATCACAAAGAGGCGCAAAACTTATCGACTGGGAATCTGCGGTAAAACTCCCTTGGGGTATTATTATCCTTTTTGGTGGTGGTCTTGCTCTGGCAGAAGGTTTTAAAGCAAGCGGACTGGCGGAGTGGATTGGCAGTCAGATGACTTTATTGCAAGGTGTTTCCTTAATAGTTCTACTTCTGGTGCTCGTTGCTGCTGTAAACTTCCTTACGGAAATAACCTCCAATCTCGCTACGACTTCTATGATCCTGCCGATCCTTGCACCGATGGCGCTGACCATTGATGTTCATCCATTCACCTTGATGGTTGGGGCGACTGTGGCAGCTTCATGTGCTTTCATGTTACCTGTGGCCACACCGCCAAATGCGGTTGTCTTTGGGTCAGGTTATTTGCGCATACCAGACATGGTGAGGAAAGGTATTTGGATGAATCTGATCTCTATTCTGCTAGTAACGGCGGCTGTTTATTTTATGCTGGGGCCTTTATGGGGAATTGATCTGGGCAGTTTTCCGGCTGAATTGAAATAGGGTATAATCATTCATTTAGGGAAAAATCCTGTCTGTTTGTCCAAAATTATTGTGATTTCATATCGATTAAAAGAAATTTGGGCGTCTCACATTTCGTCTGTTTAATATATTGACGAATTCCCAAATTCACTGAACACTATGACATTTTCCGAGATCGCCAATCGTTTTCCGAAAGATTTTGTTTTTGGCATTTCCAAACTTAGGGCAGCCTACCCTTTTATCAGAAAAAACGAACTCTGGAAAGGGATGGATAAATACCCATGGGCCATTTCCTTGCTCATTTTAATTGGTATGATCGTAGGCATAAAATTCCTGACGATCTGTTTTGGCTGGTGGGGTAACCTTGAATCGACAGAGCCAATGGCTGTGGCTTCAAGTCTTGCAGGTCTGTTTGGAGATATCTTTTCCGAAGGTTACCAGCTGTTCTTTTTGGGAGGGGTCAAATACATCATTCTCATTCTGATGGAAGTAATCATTTTTCACTTCATCAGGAAAACTATTCAAACCCTAACGGGAGAGGTTCAAAGCAGTACATTACAAGACTTTATTAACGCCGAGATTCGAATGATTAAGGTAGTTATCATGGCGTGGTTCCTTGAGACAATTATTGCTTTTGCCATTAAGATATTTCTAGGCATTGTGGGTTATGACTTTTTAATCCCGTTTGCGATTTTAACTGTTCAATGCTACTTCCTGGGTTACGTTGTTCTTGACAATTACTTTGAAGTAATCGGGAAAAATATCAAGGAAAGTACACAAGAAATTAAAAAATATGCTGGTCTCTCCACTTCTGTAGGGGTCGCCATGTATATCCTTCTTTTTATTCCATTGTTAGGCGCTATCCTGGCCCCTGTTATTGGTTCGGTTGCTGCTTCTCTGGCTCTGCATGAACGCCTGGCTGAGGACGTTATTGTGGTGATGGATTAAGATTGTCTGCCATATTTTCCAGCACATCTTTTTTATCTTTAATGCATGCCAGGAGCCGCTGTTCCGGAATGTAAGTGGAACAAATTAGCGGTATTGGCGTTTAGCAATTAACTATTAAATGCTTTCCCAATGAAAAGACGTCAGTTTATCAAAGGTTCTGCTATTCTTGGGGCTACCATTGCCAGTAGTGCCTTTGTTGTCAACTCCGGGATGTTCCAGGTCAAATCATCTCGAAAGGTTTATCGTATTCTAAATGCTGACAGAACGAAGGTTGGCACCCTCCCGATATTGCGTGCTTTTGCTGGCAATCAACTCGATTACGTATCTCCTTATGTATTGTTTGATGAATTCGGTCCTGTGGATATCACCCCTGGTGCTGACCCGCTTAGGGTGGATGCCCATCCTCATGCTGGGGTTACGCCAACCACCTATTTCCTTTCCGGAAGTGGTCACCATAAGGATAGCCTGAATTACGACTTCCAGGTGGGTAAAGGTGAATTCATGATGTTTAGCTCAGGGAAAGGCGCCATTCATATGGAAGAAACCGGGCAAAAACTCTATGATGATGGCGGCCAGTATCATGGATTTCAAATTTGGTTGAATACACCCGCCAAGTACAAGTTTATTGATCCGACAACTTCAGTCCATCGTGATGAAGAGATTGCAGTTATAAAACATAAAAAGTATACGGCCAATGTGATCCTCGGTCAATTGTTCAAAGCCAGATCGAAAGTTGAATTGCTCTCACCAGCATTTTACTTCCATATCACCATGAAGCCCGACTGTAAACTGGATATTCCTGTTGACCCTTTGCATAATGCTTTTATCTATACCATTGGTGGCAGCCTGGAACTTGAAGGACAGAAGAAACTTAAAACCAACCAGATTGCATTGTATGAGCGAGGCGACAATCTCATCAACATTTACTCCGAGAATGGTGCTGAAATCTTGCTTTTGGGTGGCCAGCCACTCAACGAGCCCGTGATTTCCTATGGTCCCTTTGTGATGAATACAGAGGACCAGATCAGGCAGTGTATCAGAAATTACCAGTCGGGTATGATGGGAAATCCGGATTTGGTGAATTAGAAAGTTTCACGCAACGCAGCAAATGATTCGCAAAGGGAGCAAAGATATTTTTCCAACAGATCAGTACAAATTTCTATCTTAATTGCTTCAAAATCTTAGCGGCTTAAACCTTGCCCCATGAAACAATTATTACTCTTTGCGCTCATCCTACTTCTTGGCAGCTGTAATTTGTCCAAAGTGTCTGTCCGCTTTTTGAATAAGCAGAAGATCATATACCAGGAATCGACACAGGCTATTGTTGAAAACAATGGTGCATCAGTAGTTGATAAAAACCTGGCCAATATCACAAAGGCCGACATCAATTCGGAAGGGTATGTGGAGATGCTAGCCTGGAAATCAGCACAAGCTGCCGAAGATTATTACCAGCCCGTTGGACAGTTAGATACACTTGACTCCAAATACCTGACATGGGTTACCAAAAAATCGCAGATGTTGGACAAGTCTGGCCAACTGGGTCTAAACAAATGGAAAGGAGAACGCCTTGCTCTCAGGTTGGAGCAAGTACTTGGATTACCCCCAAATTGCGATACCACAAGAAAATTCATAGAAATTTGGGTGAAAATGGACGACCTCTTCCGACCGTGCCCCGATCCGGAGATCACCGATTTTGAATGCGATCTCACCGATCCGCAAGGTGCCTATTCCGGTACACCGGCAGAATATCAACCCGTCTACGATTATATCGTTTCGTCAACAGAAGATTTCCCATGGACAAGACTTGGATATACCTATGACTGGAGTACAAGGAACAGTTCACACTTTGGACTCAGCGAATATGTCATCAGGCAAAATGCGGTAGTGCTCATCAAAAGCAAGGAGAAAACAGAGGATTGGATTGGCAAGAATATAAGGTGAGTTCGTTATTGTCTTTGAAAAGTTAAAGCAACGTTATTATTCCTTATAGGAATGGGTTTTCTGACAATAAGTATTTAAATTAAAGCTATATTCTGTGCAAATGCACCTCTCTTCCTGCTTCACTTGCATTAATTAAGAAAAGATTTAAACCTCTGATATAGTAATGTTCGACCTGGACAAATGGCAGGAGATTTTCATTTCCATTTCAAAAAATAAGCTACGCACATTTGCCACTGCTTTTGGTGTATTCTGGGGCATCTTCATGCTCGTCTTGCTATTAGGTGCAGGCCAGGGTTTACAAAATGGGGCAACCAAAAGCATGATCCTGGATGCGACTAATAGTATCTGGTTCTTTACAGCTCGGACATCGATGCCTTATAAAGGTATGCCTCCTGGTCGTCGTATCCAGTTTACTGAGGAAGACCTTGAAATGGTAGAGGAAAATGTGGAAGGCTTTGAATTCCTGGCTCCGGAGAACTGGTTGGTTGGCAATTTCAATATAGTCAGAGGCAATAAATCAAGCCCGTTCATGGTCCTTGGGGCAGGTGAAGACTATTTCAATATCAAAATTTACCAGGAATACCTGGCTGGGAGAAAGCTCAACATCAATGATAATCTGGAAGGCCGTAAAACCTGTGTAATAGGTGAACGCGTGGCAGAACTCTTATTTGATGAAGGCGAAAGTCCCATTGGAGAATACGTCAATATCAAAGGAGTATTCTTCAGGGTAGTCGGATTATTCCGTGATGAAGGTTGGGGTGGTCGTTTTTCCGAAAGGATATACATCCCTTTCAGCACTTTTCAACGGTCATTCAATGCAGACAACTCCGTAGAACTATTTGCGGTAACCACAAAGGCCGGTGTTTCAGGAAAAGATCTCGAAAACCAGATTTTGACCTTGCTCAAACAGCGCCATATCGTTCACCCTGACGATAACCAGGCATTCTGGACCCATAATCAAGAGGATAATTACCGATCTGTGATGGGTTTATTTTTTGGAATAAAAGCATTTGTCTGGCTCGTGGGTGTAGGGACGCTAATCGCCGGTATTGTTGGGGTTAGCAATATCATGATAATTGTAGTAAAAGACAGGACAAAGGAAATTGGCATCAGAAAAGCATTGGGAGCAACCCCCTGGTCCATCATTTCCATGATCCTGAAAGAGTCTATTTTCATTACTTCAATAGCAGGGTATTTTGGTCTAATTGCCGGCATGGCAGTACTTGAAGGCCTGAGCACAATTATGGAAGTCAACAATGCTAACATTGAATATTTCGAAAATCCGGAGATCAATCTAACTGTAGCGATTTCGGCTATGGTCATTCTGATCATCAGTGGTTTGTTGGCTGGTCTTTTCCCTGCGTTAAGAGCGGCTGGGATAAATCCGATTGAGGCTTTGAGGATCTAGTTGGCAATCTGCAATTTGATAAAGGCTAAAAGGAGCAAAAATATGTTCGATCTTGATAAATGGCAGGAAATATTTTTGACGATTCGCAAGAATAAATTGCGAGCGGCCCTAACTGCGTTTGGTGTGTTTTGGGGAATTTTCATGTTGGTCATTCTCCTTGGAGCCGGGAGTGGTTTGGAGAATGGAGTCACCAGTAGTTTCGATATCACGAAGAATGCCGTTTTTGTCTGGAGTCAGCGTACATCCGTGCCTTATAAAGGGTTGCAGCCAGGACGTTTCATCCAACTGACCAATGATGATGCTTATGCTATCAGAAATAATGTACCTGATGTTGACATCCTTTCAGCACGCATTCGGTTGACCGGTAATTTTTCTATTACCAGAGAGGAGAATAATGCCAATTTTACAGTTTATGGCGATTATCCGCAATTTTTAAAGGTAAAACCCTTGATTATCGAAAGTGGCCGATTTCTGAACGATCTCGACATGGAAAATAAGCGCAAGGTTGCAGTAATTGGAAGCCGGGTGAAAGAAGTACTTTTTCCTGATGGAGAAAACCCAGTAGGTAAAGCCATAAAAATTAAAGGGATTCATTTTAAGGTGATCGGAGTTTTTAATTCCAAGGTAAAAGGTCAGGAAGGAATTGAAGATGTACAGACTCTATACATTCCATTGACGACCTTACAAGTAGCCTTCAACCGACCCAATCAGATAGGCTGGTTTTCTCTCATTCCCAAAAATGGGGTAAGATCCGCCAAGATCGAAAAGGAAGTCAAAACCCTGCTAGCAGAAAGGCATACTGTCGCGCCAAACGACCTTAGAGCCTTCGGTTCGGCTAATGTAGAAAGGGAATACCAGGAAATCCAAACCCTGTTTACTGGTATTCGTGGATTTAGTTGGTTAGTGGCAATCGGAACCATCTTTTCAGGAATGGTTGGAGTGGCCAATATAATGATGATTATCGTCAAAGAAAGGACGCGTGAAATTGGCGTGCGAAAAGCGATGGGCGCAACACCATTTTCGATCATCAGTATGATTCTTCAGGAATCCCTTTTCCTAACCGCATTAGCAGGCTTTATCGGGTTGGGATGTGGAATTATAGTCGTTGAAGGTATCAACTATCTCACCACCAACTTTGGCCTTGAGTCAGAATTTTTTGCTAATCCTGAAATCGATCCGTCAACCATCGCCTCCGCTTTAATCGTCATTTTGCTGGCGGGCTTGATGGCAGGCTTTTTCCCAGGCAAACGAGCTGCCAGGGTTAATCCTGTAATTGCACTACGCGCCGAATAAGATTAGCTGATCACTCCTAATGATTTTCCAACTTTTGTGAATGCTGCAACTGCTTTTTCGAGATGTTCGCGCTCATGTCCGGCGGACAGCTGTACTCGGATCCTCGCTTGTCCTTTGGGTACAACCGGATAGAAAAACCCAATTACGTATATCCCTTCTGCAAGTAGTTGATTAGCAAAGTCCTGGGCCAATTTTGCATCATAAAGCATGATCGGTACAATTGGATGCGTTCCCGTAAGAATATCAAATCCTGCTGCCGTCATTTCCTTTCGGAAAAATTGAGTATTGTCTTCCAACTTATCGCGCAAAGCAGTAGACGATGACAACACATCGAGTACCTTAATAGATGCTCCGACTATCGAAGGTGCTAATGTATTTGAAAACAGGTAAGGTCTTGATCTTTGACGAAGCATTTCAACGATTTCTTTCTTGGCTGCCGTAAAACCTCCAGATGCACCGCCTAAGGCCTTTCCGAAAGTACCCGTGATAATATCCGGTCTTCCAAATGCATCACAGTGTTCGGCTGACCCCCTGCCGGTCTTGCCAACAAATCCTGTAGCATGACAATCATCGACCATTACCATTGCATCGTATTTGTCGGCCAGGTCACAGATCTTGTCAATCTGGGCAATCGTTCCATCCATTGAGAAGACGCCATCTGTAGCGATCATCCGGCGTCTTGCACCTTGAGTAGCTTTGAGCTTTTCCTCGAGGTCAGTCATGTCATTGGTTTTGTACCTGTGGCGTTCAGCTTTGCAAAGCCTGATTCCATCAATAATGGAAGCATGGTTCAGCGTGTCGGAAATGATCGCATCCTCTTTTGTCAAAAGTGGTTCGAACAATCCGCCATTTGCATCGAATGCAGCAGCGTATAGAATCGCATCTTCTGTACCTACAAAATCAGCGATCTTTTGTTCCAGTTCTTTGTGGATATCCTGTGTGCCACAGATAAATCGTACAGACGACATGCCAAAGCCGTGGGTTTTGATGGCCTCGATACCCGCCTCAATGACGTTCGGATGCGAAGAAAGTCCAAGATAGTTGTTAGCACAAAAATTCAGGACCTCCTCCCCTTTGGTTGTCATGATTTCCGCTGCCTGGGGAGTAGTGATTATGCGTTCTTCCTTATACAGTCCGGCTTGGCGGATCTCATCAAGTTCTTTTTGAAGTTGGGGTCTTGTTGAATCAAACATGATTAATTGCTTTTTGATAGTTTTTCGATCATATCTTTTGTCATGCCTTGTAAATCATATTCAGGCATCCAGTTCCAATCGTTTCGCGCTGCTGAATCATCAATACTTTCAGTCCAGGAAGCAGCAATTTCCTGGCGAAAGTCAGGTTTATAAGAAATTTTAAATTCGGGAATATGGTTTTTGATCTCGTCGGAAATCTCTTCCGGACTGAAACTCATTCCGGCAAGGTTATAGGAAGTTCTGACAGAGATTTTTTCAGTATTTGCCTCCATCAACTCTACAGTTCCCCTGATTGCATCTGGCATGTATAGCATGGGTAACCGGGTCTTCGATTCTAGGAAACACGCGTAACTTTTATTTTCAAGTGCTTTATGGAAAATTTCGACTGCATAATCTGTAGTCCCTCCATGTGGCAATGATTGATAGCCAATAATGCCAGGGTAACGGACAGATCTCACATCCAGTCCGTATTTATTGAAATAATAATTGCACCAAAGTTCACCGGTTGTCTTGCTAATTCCATACACAGTTTCTGGCATCATTGGAACGTGTTGAGCAGTATTGATCCGAGGTGTGGTTTTGCCGAACACAGCAATGGTAGAGGGGAAAAAGACTTTGTGGATATTTTTCTGACGAGCCATTTCAAGAACGGTTAACAAGCCGCTCATATTGACATTCCAGGTTTTTTGTGGATTCCATTCTCCGCTTGCTGATAAAATTGCGGCCAGGTGGTAGACCTGTGTGATCTTATGATCTTCAATCATTTCATATAGGCGCTGGACATTCAGTATGTCCAACATATAGAAAGGGTGATTATCTTGCGCCGGTCGCTTAATGTCAGTAGCAATCACATTGTCATTTCCATAAATTTCCCTTAAAGATTTGGTTAAAACGGTCCCAATCTGGCCATTGGCCCCTGTGATAAGGATTTTATCTCTTCTCATTCTAATAGAATTATGGCCTAAAAGTAATCCATTTTTAAATTTAGGTTTATATTTACTTCAAGTTCTTTATTAGTTTACAAAACAATTAAAATTTTTCCCTTTTTCTAATCACCAAAAACGTTTTCTATGATTCGTTTCCGTCTACTTTCAATACTCCTTGTTTTTGGATTTCTGTGCTGCTCCTCAGGGCTTTATGCCCAGGTGACCACTGCTACGCTTAGCGGTACTGTCACAGATTCAAACGGTGAACCACTAGTAGCAGCTAATGTTGTTGCTAAGCATGAGCCCTCTGGTACTTTGTACGGAGTGTCAACTCGTGAAGATGGTGGTTACACGTTACCAAACTTGAGGATTGGTGGTCCTTACACTATGTCAGCTGACTATGTTGGGTATAAGCCACAATCTTTTGACAACATCAATCTTGCGATTGGTCAGAAACTCAATCTTGATTTTTCATTGGAAAGTGAGGCAGTAACAACTGCTGAAGCTGTTGTTATCGCAAATGCAGATCCTATCCTCAATTCTGAGCGGACTGGTGCTGCTACAAACATTGGTAGCGAACAAATCACTAACCTGCCTACTATTTCGAGATCTGCTTCTGACTACTACCGTTTGTCACCATCTGCAAGTGGCAATTCTTTTGGTGGTAGAAATGACCAGTTTAACAACTTTTCGCTGGATGGATCAATTTTTAATAACCCATTCGGTCTTGATGCAGCGACTCCTGGCGGTCAGACTGAATCAAGCCCTGTATCTCTTGATGCGATTGACCAAATCCAGGTATCACTTGCTCCTTACGATGTTACCCAGGCTGGATTCACCGGTGCTGCTGTAAATGCTGTAACCAAATCAGGAACCAATGAATTCAGTGGTACTGTCTTCGGTTTCTGGCGTAACCAGGATCTTACTGGTAAAAAGGTTAGAGATACTGATCTTTTTGTAGGTGATCTTACTCAGTACCAGGCTGGTTTCAGTTTAGGAGGCCCCATTGTGAAAGACAAAGTATTTTTCTTCATTAATGCGGAGATCGATCGTCGTGAAGACCTTGGCTCAAACTTTATTGCTAATCGCGATAACATTGATGCAGTTAACGAATCACGTGTTCTTGCTTCTGACCTTGATGCTATTTCATCGGCTTTGATGTCACGTTTTGGTTACGATACCGGCGCTTATGAAAACTATAAGCACCAAACTGAAAGTCTAAAAGGTATTGTTAAGTTGGACTTTAATCTTAGCAATAATCACAAGCTTACAGCGACGTACAACTTTTTGGATGCTTTCAAAGACAAGCCTGCTCACCCATCAGCTCTTGGACGTCGTGGTCCTGATGCCACAACACTCCAATTTGAAAATTCAGGTTATACCATTAATAATGTTATCCACTCAGGTATTCTTGAGTTGAACTCAATTTTTGGAAACAAATTCTCGAATAACTTGCAGGTTGGGTACACCGCTTTCCTTGATTCAAGGGATCCTTTTTCAACACCATTCCCTGTAGTTAATATTAACCGTGACGGAATCCGTTATATTGTTGCCGGTCATGAACCATTCTCAATTAACAACCGTCTTGACCAATACGTATTACAGGCTACCAACAACTTCAATATTTATGCTGGCTCACATACTGTGACCATTGGTACTTCGATTGAGCGCTTTGAGTTTGACAACTCTTTTAACCTTGACGCTTATGGTGGTTCATTCGGACCTGGCTTCGGTTCTGTTCAAGAATTTCTTGACCTGGTTAACTCAGGTGGTTTTGATGCAGATGTTGCAGCGGCACAATCTACTTTCGAAACCAATAATGCTAATGATAGCTGGGCACTTGCTGAGACCAACGTTGGTCAGTGGGCTGCTTACCTCCAGGATGCATGGGATGTAAATGATGACCTTACCATCACCTACGGTGTGAGAATGGATCTACCACTTTACTTTGATACGCCTACCAAAATCCAGGAAAATATTGACCGTAACTGTTGTTACGATCCAACCATTCAATGGTATGACACAGATGGGACCCCTGTCATGTTTGATCATACTGTTCTGCCTAAGCAAACACCACTTATTTCCCCTAGAGTTGGTTTCAACTGGGATGTGAATGGTGATGGTGCAACTCAGCTAAGAGGTGGATCAGGACTATTCTCAGGTCGTCTTCCTTTTGTTTGGATTGGCAACCAGGTAGCTAACCCTAACTGGTTCTTCTATAATATTACCGATCGTGATTTCAAATTCCCACAGGCATGGAGAACCAATGTTGGCTGGGACCAGAAAATGGGTAATGGCTGGACAGTTTCATCAGATTTCATTTACACACGAGATGTAAATGGTATGATGGTCCGCAATTATGGTTTAACACCTCCTTCAGGAACACTCGTAGGTGTTGATAATCGTCCAATTTATTCAAATGCAAGTGACAGAACATTAGTTTTTGGTGGAGCTACCAACGCTTATGTTTTTACAAATACAGATGTAGGATCACAAGTAAATATCATACTACAGGGACAGAAAACCTGGGATAATGGTATGTATGCAATGTTGGCGTACAATTTCCTTGCTTCACGCGATGCCAGTTCTATCGAAGCTGAAATCTCTTCAGATGCTTATGATCGTAACCCGGCTTTTGGTCACGTAAACGAGGCAGTTGCTTCTCCTTCTCTATACGGTAACCGTCACCGCTTCATCGGTGCTTTTTACAAGCGTTTTGGATATGCTAACGACAAAATGGGAACTACGATCTCTATGTTCTTCGAATATGCAAGAGGTGGTCGTTTTAGCTACACATACTCCGGTGACATCAATAATGACGGATCAGGCTTGAATGACCTGATTTATATTCCTACAACTACTGATCTAGGAAATATGCAATTTTCAGGCACCGCTGACGAAGCAAATGCACAACGTGCTGCTCTGAATGCATTTATTGAGCAAGATGCTTACCTCAGCCAACGTCGCGGACTTTATGCTGAAAAGTATAGCATTCTCAGCCCATGGTACGGTAACTGGGATTTAAGAATCCTTCAGGATTTCAACTTTGATGTTGGAAACAAAACCCAGACTATCCAAATCAGTGCAGATATTCTGAACTTTGGAAACTTGCTAAGTTCAAGCCTTGGTGTCCGTCAAAATCCAACCAACACACAACCTATTGGTGTTTCAGTTGATGGTAACGGCGTACCAACCTACAGCTTCGACACAGCACTAACAAATTCATTCACTGATGACTTCAGTCTGCTATCTCGTTGGCAGCTAAGACTTGGGTTGAGATATATCTTCTAATCGAAAGCCTCACCCGGAATATTCCGGAAGTCAAAATATTTAAGGGCAACGTAGTGATACGTTGCCCTTTTTTTATAGGTGTATCCCATAAATCAAAACCTAACTTTTTTTTAGGATAAAAAACTGTTATACAACATTTTATCGTCAAAAAATAGTCGTTCAAAAATGATTTTATGGCTTTTTTTGGCTTGACTATAGTCCAAATTGTCCTGACATTGTGATCAAATCAAATGGATTATGGTTTCCAAAACCTAATATCCTTGGGTTTTTCAATCCTTCCGTTATTATTATTCTAATTATTTAATTAACAACTACAGCCCCAAATGAAAAAATTCATTTACAATTTTCTTATTTGTACCCTGGCAATATGTCTGACAATGTCAGTCGCAAAGGCACAATTTGCTACACTCCCCTATCAAACTAGTTTTGAGTCTGGTACTCTTGACATTTTCTGGACCACCCAAACGTCAGATGCACTTGGACGCGTGCAAACCTGGAATAATGGTGCTTTTGCTGCTACAGATGCAGTCTCTGGCAATTGGTGCCTTGGACTGGACACACAGGCTCCAGGCAATGTATTCTCGACTAATGAAGCATGGCTCAGAATAAATCTCATGGGAGAGGAAGACGTCATACTCGAATTTTGGTGGACGGAATGGAACGATGAAACGCACGCTCAAGATGGAATTTACTTTTCAGATGACGGAGGTAATACATTTCAAAAAGTTCTGGATTTTGTTGGCTCAGCTGAAACAGATCTTGAATGGCGAAAAACTGTGCTCGATATTAGTGAACTCGCCACCTCAAATGGGCTTAGTCTTACTAACACGTTTGTCATAAAATTTCAACAGTTTGACAACTTCTTTTTCGATGGAGGCAATGATGGATTCTTTTTCGACGATATCAGGGTTTCATCGAATCAATGTTTGCTTGATGCTCCAACTGCCGCAGACGTAGATATTTGTGGAACGGGCAGTGCCATTTTAACTGCATCTGGTTCTGGTGGGCAGATCAACTGGTTTGATTCTCCTACCGCGCTGGCACCTTTGGTTATTGGCTCTTCGCTTGGCACTCCAGAACTAGACGAAACAACAACATATTATGCTGCTGTTTCCAATACTGTCAATTATGACTGGAATTTTTCCAGTAGTCTGGATGGATGGACCGCTATCGAAGAATGTGGATTAACTGCAAATTCATGGAGTTGGTCATTTGATGGTGGAAACGGCGCTGCATTCGCAGTCGATATTGCAGGCAACTCAAGTCAATTTCTGCAATCACCGCTTATAGATGTCGGTGGAGCTTCTTTTGTTGACCTTAATTTTGAACACCGTTTTAATACTGAAATCTGCTGTGATCACGGTTATGTAGTTTACAGACTGGATGGTGGCGGCTGGCAGGTATTTACCCCAACAGTCGGCACATACAACGTATTTGACTTCATGTATAATGACCCGATTTCCGGAGCCTGTGGTAATTCTCCTGATATGGATGTTTTTGCTGGTGATAATGGAGGTTACCAAACCAGCTCAGGGCAGATCGAAGTTCTCAATGCCAACACACTGGAAGTTGGGTTTCTCTTTACAACCGATCCATCATTTGGTGATGAAGGCTGGTACATCAGGGAAGTAAATATGGATGTTAATTGCGAAAGTCCTCGAACGGTAGTTTCAGCTAATGTATTTCCAAACCAACCATCACCATTAACCGATGATGCTACTTCCTGCGATGGTGCACCTGCTACACTATCAGTTGTTTCAAACTCATCCAATCCTTCCCCAACCTTCGATTGGTTCAATACGCCAACAGGTGGAAATTCGATAAATAGCGGTTCGACATTTACAGCAAGTCCTCTAGCCACCACAACCTATTGGGTTGAAGAAAATCCTGGAGGAGCACAAGTTGATACAGAATGGACATTTGACAATGATCAGGATGGCTGGGCATTACTTACTCAGTGTTCACTCCCATTTAACTGGAACTGGAACAGTGATAATGGCTATGGATCCCTTTACGCTACCAATCCGACAGGAGGCAGCTCAAGTATGTTAGCTATTTCCCCAGGAGTGAATGTTTCCAATATTGATGAAGTAAATCTCACTTTCAAACACCGTTTTAACACAGAAACCTGTTGCGACCATGGATACGTGGTATACCGATTAAATGGCGGCCCATGGCAATATTTTGAGCCTGATGCCGGCGAATATAATATCTATGATTTCATGTATAATGATCCTATACTTGGCGGATGTGGATTTTCTCCTGACACCTTGACTTTTGCAGGAGATTCTGGCGGTTATATCACTTCATCAGGTAACATTGATGTAAACGGTATTAATGGATTACAAGTTGGCTTCCTGTTTACTTCAGATCCATCTTTTGTGGATGACGGATGGTATATCGACCAGGTCAGAATTGTGAGCACATCCAATTGTCCTAGTGCCCGTGTTCCTGCAACCATATATGTTGAAGACGCTCCACCAGCACCTTCATCAACAGATCTTGACATTTGTTCTGGTTTTTCGGCAACCCTGGAAGCAACATCAAACTCTGCCAATCCCGAACCTGTTTTCAACTGGTTTAATTCACCCGCTGGTGGTTCTCCAATATTCACAGGAGATACGTACATTTTTGATCCCTTGAGTCCCACAACAGTTTACGTCGAAGAGTTATCGTCAGGTTCTCAATCATGGACATTTGATAACGACCTCGAGGGCTGGAGTGTCGGTTCTCAGTGTGATCTCCCCAGCGAATGGGAATGGGTGGATGATGGTGGAGAAGGCGCTATTTTTGCTCAGCAGACAAACAGTGGCAACTCTTCGATGGAACTCCGTTCACCAGTTATCCAGATCGAAAACTCCGAAATACTGAACCTGTCATTTAATCATAGATATAATACAGAGACCTGCTGTGATCACGGATATGTGGTCTACAGGATTGACGGAGGTGATTGGGCGTATTTTGAGCCCACCACAGGCCCTTATAATGTCTATGATTTCATGTATAACGACCCATTCTTTGGTAATTGCGGGTTTTCTCCCGATACGTTGACTTTTGCAGGAGACTCCGGGGGCTATTTTACGTCTTCCGGTAATCTTGATGTTACTGGAGGCAGTCAATTGGAAATCATCTTTTTCTTTTCCAGTGACGCTTCATTCGTAGATGAAGGATGGTATATCAATGATGTTACACTGGATGGTATTGCTTTACCTGATTGTGTGAGTCCAAGGACGCCCGTCAATGTTAATTTCCCAACTTTAGTCGCCCCTTCAACTACGGATGTTGAAATTTGTCCGCCTCAGGTTGGAACCCTAACCGCATCAACAAATTCAGGGACAGTAGATCCGCTTTTCGAGTGGTATAATGCTGCTTCTGGTGGTAATTTATTATTCACCGGATCAGATTACTCTCCAATTGCCCCACCTATAAATAACACTACCTATTATGCAAGAGAAGTCATCAGTGGTAATAAGATCTGGGATTTCTCAAATGGCCAACAGGGGTGGATAACCCTTGCACAATGCGGGTTGACCTCAAACTGGGCATTAGTCCAGGACGGAGAGGATGATGCATTTTTTGCTCAGCAAATTGGTTCTGGAAATAGTTCAATGAGTTTGCGTTCACCCGCAATAAATGTTGGTCAGGACAATGGCTTAATTAACCTGTCATTTGTACACAGATATAATACAGAAGCTTGCTGCGACCATGGTTATGTTACGTATAGGCTAGATGGTGGTCCATGGCAGTTTTTTGAACCTGAAATCAATGACTATAACATATTTGATTTCATGTATAATGATCCCAATTTTGGTGGCTGCGGATTCTCTCCCGATACTACCGTTTTTGCTGGAGATTCTAACGGATATATTGAGTCTTCAGGTGAAATTGATGTATCCAATGCCAATTTCATTCAACTACAGTTTTTCTATTCCAGTGATGCTTCTTTTGTAGATGAAGGATGGTTTATCAGCGAAGTAAGACTAGAGGATATCATTACGACTTGCTCCAGCAATACTTCTCCGGCCACCCTATCAACTTCTGGGTCGATTGATCCGCCTATGGTGGATGCACCTGAGCTTTGTCCCGGTTTAACCGGAATGCTTACTGCAGAGTCGGTAGCAGAATTGCCCGATGAAAATTCAGTATTTACCTGGTACGATGCTCCTGCTGGTGGGAATTTATTATTTACGGGCAATCCGTATACTATTTCACCGATAAGTACAACAACTTATTATGTTGAGGAAACGTCTTCAGGGAACCTGATTTACGATTTCGATGGCAGCACTGATGGTTGGACAACTATTGCGGAATGTGGTTTAACCTCCAACTGGGAAAATGTAACTGATCAGGACAGGACAGCAATGTTTGCCCAGCAGGAAGGCGCTGGCAATTCAAGTATGTTTTTACAATCTCCAGTTATCCCGCTTAACGGCCAATTCACTATATCCTATAATTTCACACATCGCTACAATACTGAAACCTGTTGCGACCATGGTTATTTAGTCGCCAGAAGAGATGGTGGGCCATGGTTTCAGCTTACCCCGAACTCAAATGGCTATAATGTATTTGACTTCATGTACAATGACCCAATCCTGGGAGGCTGTGGTTTTTCACCTGATATCAACGTGTATGCTGGTGATTCTGGTGGATATATTACATCTGGGGGATTACTTTTTGTATCCGGATTTTCTACTGTAGAATTTGGGTTCCTATACACTTCTGATCCTTCTTTCGTAGATGATGGATGGTATATCGATCAATTTGTTGTCAACAATATCTATTCAGGTTGTTCTTCTCCACGTATTCCGGTAACGGTCAATGTCAATACCCTGGCAGCGCCATCAGGTACACCGGGGACCGCTTGCATAGGAGGATCTGCTTTGCTGGAAGCTTCTTCAAACAGCAATGTCTTAAACACCACATTTGAATGGTATGATGCTGCTGTAGGAGGCAATCTTTTATACGTTGGTTCCCCATTTTTAACACCTCCAATTAACAGTAATCAATCTTATTGGGTGCAGGAAGTATCACAAGCTCCACTCAACATTTTTGATGATTTTGAAGGTGGGTTTGATCCAGGAGTATGGGGGTTAGTCCAAGGAGGAACCAGCGACCAGATCTGCGGGTCGGTAGCAGGAGATGCTTTAAGATTTTTCAATGCTGGCACTCGCTCTGCACGAACAAATATCGTCGATGTTTCTGGAGGCGGCTCTATTGAATTTGACCTTAAGATCAGCGGAGAATTGACTGTTGGCTGTGAAACAGCCGAACCTGGAGAAGACGTGGTATTGGAATACAGCATTGGCGGACCGTACACAATAATATCAACTTATAATGAAGCTAGTTATCCGGATTTCACCAATATCGTTGAGCAGATCCCGGTGGGAGCACAGACTTCAAACACCATTTTCCGATTAAGACAGTTATCTAACAGCGGGCTTAACTTTGATGTATGGGCAATTGACAATTTCTCAATTAATGGCTTAAGTTCCAATAACTGTAATAGTTCGAGGACACAGGTAATGGCATCTGTAGAAACGCTCGCAGCACCTTCAGGAACTGGCGATGATATATGCTCAGGTGAAACTGCTGTGTTATCGGCATCTTCAAACTCGGGTTATAGTAATCCATTCTTTGAGTGGTACACATCACCAGCCGGTGGAACACTGCTTGGAGTTGGTGATGAATTCAATCCTAGTCCGGCAACTACAACAACTTACTGGCTTCAGGAAAACAACCAAGGTAATAGGGCATGGTTTTTCACAAGTGGACTTGATGATTGGACTGCTACTGCAGAATGTGGCTTACCGTTCAATTGGGAATGGAATTCCGATGGCGGAGTAGGAGCTGTTTTTGCCACCAATCCGACAGGAGGCAATTCATCTATGCTGTTGTCGTCACCGATCATCTCTGTTGGTGGGGCACCGAGTGTAAACTTTTCCTTCAGCCACAGGTATAACACAGAAACCTGCTGCGACCATGGATATGTGATTTACAGACTTGATGATGGTCCCTGGGAGATCTTTGAACCGACTACCAATGATTATAATGTATTTGACTTTATGTACAATGATCCAATTTTGGGTAGTTGTGGCTTCTCCCCAGACACTACAGTATTCGCTGGCGATTCCGGAGGATACATAACTTCTGCAGGTGCAATCAACACATCCGGAGTTCAGGATTTGGAAATTGCCTTCCTGTTTACCTCTGACGCCTCATTTGTTGATGAAGGCTGGTATATCAATTCCGCCCAGATTACTGGTTTGGGGAACGGATGTACGAGTTCGAGAAGTCCAGTTACCGTGACTGTTGGCCCGCCTTCTGCCCCGGTAGCCACCGCTATTACACCTTGTGAGGGCGGAATGGCCAGCTTATTTGCCACTGCCACCAGCGGCAATAACAACCCGGTTTTTGAATGGTATGACCAGGCTATAGGTGGTAACTTGATGCACATTGGTAATACATTTGAAACGCCTCCGGTTATCGGACCAACCAGTTACTTTGTTCAGGAAGTGATTGAGGGCATACCATTTAATCTCTTTGATGATTTCGACGATGGCCCTGACCCTTCGATTTGGGGTTCGGTACAAGCCGGACAATCAGATGTTATTTGTGGAAGTGTTAGTGGTAATGCGCTCAGATTTAATGGGTCTGGTTCAAGGCTAGCTGCTACAAACCAATTAAATGTTGGTTCAGGAGGCACGATATCATTCAATTTGTTGATCAGTAATGAAGCTACTGCAGGTTGTGAAGCTGCAGAGCCAGGAGAAAATGTTGTGTTGGAATACAGCATTGGGGGACCTTACACAATAATCAGCACTTATGATCAGGATGCATTTCCGACATTTACCCAGGTCGTTGAAGCCATTCCGGAAGGTGCAGAGTCCACAAATACCATATTCCGATTAAGGCAACTTACAAACTCGGGGTTAGACTTTGACGTTTGGGCTATCGAGAATTTTGAAGTCGATGCTATAGGTGCACAATTGTGCAATAGTACAAGAGCGGAGGTACAGATTGATCCAATTGTTTTACCGGGTCCGACTGTCAATACTCAGCCGATTTGCGAAGGTGATGCTGCAAATCTGTTCGCTATTTCAAATACAACACAAGGTTCTGTGGAGTTTGAGTGGTATGATGCACAGGTTGGTGGAAATCTTTTGTTTACCGGACAAAATTATCAACCAACACCGGCAATGAATACCACGTACTATGTTCAGGAAGTTGATCCTTTTGAGAAAAGCTGGACATTTGACAGTGATCTTGAAGGATGGTTAGCATCATCTGGTTGTGGGTTGTCCCAAAACTGGGTATGGGATTCTGATAGTGGTTCGGGTGCATTGTTTGCCACAAACCCTACAGGAGGAAATACCAGTCAACTTGTACGTTCCGGACCAATTGATGCTTCAGGTACGACCAGTGTGAATTTCTCTTTTGATCATCGATATAATACGGAGACCTGCTGTGATCACGGATATGCGGTTTACAGGCTTAATAATGGTCCATGGCAAATGTTTATACCCACTACTAACACCTACAATGTTTTTGATTTCATGTATAACGATCCCATACTTGGTGGTTGCGGTTTCTCACCGGATACCACTGTTTATGCCGGTGATTCGGGAGGCTATATTACATCTTCAGGTGATATTCCTACTATGGGAGCCAATATTGTAGAGGTGGGATTCTTGTACACTACAGATGCAAGCTTTGTTGATGATGGATGGTATATTGACGCTGTTTCATTAACTGATCTTGGCGATGGATGTATCACAACAAGAACTCCAATTGACGTGATTGTAAGGCCTTGTTGTTCACCATTTGCCAATCTGGGTTACACGGCTAACAACACAACAACAATACTGGACAGCTATTGCTACATTGACCCTACTGACAATTTTTTCCATTTATATAATTCAAGCCAACCTACTCGGTTAAGGTTTTCGATAAGCAATGTCGAACCTTCTCCAGGTATGTCACCAGTTGTTACGATCGAACATGTTGGCGGCCCTACTCAAAATACGGCTGATCCGGCAAATTGTGATCCGGGCCCATTGGCTCCTGACCAGTATTTCGAACTGGAAAGATCATGGGACGTCCAGCTCAACGGAGGAACAATTGGCCCAGGAGGTGCTCGCGTAAGGTTTTATTACCCTACCATTGAAGCCACTGACTTACAAGATCTGGCTAATGATTTTGTCTTGAATTTTGCAGCATGCCAATATGCAATCGATGAAGTAGAATGGTTTAAGAGTGAAGACGGGTCAATGTACATTCAAGGAGAGTATGATGGTACCCAAGCACAGTTAAACACATTTGCAAATGCCACCTACGGTACAGTCGGTCTGAACGGTATTCACTATGTGGAATTAACGGCGCCTTCGTTCTCAGGTGGAGCCTTGGGTGTCAGGGTAATTCCAACAGGTGCACCTTTACCAGTAGAGTTACTTGATTTCACGGCAGAAGCCTTTAACGACAGAACTTCGCTCTTAAAATGGAGAACCGAAACCGAGATCAATAATGACTTTTTTGCTATCGAGCATAGTAAAGACGGTGTCGACTTTGTAGAAATTGGTCAGGTTGAAGGAGCAGGAACAACGTTAATACCACAAAACTATAGTTTTGTACACGATACACCTGTTTTGGGAGACAACTTTTACCGTCTCCGCATTGTCGACAACAATGGCTCATTTACATGGTCGCCGATAAGGGTTGTCAAATTTGAATTTGAATTCTCGCTTGGTGCGATGCCGAACCCATTCTATGAAAACTTCACTGTAAACATCACTTCTGAAGTTGAAAGGACAGCTGTATTGAGTGTATTTGACATCCTGGGAAGATTGGTAGAAAAAAGAGATGTCACGTTAATTCCGGGCAATAATAACTTCTATTTTGATGCGACTGGAAGTAACTGGGCCGCGGGCGTGTATTTTGTTGATTTGAAAACTTCTCAAAATGAGAAAGGCATAATCAAGGTCGTCAAAGCTGAGTAAAAAATTATTGGGCTGTTTTCCCTGCTCGCTGAGTGTGGAGCCTTTTAAGGTGCTCCGCACTTAGCGACGGGAAATTTTACGGCGTTTTTTCAAGGTGTTGAATAATCCTTTGTCTGACATTTCTCTTGAATAGGGCTGTTTGAATACTAACAAAATCTGCTTTTTCATTTTCTTAAAATTTAGGGGTGTTAATAGATTAATAGTTTGTTGTCTAGCGACGAGAAATCTTACGGCGTTTCTTCAAGGTGTTGAATAATCCTTTGTCTGACATTTCTCTTGAATAGGGCTGTTTGAATACTAACAAAATCTGCTTTTTCATTTTCTTAAAATTTAGGGGTGTTAATAGATTAATAGTTTG